>JAGQTV010000106.1 GCA_020438845.1 Mycobacterium sp. | reverse complement strand
CTACGGAAACGCCGCGACAACGTCGTCGACTTCCCCTCTCACAAGCCGAACCCGAACCCCGACTGACCTTGCTGAACCTCACAGGTAAGGCTGGGAGCTCTACCTCAATGAGGCCTCCACAGAACGGCGGTATCTACCCGGTCCGCGACGTACTGGCCCCTGAGCAGATTCAGATCGGCCTGCCCTTCTGCAAATTCGGAGCGATCACCGGAGAGACCTGCGGAGTGATCACCGATGTGGACGGAACTCTGGTTGAAACCAGCGTGTTCAGCCTGCAAGGAGACAGCGGGAGCCCCGGATTCGTCAAGAACCCGGACGGCACCGTCAGCGCGGTCGGGCTCCTCGCGGGATCGCCGGAAGGTGACGACTACACGACGTACTTCACCATGGTCGGCCCGGTGCTCGCCCAGTGGGGCCTACGGGTGCTGCCCTAGCCCCGCCTCGCCATGCTCCGGTAACCCCACAAAAGGATGACCGCGCCGACGAGCGCGCCCAAAAACGAGTGCTTGATCGGTGGGGTGATCTCCAGCCTGTGTGGCGCAAAGACGATGCTGCCCAGGGTGCCGCCGACCCAGCCGCCGGCGATACCCAGAAGAGCCGTCGCAATCCAGCCGATGTGACCGGTACCGGGGACGATCAGTTTTGCGATGACGCCGACGATGAGACCGAGGACGATCATCCAGATGATGTTCATGATCATCATCCGACAGTAATCCGAAACCGAACCGGCTGGTGGCTAATCGGTTGTCGGCTTCCGGGCATCAGATCCGGGTTTGGCGTTACCCGTAGATGCACAGTCCCGTCGTCGGCGCCCCGGGTCCGCATCCGGTGATCGCGCCTGCCAGGCCCTCAAGCCACACCAGAATCTGGAAAACGCTGATCGTGGTGACCAGGCCGATGTCGGCGGCAATGGGGCGGAAGACGGCGTTGACGAGTCCCTGGATGAACTCTCCGCTGAATGCCTGCTTGATCCCCTCGACGAACAGGGCCACGTCATAGGTCGGCAGTGAGATCAACGCGGAGTTGACGAAGTCCGCAGTGGCCAGCACGGTGGCGTACAGCGCGGAGGCACCGGCGGAGATCCGGGCCGGGAGGGTTCTGACGATCTCCGCAATGGTGGTGGTCACCTGCTGGCCCGGGCCCTTCGGTGGATGGGTGCAGGCGTGGTCATGCAGGCACGCGATCGAGTCTTCTATGCCCTGCTTGATCCCGGCGGCCAACTGCTGGATCACTTCCTTCGGGTTTACCCGGGGGAAGACACTGAACGGCTGGGGTAGGTTCGCCATCGGCTGGGTGGCGTTGGGGAAGCCATGAGCCGGGTCGGCGTAGCCGAGATCGACGATCACCTTCAAGAACGGCTGAATCAGGTCGGCCAGGGGGTTACCGATCAACGGAATCGCCCGCAACGGAGCCACCAACGGCAGGTTGGGGGTTTCGATGAAGTAATACGCCTGATCGGCATCCGTGGTAGGCAGCCTGGTGCACGACGTCGTCCCCTGCTGGCAAGCCAGACCGGGTCCTAGCGCCGCCATGACGGGGTCGAAGGATGCGTACGTTTTCGCGAAGTACTCCGGGCTCGCGTACTGGGTGTGGACCAGAACGATCCCCAGAGCCGCGTTGAGGGAGGACAGGAAGTTCCCCGGATACCGGGGTGAGTCGGCGAAGCCGTCGTACTCCAGAGTGTAATTCGTTGTCGGGAAGGCATTTTCCGGTGTTGAACCGTAGAAATACTCGCCGGCGGCCGGCACGTTCAGACCGGGGTAGCGCGCAAACCAGCCACCGTCGGGGCTCATCTCCTGACCGACCGTGACGAACGTCGTCGTGTCCCGATTAAGCCCAGGAAGCAGCCCTATCATCGTCGGGTCGGTCAGGTCCCGCTGCAGCAGGGAACTGATGACCGCACTCTGCGAATAGCCAAAAATCGTGATCGGAATATCCCCGGGCTGCGGCCCAGGCTCCAGCGTCTCGATGGTGTTCTCCAGGATGGTCTTCCCTTGCTCCGCTGAAATCGTCAGCGGCAGAACCTTGATACCCGTAGCCGGATATGCGCCTTCCGGAGTGAACACGGTCTGTACGGTGTTCTGCTGGCTCTGGGCGTTGGGCAGCACGTAGAGATTGGTGACGTCTTCGACCCACTCGGCACTTGGGATCGGTTTACCACTGGGACCGATGACGTAGGTGCAAGCCGCACTGGACTGAGTGCAGGCGCCATAGGTCGCGTCAGCGACCGCGGCGGCGACCCGGGACGCGGCGGGCGCGACGCTGGCGGCCGCCTGCGGAGCCGTGCGGCGTGCCGCTGCCATCGCCGTCCACTCGACCGGAGTGTTCACCGGGGCACCCGGATCGCCACCGGCGGACAAATCTGCGACCGCAGGAGTGGCGGTCACGACGTCCGACGCCGAAGCGGGGGCCGGCGCCGCGACGGGAACCCGAACAGCCGTCGCCGGCCGGGCCGCCGCCGGCTTGCCCACCCGGGCCACCGGCGAACTGGCCGGCCGCGCACCGCGACTGCGGGAGGCGGCGGACGACGAACCGGCCGAGGCATGCCTGCTCACCGACGAACTCGACGCCGACGAACTCGTCGAATTGGAACCCGAGTGATCCGAAGATGAGCTGTCCGCCCACGCCACCCCAGCCGCAGACAAAGCGGCAGCACCCACACCGAGGGCTACCGCCAGACCGCCCACCCGACCGACAAACACCGCCGACATCTCAGACCTCCTTGTCCAAGCCGATCCCAACTCAGGTGAGGCTAACTGAGCACACAGCGTGTTTTCAGGGAATTGCGAAATAGCCGACGGGGTTGGCCGTTCGGGCGCACAGCTAAACGACGACAAGGCCGACGATCAGGACGCGGACCCACTCGAAATCGGCGTTTGCCTGGGTTTACTCCTACGCGATGCACAACCCCGTTGTCGGCGCTGCGGGACCGCATCCGGTAATCGCGGCAGCGATACCCTCAAGCCACACAGTGAGTTGGAAGACGCTGATCGTGCCGATCATGCCGATGTCGGCGGCTATCGGACGACCGATGGCGTTGACGAGCCCTTGGATGACCTGACCGTTCAGGGCCTGCTTGATGCCCTCGACAAAAAGACTGACGTCGTAGGCGGGCAGCGTCACCACCAAAGCGTTGAGGAAGTCTGCGGTGGCCAACACGGTGGCATACAGCGCGGAGGCCCCGGCCGAGATCCGGGCTGGGAGAGTGCTGATGATCTCCTTGGCGACGGCGACCACCTGGTTCAGCGAGGGGAGCGTCACTCCAGAGCCCTGGCCACCTTCACCCAATGCGGCGAAGAAGTCATGGATGCCCTGAGGGACCGCCG
The DNA here is from genome assembly GCA_020438845.1 of Mycobacterium sp. Taxonomy (GTDB): domain Bacteria; phylum Actinomycetota; class Actinomycetes; order Mycobacteriales; family Mycobacteriaceae; genus Mycobacterium. Next base: position 97,138 of record JAGQTV010000106.1, on the reverse strand, counting down.
CTGCCAACTGCTGGATGACTTCCTTCGGGTCGACGTGCGGGAAGATCCCGAACGGCATGGGCAGGTTCGCCATCGGCTGGGTGGCGCTGGTGAATCCGTGCGCCGGGTCGGCGTAACCCAGGTTGACAATGACCTTCAAGAACGGCTGAACCAAGTCGGCCAGCGGTTTACCGATCAGCGGAATCGCCCGCAGCGGAGCCAACAACGGCAGGTTAGGCGTCTGGATGAAGTAGTACGCCTGATCGGCGTCCGTGGTGGGCAACCGGGTGCACGACGTTGCCCCGTTCTGGCATGCGTAACCCGGCCCAAGGGTGCCCATGATGGGGTCATAGGAACCCAGCACGGTTCCGTACGTCTTCGCGAAATAATTCGGGTTTGCGTACTCGGTGTGGACCAGAAGGATTCCCATCGCGGCGTTGAGGGTGGACAAAATGTTCGCCGGATACCGCGGGGAGTCGGCGAAGCCGTCGTACTCCAGGGTGTAATTCGTTGTCGGGAAGGCATTTTCCGGTGTTGATCCGAAGAAGAACTCACCCAGGCTGGCCGCGTTCAATCCGGGGAAACGGGCGAACCAACCACCGTTGGGGTTCATCTCCTGACCGACCGTGACGAATGTCGTCGTGTCGCGATCAAGCCCAGGAAGCAGCCCTATCATCGTCGGGTCGGTCAGGTCCCGCTGCAGCAGGGAACTGATGACCGCACTCTGCGAGAAGCCGAAAATCGTGACCGGAATGTCCCCCGGCTGTGGCCCGGGTTCCAGCGTTTCGATGGTGTTTACCAAGATGGTCTTCCCCTGTTCCGCCGAAATCGTTAGCGGCAGACCCTTGATACCCGTAACCGGATATGCGCCCTCCGGAGTGAACACGGCTTGGGCGGTGTTCTGCTCGCTCTGGGCGTTCGGCAGCACGTAGAAATTCATCACGTTCTGGGTGTAGGTGGCGGTCGGGATAGGCACGCCACTGGGGCTGAGCACGTAGGTGCAGGCGGTACTCGACTGGGTGCAGGCGCCGAATTCGTAGGTGGGGTCGCCGACGGCTGCGGCCGTGACCTGGGATGCGGCGGGGGCAACGCCGGCCGCCGCTTGCGAGGCCGTGCGGCGTGCCGCCGCCATCGCCGTCCACTCCACCGGAGTGTTCACCGGGGCGCCCGGATCGCCACCCCCGGATAAATCCGCGACCGCGGGGGTGGCGGTCACGACGTCCGACGCCGAAGCGGGCGCCGGCGCCGCAATCGGAACCCGCACAGCCGTGGCCGGCCGGGCGGACGGCTTGCCCACCCGGGCCACCGGCGAACTGGCCGGCTGCGCACCGCGGCCGCGGGAGGCGGCGGCCGACGGGCCGGCCGAGGCATGCCGCGAGGCCGAGGAACTCGTCGTATTCGCCGCCGACGAACTCGTCGACCTGGAACCCGACTGATCCGAAGGCGAACTGTCCGCCCACGCCACCCCAGCCGCAGACAAAGCGGCAGCACCCACACCGAGGGCCACCGCCAGACCGCCTACCCGACCGACAAACACCGCCGACATTTCAGACCTCCCCGGTCTCGACCAAGCCACAACTATCTCAGGTGTGGCTAATGTTATCTTTAACTTTTTTTCAGCGAAATAGGAAAGATGGATTTCCTGCGGACGATTTTGCAACTTGGCTGGCGTAATAACTGAGGAATCGCCGTTTCTTGGAGGCAGAAGTGGGCAGCAGCTGGGCACTCGTGACCGGCGCATCGGACGGGATAGGCGAAGAGTTCTGTCGCGAACTGGGTCGCCGCGGTTACAACCTCATCCTGGTTGCCCGGCGCGAAGGGAAACTCCGCGAGGTCGCGAACGAACTGGTTGACGCGCACGGCATCGATGCCCGGGTCGTGCCCTGCGATTTGGCTGCCCCCCGAGCGGCGCACTCGCTCTACAACGACGTTAGAGCCCTGTGCGCCGAGGTCGGTGCCGACGTCGATGTGCTCGTCAACAACGCCGGCTTGCTCTATAACGGCTACTTCGACGAGATTGCATTGGCAAAGCAGGAGGATCTACTCGCCGTCAACGTCGTAGCCTTGACCGCACTGACTCATCTCATCGCGAACGACATGCTGGCGCGCGGCCGCGGTCGCATTCTCAACGTCGCCTCGACCGCGGCCTGGGTGGCCCTTCCCCAGCAGAACGTCTACTCGGCGTCGAAGGCTTACGTACTGTCCTTCACCCTCGCGCTGGCGAACGAGTTGAAAAGCAAGAACCGGGGTGTCACGGCCACCGCTCTGTGCCCCGGCTACACCGCGACGAAAATGCTCGACAATCCCGAGCAGGGCCCGAAATTGTCCATCCCCTCGGCCATGGTGCTGCCACCGGACGTCGTTGCCCGCGAGGGAATCACCGCCTGCCTGCGCGGCGCACCGATCGTGACGCCCGGGTTGTCGAACCGCATCGGCATGGGACTGGTGCAGTTGGCTCCGCGCCGATGGGCGACCGCGGCGTTGGGCTGGGCTTACCGCCGGGGCCAGTCATGAGTGGCCCGTGCCTGCTGTCGGTCAATGTGACCGCCGAGCTTCACGAGGGAGCGCCGTGGACCGGCTCAGATCACCGCAGCGGTATCGACAAGCGGCCATTTCCAGGCCCGCGGACTCTGGCCGACGATTCCGTAGAAGGCGACTCGGTGATCAACCGGAAACACCATGGCGGACCGTGGCAGGCCGTCTACGCTTACGCGCGCGAAGACGCCGAGTGGTGGGAAGACCAACTGGGAATCACTATCCCCGCAGGCCGGTTCGGCGAAAACCTCACCACCTCTGAGTTGGACATCACCAACGCCGTGATCGGAGAGAAATGGCGTATCGGAGGTGCGACACTTCAGGTTACCGTGCCGCGGATTCCGTGCCGAACTTTCGCGGGCTTCTGGGGGCGAACCGATCTGGTGAAGATCTTCACCGCGGCACGCCGTCCCGGAACCTACCTGCGCATCGTCGAGGAAGGTGAGGTGAAAGCCGAGGACGCGATCGAGGTGATCGAACGCCCTACCGACGGCGCAACTGTCCTAGAAGCATTCGCCTGCAAGACCGGCGACCGCCAATATCTGGAACTACTCAGGCGCACAATCGGTCTGGCACCTTCTTGGCAGATGTGGTTGGCCAGGACCGCGGCGCCGTGATGCCGGTATTCTCGCGCCGGCTTTTTGCGCGGTAGCGTATGCCCATGGTCGGTGAGGACCGTGCCGGGCAGAGGGATGGCCCAAGGGAATCCGACGGGACGCCACCTCGCCCCGAGGTGGTCATTGTCCGGAGTCGGACCGCAATCCGGAGCGCCACGATCGCGAGCTTGGTAGCGGTAGCCGTGTTCGGCGGCCTGTGCGGTCTGCTCGGTTTCCGGCTGATTCAGGACCGGCAGGCCGGCGAATTCCGGCACGAACTCGTCGAGGTTGCCAAACAAGCCGCAGCGGACCTGACGACGATCGACTACAAACAGGTCGATGCCGACATTCAGCGCATTCTTGACTCATCGACGGGAGCCTTCTACGACGACTTCAAGGCCAGGTCCGAGTCGCTTGCCGATGTGGTGCGGAAAGCGAAGTCCACGTCAGTGGGTACCGTCACCGACGCGGGCTTGATCCCGGACTCGGTCAACGGCCAGGTAGGCCAGGTCCTGGCAGCAGTCACGGTCAACAGCACGAATGACGGCGAAGCTGACGAGCAACCGCGACACTTGCGAGTGCGGTTGACGGTCATGAAGGTTGGCGCGCAAGCGAAGGTGTCGGCCGTGGAGTTCGTGCGGTGATCAGCGACGGCGAGGATCGCGAATCCGATGATGTGGAGGCCGGTCGGGAGGCCGACCGTACCCCCGGCCCCGAGATCTCCAGCGCCGAAATAGTCAGCATTGGAATCGTCGGCACTGCGCAAGAACTCGTACTTGAGAAACCCGGCCCCGCAGACCCGCTGGAGGTACGGCTCGGACCACGGTGGGGGCACTCGCGGCTGCTTGCCCTGGGAGTGCTGCCGGCCCTCGCAACCCTGTCGGCTGCCGGTGCGGGCTTCCTGGGCTGGCAGTACGCGTCGAGGCAGGACACGGCAGCAGCAGCGATCGCATCGGTGGCCGCCGCGCGTGATACCACGGTCACGATTTTGAGCTATAAAGCCGACACCGCCGAGGAGGAGTTGACCAGCGCCCGAGACCTACTGACCGGAAAGTTCCTCGACTCGTTCACCACGCTGGTCAACGACGAGGTGATTCCCGGAGCCAAAGAGAAGCGCATTACGGCGACGGCCGAGGTTCCGGCAGCCGCGTCCATTGCAGCTACGGCCAAGCACGCGGTTGCCCTCGTGTTCGTCGACCAGAGCGTCACAGCAGGCAATGACGCGCCCACCAATACCAGCTGGAGCGTACGGGTCACCCTGGACAAAGTCGGCGACCGCTGGCTGGTCGCCGGATTCGACCCGGTCTGACCCTCACCGATTTCGCTCCTCGACAGCCGGCCCCCTCATACCATTGCCTCCGACCCAACGGGAGGCCCCAGTGAAGACCGAGAACATCAACCACGCGTTCCTCGACGGGGTGCTTGACGGTAGTCACGAGGACGTCTACTACCACTTCGGCATCGCGTCCGGAGACCCACTCCTGACCAAGTTGCGGGGCGTCAAGGCCGTCGTCATGGCCGGTTCCGGAGGTCGCATCAACGAGTTCGCTCAACGCTGGAGTGCGCTGAGCGGCGGATCGGAGATCGTCGCCTTCCCGAAGGAAGACCGGTTCGTCACTCGCTACACCGGCGGAGTGCTGTTCGCCTCTCATGGCATGGGCATGCCCAGTGCCTCGATCGCCCTGCAAGAACTCATGCGGATGGTGTTCTTTCTCAAGCGCGGTGACCTTGAGGCGATGGACGAAGTGTTCTGGTGCCGGGTCGGAACCAGCGGCGGGGTTGGTCTGCCCGGCGGTACCGTCGTGGTCTCCTCCGAGGGGCTGATGGCCGACCTGCGCCCCTACCGCCTGCTCAATGGCGGCACCGGCGAGTACTGGTTTGACGGGCACTTCCCGGCCACTACCTACGACGCGATCCTGGCAGCCAACGAGCACACGGATTTCCCCATCGTCTCGGGCAAGACTGTGGCCGGCAACGAGTTCTTTCTCGAACAGTTCCGACTCGATGGCGCGGTGTGTATGGAAACCCCGGAAACCAAGATGGGCTGGCTGCGCTGGATTCATGACAACGGAGTCGTCAACATCGAGATGGAAGGCGCCATGATCGCCGGTTACCTCAATCATTGGGGTTTCTCGAAGTTCGCGATGATCTGCTGCACATTGCTCAACCGGCTTGAAGGCGACCAGGTGACCGCTTCGGTCGAGCAACTGCACAAATTCAGCGAAGACTCCGGCGTCGCGTTGTTCAACTACCTCGAGGCGACTCTGCTCGGCTGACGATTCAGGAGACAAGATGACCGACTACACCGAACTTTTCGCCCGCGCCAACGCGGCCGTGACCAACGCTTTGGGCCCCGCCCCCGACAACGTCGACGTGCCTGACGTGCTGCGTACATCCGACGACCTCGCCGGCCGGATCGACCACACCCTGCTCAAGGCCGACGCCACCCTCCAAGCCATCGGAACCCTGTGTCAGGAGGCCAAAGAGCACGGGTTCGCGTCGGTGTGCGTGAACACCCGATGGGTGCCCACGGCCGCTGAACAGCTCGCCGAATCCGGCGTTATGGTCTGCACCGTTGTCGGCTTTCCGCTCGGAGCCATGACGCGGCTGGCCAAGGCCGAGGAGGCCCGGATCACCGTGGCCGAGGGGGCCGACGAGGTCGACATGGTCCTCGACATCGGCGGCCTTCTTTCCGGTGACCTGGCCGCCGTGTATGACGACATGCTCGGCGTTGTGGGTGCGGCGCGGCCGGTACCGGTGAAGGTGATTCTGGAGACCAGCATGCTCAATGACGAACAGAAGGCCATCGCCTGCCTGATCGCCCTGCGCACCGGAGCGGCGTACGTGAAGACGTCGACAGGTTTCGGTGGGGGTGGCGCCACTGCAGCGGATGTCGCACTCATGCGGTCGATGGTGGGAGACCGGTTGGGGGTTAAGGCTTCCGGGGCGGTCCGCACCCGAGAGGACGCCGAGACCGTGCTTGCGGCCGGTGCCGACCGTATCGGGGCATCGGCCTCGGTAGCCATCGTCACCGGTGCCGAACCGGGCGCGGGCGGCTACTGATGGGGGCCGATCTTTTCGAGACCGCCCGCGCATGGCTGGCTGAGGACCCCGACCCGTCGACCGCTGCCGAACTGTCCGCCTTGCTCACGCGGGCCGAGGCCGGCGACTCCGATTCCGCAGCCGAACTCGCCGACGCCTTCGACGGGACACTGCAATTCGGAACCGCCGGACTTCGAGGCCGGCTCGGCCCCGGCAGCAACCGGATGAATCGGGTCGTGGTGGCCCGGGCGGCTGCCGGGTTGGCGGCTTATCTGGCAGCTCATGGCGGCCAGCGGATCGTGGTGGGCTACGACGCCCGCCGCAACTCCGACGTGTTCGCCCGCGATACGGCTCGCATCATGGCAGGAGCCAACATCGCCGCCCTGGTGCTGCCCAAGGCCCTGCCGACCCCGGTGCTGGCGTTTGCGATTCGGCACCTGGGTGCGGACGCGGGCGTGATGGTCACCGCGTCGCACAATCCACCCGACGACAACGGCTACAAGGTCTACCTGGGTGATGGCAGTCAGATCGTTCCACCGGCCGACGCCGACATTTCGGCCTGTATCGACGCCGTGGGCCCGATGGCGTCGATTCCACAGTCTGAGGACTATCGAATCCTCGACGACGCAGTGCTCGACGCCTATGTGGCACGGGCGGTCTCGCTGCTGGGCAATGGCTCCAGGCAGGTGTCGGCGGTGTACACCGCGATGCACGGTGTCGGGGGAGAGGTATTCATGCGCACCGTGACCGAGGCGGGTTTCAGCGCACCGGCCAAGGTCGCAGCGCAGTTCGATCCGGACGGACGTTTCCCTACGGTCAACTTTCCCAACCCCGAAGAGCCCGGTGCGATGGACCTTTCGCTGGCCGACGCACGAGCGCAGGATGCCGACGTCATCATCGCCAACGACCCCGACGCCGACCGTTGCGCGGCGGGCATCCGCTACGACGGCGACTACCGAATGCTTACCGGCGACGAGGTGGGGGCCCTGCTGGCCTGGTGGATAGCTGAACGTGGACGACGCGACGGGACGCCGGTCGAGGGGGTCTACGCCCAATCGATCGTGTCCGGCACACTGCTGGAACGCATCGCCGCCGACGCGGGCCTCGGCTACGCCACGACACTCACCGGTTTCAAGTGGATTTCGAAGGTACCCGGCCTGCGATTCGGCTATGAGGAGGCTCTCGGGTACTGCTGCGACCCTGCGGCTGTCAAGGACAAGGACGGCATCACTGCGTCGCTCCTGATCCTGGAAATGGTGGCGGCACTCAAAGCTGAGGGCCGCGGACCGCAGGACGTGCTCGACGACCTGGCGCGTACGTTCGGGCTGTATTCGACAAGCCAACTCTCGGTGCGGGTTTCGGACATCTCGCTGATCGCCGAAGCTATGTCGCGGCTACGGGCCAACCCCCCGACCACATTGGGCGGACGGGACGTGGTCCGGATGGACGATCTCGAGAAGGGCATCGACGGCCTCCCGCCGACAGACGGCCTTCGGTTCACCCTCGCCGGCGCCCGCGTCATCGTGCGCCCCAGTGGCACGGAGCCAAAGCTCAAGTGCTATCTGCAGGTGGTGGTTCCCGTCCGCGAGGACGGAGAAGGCGACATCGCCGATGCCCGCGCGCAAGCCCGGTCCGAACTCGGCGCTATCCGGGCCAGCGTGGCCGCGGCTCTCGCACTCGAGGACACTTCTGCTGCACACCCTTAGGCTCGCTGACGGGCGGACGCTGGCCTATGACATCTACGGCGATCCCGATGGTCTGCCTGTCATCTTCAGCCACGGTTTCGCCGACTCGCGGGTGATCCGTAACCCCGACGAGGATCTCACCAGATCGCTCGGGGTGCGGATGATCGCCGCCGACCAGCCTGGTGTCGGAGGATCCTCACCGCGGCCCGGCCGACGGATCGTCGACTGGGGCGCCGACATGGAACAACTCGCCGACCACCTCGGGCTCGGCCAGTTCGCCGTCGCTGGTGGTGCCGGACACTACGGATTCGTGGATCGAGAGCGCTGGTCGGCGTATCTCGGCGCACTGACGGCGCCGTGGGATTCTCCCCCCGTCTGAGTTCCCGCTGCCGAATCACCGCTCCTTCCCGCCGCAGCGCTGCAGAGCGCACGCGGATGACTGTCGCAGAGAGGTTAAACCCTGGCAGCGTGGGTCATCTCGATGTGATCGGGTGTTCGTCGTCGTCCGATTACTACCCAGGCAAAGACCGCACCCGCCAAGGCGACGAAGGAGAGCACGAGCATCGACGTGGTGATGGCCGACGCGGCCGCATTCACCGCTGCACCTTTGATCGCCTGGACCGACCCCTCGGACAGGCCGACCAACATCTTGTCGGCCGCCTCCAGGTTCCCGTCTTGAACGGCTCCGGCATACCGTGCCCCAAGGTCGCGAAGTTCCGGCCCCAAACCACCGGACACCTTCGACGCGGTCAGAGTGCCGATCACCGACGTGGCCAGGGCCACACCGAGAGCGGCCGGGATGTTGAACGTCATTTGCATCAGGCCCGACCCCATACCGGCCCGCTCAGCGTCGACCGCGGACATGCCCGCGGTGTTGCAGGCCGGCAGCGAGATACCGACTCCGATGCCCATGAGCGCCAACGGGATGACCATCTGCATCAGCGTGGTATGCGGTGTGAAGAGCAACCCTATCCAGGCCAGCGCCACTGCCTGCATCAGAAGTGCAACGGTGATCGGCAGACCAGGCCCCACCTTGTCCACCCACCGGCCGGCCGGGGGCTCGAAAAGCATGCAGATTCCGGTGGTGATGACGATGACCCAACTCGCCTTGCCCGGGGAGTAGTCCAGAACGTTGATGAAGAACAACGAGCCGACGAAGGTCAGGAAAGGGATGTAGACAAAGCCAACCGCGCTTTCGGCGAAGAATCCGCCGGAGAACAGCCGTTCTTTCCACAGACCGAAATCGACCAGCGGGTGCGCGATTCTGGTCTCCACCATGCCGAAAATGCCCAGCAGAACAGCACCGGCGATGAGCGAACCCCACGTTGCGGTGGCCGACCAACTCACCGATGAGTTCTGTAGGCCGTAGGTGACCAAGGTGATGCCGGTGGCACCGAGGATCAGCCCGAGCCAGTCATACCTGCCCTTGGCGATGACGCTCTGATATCCGCGGGTCGCGAGAATCGTCACCAGGATGACCAGGGCGGTCAGCGGCAGCGACACCCAGAACACCCACCGCCAACTGGCGACCTCCATCATCCAGGCGGCGAACAGCGGGCCGATAAGCAGCCCGAAGCCGTGCGCAAATCCCCATACCCCGACGGCAAAGCCTCGTTGGACCAAGGGAAATGAGTTGACCACGATGGACAGCGTCGCGGGCGCGGAGATGCCGATGCCGATCCCCTGGATGGCACGGCCGCTGATCATCAACGGACCGCCCACGGCGACCGCCGACATCAGCAGGCCGATGCCGAAGATGACGAAGCCGATCACGATCATCTTGACTTCGCCGACGAGGTCCCCCATCCGCCCGCCGGCAACCAGCGCGGCGCCGAATGCGAGGCTGTAGGCAGTGATCGTCCAGGTCTGCGATGAGAGTCCCAAGCCCAGATCTTCTTTGATGGTGGGCAGAGCCGGCCCGATCACGGTCGAGAACATCTGCGCTATCAGGGCGCCGAAGCCCATGGCGGCGAGAATGGCCCAGGCCGCTTTGCTCGCCCTCTGGCCGTCTTGGGCGCTTGTCTCAATCGTCACGGGCAGCCTTCCTTTCGGCCAGATCCCACGGACCGAACGGCTGCGGCAGGATCTGGGCCATAGTCCTGACGCCCTCCGGCGTCATGATCAGCAGATCCGGCCCGCCATGTTCGTAGAGCAGTTGACGGCATCGCCCGCAGGGCATCAACGCCTCGCCGTTACCGTCGACGCAGTAGGCCGAGACGAGCCGCCCCCCGCCGCTTGCGTGCAACGCCGAGACCATCGAACATTCGGCACACAATGTCAGGCCGTAGGACGCGTTCTCGACATTCGCACCCGAGACCAGTCGGCCGTCGTCGACAAAACCGGCCACGCCCACCGGGAAGTGCGAATAGGGGGAGTAGGAGCACTTCGATGCGGCGACGGCGGCCGCGCGCAGCGCTTCCCAATCCACCCCGCCTTCATTGGCCTGCCGTTCGCTGTCCGGCCCAGAGCCGAGCCCGCCCATTTCGACCGCCTTCCACGCGATGACGGCGCCAACCTAGCACCGGTGCGGTCGAAAAGTTGCCGGAAACAGCGGGTTCATCGCCTGCCGTGACAGGGAGGGAAAAGGAGATGCGGATGATTCCCCGCGGAGCCCGATCCCACAGCGAGGACCAGGAGTTCTACGGGTACCGAGCGCCGATTCAAGCCGATCTAAATCGAGGCCGGATCAGCCCGAACGGCGACCAGTGGAATGTACACCGTGCCCTGACAGGCGCCACTGCCGATATTGGTGGCAAAGGTGCCAGTCAGTGACCCGTCCGGCTGCGGCGAATAGGTGGTGACCGAACTGGCCGGGTCGAAGGTGAGCGTGCCGTCCCCGAGGCCACAATCCCACCGCCAGTTGTTGGTGCGCGACCACTGAGATCCCGTCCACTCAAATTTCGTGGCCTGCGCGGCGTTGTCTTTGGGGGTGGGCCCGTCGACCACCGCGGCAACGCAGGTTCCCGAAGAGCAGTCGGTGGCGAACTTATACCACGCGGTGTAGGGGGTCTCCGATTGCTTGGCCGCCATGCTGGTGCCGGACTTCCGATCGGTTTGGAAGGTGACCTTGTACCAACCATCCCAACTCGGCGCCGGGTCAGCCGATGCGACGAATGGGGCCACGCCCGCGCCCGCCGCGGCCACAGCAACGATCAGGCTCGCAGCGCGAAACGCCACGCTCCCTGCCTAGCGGTACTGCGGGGAGAAGAACTCCGAGCCGACCGTGTAGGCGCCCTGGAATCCGTCCCAGTCCTTCACATTCTGCCCGCTTCCGTTCGGGGTTCCCAGGGAGTCGGACGACTGGCCGAATGCCTCTTTTGGCCCAACTTGACGCACGTTGCTGTGATTGCTCATTACGGTGCCCGCCCCGCTGGAGGCGGTGGTCCCCTGAGATCCGGTGCGGATCTCGCCCTGAGTCGCGGTGGGGTCGTAGACAGCACCCGTTTGACCTTCGCCGGTCGAGTCCGCTGCCGCTACGGCACCGCCAAGAGTGGTCAGCGAGGCGGCGAAGCCGGCAATGAGCACGGCTTTCTTCGATGCTGCAGCAAAGGCGCTCATAGTGTTGGGCATGGGCTTAATGCTACGGAACCCATGCCGCAACGTCGACCCTTCGAGCCAGTGAACCGGCCCACAGTTCGCGCTCAGCGAATGCAGACGTTTCCTACCACCTCGCGACAAACCGCACCCGGGGGCTTCGGGTTGATCGTGGGTGTAAACGAGTTGGGGCCACTGACCCCAGCGGCCTTTTCGGTGGGCGACAGCGAGGGCGGGGGCGTAGCGGACTCCGATTGCGACGGGGCCGGGCTAGAGGGGGACTCGTGGGTCTTGTCGGAACCGCAGGCAGACAGCGTCGCCATCGCAACAACTGCGGCACCGCCTGCGAGTAGCCCAAGACGGCGGCTCAAGCAGCCAGAACTCATGGCATGTCCTTCTCGTGGTTGGTGGTCGTGCCGTTAACCCCCAGCCTAGTACTTGGGGCGCGATGCCTCAGGGCGCGGTGAAGCCCTCGCGCTTGTGGGACCCGTCGCAGAACGGCTTGTTCCCCGAGTGACCACAGCGGCACAGGAAACTTTTGGCGGTCCGTTTGACCGGGCTGCCGCCGGCGGCGAGTATCTCTACCTCGCCAGATACTTCGAGTGGACCGTCGGTCAACGCGGTGATGGTGACCCGGCAATCGTTCTGAGGGGAATCGCTCATAGCGGAATTGTGCCTGTCGAAAAGGAACCCCGGACGAAGTAGAGCAGAAACCCTGCAGCCACGACCCACAGCAGCGGGCTGACTTCTCGGGCTTTGCCGGTCGCAGACCGCAATACCACCCAGGAGATGAATCCCGCGCCGATGCCGTTGGCGATCGAGTAGCTCAACGGCATCACCGCCACGGTCAGGACCACCGGTAGGGCAACCGTGAAGTCCGAGATGTCGATGTGGCGAATCTGGGAGAACATCATCGCCCCGACGACCACCAGTGCAGCGGCCGCGACCTCCATCGGCACGATCGACGCCAGCGGCGAGACGAACATGGCCCCCAGGAACAACGCCCCGGTCACCACGTTAGCCAGTCCGGTGCGTGCCCCCTCCTCGATGCCGGCACCGGACTCGATGAAGACCGTGTTCGACGACGCGGAGGTGGCGCCACCGGCCACCGCGCCAACGCCCTCGACGATCAGTGCGGAATGCAGCCGGGGGAAGGTTCCCTGCGCATCGGCCAGGCCGGCAGTCCGGGACAACCCGGTGAAGGTTCCCAACGCGTCGAAGAAATTGGTGAAGACCAGTGTGAACACCATGACCGCGGCAGCCAGAGCCCCGACCCGACCGAAACTGTCGAAGCTGAACGCGCCCACCAATGAGAGATCCGGCAGCGCGATCGGCGAGCCCGACAGTGTCGGTATCGACAACCGCCATCCACCCGAGTGCTCAGCCGCCGATCCCAGGTGCCATATCGACTCGACGACCACCGCCAGCACCGTACCCACGAGCAGCCCGATGAGGATTCCGCCACGCACCTTGCGTGCGACCAGCATGGCGGTGAGCAGCAGCGTGACGACGAAGACCAGTGTCGGCATGCCGCTGATCGATCCGTGTCCGGTTGCGCCGAGGCCGACAGGCGGGGAGGGGAGTCCCGTGGTGGCGACAAACCCTGCGTCGATCAGTCCGATGAACAGGATGAACAGTCCGATGCCCGCCGTCGTCGCCATCTTCAGCGGCATAGGGACGGCGTCGAAGATCAGCCGGCGCAGCCCGGATGCCGCGAGCGCGACGATGACCAGGCCATTGAGAACCACTAGGCCCATTGCCTCAGGCCAGGTCACCGCATGGACCACCGAAGCCGCCAGGAAGGAGTTGATTCCCAGCCCGGCGGCGAACGCGAACGGCAGGCGCGCGACGACTCCGAACAGGATGGTCATGGCGCCGGCGGTCATCGCCGTCACGGCTGCGACAGCAGCGAATTGCAGTTGGTGGCCAGCCACATCCTTGGGGCCCGCCAGGATGGTCGGGTTCAGCACGACGATGTAGGCCATCGCGATGAATGTGACTACCCCGCCACGAATTTCGGCACTCAGACTGGATCCGCGCGCAGTGATCTCGAAGAAGCGGTCAAATGAGTTCACGTCAGCGGACCTCGGCCATCCCCGCGGGTTCAGGGCAACCCGGTGGGCTCGACCACGCCGACCTCGGCGGGTTCGGCGACCGCAGCAGGCAGGAACCGCTCTATGCCGAAGACGAACAATGCCCCGCCGATCAATCCGCCCACCAGAGGCGCCACGACGGGCAGCCAGAAATACAGTTCGGGACCGTTGGCGGAGTACCACGCCTCGTGGTAGCCGGTGAGCCAGGAGGCCAGTCGCGGCGCGAAGTCCCGGGCAGGGTTGATCGCGTACCCGGCGTTGGCACCCCACCCGAGCCCGATTCCGACCACCAGCAACCCGATGATCAGCGGGCCGATGTTGGCCCCCGGCGGGTTATTGACTGCGCTGGTCAGCGCGAAGATCACCATTACCAGGATCGCGGTGCCGACGACTTGGTCGAGGAAGGCAGTCGGTATGGATACACCGATGTCTGGCGAGGTCGAGAAGATGCCCTGAGTGGCCTTGGTGTGGTGGGGGTCGACGCGGTGGATTGCGTCGGTGTACGTCAGGCGGACGATTAGTGCACCGACGAACGCACCGAGTACTTGTGCCGCAATGTAAGGCATCACCTTGCCCCAGGAAAATCCCTTGAAGGCTGCCAGCGCCAACGTCACAGCCGGGTTGAGGTGCGCGCCGCTGAGCCGCCCGGCGACGTAGACCGCCATGGCCACCCCCATACCCCAGCCCCAGGCGATCGAGTTGTAGTCCCCGGTGGCACCGGTCGTGGTGGGAAATCCGCCTGTGACGACCTGGGCAACGACGCCGACACCGAACAGAATCAGGATCATCGTGCCGAAGAACTCGCCGGACAACTCGCCGAGCAACGGGGGATGCTTCGCCGATGCTGACACCTCGACCCGCCTTTCGGTGGCTACTGCAGTTCCTTCTGCATCCGGAAACTAGCAACGACGTGCGGTTGCCGTGCACGTTTTGCCACAGGCTTCATCCGGGGCCCGAACCTTCAGATCCCGAATGGAGACTTTCGGAGCCCGAATCCAGTGAATCCGGGCGCTCGGCCACCCCGAAGACGAGCAGCCGGCGGTTGGCGCGCTCAGAATGGCGAACCGCGCACAAGTGCTAGAACGTTTGGATGACCCTCGGCAGCGGAGTGGGCAAACGGTCCGGGCGGCGCGGACAGCGGCGGGCTCTCATTGCGGTCCTGGCTGTTGCAGTGGTCGCAGCGGTCGCCGGTGTATTGCTCTGGCAGGAGCGCTCTACGCGGCTGCCGAGTCCCTCACCGACGTGGCGCGCCGAACCGACTCCGACCCGCGCCCAGCCCGGCCCGGCCCGGCCCACAGCCGACGGTGCTCAGTCCCGATTCGACCTCGCCCGCGAGAAACTAAAAAGTCTGCAGGTCCGCGGCTGGGATCGAACCTCTGATTTTCGCCGCCATCAGTTCGGGCAGGCGTGGAGCGATGACGTCAACGTCGAGTTCGGCCACAACGGGTGCAACACTCGCGACGACATCCTGCGCCGGGACTTAAAAAACCTTGCGGTGCGCCCGTTTACCTGTTTCGCGCAGAGTGGGACTCTGATCGACCCCTACACCGGCATCACGATCAACTTCGTCCGCGGGCCCCAAACCTCGGACAGCATCGAGATCGACCACGTCGTCTCGCTGGCCGATGCCTGGTACAAGGGAGCTCGGGCCTGGGACCCGCAACGCCGTCTGGATTTCGCCAATGATCCGCGCAATCTCCTGGCTGTCAGCCCGCAGGCCAACTTCGACAAGGCATTCCGTGACGCTGCGGCATGGTTGCCGCCGAACCTGGCTTTCCGGTGCGACTTCGTCGCACGCCAGATCGAGGTCAAAACCGCATACAGCCTCCGGGTGTCGGCCAAGGAGAAAAAGGCTCTGGCCGACGTTCTGGCGGGCTGCTGAGAGAGGTGGGCCGCCGACTCCAGTCGACGGCCCACCCGTCAGTCTCTCCGCAACTCAGTGGTCTCAGGCGGGAAGCTCGACTGCCTCATCGATGACTACCACCGGGTCAGTGCCCGGCGCAGGCTCAGGATTCGGGGCCTGCTGCTCGGGGCCGTCCATAGGCGCAGGGACCTCCTGGTCGACGGTTTCGACGACGGGAGCTCCGGCACCGGGGATGTCGGCCACAGGGTTGTCGACTACGAGGGTATCGACAAGGGGAGCGTTGCCGACAGGTTGCGCATCGGGCTCGGCACCCGGATCGCCTTGCAGATCGGCCGGCGCAGCCAACTCGTCGATCTGCATCTCCTGCGGCTGCGCCTCGTCGGTCTGCATCTCAAGAACTTCGACCGGCAGGAACATGTGGTGACTGAATTGAGGCTGATACGCCCCGCCGCCACCAACCTGGACGCCCCGGCCGCTTTCGCCGCTGGACACCGGCGTGCCGTCCGGCAGGGTCACAGCGGCATGGCCGCTGTTCCAGCCGATCACCACCGAGTTGGGGGCCGAACCGTATTGGAATCCGCGCGCCAACAGCGCCGGCTCGATATTGCCGGTGTTGAAGCGGCTACCGAAAGCCGGTCTACCCGAGGCGACGTTGGCGACCCAGGAAGCCAGACCCGAGCAGTCGGTCCCTGCTGGGGAATCGCCGCCGGAAATGTACGGCGTACCGGACACCTGACTAATTAGCGACATCAAACTGACGATTGCGAACATGAAATCGACGGTAACAAGTAATTCACCACTGACCCACTATTCGTGTCGGGCGTCACTTTTCGGAGATAGATCGGATAACCCCTGGTCAGAGCGCTTAGATATCAATTTAATTGCGGAATAAGAACGGATCTGACATCGCATTCCTTTATTGACCAGCGGATTCTTGGGGTTGATTTGCATTCTTGTTATGCGCATCGGATTTTCTTGGTGATTCAGAACACGTCGACGGCCCTATTGTGACAATTTTCGCTCAATCGGCATCCGATCAGGCAGTATTGGGCCGTGCGGGAATATCTGAAGTCGTATATCGACGGCCCGTCGACCGAACCCGCCGACCTGCGGACAGTCGACGTCGAGAACCCGGCGACCCAGCAGGCCTACGGCCGGATCGCAATCGGGGCCAGTGCCGACGTCGACAAGGCGGTGCGCGCGGCACGGAACGCCTTCGTGCGGCGGTCCCAGGGCACCCGGGAGGAGCGCTTGGACTTGCTGCAAGCCGTCGGGGGCGAGTACCGCGAACACACCACGAACCTCTGAGTCATGCGGGTCCTTGTGCAACGGGTCACCTCAGCATCGGTGTCGGTCGACGGAGAGGTGGTGGGGGCGATCGATGCCGCCGAACAGGGATTGCTGGCATTGGTTGGGATCACCCACTCCGACGATGCGGACCTCGCCCGCCGGATGGCCGAGAAACTCTGGCAGTTACGGATTCTCGACGGCGAGCTATCTGCCGCCGACGTCGGGGCGCCGATACTGGTGATCAGCCAGTTCACCCTGTACGCCAACACCGCCAAGGGCCGTCGGCCCTCCTGGAACGCGGCCGCCCCGGCCTCTGCCGCCGAACCGTTGGTCGAAGTCTTCGCCGAAGCACTGCGTGAGTTGGGCGGCGAGGTCGAGACCGGGATGTTCGGTGCTGACATGCAGGTGACGTCCGTGAACGACGGGCCGGTCACGGTGCTGCTGGAACTGTGACACGGCTCGTTTCGCACCGATTTGTTACCGGTCTGCGCCCCGAGGTCCACCTCGTTGCATCAAAATGAGGTTCCCTATGCATACGCACACCTATGTCAGCTATGAAGACTTCGGTCGCCGCTTCTTCGAACTTGCGGTGACCGAACACCGCGTTGCCACCGCGTTCGCCCAGATCGCCGGCGATGAATTCGAGATGGGTCCGATGGCCCAGGGGCCCGGCGGGCTGGCTCGGATCACCGCGAAGGTCAGAATCCAGGAGCCGCATGTGCGGAGGAGCCTGGGCGACACAATCACTTTTGCGATCCGAATTCCGCTCCTGATCGAGCTCGTCGTCGACCTGTGGGTGGACAAGCAGCGATTCACCGTCGACGGCGATATCGCACTGCGTGCCACCGCCCGAGCTGCCGAGCCGCTCTTGATCGTCATCGACGTCGCCAAACCGAGGCCATCGGACATCGCCGTGCACGTCACGTCGAAGTCGATGCGCGGTGAGATCCTTCGGGTCCTCGCGGGAGTGGACGGCGAGATCAAGCGGTTCGTAGCCGCCTACGTAGCTGAGCAGATCGACGCCCCGGAATCAGAGCAGGCCAAGATCATCGACGTCGCCGACCAGGTCGCAGCCTGGGACGACGTGTAGACGAACGTCATCACCGCTCCTCTGCTTACCATCTCGATGTTTTCGGAACGAGCAGCAGAACAACTGCGGGCAGAACTTGGACTTCCAGCCTATGACGCCGGCGCAGAACGCGACGACTACGTCTGATCTAGAGGTCCAGAACCAACTCCGATCCCGCTTCGGCGCGCGACACGCAGGTCAGCATGACACCGTCATCGCGTTCGGGCCCAGTGAGCAAGGTGTCCCGATGTTGGACAACGCCTTTCAGCACCCTGGTACGACAGGTTCCACAGAAACCCTGCTGGCAGGAATACGGTGCGGCCACCCCGGAACGCTGTAACGCGGTGAGAAGCGTCTCGTCGGCCGCCACCGCGATCCGAGCCTTCGTCGAGGCGACGGTCACGTCGAACGGAGCGCCGTCTACAACCGGGGGAGCGGCGAACCGTTCGAAATGCAATTCCACATTGTCTCGACCGATCAGCCGATCCCGGATCAGGGTCAGCATCGGCGCCGGGCCACACGCATAAACGGTTGTGCCATCGAGGCATTCGCCCAGGAGCTCGTCCGCGCTCGGAATCCCGTGGGTGTCGTCGGTGCGGATCTGGATGCGGGCGCCGAAGTGGCGGACCTCATCGAGGAAGGGGATGCTGTCCGCGCTGCGACCCACATAGATCATCGACCAGTCAGACCCGAGGGAGTCGGCAAGCCCGAGCATCGGAAGGATCGGGGTAATCCCGATGCCCCCGGCGATGAACCGCAGGCGGGTGGTGGGCGAGCCGTGCCCGGGCACAACGAGTGGAAAGGCGTTACGCGGACCGCCGGTGGTGACGGTCGACCCGATCGACAGTGCGTCATGCATCTCGATGGACCCGCCTCCGCCGTCGGGGATGCGGCGCACCGCGATCCGGTACGCGGTCCGCACCGCCGGATCGCCGCACAGTGAGTACTGCCGCACCCGGCCGCTGGGCAGGTGGATGTCCAGGTGGGCGCCAGGGTGCCAGCCGGGCAGCGGCCGACCGTCTGCGGAGGTGAAGGTGAAGGCGACGACATTCTGGTCATGCGCGACGACGCGCCGGTCGGCCAAGGTCAGGGACAGGGGGGCAGCCGGCGCCGGTCGGGTGAGGGGCCGTCGCAGCGCGTCGCTGACGGTCCAGATGCTCTTGAGAGTGACCCTGGCCAGGCTCAGGAGTGGATCGCGCATCTACGCGTGCGCGGCGCGGGCGGCCGGGGAGCTAGCCAGATAGGCCACCGCCTGTGCCGTGGAACCGACGTCTTCGGGGGAGTAGCCCGGGCGGAAGTAGCCCAGGGTCGAGGTGCCGAACAGGTATCGGTAGGTGGGCAGCAACCGCAGCTTCGAATCGCGGGCCCGCATCCGCCGGACTTCCCACCAGCCGAGGCGCAGGGACGGGTCCGCGCGGCACATGTACCCGACACTGCGCTCGAAGTAGGTGTAGATCATGCCGACCGCCAAGGTCATCGCCCGAATCCGGGCCAGATAGCTGTCCTGGAAATAGGTCGCGACATCGTGAGCGACGTTCCGGTGTTCGACCTCCTCGCTGCCATGCCAGCGGAACAGGTCCACGATCGTCGGGTCCGCCCCGAAGTCTTCCCAAGCGCAGTTGAGCGCGAAGTCGCCGAGCACGGCAGTGTAGTGCTCGATCGCGGCGATCAGCCACAGTCGGTCGCACAGGTTGTTGTACCGGCGTTTCGGGTCATCGGACCGCGTCGGCGCGAGCACCTTCTCGAAGATGTAGTCGACGCGGTCCAGGATGGGACCGGGATCGACACCTTGTGCCACCATGAAGTCCTTGAGGACCTTGTCGTGGGTCTCGGCGTGCACGGCCTCCTGGCCGATGAACCCGCGCATGTCCTCGGCCAGCCTCTCGTCTTTGACCAACGGCAGGGCTTCACTGAAGGTCTGGACGAACCAGCGTTCGGCGGCCGGCAGGATCACGTTGAACACGCTGATCATGTGTGAGGCGACCGGGTGGTCAGGGATCCAGTGCAAGGGCACGCCAGAGGTGTCGAAAGCGACCTTGCGGGCTTGAATCTGTACCGGCCCAGGATCGACCTCGTGGCTGAAGCGGTGTGGTCTGAGCATGTAAGACACCTCCCGGCGTATCCCCTCTAACGAGTGTAAACGCCAATTGGCGGCGTGTGTTGACAGCCGTCAACCAACGCGGGTCGGGACCACGCTCACCACTCCGGGCGCGCCAGGTGTTGGCCTGCTGCCGGCGTCGGGAGCCTGCGCGCCGGAGCTTCCACCGGACGCTCCTGAGGTTGCGGGAGCCGTCGGGACGTCGGGCTGGGACTCAGCCGTGCAGTCCAGCATCAACTGCATCTTGCGGGTGCTGAGTACCTTCTGGCTCTTCACGAGGCACTGGGCCTGCGGTACGTCGCTGCCCACTGAGCCCCCGAAGGTGGTCGGCACGCCCTGGGCGCGCAGGATGGCAACGGCCTTGGCGTACGGCTCGCCGATGACGTTGTAGGTGTTGATCGACGCCGGGTCAGCGCTGCTGGCCCCCATACCCAGTGCAGCCGCCGCCGATCCCGTTACCGCCACTCCGGCGATGGCGAGTACGAGCTTTCTCAACCTTGGCCTCCCAGTCGTTCGTTCACGTCGAAGATAGCTCAGTCCGCCGTCCCGACTTCGGGGGAGAAGCCGCGCAGGGGCGCACGAGTCGATTGCCGGCGTGGTTCCTCACTCCGCCTATCGTCCCAAGAGTCACAGTTGTTTCAGAACTGCATGGGTTTCAGAAGTGCGTGGGTCTCAGAACTGCGTGCGGTGGCGTTCCTGCTCCAGTACCGCCTCCAGGTCTGTAAGGCGACGCATCGACGACACCGCTCGCGCGGTACGTACGTTGGTTGCCAGCAGGTCCTGGTTGCGATGCACGAAAGCCCAGTACCCGGCGGTGAAAGGGCAGGCGTCGGCACCCAGCCGTTGCTTGGGGTTGAAGGTGCAGCGCCTGCAGTGGTCGCTCATCTTGTTCAGGTATGCCCCGCCGGCGGCATATGGCTTGGTCGCCATCCGCCCCCCGTCGGCATGCTGGCTCATGCCGATCACGTTTGCCGGCATGACCCAGGCGAATCCGTCAACGAAGGCGGTGGCGAACCAGTCGTTGAGGGCCTCCGGATGGTAGCCACGCTGGAGAGCGTGGTTGCCGAGAACCATCAACCGCTGGATGTGGTGCGTCCAGCCCCGGTCGCGGACCCCGGCTATCGCTTGCCTCATGCACTCGGCGCGGACCGCATCGGGGTCAAGCTCGGTCCACCAGTCCGGCAGTCGGGTGTGGACATCGAGAGCGTTGCTGTGGCGGTAGTCCGGTCCGAAATGCCAATACAGCTGCCAGATGTATTCCCGCCAGCCCAGGATTTGACGAATGAAGCCCTCGGCGGCCTGCAACGGGGCAACGCCGTCCCGGTAGGCCTGCTCGGCGGCCGTCACGGCGTCCAGTGGGTTCAACACACCAAGGTTGAGCGGGACCGACAACAGCGAGTGCGCCATGGCCCAGTCCCCGCTCATCATGGCGTCTTCGTAGCGGCCGAAAGCCGGCAGGCGGTGGGCAATGAACCAATCGAGGGCGGCTCGGGCTTCGGAGGGGGTGACGGCGAACAGTCGAGGCCCGTCCACGCCGACGGTGTGGTAGCCAGCGGCGTCGAGGTCGCGGCGCACCTGCGCATCGATATCGTCCTCCTCGGGTGAGTAGGGCGCCTCGATGCCCAGTGCGGTCCGTCCCCTCGGTGGCGGTTCGCGGTTATCGACGTCGTAGTTCCAGCGGCCGCCGACGGGCTCTCCGTTGCCGTCCATCAGGATGCCGAATCGGCGTCGCTGCTCCCGGTAGAAGTCCTCGAGCCGGAACCGTCGCCGGTCGCCAGCCCACTGCCGAAAGTCCCTGCGCGGCAGTGCGAACGTCGAGGTGGGCAGGATCTCGGCGACAAGGCCTTCTGCGCGCAGTCGACGTACAAACCGATCAGCTGCATGGGAGGTCGGCTCACACACCAGAACCGGACGCCCGTAGCGGCGTAGCGCCTCTGTGTAATTGGCGCTCCGTATCAGCGTGGCGCGCTCACCCAGCTCGCTGTCGGCATGGCGCAGTGCCGACAGCACCAGGTGGAGCTTCTGGCGGTGAAAACGGCGGCGCCGCAGGGCAGAGTCCGCCTCGACGAGCAGAATCGGGCGCTGGGCGTGCTCGCCGCCGTAGATGTTTGGGCTCAGTTGGTCGGCGAAACACCACAGCGGAGTGTCGTCAGCCATCGCCACGGCGGTCGATTCGGATCCCCAGGAACAGCGCTTCAAACACCCCTGCTGGCACGGCCTTCGAGAAGAAGTACCCCTGGCCGTAGTCGCACCCAATCCCTTTCAGGACGGCGTGCTGCTCAGCGGTTTCGATGCCCTCCGCGATGACCTTGATGCCCAGTTTGTGCGCCATTGCAACTATCGCTTCGCACAGGGCCAGGTCCGTTGCATCGCTATCCGCATTCTTGGTGAAGGACCGGTCGATCTTGAGATAGTCGATATCGAATTTCTTCAGGTACAACAACGCGGAATATCCGGTTCCGAAATCGTCGATTGCGAGCTGTATGCCGGCATCGCGGTATTTCAGTAATTCAGCTTTGACGTTCGGGTCGTCGCTCATCATCAAGCTTTCGGTGATCTCGACGAGAGACATTGGTGGCAGGCAGTCCGAGTGCTGTCAACCTTTCCGCCCAGTGGCCGTGTTCCATGGCGCTCGGCAGGAACTGGACCGGCGACCTGTTGACGCTGATCTGAAAATCCTGTCCCGCCAGGCCAACCCAACGCTTCGTCGCCAGGGCCGCCTGGTCGAATGCCCAGTCGCCGATCTGGTGGATCATCCCCGTTTCCTCGGCGATCGGGATGAATGACGACGGGCTGATGAATCCGTACTCGGGGTGTTTCCAGCGCAACAAAGCCTCGGCCTTCGCAATCCGGTCGGTGGCTAGGTCGGCAATCGGCTGGTAATACACCGTCAATTGCTCTTTCGCTATGGCGCGGCGCAGGTCAGAGGCCAATCGCGCTCTGACGTCCTGGCCCTCGTTGTTGAATCGTGTGAAGAAACGGAAGCGCCCCCGGCCGGAGCTTTTGGCCTGGTACATGGCTCGGTCGGCGAACCTGATCAGGTCACTGGGGGTGGTGGCGTCGTCCGGAAACACTGCCAGACCCATACTGGCGGACAGCGATACCGTGACGTCATCCACGACCACGAACTCTTCGGACAGCGATGTGAGGATTTCGCGGGAAATGCGGTTGATTTCGGAGAAATCAGTCCTACCGTTAAGAATCACGCCAAATTCGTCACCACCCAGGCGGCAAACTGTGTCGCTATCGGGAACGCACGCCCAGATGCGATTCGCCGCCTCTTTCAGGAGTGCGTCGCCCGCATCATGACCCCAATTATCGTTGGCCTCCCTGAATCGATCTAGGTCGATCATCATCAGGACTGCAAATTCAGCGCTGTCCTCGCAGCCATTGATGACTTGTTGCAGGTGGTGATGGAACGTGCGGCGATTCGGCAATCCCGTCAGAGCATCCGTGTACGCCGAGGCGCTTGCTTCGGTCTCGAATCTCTTGCGTTCGCTGATATCCACGGCTGTGGGCAGCATTCCGCATATGTTTCCGTCCCGGTCGTACACGGGGGAAATCTGAAAATCGATGGGAACCAAGTCTTCCCCCATCTTCACAACTACGTCGTATCGGCTCGTTCTTCCGCGCCTGGCCGCCTCGATCGCCTGAATGAGCTGACTTTGAACAGCGGTGTCGTACGACCACCAGGGCGTGTCGTAGAAATACCTGCCAATCACATCCTCGTAGCGGTAGCCACCGCGGGCCAGGGGGGCCTTGTTGACCTCCCGAATTCTCCCTTCGAGATCGAGAAGAGCCACGTACGAAAACAGGTTGTCGAGAATCAGCTTGAGTCGCTTGTCGCTTTCCTGCTGTTTGGCTGCGCGTTCAGCACCCCGCTGAGCCAGCCGCTCGTCGACGTCATCGTGCATTAGTGGACGGTACCCGCACGGTCTTCGCATGGCTGCACAGAGCTGAGAAGCGGGGGATCGCGGTGGGCTACGAACCGGCCGATCAGCGCCGCGTTTGGGGCAGAAGATTCGGCGGGACGCCCGTTACGACTGTTCCTGCGTCTGCCGCCAGAAAGCTGCTCTCGGCATGAGCAATCTGGTTGGGCAACCCTGGTTCTGGCCGGCCTTTCTGTTGGTGGTCGGCCTGCCGGTTGCTTTGCCGATTTTGGACGAGGTGTCCGGCGCGCTGGCTCGACGCGGCAGCGCCTAATCGAAACCCGTCGCTCTGCTGCGCAACCGGGTCCTGCCAGCGTGTGCGGCATATCTTCTCATTCACCACTTGGATGCCGCCGACGTCAATTCCACATCGTCCAGCTGGCGGCGACGATCTTCGGCTTCCTGTTCGCGGCCACCGGAGACGGGCGTCACCTACTCCTTGGCGAAATCAGCTCCGGTGACTACATCGGCGGCGCTTCCCCTACTCGCCAGCGGATGTCGTCGCGTTGCCGCGATCACCGACGCGACAATCGGGGTCGTCGGTCGCGAGGAGACGTCGGCCGTCGTCCAGCGCGACAACCTGCCTGCCCGTCGGATCGGCGAGGAGATTGAGATTCGCCGACGGGCAGCGCGCGAGGCACTGGGCGAAGCCGGTTAGCCCGTCCGGCTGACGAGGCGGTCCAGAAATATTCGCTGGCCCTTCAGGATTTTGATCCGCGCCTGCTCCAACGGCAGCCATTCGACCCGGTCCAGTTCGGGGAACTCACGAAGCCGCCCCGAGCCCTTTGGCCACTCCAACGTGAAGGTGTTGCTGCAGGCGAGGGAGATGTCGAGGTCGGCGCCGATCGCGAAGACAGTGAGCACCTTGCCGCTGGGCTGTTTGACGGTCCCGAGATCGGTACGCGGGCCGTTTGGTGCCGGGCAGCCCAGTTCCTCGGCGAACTCGCGCTGGGCGGCCTCCCAAGGATCCTCCTCAGAGCCGTACTCGCCCTTGGGAATCGTCCATGCGCCGTCGTCCTTGTTGACCCAGAACGGGCCGCCGGGGTGGCCGATGAGTATTTCAATGCCGTTTCCGCCGACCCGGTGGAGCAGTAGGCCCGCGCTGAGAACCGGCACGGCTCAATCGGGCCCGGGGTCGGTGGCCAGCCGCATGACTTCGGCCAACTCCGCCGCGCGCCTGTCGGTGAACACTTCCTCCAACCACATCGGCCTGCCGTGCGGGTCACCTAGCGGTACCCGCCAGTTCGGGTATTCGTTGGTGGTTCCGGGCTGATTTTGGGTGCGGTGCTCACCGACTGCGTCGGTCAGAGCCAGGGCCAACAGGCGCGATGGTGTTCGAGCCAAATATCGGTAGAGGCCTACGATGATGCCCTCCTCGCCGGCCTCCCCGTCGGCGTGATCGCCCAGCAGGCCGACCCGACGCAGTTCAGCGGCCCAGGCCTCCTGTTCTTTTCGGTGGTCGGCCATTTCGTCGGCAACCGGCCGGGTCAGCAGACCCAGCGAATGCCGGAGTTTGACGTGTTCGGCATCGAGGTAGCCAGGCGTGGGCGGCAGGTCGTGCGTGGTCACCGAGGACAGGCACAATTCGCGCCACCGCTCGGCCTCCAGGGGCCCGCGACTGCCCGGGTCGATTTCGAACCACAGGATCGACGTTCCGAGCAATCCGCGCTCATGCAGAAAGTGCCGAGCCCATGGCTCGACCGTGCCGAGGTCTTCACCGACCACCACCGCGCCCGCCCTATGGGCCTCCAGCGCGATGATGCCGATCATCGCCTCGTGGTTGTAGCGCACGTATGCGCCCTTGGTGGGCGGCTCCCCCTTGGGAATCCACCACAGCCGGAACATTCCGATGATGTGGTCGATCCGGACCCCGCCTGAGTGGCGCAGGACGGCAGCCACCAACGCGCGGAAGGGATGGTAACCGAGCTCCTCGAGCCGATCCGGCCGCCACGGAGGTTGTGACCAGTCCTGACCGAGCTGATTGAACTCGTCGGGCGGTGCTCCCGTTGTGACACCCAGCGCCAGCACGTCCTGCAGCGCCCAGGCATCTGCTCCGCTGGGATGAACTCCCACAGCCAAATCGTGCATGATGCCCAGCGGCATTCCGGTGCGCACGGCCTGGGACTGCGCTACCGCAAGTTGTTCGTCGAGCTGCCATTGCAGCCACCGGTGGAAGTCGACAGCCCTGGGGTGTCGCTGGACGAAATCGGCGACCTCAGGGTTTGCGGGATGCCGCAGTCCGATCGGCCAGTCCTGCCAACTTCCACCGTGCTTTTCAGCGATCGCACACCATGTTGCGAAGTCGTCGAGGGCCTTGCCCTCACGGTCCTTGTATGCCTGGAAGGCGAGGTCCCGGCCAGCCGCGCGGGGTCGTTTGTACAGCAGCTTCAGCGCGGCACGCTTAGCTGCCCAAGCGGCGTCGCGGTCGATCGTCTCGGTGGTAGTGGGATCTCGCAGGAGCTTCTCCCGCAACGCACGCACCCGCGATCGCTTGGGCAGGAACGCGAATTCGGAGATCGCCTCCACCCGCAGGTAGAGCGGGTTGACGTACCGCCGCGAAGTGGGCAAGTAGGGAGAGGGCTCCATCGGCTTGGCCGGCGAGGCGGCGTGCAGCGGGTTTATCAGGACATAGCCGGCGCCGTGCTTCGCCCCGGCCCATACCGCGAGGTCGGCCAGATCGACCAAATCGCCGATGCCCCAGGAGTCTTTGGAACGGACGCTGTACAGCTGGGTTGCCAGGCCCCACGACCTTCGCGCTCCCATGCGGTCCGGTAACCCCAAAAAGGCCGGAGTGACAATGAGCAGCGTGTCGGACTCGGCGTCATCGGAGCGAAGGTGCAGTCGGTGATAGCCGAGTGGGAGATCGGCAGGCAGGACGAAGCTGGCCTCGCCGACCCTGCGTCCGCCGAGATCGAATGGGGGAGTGAAGTTGTCGATCTGGCGGATATCGTGTCGCTCAGTGCCGTCCTCAAGTCGGACCCACACATCTGCCGGAGCGCCGTGGTTGACGTGTACCCAGAACGGCGTCGCAGTGCCCGACCGGGCGACCACCGTGGTCGGCAGCGGCCGAGACCAATACCGGCGATCTTGCTCTAATTGTGCTGCGGCACATTCGTCTTCGGTCTCCGCATGCACCCCGAGCGCAGCCAGGACGGCTATCACGGTCGCGCGGTCAACCGGATTGAAGTTGCCGACCCAGTCGTGGTAAGCGGTGGCGACTCCCATCCTTTCGGCCAGGGCGATCAGCGACGAGTCGGTCATGGATGTCATCTTGCTTGCTCGACTGCCCAGCCGCGGGCGATCGGCAGGTTTGTCAGCCCCCGGCGCCGGAGAGTTCGATGGTCAGCACACCGCCGATGATCAGCGCGATCCCGACCAGCATCAGCGGAGTCAGCGCCTCCCCGAAAATTCCCTTCGCCAGGACCGCAACCAGGGCGACCCCCAACGCCGACCACACCCCGTACGCGATGCCAACCGGCATACCCAGCGCAAGGGCCACCCACAGAAAGGCGAAGGAAGCGACGTAACCGATGATTGAGGGCGCTACCCACTTTCGGATTCGGAATCCGTCGGAGGCGCGTAGGAACAGGGTCGAGACCACCTCGATCAGGATTGCTGCGGCCAACGCCAGCCAGCTCACGAGCTCGCCTTCTCAGCCCGGTGAGATCCCAACTCCACCACCAGAACCCCGACGATGATCAGCCCGATGCCGACCATGATCGGCACTGTGATCGGCTCCCCGAAGATGAGCGCCGCCATCACCGCGGTGGCGGCCGTTCCCAATGCGCCCCAGATGCCGTACGCAACGCCGACCGGCATGCCGGCCCGCAACACTCCGGCAAGAAAGACGAACGACACCACGTAACCGATAACCACGGCAATCAGCCAGCTGGGGTTCTCCGTCGACGCACGCAACGACAGGGTGCCGGTGACCTCGGAGGCGATAGCCCCCAGCAGCAGTGCCCAGCTCCGCATTGCGCCCTCCGGGTTAGACAGCATGGTTAGACAGCAGACTAAACTCGTCGGGGGAGGTTTTCGTTGGATCACATCGCGAACATGTTGTCTGTCATCCCGCCGGCGATGCGTGATCCGGTGTTGTTCGCGATCCCGTACTTCCTCATTCTGCTGACCATCGAGTGGACGGCGGCCCGCAAACTCGAGCACGACGAGCGCCGGGACACCGAGGCGGAACGTCCCGCCGACGGCGCCTATTTGGCCCCCGACGCCTGGGCCTCGATTTCCATGGGCCTGGTATCGGTCGCGACCATGGGTTTCTGGAAGTTCCTGGGACTCCTGGGCTATGCAGCACTGTTCGCCTACGTGGCACCCTGGCACCTGTCGGCACGGCACTGGTACACCTGGGTGATCGCCCTGGTCGGGGTCGACGTGTTGTTCTACACCTACCACCGCATCGCTCACCGGGTCCGGGTGGTGTGGGCCACCCACCAGGCACACCACTCCAGCCGCTATTTCAACTTCGCCACCGCGCTGCGGCAGAAGTGGAACAACAGCGGCGAAATCGTGTTGTGGGCCCCACTACCGTTGCTCGGCGTTCCGCCCTGGATGGTTTTCACAAGCTTCTCGGTCAGTCTGATCTATCAGTTCTGGATCCACACCGAACGCATCGGGAAGCTGCCGCGCCCCATCGAGTTCATTTTCAACACTCCGTCGCACCACCGCGTCCACCACGGAACGGACAAGTTGTACATCGACCGCAACTATGGCGGCATTCTCATCATCTGGGACCGGCTGTTCGGCAGTTTTCAGCCTGAACTCTTCCGTCCGCACTACGGCTTGACCAAGCAGGTCAACACCTTCAACATCTGGAAGCTGGAGACCCACGAGTACGTGGCCATCGCCCGTGATGTCCGGGCTGCCACCACGTGGCGCGACCGGCTGGGGTATGTCTTCGGACCTCCCGGCTGGCGACCCGCCGCAGTCTGCGATGCTGCGGCGTCAGCACCGGCCGGCGCGGCACACTAGGAGTCGTGGACATCAAGGAAATCCGGCTCCCCGGGGTCGGTCTGCGTTACGAATTCGCCAACCACGACGGCGACCGAATTGCCGTGATCGCACATCGGGGCGGAGATTTCGAGGTCTTCATCTGCTCTGTCGCCGATGATCCGGACAGCGCCCGCCGGGTCTTCCGGCTCACCGATCAGGAGGCTGACGGCCTGGCCCAAATCCTCGGCGCCCCGCGGATGGTCGAGAGCTACGCGAACCTCACCAGGGAGATTCCCGGCCTGTCCGCCGGCCAGGTCGCGGTTCCGCCGGATTCCAGCTATGCCGGGCGGCCGCTCGGCGATACCCAGGCCCGCACCCGCACGGGGGCCTCCATCGTCGCGATCGTGCGCACCGAGGGGGTGCTGGCCTCTCCGGGACCCGGGGAGTTGCTGCGTCCCGACGACGTTCTGGTGGTGATCGGTACCGATGACGGAATCGCCGGAGTCCGGCGTCTGATCGACAGCGTCTGACGCGCCGGATCTGACCGGCAGACCATGGAAATCTCCGCGGGCTTCCTGCTCGAACTCGGCGGGATCCTGATCGCCCTGACCGTCCTTGGCTCGGCCGCGCGTCGCTACGGGCTCTCGCCCATTCCGCTCTACCTGCTGGCCGGACTGTTTGTGGGCGAGGGCGGCATCGCACCGGTCCCCGACGCAGCTGGGTTCGTTTCCACCGGAGCCTCGATCGGCGTGGTGTTGCTCCTGCTCACCCTGGGTCTGGAGTTCTCCATCGCAGAGTTCACCGTCAGCCTGCGGCGGCATCTGCCGTCGGCCGCGGTGGATATCGTCCTCAATGCAACCCCCGGCGCAGTGGCCGGCCTGCTCTTGGGCTTCGACGGTCCCGCCGTGCTGGCCATGGCGGGCGTCACCTATATCTCGTCATCGGGGGTCATCGCCCGCCTGCTGGGAGACCTCGGCCGGCTCGGCAACCGGGAGACCCCGGCGGTGCTGTCGGTGCTGGTGCTCGAGGACTTCGCGATGGCGGCCTACCTGCCGTTGCTGACCGTGCTCGCCGGTGGCGGGACGCTGCCAGAGGCTCTGCTGTGGATGGGAGTGGCCCTCAGTGCCCTGGGCTTCGCGTTTCTGGTGTCCTATCGATGGGGTCACCATGTCGGCCGAGTCCTCGGCCACCCGGAAGACGAGCAACTGCTCTTGCGCATTCTCGGCATCACGCTGATCGTGGCCGCCGTTGCCGAGCAGGTTCATGCCTCGGCTGCCGTGGGTGCCTTCCTGGTCGGGTTGACGCTGACAGGTCCGACCGCCGATCGGGCGCGAACGGTGCTGGGACCACTGCGGGACCTCTTCGCCGCGGTGTTCTTCGTCGCGATCGGATTCGAGGTGGCCCCCGGAGAACTGCTGCCGAAACTCCCCGTCGCCCTCGCGCTGGCCGCTGTGACGGCCGGCACCAAGGTCCTCACCGGCATCTACGCCGCCCGCCGCGAGGGTGCCGGACGCCACGGGCAGATGCGGGCCGGAACCGCGCTGATCGCCCGGGGCGAGTTCTCGCTGGTGATCATCGGATTGGTCGGTGCAGGCAGCGGGGCGTTGGGTGCGGTTGCGACACCGTACGTCTTTGCGCTGGCGATCCTTGGACCGTTAGTGGCCCGGTTCAGCAAGTAGCCCGCCGTGGCACCATGCGAGAGTGGAAACCGCTTTCGACCGCACCGTAGATCCTGACCTGATCGCTTGGGCTCTGGCCCCGGCGGCCTCCGGGTCGATGTGGCTGGACCCTGATCTGCTCGGTGAGCGCCCACAGTTCGACCGGCTTCCCGGCATGATGAGCTGTGATCTGCTGGTGGTTGGCGGCGGCTACACCGGCTTGTGGACGGCTCTCCACGCCGCCGAACGCAATCCTGGTTCACGCATCGTGCTGATCGAATCCGAGCGAGTCGGCTGGGCCGCTTCCGGGCGCAACGGAGGTTTCGTCGACCCCAGCCTCACGCACGGTGCCGCCAACGGAAAGGCCCGCTGGCCTGCTGAGTTCGACGAACTCGAGAGGGTGGCGCTCGCCAACTTCGAGGGCATGCACAGCGACATCGTCGGCTACGGGATGGCCGTCGACTGGGAACGCACCGGCATGCTCACGGTCGCCACCGAGCCCTATCAAGTGGACAAGCTTCACCGAGCCGCGCTCAGCGGTGAAGGCAGGTTTCTGGACCGGGATGCGGTCCGCGCCCAGGTCGACTCGCCGACCTACCGGGCAGGGTTGCTGGATCCGAACTGCGCGATTGTCAATCCCGCCCGACTGGTGATCGAACTGGCACGGGCCTGTGCGCAGAAAGGCGTCCGGATTTACGAGCACACGGTTGCCCGAGTGATCGACAGCGACTCCGGCGCAGTCAAGGTCGTCACCACGGCCGGGACCGTCACCGCTGGGCAGGTAGTGCTGGCCACCAATGTCTTTCCCAGCCTGCTCCGCCGCAATCGATTTCACACGATCCCGGTTTACGACTACGCGGTGGCCACTGAGCCGCTGACGGACGACCAGCTCGACCGTATCGGCTGGCGTTCCCGGCAGGGTGTCGGCGATTCCGCCAACCAGTTCCACTACTACCGCCTGTCCGCCGACAACCGGATTCTGTGGGGTGGGTACGACGCGATCTACCACTACGGTGGCCGAGTCGACGCCAGGTACGAAGACCGGCCGGAGTCCTTCCGCAAGCTCGCGGCTCACTTCTTCCTCACCTTCCCGCAACTCGATGACGTCCGTTTCGGCCACCGCTGGGCCGGCCCGATCGACGCCAACAGCCGGTTCTGCGCGCACTGGGGACTCGCAGAACGGGGCCGCGTCGCCTACAGCAACGGATTCACCGGGCTCGGAGTGGCCGCGGCCCGCTTCGCCGCGGACGTCTGTCTGGACCTGTTGGAGGGCGTTCCGACGGAGCGAACCGAACTGGAGATGGTCCGCCGTCGGCCCACGCCTTTCCCGCCCGAGCCGGTCGCCAGTATCGGCGTCCAGGCCACGCGGTGGTCACTGGATTGGGCCGACCATCACGGCGGTCGGCGCAACCTATTCCTGCGCACATTGGACCGGATCGGACTGGGCTTCGACTCCTGATGGAAGGGCTTTTCGCCTACCTGGTTGCGGGTCCGATTTTTCCGCTAGGCTCGCGAACGCCCGCCGTGGAGAAGGCGGCCTAGAGGAGGTATCAACAGTCGTGGGAGACACACTTAACGCAGGACAGACGTTGGGGCGCGGCGATTCGCTCACCTCGAACAACGGGGCCTACACCCTGACGTTGCAGGAGGATGGGAATCTCGTCCTGGCCGCACGCGGCGAAGCCGTTTGGGCGACCGGCACCAACGACCAGGGGGTGGATCGCGCCGACGTCCAGAACGACGGCAACTTCGTGCTTTACGCCGGCAAGAAGCCGCTGTGGCACAGCGACACCAAAGGCAAGAAAGACGTTCGCCTGGTCGTTCAGGACGACCGCAACGTGGTGCTCTACGCAGCTGACGGAGCTGCCTGGTCCTCACGCACCGACACCGACGCTCCGCCGCCGGAGGCGCCGGTCGAAGAGGTCGAGGTTGTCGAGGTCGAGGTCGCGCCGGCTGCTAAAGAGGTACAGACCTACACCGTCGTCGCCGGCGACACGCTGTTCAACATTGCCAAGAAGTTCCTCGGCGACGGCAATCGTTACCCGGAACTGGCGGCGCACAACGGTATCGCCAACCCCGACCACATCGAGGTGGGACAGGTCATCACCATCCCGTGACGCAGTAAACCCGCGCGGGCGACGCGGATCCGCAATAGTGCGTTGGTAACGATCGGCTGCGGAAGCCGATACACAGTCGACACACAATTGCGACCGCGTCGCTGACGGGTCGCCGACTGACCGAGGTGTATGGTGACCCGATTCCTGCGAACCGACGCCGTGGCGGTCGGGGCGGTACTGGCTTCCGCATTGTTGTCAACCACCCCGGCCGCCATTGGTGACTCCGGCGACTCAGGGGTGTCTGTCGCCTCCGGCGACTCAGGTTCGGCGTTCGCCTCGACAGACCCCGGGATTGTCGTCTACCCGGGGATGGAGATCCGCCAGCAGTCGACCGTGTGCACGCTGGGTTTCGTCGATCCGGTCCTGCGTGTCGGGTTCTCGGCGGGCCACTGCGACCGCGGCGCAGCCGTCACTGACCGCGATGGGCGCCCAGTGGGCGTGGTGTCGGGCTCCCGGGACAACACACCCGACGGCGCCGTGGTTCGCACCGACCAGGTGATCTCCGATTACGAAACCATCGATCTCGCCCCTGGCGTTGTCATCCGTGACATCCTGCCCGGCGGCCGCCAACTGCTGGGCGGCCCCGCTCCCGCGCTGGCGCCCGGCCAGCCGATCTGTCACTTCGGCGTCGTGACCGGCGAAACCTGCGGCACCATCGAGCGAGTGAACAACGGCTGGTTCACCATGGCCAACGGCGTAGTCAGCCAGAAGGGCGATTCCGGCGGACCGGTTTACATCCTCACCGACAACGGCCGAGCGGTGCTCGTCGGCCTCTTCAACAGCACGTGGGGCAACCTGCCCGCCGCCGTGTCCTGGCAGGCCACCGGCCAACAGCTTCGCCAGGATGCCATTGTCGGCGCCGCCGCTGCCGCCGCGAAGCCAATCGTCGACGTCGCAGCAGCGTTTGCTCCCTAGCGCCGAACCCGTCTGACCGATCGACTTTGCGGGACCGCTCGGGGATAGTGTCGACTGCAATGAATTCTCTCCGAGCCGCATGCACGCCATGAGCGGGCTGGACATCCCCGCCACGATCCCACTTTCTGCCGTGGCCGAATGGTCGGATGACGTCGACGTTGTCGTGATCGGCTTCGGAATCGGAGGCGGATGCGCAGCGGTGACCGCAGCCGCCGACGGAGCGCGGGTGTTGGTGCTGGAACGCGCGGCTGTAGCCGGCGGCACCACCGCGATGGCCGGCGGCCACTTCTACCTCGGCGGCGGCACGCCCGTCCAACTGGCCACCGGCCACTCCGACAGCGTCGAGGCGATGTACTCCTACCTGGTTGCGATGTCGCGAGAACCGGAGCACGACAAGATCCGGGCCTACTGTGAGGGCAGCGTCGAGCACTTCACCTGGCTGGAGAATCTCGGCTTTGCTTTCGAGCGCAGTTACTACCCCGATAAGGCCGTGATCCAGCCGAACACCGAGGGTCTGATGTACACGGGCAATGAAAAGGTGTGGCCGTTCAAAGATTTGGCGGAACCGGCGCCGCGGGGACACAAAGTCCCTGTTCCTGGCGACACCCGGGGCGCCGCCATGGTGATCGAGCTACTACTCAAGCGAGCCGCCGAACTTGGCGTGCGCATCCGGTACGAAACCGGCGCGACGAACCTGGTGGTCGAGGACGGCGAGGCGGTCGGTGTGTGCTGGAAGCATTTCGGTGAGACCGGCGCGGTGCGCGCCAAGGCCGTGGTCATCGCTGCCGGCGGGTTCGTCATGAACAGAGACATGGTGGCCAAGTACACCCCGAAGTTGGCCGAGAAACCCTTCGTGTTGGGCAACACCTACGACGACGGTCTGGGTATCCGACTCGGGGTGTCGGCCGGAGGTGCCACCAAACACATGGACCAGGCATTCATCACAGCGCCGGCCTATCCGCCGTCGATACTGCTGACCGGAATCATCGTGAACAAGCTCGGCGATCGTTTCGTCGCCGAGGACTCCTACCACTCCCGAACCTCGGGTTTCGTGATGGACCAGCCCGACAGTGCGGCGTTCCTGATCGTCGACGAGGCGCATCTGCAACGCCCGGCGCTGCCGCTGATAACGTTCATCGACGGCTGGGAAACCGTCGAGGAGATGGAGTCCGCCCTCGGCATCCCGCGGGGAAATCTCGTCGCAACCTTGAATCGCTACAACGAGTACGCAGTCAGGGGTGAGGATCCGGACTTTCACAAGCAACCGGAATTTCTTGCGCCACAAGACAAGGGCCCCTGGGCCGCGTTCGATCTGTCGCTGGGGAAGGCCATCTATTCGGGATTCACCGTCGGTGGGCTGGCGACAAGTGTGGACGGCGAGGTGCTGCGCGCAGACGGCAGTCCGATACCGGGACTGTACGCGGCAGGAGCCTGTGCCTCGACCCTGGCTCAGGACGGCAAGGGCTATTCAAGCGGTACGCAGTTGGGTTCGGGATCCTTCTTCGGGCGCCGCGCCGGAGCACGCGCGGCAGCGCGCGCGAAGAGCCGCTGAGGAGTTACTCGCCGGGTGTGACGGAATGTGGGCTCCTGACGAGAAATCTGGTATTCATTTTTGAACCGTTATTTCCTCTTCACCCACACCTGAATGATGGAGCTGCTGTGGCGCAGGCCCGAGTTGTCGACTAACCCAGCGCCGTTCAATCCTGATACGGTTGAAATGTTAGATCCTCCGGTGTGGGGTCGGGCATGCCGCGTGGGTGACTTTTCCCAGTTTGTTTGGTGGGTGATGAGGTCTGGTGTCGCGACAGCTGACTGATCTGGATTTGCGAGAGGAACTTGGCCCGACGGTCGAGGCGAACCTCAACCGGCATCTGTCGATGAGCACCGACTGGCATCCGCATGATTACGTGCCGTGGGACCGCGGCCGGAACTTCGCGGCGACGGGCGGCGAAGACTGGTCTTCGGCGCAATCGCAGCTCAGCGATGTTGCCAGGGCGGCGATGATCACCAACCTTCTGACCGAGGACAACCTGCCCTCCTACCACCGGCAAGCGGCGGAACAGTTTTCACTTGACGGTGCATGGGGGACATGGGTCGGCCGCTGGACAGCCGAGGAGGGGCGCCATAGCGTCGCCATTCGTGACTATCTCGTCGTCACTCGTGGTGTCGATCCGGTGGCACTTGAGCGCGCCCGCATGGCACACGTGACGAACGGTTTCGGGCCCACCAAGGAAGAGGAAGAGCGCCACAAGACGGATTTCCTGCTCTCTGTTGCCTACGTTTCGTTCCAGGAACTCGCCACCCGGGTCAGCCATCGAAATACGGGCAAGGCGGCCGGCGACCCGGTTGCAGAACGACTTCTTGCCCGTATCGCCGCTGACGAGAACCTGCACATGATCTTCTACCGGGATCTGTGCGATGCGGCACTTGACGTCGCGCCCGACCAGGCAATGGAAGCAATCGCTGACGTCGTCGAGAACTTCCGCATGCCCGGCCAGGGGATGTCCGACTTCCGTCGCAACGGCGTGCTCATGGCTAAACACGGCATCTACGACCCCCGCCAACATCTCGAGGAGGTCGTGACACCCAACCTTCGCCGGTGGCGCATCTTCGAGCGTGATGACTTGTCCCCGGTGGGGCAGCAGCGCCGTGAGCAACTCGCGGCATACTTGACCAGACTGGAGAGTCAAGCGGTGAAGTTCGAAGAGCAACGCGATCGGCTCATGGCCCGCGAAGCGCTGCGCAGCCAACCGCAGCCGTCCTGAACTCAGCGAGCCGGTTAGTGCCGGCTCACCCCGTGATTGGCGGGTTCACACTGTCCGGTGAAATGGCATCGGCGGCATCCCACGAGGCGCTGGTCGTACGTGCAGCCTGCAGGATGCGGTCCGCCGTTTCAAAAGCCGGAGTGTGTCGGTCCGGATCAGGAATGTAGCGGGCTGCAGCCTGCTTCAAAACCATCAATGCGAGAGTTGCCGGTGTAATAGCCGGAACTACAAGGAGTTTCGCTCGTCCGCGCTCGCCGGCGAAACGCATCAGGCGGGGCTGTGTCAAATTCCAGCCCAACCGTGGCGCTGTGGCCACAGACATGGTGCTCATTACCGGAGTTGGCGATCCCGCCGGCCAGTTGACGCTGATATCGATCACTTCGCCCAAAGCCGGTAGCAATGCCTCTATGAGATCGGGGAGTTCCCGAACGATCGATCCTGTTCGAGGCCACCAAGCTCCATCGAGGTCACTGCCCAGAAGGGGCGATAATGACACCCTTACCGGACTCGCCATCCGACGCGAACGCCGAGGAGCACTCACATCGCCTTCAATTCACAAGCGGAAGAACAATTTTCGATTCTTGAATCAGGACGGGCCGTCATAACGTGATCCTCTGCGTCGGCGGCGCCGTCTGTTGGACGGATTTCGGGAGTGAGGAATCACCGCTGGCCTGTCTGACTGTACACGTAGGGACCGGATTCTCCGGCGAGGGTCGCTGAGGCATAAGCCGACTAGGAAGATTTGTTGCAGCGCAACCGCAAACGGCTCGGCCTCGGCCTCTGGGTCGGTCACAGTTTCGGGTCGATGCAGAGGAACGGATACGTCAAGGCGTAGACTTAGGGCAGTGCCGATGTTCCCAGGGCGCTCGGCGGGGGAGGGCACACCAAACCGGACTCCGCGATTGCAGTTCCTAGAACTTCGGTTTACCCAGATCCGTTCCTCAACTTGGCCGGGCCAGTGCGGCTCCGGCGGGTTCTCATTGAAAGAAATCCGTTGAACCACAATTTGTTTTCACATCCCACAGAGTCAGAGTCGGTCTCGTCGACCGATGCCGATTTTTCGGAACCAGTGCTCAATCCGGTGTTCTCCGATCAAGCCTGACGGAAGATTGAAGCCGGGCTCGCGCAGCGCGAAAACCTCTGAGCTGCATTGCCGTAGAAACCAAGAGCCGAGACGCGCGACCAGGCCGGGCAGGTTGGAGGTATCGGCACTTTCTCGCGCACATCAACAACTCCGCGCACATCAACAACGCGATGTGTCACCGGTGACTAATCGGGTCCTTGCAGGCCCAAAGGCAGGAGCGTCTTTGTGACGCAATCAGACCCCAGCGAAGACGTCGACTGGCGCCAGTCGTCTCCGGAGTACACGCCACGGCTTCGTCTCAAGCCAAAGGCACTACCCACGGGATACGTCGACGGCGCCTGGTGGCCGCGAAGCGACGACCTCGCCGCCGAGCTGCCCGACCTACTGGCGGTGCTCTCAGTGCGTCTGGGCCAAATCAGCAATATGAGCTATCTGCGCCGGGAATGGGCGAATACGCCGGCCAGGGTCATCGTCGGTGGCTGCGCTGTCCGCCTGGAGGCCAACCGTCGCCATCCGCGGAACACTGTCGAGATTCTCGGCATCAGTGGCACAAGCATCATGTTGTTGGTGGTGCCACCTGCTACCGAGGCCGGCCACGCCCACAGTGCAATGATGTCCGCGGCGGCACGGGGAAATTCATCGACACCTGCGTCCCTACTGGTTGGCAGCCCACGCTGAGTCCTCGCCCGATCGAGTTTCGTGTGGGCGCGACGCGCTTCGGCCCACAACGGGGGAGACCGACGCGCCTCAGCCGCCGTCGATTGCTCCGCCGCCCAGTCGAGGTGGCGCTAGCCGGTAGGTGACCGGAGTCGCTGACAGCGTTATCGGGTTGGCCACCTGGGGGGTGGCGCTGCCGGCTACGGCCACCGTGGGTTGCAGACCGAGGCGCTCAGCGAAATCGAACGCTTCGGCGATGTTGTTGATCGGTCCGGCGGGAACACCGGCAGAGTTCAGCACGCGATACCAATGATCCGCTCCCTCGGAGACCAGGAGTCGGTCGAGCATCACGCACAACTCTTCTCGGTTGGCCACCCGTTGGGTATTGGAGCTGAATCTGATGTCGTCCGCCAGTTCTGGTGCCCCCACGGCGGCCGCGAGGGCGGTGAACTGCTTGTCGTTGCCGACTGCGATCGCAATCGGGCGGTCCGCCGTCGCGAACGTCTGGTACGGACAGATGCTGGGGTGCCGATTGCCCATCGGGCTCGGTATCACGCCCGCACCCAGGTACCCCGACGCCTGGTTCACCAATGACGACAACAGCACCGACAGCAGATTCGTGTCGACCCGTTGCCCCTCGCCGGTTCGGTCGCGATAGGCCAATGCCGCAAGGATCCCCGCCACTGCATGCAATCCGGCAAGGACGTCGACCAGTGCGACTCCCGCCTTCGTCGGTTCGCCGCTCTCTGGGCCGGTGACACTCATCAAGCCGCCGACAGCCTGGATCAGAAGGTCGTATCCGGGCAGGCCGGCGCCCTCGTCGCGGCCGAATCCGGTTATCGAGCAATAGATCAGGCCTGGGCGTACAGCT
Organism: Mycobacterium sp.; assembly: GCA_020438845.1. Lineage (GTDB taxonomy): Bacteria > Actinomycetota > Actinomycetes > Mycobacteriales > Mycobacteriaceae > Mycobacterium. The sequence goes on along the minus strand of JAGQTV010000106.1, from coordinate 58,413 downwards.
CGTAGGTCGTCGTAGCCCAGGCCCAGCTTCTCCATTGTCCCGGGCCTGAAGTTCTCCACCACGATGTCGGCTGTCGCCACCAACTCCCTGGCCGCCAGTGCGTCGGCGGGGCTCGTGAGATTGAGCGCCACCGACCGCTTGTTGCGATTGACCGAGTTGAAATACGTTGCGGTGCCGTCTGAGTCGAACGGCGGCCCCCACGCGCGGGTGTCGTCGCCGGCGCCCGGACGCTCGATCTTGACTATCTCGGCGCCGAAGTCGCCCAGCAACATGGTCGCGTACGGGCCTGCCAGGACGCGGCTGAAGTCGACGACGACGATCCCGTCCAGTGGGCCTCTGCTCATTGTCCCGGCAATTCGCCACGCAGGTCTGGGTCGGTATTCCGGCTGAAATACCCTTGCGCCGGGTCGCCGATCGATGGGTGTTGCTCCTCTACAACTGGCATGCCAACACGGTAGGCGAGGGTGCCGCAATCCGTCATGATCTTGTCAAGCCGGAGCGGTGTCGGCCAGGCGGTGTACCGCCCAGGCGCCGTCGCCGAGCAGTTCCAGGTGGTAGGTATGGTGCTGTCGGACCGTTGCCCGATGGGTGACGGAAACGACGATGGCGTCCGGGATCCTCTGGCGCACAAGTCGATAAAGTGCATATTCGTTGCCCTCGTCGAGCGCCGATGTTGATTCGTCGAGGAAGATCAACTTCGGCCTGTGTAGCAGCACGCGTGCCAGGGCAAGCCGCTGTTGTTCCCCCGGAGACAGCACGTTGGCCCAGTCCTGTGTTTCGTTGAGCCGGTTGGACAGATGCCCCAGGGTGACGTCGTCCAGTACCGCGAGGAGCTGCTCGTCGGAGATGTCGGACTCCGCGTCGGGGTAGGAAAGTACGGCCCGCAGGTCGCCGAGCGGCAGGTAGGGAACCTGGGACAGGAACATCGTGTCGCGGTCCTCTGCAGGCCATGACAGTGTTCCCTCCGTGAAGGGCCACAGCAGCGCCAAGCTGCGCAGCAAGGTGGTCTTACCCGATCCGGAACGGCCGGTGATCACGACTGATTCGCCTGGTTTCAGCCGGAGGTTAAGCCCTTGCAGCAGGGTCAGTCCGGCAGGGTTGCGGACCTCGATATCGTGTAATTCCAGTGCGCCGTCGTGACTTCTGTCAGCCTTCAAGTGCGGGAGTGCCCGGGCCTGCTGATTGGTCTCCACCAAGCCGTCCAGACGGATGATGACCGCCCGGTAGGCGGCGAATGAGTCATAGACGGACCTGAAGAACGACAACGAATCATGGACGCTGTTGAATGCGCTGGACGATTGCGTCACATCGCCAAAGGTGATCTGGCCCTTGAACAATCGCTGGGCCTGCACCACCAGTGGCAGGGGGTTGATGATCTGGGTTATGGCCTGGTTCCAGCCGAGCAGCGCGAGGCTGCGCACCACGAAGCGCCGATAGTTGGCGATTATCGCCATGAATCGCTGATGTAGAACCGAATTTTCGGCACGCTCGCCGCGATAGAAAGCGATTGACTCGGCCGCATCACGGAAGCGGACCAGGGCGTACCGGAAGGCTGCGTTGGTGAGTTCGTTGCGGAAGCTGAACCGGATCAGTGGCCGGCCGATCCAGAACGCGATCACCGTGGTGGCGAACACGTAAAGCAGCGCTATCCAGAACAATGCATGGTTTAACGTCACCCCGAACACGCTCAGCGGACCGGAAAGGTTCCAGAGAATGGGCGTGAAGGCCACGACCGACACCATCGCGTTGATTCCCCCGAACAGCAGCGTCGTCGTCGTTCCGACAGTGGGCGTGTTGGGGCCCTGCCCGGTTCCGGTGGTGAAGGCATCGATGTCGAGTTGGATGCGTTGGTCGGGGTTGTCGATCGGGTCCTCGATGAACCGTCCTCGGTAGAACGCCTCCTCGTGCAGCCAGTCATCGGTCAGTCGTCCGGTCAGCCAGACGCGCCACCGGATGATGAAGCGCTGGGTCAGGTAGATGTCGATCAGCTGACGGCTGACGTAGACCGACGCGATAAGAATGAAGGTGACGATCGCGATCCAGAAGCCGTGCACACCGGAGTCCCGCACCGCCACATTGCCTGCACCAACGCCCTCAAAGGCCGTCTGCAGTGACGAATACAGGTCATTGCTGAAATAGCTCAGCAAAACGTCCAGCCGGACCGCGATCAGGGTTGAGAACAGCAGGACGCCCAGCCACGCCCAGACACCGATGCTCTGGCGCCCGCGAAAATAACCGCCGCTAACCCGCCAGAACTGTCGTCCCCACATCGTGTAGCGGGCGAACAGAGCCAGCACGAGCACCGTCACCGCCGCGGTGATAAGCCACGCCTTGGCCGTCCACAGCAACGAGACGGGGATCTCGTCCGCCCAGTCCAGCGAGGGCTTGTATAACTCCATAGCGGCTCAAGCATCCCAGCCACCGGGCCGCCAGCCCCTCGATTCGGTTAACCGGGACCTACACAGGCGCGGGGTCGTCATCCAATACGCGGCCGATCCGCCACTCGCCCTCGCCCAGTAATTCCAGACGCTGATCGTGGTACCGATCCACCGTGGGCCGGTGACTGACGCTCACCAGGATGGTGTCCGGCAGTTCGGTCCGCACCAGGTCGTACACGGCGAACTCCAGGCCCTCGTCGAGAGCGGAACTGGCCTCGTCGAGGAACACCACTTTCGGCTTGGTGAGCAGGATCCGGGCGAACGCCACGCGCTGTTGTTCACCCGGGGAGAGCACCTTTGCCCAGTCCTCGTCGTCGTTGAGCCGTTTCGTCAAGTGCGATAGAGCAACCTTGGACAGCACCCGCTGCAAGTCCTCGTCGGGGATTTCCCCCGAGATCGCCGGATACGACACCACAGTGCGCAGGTCGCCCAGCGGCACGTAGGGCATCTGCGACAGAAACATCGTCTCGTGCCCGTCGAGCGGTCGACGCACCGTTCCGGTTGTGTAGGGCCACATCTGCGCGATGCTGCGCAGCAGTGTGGTCTTGCCGGCACCCGAACGTCCGGCCACCACCATCGTGTCGCCGGGCTCCAGCCGCAGGTCCAGCGGGTCGACGAGCTGGCCGCCGGACGGCGTACGGACCTCGACGCGGCTCAACTCCAGTGACCCGTCCACGCTCGGCATGCTCTCGAGGCTCGGCATTTCGCGGGCGAGCTGGTTGGCGTCGACCAGTCCGTGCAGACGAATGATCGCAGCACGGTAGGCGGCGAACGAATCGTAGGCGTTGCGGAAGAACGACAGCGAATCACTGATGTTGGAGAAGGCACTGGAGGACTGAGTGACATCGCCGAAGTCCATCTCACCGGAGAACAGTCGCGGTGCCTGAACGATCAGTGGCAAGGGAGTGATGATCTGGCTCATCGCCAGGTTCCACCCGGTGAACCCCAGGGTCCGGCGCACGTAGCGGCGGTAGTTGGTGATAATGGCGTCGTAGCGGGTACGCAACAGTCCTCGCTCGGTGTTCTCGCCCCGGTAGAACCCGACGGCTTCCGCGGCGTCCCGCAGTCGCACCAACGCGTAACGGAATACCGCGTTGGTCGCCTCATTGCGGAAGCTCAGCCGGATCAGCGGCCGCCCGATCCAGAATGCGATCACCGTCGCGAAGAAGACGTAGACGAAGGCCACCCAGAACAGCGCCTTGTCGAGCGTGAACCCGAAAAGCGTCACCGGGCCGGACAATCGCCACAGGATTGGCACGAACGAGATCACCGTCGAGATGGATTCGATGGCGCCGAACAGCAGCGTCGATGAGGTGCCGACGGTGGGAGTGTTGGGGGATCCGCCGATCCCGGTGGTGAACAGGTCGACGTCGTACTGGATGCGCTGGTCGGGGTTGTCGGTTTTGGCGTCGGTGAACCGCCCCCGGTAGTAGGCGCGATCTCCCAGCCAGTCGCGAGTCAACCGGTCGGTCAGCCAGGTGCGCCAACTGATGATGAAGCGCTGGGTGAGGTAGATGTCCAGCATGACCCGGCTGACGTAGATGGTCGCAAGGATGCCGAAGACGATGAGCGCGAACCAGAATCCGTGGATCGCCTCGCCGCGAACCGAGTCGTTGTCGGCGGCCGTCGCCTCGAAGGCCACCTGAAGCGAGGTGTAGAGATCGTTGCTGAAGTAACTGAGCAGCACGTTGATCCGGACCGAAATCATGCAGGAGAGCAGGAGCACGGCCAGCCAGGCCCACAGCCGGATAGCTTTACGACCTTTGAAGTAGTCGCCGGTGATCCGCCAGTACTGACGACCCCAGAGGGTGAATCGGGCCAACAGGAACATCGCAACCAGCGTTAGCGCCGCGGCGATCGACCACGCTCGTAGGACCCATAGACAGGACGGGATCAGCTCATGCGACCAGTCCATGGACGGTACGTATGGCTCCAACGCACTCTCCTCCCTGCATAGGCGGTCTTCGGCAAGCTACCCCAGCATCGGGTCGCGAGCATCAATGCGGCGCTGGATAGGCTCGACCGATGGGTACTGGGTCGGGTTCTGAGTTGGGTGCCGGGTCGGGTTATGAGCCGGGTTCGGGGAACACCATCCATGCCGGCAGGCTGATCGCCCGGCGGTTGCGGGCCAGCGGCATCGACACGATGTTTACGCTCTCGGGCGGCCATCTGTTCTCCATCTACGACGGCTGCCGGGCAGAAGGCGTGCGGCTGATCGACACCCGCCACGAGCAGACCGCTGCCTTCGCCGCCGAGGGGTGGTCCAAGGTCACCCGGGTACCCGGTGTGGTTGCGCTGACGGCCGGGCCTGGTGTCACCAACGGTATGAGCGCCATGGCCGCAGCCGAGCAGAACCAGTCCCCGATGGTCGTCCTCGGAGGCCGAGCCCCAGCGTTGCGGTGGGGGATGGGCTCACTGCAGGAGATCGACCACGTTCCGTTCGTAGCACCCCTGTGCCGCTACGCCGTCACCGCGGAGTCGGCCGCCGCGGCCGGCGACCGGGTCGACGACGCGTTGCGCGCTGCGGTCGGCCCGCCGTCCGGAGTGGCCTTCGTGGACTTTCCGATGGACTACGTGTTCGGCGAGGCGCATGACCGCGACGAACCAGGAGCGCTGACCGAACTTGCGCCGTCGCCTCTGGCCGACGGCGATGCCCTGGACCGGGCTGTGGCTGTCCTGTCCGCCGCTCAGCGCCCAGTGATCATGGCCGGCACCAATGTGTGGTGGGGACACGCCGAGCGAGAATTGGTTCACCTGGCTGAGACGTTACAAATCCCGGTGTTTGCCAATGGGATGGCTCGTGGCATCGTCGGGGCCGACCGGAACCTGGCGTTCTCCCGGGCCCGTTCGGCCGCGCTGTCGGGGGCCGACGTCGCGCTGGTCATCGGGGTGCCGATGGACTTCCGGCTGGGGTTCGGCGGGGTTTTTGGCGCCCAAACACAGTTGATCGTCGCCGACCGGCACGCACCGGAGCGTCCACACCCCCGCGCCGTCGCCGCCGAGCTTTACGGCAACCTGCGGGCCACCCTGACCGGCTTGGCGGGTGCCGCCTCCTCGGGGCACGAGGAGTGGGTGGCTCAGTTGCGAACCGTCGAGACCGCCGCCCGCGCAGCAGAAGCCGCCGAACTGGCCGATGACCGCACTCCGCTTCACCCGATGCGCGTCTACGCCGAACTCATGCCGCTGCTGGACCGTGACGCCATCATCGTCGTCGACGCCGGGGACTTCGGCTCCTACGCCGGGCGCGTAATCGACAGCTATGTGCCGGGATCCTGGCTGGACAGCGGACCCTTCGGGTGTCTCGGATCGGGACCCGGATACGCGCTGGCGGCCAAGCTGGCGCGGCCCGAGCGCCAGGTGGTGCTCCTGCAGGGTGACGGTGCTTTCGGATTCTCCGGTATGGAATGGGACACCCTCGCCCGCCACGACGTTCATGTGGTGTCGGTGATCGGCAACAACGGCATCTGGGGGCTGGAAAAGCACCCGATGGAGATGCTGTACGGCTATTCGGTGGTGGCCGACCTGCGCCCCGGGACCCGTTACGACGAGGTGGTCCGGGCCCTGGGCGGCCACGGCGAGCTGGTCGCTTCTCCTGCGGAGTTGCGGCCGGCGCTTCGCCGGGCTTTCGACAGCGGTATTCCCACCGTCGTCAATGTCTTGACCGACCCGGCGGTGGCCTACCCGCGTCGCTCCAATCTGGCCTGACCGTACCGGTACCGTTGAGCGCGTGGCGAAGAGTTCTTCCAAGACTTCCAGGACTACTAAGGCGCCGGCGGCCGGCCAAGGCCGATTGAGCCGTGGATTCTGGCGGCTGCTCGGGGCGACCACCGAGAAGGTGAAGGCCCAGTCGATGGCCGAGGTGGAAGCCTGCGCCGCGTTCGAGGAAAAGGCGCGGGACCTCGACGACGCACAACTCGCCAAGGCAGCCGGATTGGTGAAGCTCGACAACTTCGCCAACTCACCCGATATTCCCGAGTTTCTGGCGCTGGCCCGCGAGGCCGCCGAACGGACCATCGGCCTCCGACCCTTCGACGTGCAGTTGCTCGGCGCGCTGCGCATGCTCGACGGGGACGTCGTCGAGATGGGCACCGGTGAGGGGAAGACTTTGTCCGGGGCGATCGCCGCGGCCGGCTACGCGCTGGGCGGCCGCCGCGTGCATGTGGTGACCATCAACGACTACCTGGCCCGCCGGGATGCTGAGTGGATGGGCCCGATGATCGAGGCGCTGGGCCTGACCGTCGGCTGGATCACCGAGGAATCCACTCGGGAGGAGCGGCGCGCGGCCTACCAGTGCGACGTCACCTACGCCTCGGTCAACGAGATCGGCTTCGACGTGCTGCGCGACCAGTTGGTCACCGATGTCGAGGACCTGGTGTCGCCGAACCCCGACGTGGCGCTGATCGACGAGGCGGACTCGGTGCTGGTCGACGAAGCGCTGGTGCCGCTGGTGCTGGCCGGCACCACCCACCGCGAGACTCCGAAACTCGAGATCGTCCGGCTGGTCGGGGCGCTCGTCGGCGAGAGCGACAGTGACGAGTACTTCGCCACCGATGCCGACAGCCGCAACGTCCACCTCACCGAGGTTGGCGCGCAACGGCTGGAGAAGGCGCTGGGCGGCATCGACCTGTACTCCGAGGAACACGTCGGCACCACGCTGACCGAGGTCAACGTCGCCCTCCATGCGCATGTGCTGTTGCAACGCGACGTGCACTACATCGTCCGTGATGGGGCGGTGCAGCTCATCAACTCCTCCCGCGGCCGGATCGCCGCGCTGCAACGCTGGCCGGACGGCCTGCAGGCCGCCGTCGAGGCCAAGGAGGGCATCGAGACCACCGAGACCGGCGAGGTACTGGACACCATCACAGTGCAGGCGTTGATCAGCCGGTACCCCACGGTATGCGGGATGACCGGCACGGCGCTGGCCGCCGGTGAGCAGCTGCGCCAGTTCTACAAGCTCGGGGTATCGCCGATCCCACCGAATACCCCCACCATCCGGGTTGACGAGTCCGATCGGGTGTACGTCACCGCCGCCGCCAAGAACGAGGCCATCATCGACCACATCATGGAGGTGCACGAGACCGGCCAGCCGATTCTGGTGGGCACCCACGACGTCGCCGAGTCCGAAGACGTCTACCAGCGGCTTCGCCGGCGCGGAGTGCCGGCTGTCGTGCTCAACGCCAAGAACGACGAAGAAGAGGCCAAGGTTATCGCCGAGGCCGGCAAGCTCGGTGCGGTCACGGTGTCGACCCAGATGGCCGGCCGCGGAACCGATATCCGGCTCGGCGGCTCCGGGGCGGCTGACGATTCCGCCGAGAAGGCGGAAGTCGCCGACCTCGGTGGGTTGCACGTGATCGGAACCGGCCGACACCGCACCGAGCGGCTGGACAACCAGCTGCGTGGACGGGCTGGAAGGCAGGGCGATCCGGGTTCGTCGGTGTTCTTCGCGAGCTGGGAAGACGAAGTCGTCGAAGGACATCTGGAACCCGGCAAGATCCCGATGGAATGTGACGACACCGGGCGGATCATCAGCCCCAAGGCGGGCATCCTGCTCGACCACGCCCAACGGGTGGCCGAGGGCCGACTGCTCGACGTCCACGCCAACACCTGGCGCTACAACCAACTGATCGCCCAGCAGCGCGCAATCATCGTCGAGCGCCGCAACACCCTCCTGAGCACTCCCACCGCGCGCGAGGAACTCAAGGAGCTGTCGCCGGAGCGGTACGAGGAGTTGTCGGAGACGGTGTCCGAAGAGGACCTGGAGCGGATCTGCCGCCGCATCATGCTCTATCACCTCGACCGGGGCTGGGCCGACCATCTGGCCTATCTCTCCGATGTCCGCGAAAGCATTCACCTGCGCGCGCTGGGCCGTCAGAATCCCCTCGATGAGTTCCACCGGATGGCCGTCGACGCCTTCGGCAATCTGGCGGCCGATGCCATCGAGGCCGCTCAGCAGACCTTCGAGACTGCCAACGTGCTGGACGATGAGCCGGGGCTGGATCTGTCGAAACTGGCCAGGCCGACGTCGACCTGGACGTATATGGTCCACGACAACCCGTTACGTGATGACACGCTGTCCGCACTCAGCCTGCCGGGGGTGTTCCGCTAGGTGGGCAACCGGGTTTGGACGATTCCGAACATCCTCAGCATGATCCGGCTGGTGCTGCTGCCGGTGTTCGCCTACCTGTTGCTCGCCCGGCACTCCTACGGCCCGGCGGTTGCCATCCTGATGTTCAGTGGAACCTCCGACTGGGCCGACGGCAAGATCGCCCGGCTGGTCGCCAACCAGTCATCGCGACTGGGTGAGCTACTCGACCCCCTGGTCGATCGCCTCTACATGGTGACGGTCCCGGTTGTTCTTGCGCTGTCCGGAGTGGTGCCGTGGTGGGTGGTGGCGATACTGCTGGGTCGCGACGCCGTCTTGGCCGCGACGCTCCCGGTGGTGCGTAGCCGCGGTGTGGCTGCTCTGCCCGTCACTTACATCGGCAAGGCTGCCACCTTCGCATTGATGTCGGGCTTTCCGCTGGTGCTGCTCGGGCAGGGAGGCGCTTTGTGGAGCAGGGTGGTCTGGGCGATCGGTTGGGGTTTCGTGATCTGGGGTATCGGCATGTATCTGTGGTCAGCCGTGTTGTACCTGTTGCAGGTCAGACTGGTGGTTCAGCGCTTGCCTCGAGTGCAACATGGCGGCCTCGCCGCCGGCTGACGCCGCATGCGATCAGAACAGCCTTCCGAGCGGCGCCCGGCCAGCCTCAACCGGCTGCGCCGGTAGTACCGAGCCGCCTTGCGGCAACCGAAACCGGCCCAATACGCTCAGCGGTGGACGAATTCTGCCACTGAAGCACCGAGGAGCCCCGTGAGCGACATCCCCGCCGACCTGCGCTACACCGCCGAGCACGAGTGGGTCCGCAGCACAGGTACCGACACCGTCCGCGTCGGCATCACCGACTTTGCGCAGTCATCTCTCGGTGACGTGGTCTACGTACAACTGCCCGAGGTCGGCACCAAGCTCAACGCCGGTGAGGCGTTCGGCGAGGTGGAATCCACCAAATCGGTGTCCGATCTGTATGCGCCGGTCTCGGCGACTGTCGTCGCCGTGAACGACGAACTGGTGGGCAATCCGCAGTTGGTCAACTCCGATCCCTATGGGCAGGGCTGGCTCTTGGAACTCCAAGCCGGCGGCGATACCCTTGAAGCGGGGATCGCGGCTCTGCTCGACGCGGACGCCTATCGGGCCACCCTGACCTAGATGTGGTGCACCGGTTGTTAGGGTTGGCTGGACGGCGCGGGTGACACTGGCCAGTGAGGAGTAGTTGAGTGGCGGAGAACGATCGGCAATTGAGCACCGGTGACAACTCTGATGAGTTGACTGTGGAGACGACCTCCGTCTTCCGTGCGGACTTCCTCAATGATCTTGAGGCCCCGGCAAGCCCCGCCGGTGAGCCGACGGTGTCCGGAGTCGAAGGTTTGCCAGTCGGCTCGGCGCTACTTGTAGTCAAGCGCGGGCCGAATGCGGGGTCCCGGTTCCTGCTCGACCAAGTCACCACGTCGGCGGGTCGCCATCCGGATTCCGACATCTTCCTCGACGACGTCACCGTGAGCCGCCGTCATGCTGAATTCCGGTTGGAGAGCAACGAGTTTCAAGTCGTTGACGTGGGCAGCCTCAACGGAACGTATGTGAACCGGGAGCCGGTGGACTCGGCGACCCTGGCCAATGGGGACGAGGTCCAGATCGGCAAGTTCCGTCTGGTGTTCTTGACCGGTCCGAGGCCGGCAAGCGGAGAATGACGGCTCCCGATAGCCCGGCACTCGCCGGGATGTCTATCGGGGCGGTGCTGGATCTGCTGCGGCCGGATTTTCCGGATGTGACGATCTCCAAAATCAGGTTCTTAGAGGCCGAAGGTCTCGTGACTCCGCAGCGCAGCCCCTCGGGCTACCGCCGGTTCACCGCTTACGACTGTGCACGATTGCGGTTCGTGCTGACCGCCCAGCGCGACCACTATTTGCCGCTGAAGGTCATCAAGGCCAAACTCGACGCCGAACCCGACGGCGAGTTGCCGCGCTACGAATCCCGCCATGAATCGCCCTACCCGACGCCCCGGCTGGTGCCGGTGGGTGACGCTCCCGCCGACGGCGCCGCGGCCCCGCTGACACCGGTGCGGCTAACCCGCGAGGACCTGCTCAAGCGTTCGGGTGTCGATGAGAACCTCATCACTGCGTTGTGCCGCGCCGGAATCATCACGACTGGGCCGGGCGGGTTCTTCGACGACCAAGCGGTCATCATCGCCCAGTGCGCCCGCGACCTCGGAGACTATGGCGTGGAGCCGCGACACTTGCGGGCGTTCCGGTCCGCAGCCGACCGGCAGTCCGATCTCATCGCACAGATCGCCGGACCGGTGGGCAAGGCTGGGCGGGCCGGCGCCCGCGACCGCGCCGACGACCTGGCCCGTGAGGTGGCCGCACTGGCGATCACACTGCACACGTCGCTGATCAAGTCGGCCGTGCGCGACGTTCTCGACCGCTGAAGGATTAGACTTTTCAACGACCCCCCAGTGGTCGGTGGTCACGCGGTCGGGACTCGGACGCGACGCACTTCTTGCGCGGAGGTGAGACGGTAGATGGCTGAAGTTCGAGTGGTCGGCATCCGGGTTGAGCAGCCCGCCAATCAGCCGGTCCTCCTTCTGCGGGAGACCACTGGTGACCGCTACCTGCCGATCTGGATCGGACAGACCGAGGCCAACGCAATCATCCTCGAACAGCAGGGCGTGGAACCGGTCCGCCCGCTGACTCATGACTTGTTCCGTGATGTGATTGGCGCACTGGGCCATTCACTCAAAGAGGTGCGGATCGTCGACCTCCAGGAAGGCACGTTCTACGCGGATCTCATTTTTGATCAGGACGTCCGCGTGTCGGCGCGGCCGTCGGACTCAGTTGCCATCGCGTTGCGGATGGGAGTACCCATCTACGTCGAAGAGGCCGTTCTCGACGAGGCTGGCCTGTTGATTCCCGATGAGAACGACGAGGAGTCGGCGGGCGCCGCGCGCGAAGACGAAGTCGAGAAATTCAAGGAATTCCTCGACAGCATCTCACCGGACGACTTCAAGGCCACCTGATCGGATCCCGGGTTCGCAGATTCCCCCGGCTCCCCAGATTTTGCGCGCTACCCAGATCACGGAAGCGTTGCATCTGAGTCAGCGGTGGTCTCGACACGCCCGCCGGTTCACAGTGGTCGCCGAAACAGGCACCCATACTTTTGATGCGACCCAGGTTTGACGCAGTGGCCCAATTGCACTGTCGACCAGGCGTATGCTCGAACCACTCTGGGAACGGCGAGAGGAAGCACCGTGGGCGACGAGCCACGTCAGGAACATCTCGACTTCGCTGTCCCCAGCGGTCCCTTGAAAGTGGATTCGCCGGCGCAGGGCGGGCTGTTCCCGGACAACTCCGTCCCCGATGAACTGGTCGGCTACCGCGGACCCAGCGCATGCCAGATCGCCGGTATCACCTATCGCCAACTCGACTACTGGGCCCGCACCTCGCTGGTGGTCCCGTCCATCCGGGGTGCCGCCGGTTCGGGCAGTCAGCGGCTGTACTCGTTCAAGGACATCCTGGTCCTCAAGATCGTGAAGCGACTCCTGGACACCGGCATTTCCCTGCACAACATCCGCGTGGCGGTCGATCACCTGCGCCAGCGTGGGGTGCAGGATTTGGCGAACATCACGCTGTTCTCCGACGGAACGACTGTCTACGAGTGCACGTCGGCCGAAGAAGTCGTCGACCTGCTGCAGGGCGGCCAGGGCGTGTTCGGTATCGCGGTAAGCGGTGCAATGCGCGAACTCACCGGTGCCATCGCCGAATTCCCCGGAGAGCGCGCCGACGGCGGGGAAGCTATCGCCGCACCGGAAGACGAACTGGCCTCCCGCCGCAAGAGCCGCGACCGCAAGATCGGCTGAGCCTTACCGCGACCAGAGCAGAGATCTCCGAAGCCCCGGCGCGTCCGGGGCTTTTGAGTCTGTTCGGCGGTCGGTGCTTGGCACGGCTAGAATCAAGTGCGCATCGACCGCGTGCGGGAGAGATTCGCGGCAGCCAGTCGCGGACGCCGAAGGAGCAACACCTCTCCGCCAACCTCTCAGGCACCCGAACCGCACCGGGCCACGATGCCTCTGGAAAGCGGCTGCCGGACTGGCAGCCCGCCCATGGGGAAAAGCGGTGCGACCGCTGAATCTCTCAGGCACAGACGACAGAGGGAGAGGACGTCCGACGACGCGTCCAGCCCGAGTCAGGAGTGCCCCGTGTCAGATTTGTCCGATCGCACGTTTGCCGACCGCCACATCGGCCCCGACGCAGCAGCGCTCGAGCACATGCTCGGAGTCATCGGCGTCGCTTCCCTTGACGAACTGGCCGCCAAAGCGCTGCCGACCGGCATTCTCGACCCGCTGAAGTCTGGTATCGCACCCGGGCTGGACGTACTTGGAGCCCCGGCGACCGAACATCAGGCCTTAGCCGAATTGCGCGAACTGTCCAACGCCAACACGGTCGCCATTTCCATGATCGGCCAGGGCTACTACGACACGCTGACCCCGCCGGTACTGCTGCGCAACGTTCTGGAGAACCCGGCCTGGTACACCGCCTACACCCCCTACCAGCCAGAGATCAGCCAAGGTCGGCTGGAGGCGCTGCTGAACTTTCAGACGATGATCGCCGACCTCACCGGGCTGGACATCGCCAACGCCTCGATGCTTGACGAAGCCACGGCAGCCGCCGAGGCAATGGCGCTGATGCATCGTGCGGTGCGGGGTACCGCCAACCGAGTGGCCGTCGACTCCGACCTGTTCACCCAGACCGCCGCCGTGCTGGCTACCCGGGCTGAGCCGTTGGGGATCGAGATTGTCACGGCTGATCTCCGAAACGGACTTCCAGACGGCGAGTTCTTCGGGGTGATCGCCCAGCTGCCGGGTGCCAGCGGCCGCGTCACCGACTGGTCGAAGCTGGTCGAGCAGGCCCACGAGCGGGGTGCGCTAGTCGCCATCGGGGCTGATCTGCTGGCGCTGACACTCATGGCGCCCCCAGGGGAGATCGGCGCTGACGTTGCCTTCGGAAGTGCCCAACGTTTCGGTGTGCCAATGGGATTCGGCGGTCCGCATGCCGGATATCTCGCGGCCCACACCAGTCATGCCCGCCAATTGCCCGGTCGGTTGGTTGGAGTGTCCCAAGATGCCGATGGCGCGCCGGCGTACCGCCTGTCGCTGCAGACCCGCGAACAGCACATCCGCCGGGATAAGGCCACCTCCAATATCTGCACGGCCCAGGTCCTGCTTGCGGTGATGGCCGCGATGTACGCCAGCTACCACGGCGCCGACGGCCTGACCGGCATCGCGAAACGCGTACACGGACACGCCCGCGCTCTGGCCGGAAGCTTGTCCGCCGTCGGAATCGAACTGGTTCACGACACCTTTTTCGACACAGTTCTGGTCCACCTGCCGGGCAAAGCCGACGAGATCGTGGCGGCCGCTCGGGCGCGTGGGATCAACATCTGGCGTGTCGACGACGACCACGTGTCGGTGTCGTGCGATGAGGCGACCACCGACGGTCATGTTGCCCTGGTTCTCGAGGCCTTTGGAGCCACGGCGGAAGCCGCACCGGCGGTGACAGAGAGCCGGGGAGGCTTCAACGGTCCGGAAATCGAGCCGCGCACGACCAGCTTCCTCACCCATCCGGCTTTCACCAACTATCGCACCGAGACCGCGATGATGCGCTACCTGCGGATGCTGGCCGACAAGGACCTCGCACTGGACCGCACCATGATCCCGTTGGGCTCCTGCACCATGAAGCTCAACGCCGCTGCCGAGATGGAATCGATCACCTGGCCGGAGTTCGGCCGCCTGCACCCGTTCGCGCCGGCGGAGGACGCGGCCGGCCTGCGCCAGCTGATCGCCGACTTGGAGAATTGGCTCACCGGTATCACCGGCTACGACGCAATCTCGTTGCAGCCCAACGCCGGATCGCAGGGCGAGTACGCCGGGCTGCTGGCCATCCGTGACTACCATGCCGGCCGCGGCGAGGCCGATCGCGACATCTGCCTGATCCCGTCCAGCGCGCACGGCACCAACGCGGCGTCCGCCGCCATGGTCGGAATGCGGGTCGTGGTGGTGGGCTGCCGTGAGAACGGCGACGTTGACCTCGACGACCTGCGGGCCAAGGTGGCCGAACACGCCGACAAGCTGGCAGCGCTGATGATTACCTACCCATCCACCCACGGCGTCTACGAGCACGACATCGCCGACATCTGCGCCGCAGTCCATGACGCGGGCGGCCAAGTGTATGTCGACGGGGCCAACCTCAACGCGCTGGTCGGACTCGCTAGGCCGGGCAAGTTCGGCGGCGACGTCAGTCATCTCAATCTGCACAAGACGTTCTGCATTCCGCACGGTGGCGGCGGTCCGGGCGTGGGGCCGGTGGCGGTACGCCGGCATCTGGCGTCCTATCTGCCCGGCCACCCGATGGCTCCGGAATTGCCCGAGGGCCAGCCGGTGTCCGCGGCACCGTACGGGTCGGCATCGATCCTGCCCATCACCTGGGCCTACATCCGGATGATGGGCGCGGTTGGGCTGCGCCAGGCAACGCTGGCCGCTATCGCCTCAGCCAATTACATCGCGCGCCGCCTCGACGAGTACTACCCGGTGCTCTACACGGGTGAGAACGGCATGGTGGCCCATGAGTGCATCCTCGACCTGCGGCCGATTACCAAGGCCACCGGTGTGACCGTCGACGATGTCGCAAAGCGATTGGCGGACTACGGTTTTCATGCACCGACCATGAGCTTTCCGGTGGCCGGGACGCTGATGGTGGAGCCGACCGAGAGCGAGAGCCTAGCCGAGGTGGACGCCTTCTGCGACGCCATGATCGCCATCCGGGGCGAGATCGACAAGGTGGGTTCGGGCCAATGGCCCGCCGACGACAACCCCTTACGCAACGCACCGCACACCGCCGAGTGCTTGTTGGTCGAGGACTGGACGCATCCCTATACCCGGGAGCAAGCCGCCTACCCGTTGGGTACGGGCTTCCGGCCCAAGGTGTGGCCGCCGGTGCGCCGCATCGACGGTGCCTACGGTGACCGCAACCTGGTGTGCTCCTGTCCGCCCATCGAGGCGTTCGCGTAAGGAGGTGCCGCACGGTCGGACCCAGTGAGCGGCGCGGCTGATAGCGTCAGTTGGTGCTTCCCGAGAGCGTCGCCGAGTGGCAGGCCGGTGGCCGGATGGTCACCACCGAGGGTGGACGGATATTCGTCAGATCGGCCGCGGGTGAGGGTCCGACCGTGCTGCTGCTGCACGGATTCCCCTCCAGCTCCTACGATTTCCGCGCGGTGACCGAGCGGCTGGGGGAACGTTCCTGGCTCACGTTGGACTTCCTCGGGTTCGGGCTGTCCGACAAGCCCCGACCGCACCGGTACAGCCTGTTCGCGCAGGCCGACATCGTCGAGCAGGTCGTCGCGCAGAACCTGGCCGGCCCGGTGGTCCTGGTGGCCCACGACATGGGGACATCGGTGGCCACCGAACTGCTGGCCCGTGATCTTGCCGGAAGACTGAGCTTCGACCTTCAGGCTGCGGTGCTCACCAACGGCAGTGTGATCATCGAGCGGGCGAGCCTGCGGCTCAGCCAGAAGATCCTGCGCGGGCCGTTGGGACCGGTCTTCGCTCGGTTGACCAACCGGCGCGGCTTCGTGCGGGGTTTTTCCAAGCTGTTCAGCTCGGACCACCCATTGGCGACTGGGGAGGCCGACGCCCAGTGGGCGTTGCTAGCCCGGGCTGACGGCAACCACATCCTGCACCTGCTCTGCGCCTACCTCAACGAGCGGGTTCGCTACGCCCAAAGATGGCATGGTGCAGTGCGGGACTGGCCCAAGCCCTTGAGCTTCCTGTGGGCAACCGCCGACCCGGTGGCCACCACCGAGGTGCTGGCCGGCCTGCGTCAATTGCGCCCAGCGGCCGAAGTGATCGAGTTGAACGGCGTCGGCCACTACCCACAGATCGAGGTTCCGGCCCGGTTCACCGAGGCAGCCCTGCTACTGCTCGGCGCGGGGGGCCCGGCCACCGACTAACTCGGATTTTTTCGCGGAATGCTGGCTTAGCCGCCTTTTTGTACGCGAAAGAGCCTGTCCCGCAGTATAAATCGACTTTTCTTGGGAACATCGGTACATGCGTGAGAGGCACCTCGAAGGTGGGGGATCGCGCGGGTTTGGCGGAACTGCCCGCCCATGCGCCGGTTGTGATGACCCTACCCCGTAGGCGTCCGTCAACATGGTTCGCGAACCGGGCCATCAGAAGGTTCACGAGCATCGGTTCCGGCGGCCCCAATTCCGGCGCCCCAGTTCCGGCGCCCCCAGTTCCGGCGCCCTCAGTTCCAAGGGCCGGAAACGGGCGCATACTTCAAGACGATGACTGGAACTGCACCCCAAACCCACAAGCCCGTCATTCTCACCGTCGATGACGACCCGGCCGTCTCGCGGGCGGTGGCCCGTGACCTGCGTCGGCATTACGGCGAGCGCTACCGGATCGTGCGGGCGGAATCGGGTCCCGACGCGCTGGAAACCCTCGCCGAACTGAAGTTGCGGGGCGACGTGGTGGCCCTCTTCGTCGCCGACTATCGGATGCCGAAGATGAGCGGCATCGAATTCCTCGAGGCGGCCATGGATCTGTACCCGCTTGCCCGGCGGGTACTGCTGACCGCCTACGCCGACACCCACGCCGCGATCGACGCCATCAACGTCGTCGATCTGGACCATTACCTGCTGAAACCCTGGGACCCGCCGGAGGAGAAGCTCTACCCGGTGATCGACACGCTGCTGGAAGGGTGGCGGGCCGCCGGGGACCGGGCCGTGCCGCACACCAAAGTGATCGGCCACCGCTGGAACGAGCGCTCGTGGGCGGTCCGCCAGTTCCTGGCTCGAAACCAGCATTCGTTCCGCTCCTTCATGGCCGACGACCCCAAGGGCCTGCAACTCCTCGAGGTTGCGGGCCTGGATGGGCTCGAACTGCCGGTGGTCATCACCGAGCAGGGTCGGGTCCTCGTGCAACCGAGCGACGCCGAACTCGCCGCGATGCTCGGGCTCTCGACGGAGCCCCGGTTCCCGATGTACGACCTGGCCGTCATCGGCGGTGGCCCGGCCGGGCTGGCCGCGGCGGTCTACGGCGCGTCGGAGGGTCTCAAGACGGTGCTGATCGAGGAGACCGCAACCGGCGGTCAGGCCGGTCGCAGTTCCCGGATCGAGAACTACCTCGGCTTTCCCACCGGCGTCTCGGGCGCCGAACTGACGACGTCGGCCCGCCGCCAGGCCGAGCGGTTCGGGGCGGAGGTCATCACCACGCGCAAAGCGGTGCGGTTGGACGCGGGCGATCCCGGTTCCGCGCGCACGATCGGATTCGAGGACGGCAGTACCATCGGGGCTCAGGCGGTCATTTTGGCCACCGGTGTCGATTACCGGCAGTTGAAGGTCACCGGCTGCTGGAACAACCCGGAGGATCCCGGCGGCAACTACGTCGGGCGCGGCGTCTACTACGGAGCGTCGGTGTCGGACGCATCCGAGTGTGCCGGCGAGGACGTCTACATCGTGGGCGGGGCCAACTCGGCCGGACAGGCCGCGATGTTCATGGCGCGGGAAGCGAAGTCGGTGACCATGCTGGTGCGCGGGCCGTCGTTGGAGGCCTCGATGTCGCACTACCTCATCCAGCAGATCGCTGCGAACGACAAGATCTCCGTCCGCACCTGCACCGAAGTCGTGGATACCCTCGGTGCGGACGACCACCTCACCGGCCTGGTGCTGCAGGACACCCAGAGCGGCGAGCGGACGACGGTGCACTGCACCCGGATGTGCTGCTTCATCGGCGCCGAACCGCGCACAAGCTGGCTGGACGGTGTTCTCGCCCGTGACAACCACGGGTTCATCCTGTCCGGACCGGACCTGCGCAACGTCTGCGGTTGGATGCTCGACCGCCCGCCGCACCACTTGGAGACCAGCGTGCCGGGTGTGTTCGTTGCCGGCGACGTGCGCGCCGAGTCAGCCAAGCGGGTGGCCGCCGCCGTCGGCGAGGGTTCGATGGCGGTGATGCTGGTGCATCGCTATCTGGCCGAAGTCTGAGCCGAAAGGGACGACCATGGGCGAGAAATGCCTACCGGACGAACTGCGGACGCTGTTCCTCTTCGAGGCCCTGAACGATGCACAGTTGCAGACGCTGTGCGAGAACGGCCACATCGCCGTCATCGAGTCCGGCTCGGTCTGCCGGGAAGGTGATCCGGCAACATGCTTCTACGTCCTCCTCGACGGCGAGGTGGTGATGTCGAAACTCTCTGGCGGAGTTGACATTCAGACTGGCCGCACCGAACAGCGCGGCGTCTATTGCGGCGCGTGGTCGGCCTTCATTCCCGATGAGGAGCACCGCTACGAAGCCTCGGTGCGGGTGACCAGGCCGTCGAGGTTCTTCGTGCTCGACGCCGAGGTCTTCGCCGCCTTCATGCAGTCGGAGTTCCCGATGGCCGTGCATCTGCTCGAAGGCCACATGGTCGGCGGCCGGCGGTCGCGTCAGATCATCGGTCAGCGCGAGACGCTGCTGGCGCTGGGCACGATCACGGCGGGCCTTACCCATCAGCTCAACAACCCAGCTGCGGCGATCGCGCGGGACGTCGCCAGCCTGCGGGAGAACTTCGGAAAGATGCGGCAGAAGCTGGCGATGCTGGGCGACGGCAAGTTCACTCCGGAAGCGTTGCGGGTGCTGGTGCAAATGCAGGACGAGGTCGCCGAGGAGGTGGCCAAATCGAAGGGGCTGGAGCTCACGGCGCTGGAGGCCTCGGATCGGGAGGATCAGGTCGGCGACTGGCTCGACGACCACGGCATCGCCGGCGGCTGGGACTACGCGCCGACGTTCGTCGAGGCCGGCCTGGGCACCGATTGGCTGGAACGCGTCGAGGCATGCGTCGAGGCGGTCGACTGCTCGGCCACACTGCAGACTGCTGTCGGCTGGCTGAAATACACCATCGACACCGAGCTTTCGGTCAGCCGCATCGCCGAGGCCAGCAAGCGCATCTCGGCATTGCTGGCCGATACCAAGCAGTACTCGCAGATGGACCGTGCCCCCTACCAGTCCGCCGACGTCCACGACCTGCTGCGGAGCACGCTGATGATGTTCGGCGAGAAGGTCGGTAAGGGCGGACCGATCCGGGTGGTGAAGGAGTTCGACACTGCGTTGCCGGAATTGCTCTGTTACCCAGGCGATCTGAATCAGGTGTGGACCAACCTTTTCGATAACGCGATCCAGGCCATGAACGGTCCGGGCACGCTGACGGTGCGCACCCGACGGGAGAACGACGAGATGGTCCGGATCGAGATCTGCGACGACGGGCCGGGCATCCCCGAAGACATCGTCGACCGGATCTTCACACCCTTCTTCACCACCAAGCCGTTCGGCGAGGGCACCGGCCTGGGCCTCGACCTGGCCTGGCGGATCGTGGCCGAGAAGCACCGGGGCAACCTGCAGGTGCAATCGAGGCCCGGCGACACCCGCTTCGTCGTCGTCCTCCCACTCGTCGCGCCCGCGCCCGAGTCGCTGGTCTGACATGAGGGCCGTGCGCGGTTGACGGCCCCTGAGCAACCGTGACAGCATTGTGACGGTAGTCACATCAACAAGGTGGTCCGCGACAGGGGGCGACTCCGTATGACCACGAGGGACAAGTACACCGAGATCCCCGAGCCGTACTCCTACGACATGCCCAGCGGCGGCGATGCCCGCTTCACCTGGGAGTACGACGACGGCCGTGCCAGGCTTCTCGCCCTCTACCAGAAGGGCAAGGACAAACAGTGGGACGCGGCCTCGCGTATCGACTGGGCCGGTGAAGTCGACCCGATGAACCCGGTCGGGCTTCCCGACGCATTCATTCCACTGTTCGGCAGCCCGGCCTGGGAGTCGGCGGATGCCGCCCGCCGCGCTGAGATTCGACAGCACTCCCAGGCGTGGCAGTTCTCCCAGTTCCTGCACGGCGAGCAGGGCGCGATGGTGTGCGCGGCCAAGATCGTCGAGGTGGTCCCGGACATGGACGCCAAGTTCTACGCGGCCACCCAGACCATGGACGAAGCCCGGCATGTCGAGGCGTTCTCGCGGTTCCTGCAGGACAAGGTCGGCCTGGTCTATCCGATCAACAAAAGCCTCACCGCCCTGCTCGGCGACACCCTGCGCGACTCGCGCTGGGACATGCCCTATCTGGGGATGCAGGTGCTCATCGAGGGCCTCGCGCTTGCCGCATTCGGCACACTGCGCGACCTGGCGGCCCCGGACTCGCTGGCCAAACAGTTGCTGGCCTACGTCATGCAGGACGAGGCCCGACACGTCGCCTTCGGGCGTATCTCGCTCAAGGACTACTACAGCGAACTGACCGACCGCGAACGCGACGAGCGCGAGGCCTTCGTGGTCGAGGCCTGCTACCTGATGCGGGATCGTTTCCGCGGTGAGGAGGTCTTCGAGACCCTCGGCCTCAACGTCAAGGAATGTGCCGAGTGGGTCGACACGTCTCCGTTGATGATCCAGTTCCGCTCACATCTGTTCAGCCGAATCGTACCGATAGTCAAGGACATCGGGCTGTGGGGCGACAAAGTCCAGCAGGCCTTCAGGGACATGGGAGTCCACGGGATGGCTAGCTTCGACGTCGAGGCCCTGATGAAGGCCGACGAGGATCAGGCTGAGGAGTTGGACACCGCCCACGCGGAAATGGCTAGCCGGGCAAGAGAAGTGGACGAAGCCATCGCGGCCGGCGCGAGCTGAACCGTCGAGTCGCTACCTAGGACACCATGCGGGCGATCGCCGCCGCGGCCTCGGGGGAGTCGGCGTTCGACACGGCCTGGTAGGAACCACCAGTCAATTGCGCCACGGCCTCCCAGGTAGCCCGGTCCGGATCGTCACCGATGTCGATGACGTTGACCGCAACAGGACGGTTGGGATCGAGACTCGCCTTGATGAACTCCTGGAGGCCCGGGCCGTCCAACGTCTGGTCGGAGTGCGGCCCCTTGGTGATGACGAGTATTGAATTAAGCTGTCCTGGGCGGTAATTGGCCAGAGCATCCGCGTAAATCAGACGTAGCGTGGTAAACGAAACCCCGCCCCGATCACTGAACGCCACCACGCCGTCAAGCGCGCCGGCCAGCGCCGCCGAACGGGGGCTGCCCCCGATGTCCTCCGCCAGTGGGCCAGTGGGCACCAGCATGCCGCTGTCCAGGCCATTGAACGTCCACAGGCCCACCGCAGCATTCGGTGGCAACCCACTCAACCGGCTTTTCAGGGCCGGAGTCGCCGCGGCGAGATTTTCGTTGAGCATGACGGTTGTGGTCGCCGCACCGCCCGGCGAAACGAGGCCGGCTATTGCGGTCCGTGCCGCATCGTCGCCGACCGGGAGGGGAGCACCCATGGACCCGAACGCCACGACGTCGTTGCCCTCGGGTGGCTTGCCCTCTCCGTCGGGAATCCGGAATCCGGCTTTGGTGAATTCCGCCGATCGATCGGGCTTGCGCATGAATCGCGCAAACTCACTTGCTGCACTGACCTGTTCTTCCTGCAGCCAATCCCCGGACAGCAGTACGGTCGGGTAGTCCGCCAGCGCCACCGGACCATTGGGGAACCATTCCGCGACGACATCCTTGGCGTCGCGGAGCCCGGAGGTCCGCTGGAAGAGTTGCTGCTCGGTGAGAGCTACCGCGTGCACCGGCGCCGGTGCCGGCTCGCCCGGTGCCAACAGCGCATCCCAGGCCGCGTTCGCGGTGTTGTCGGTCAACCGTGGCTGACCGGCCACCAGCGTGGTAACCGCACCGAGTTGCGGCGTGGTCGGAGCCTCGGGCGGGGCCGAGGCTATCGCGACGGCCTCGGCGACCAGTGCCGCGGCATCGGCGGCGCCGACCGTCGGCAGAGCCAACCGAAGCGACCCCCAGCCGGGCAGGTTCAACCCGTCCAGCGCAGCGGGGTTGGACTGCAGGCCCGGCAACGCGGCCCAGCCCTGCTGACCGAGAGCGTCTTTGAGCTGCGGTCGCACCGCGAGCACCACCGGGGAGGTGACCAGCGAACGGGCATCGCTGACGATCTGCTTACCGGCGACTTCCTGCAGCCGGGCCGACCCGATGGAACTGGCCGGGATCCACAACGCTGGCTGCTCACCGAGGTCAGCGGGCCAGGTGCCGGTCAAACCACTGATGACAGCGTCCGAATCACCTTTGGTGACGGTGACTTTCATGCACTGGTCACCGACCAGGTGACCTTCGTCATTGAAGCTCTCGGCGAAGCCCTCGACGGTTTCGGCAATCGACGGATCGGCGACCACGGCGACCGCCGCGGTGCCCTGAAGGCATTGCCGAGCGGCGTCGGTGGAACGCCGGGACAGCGCGTGCCCGAAGAAGCGCCAGACAATCAACCCGCCGACCAGCAACACCACGGCCACCAAGGCGACGACCACCCCGGCGCTCACTCCCCGGCGACCGGCATCGGCGCGGCGGCGGCGGCCCTGCCAGGCCCCGTCGGACCGAGCTATTCGCCCCGACGGGGTGTCGTCGTCATCATCGGACTCGCTGAAATTGTCCCCGGGAAAACTGTGCCTGCCCACGCGTTGATCCCTCTTCTCGTCAGTTCACCGTCCGCCCGTTCACAAGCCCAGGCTGGCCTTGAGCTCGCGACGACGGCGATGCAGGATCGGCTCGGTGTAGCCGCTGGGCTGAGTGGCTCCGGCAAGGATGAGGTCCTGTGCGGCCTGGAAGGCGATGCTGGCCTCCGGGTCGGGCGCCATGGGCCGGTAAACGGGATCGGTCGCGTTCTGGGCGTCCACCACGGCGGCCATTCGCCGCAGGCTGGCCTTGACGTCGCCTTCGGAGACCACGCCGTGGCGCAACCAGTTGGCCAGCAGCTGGCTGGAGATCCGGAGGGTGGCGCGGTCCTCCATGAGCGCGATGTCGTGGATGTCGGGCACCTTCGAGCAGCCCACACCGGCATCGATCCACCGGACCACATAGCCCAGGATCGACTGGCAGTTGTTGTCGAGTTCCTCACGGATCTCGTCGGGCGTCCATTTCTGGTCGCGCGGGGCCAACGGAATGGTGAGCAGTTGCTCGATCGTCGTGCGGGTGTGGCCGGCCAGTTCGCGGTGCACGGCGTAAACGTCGACGTAGTGGTAGTGCATGGCGTGCAGTGTCGCGGCCGTCGGCGACGGCACCCAGGCGGTGGTGGCACCCGCTCGGGGCTGGGCGATCTTCTGCTCCACCATGTCTGCCATGAGGTCGGTCATCGCCCACATGCCCTTACCGATCTGAGCGCGGCCGGAGAAACCGCAGGCCAGGCCGACATCGACGTTCTGGTCCTCGTAGGCCAGGATCCAGGGCTGCGTCTTCATGGCGCCTTTACGGATCATCGGACCGGCCTCCATCGAGGTGTGGATCTCGTCGCCGGTGCGATCCAGGAAGCCGGTGTTGATGAACACCACACGGTCGGCTGCGGCCTTCACGCATGCCTTCAAATTCAGCGTGGTCCGGCGCTCCTCGTCCATGATGCCGACTTTGAGGGTGCCGTGCGGCAAGCCGAGCACGTCCTCGACGCGGCCGAACAACTCGCAGGTGAACTCGACCTCGTCGGGACCGTGCATCTTGGGTTTCACGATGTAGATCGACCCCGTGCGGCTGTTCTGCCCGTTGCGGCCGTGCAGGGCGATCAGGCTGGTGAAAAGCCCGTCCTGGATACCTTCCGGAATCTCCTTACCGTCGGCGTCGACGATGGCGTCGTTGGTCATCAGGTGTCCGACGTTGCGGACGAACAGCAGGCTGCGGCCCGGCAGAGCGAATTGCGAACCATCTGCGGCGGTATAGCTGCGGTCACCGTTGAGAACCCGGGTGAAGGTCTTGCCGCCCTTGGCCACCTCTTCGGCCAGATCACCCTTATTCAGGCCCAACCAATTCCGGTAGCCCAGAACTTTGTCCTCGGCGTCCACCGCAGCCACTGAGTCCTCGAAGTCCATGATGGTGGTGATCGCCGATTCAAGGACGACGTCCTTGATGCCGGCTGGGTCCGTCGAACCTATCCGGGAGTCGCGATCGATGAGGATCTCAAGGTGCAGGCCGTGGTTGACCAGCAGTATCGAGGCGGGTGTCTCGGGAGTGCCGGTATAGCCGACGAACTGAGCGGGGTCGGCCA
The DNA here is from genome assembly GCA_020438845.1 of Mycobacterium sp. Lineage (GTDB taxonomy): Bacteria > Actinomycetota > Actinomycetes > Mycobacteriales > Mycobacteriaceae > Mycobacterium. The sequence continues at coordinate 33,779 of JAGQTV010000106.1, read as the reverse complement.
GTCCGACCGAGCGGCCCTCGCCGAGGCCCACCTGGAGCTGGCCGTCGGTGACCCGAAAGCCGGTAGCGTCGCGGTAGCTCTCGGCGACCAGCGGAACGACGTCGTCGAGAAACCGCCGTGCGTAGGCGATCACCTTGTCGCCCCGGACGGGGTTGTAGCCGCTGCCCTGCTCGGCGCCCCCCGACTCGCTGATGACGTCGGTGCCGTACAAGGCGTCATACAGAGAGCCCCAGCGCGCGTTGGCGGCGTTCAGGGCGAACCTGGCATTGAGGATGGGCACCACCAGCTGCGGACCGGCGGTCGTGGTGATCTCGGGATCAACCCCCGACGTGGTGATGGTGAAGTCGTCGGGCTGGGGAAGCAGGTAGCCGATGTCGAGGAGAAACTGCTTGTATTCGGTTGCGTCGAAGTCGTCGCCGAGGTGGTCGCGGTGCCACCGGTCGATCTGCGACTGCAACTCGTCGCGGCGAATCAACAGCTCCTCATTGCGTGGGGTCAAGTCCGCCACGACCTTGTCGACACCCGCCCAGAAACTGTCCGGGTCGACGCCGGTGCCCGGCAGCGCTTCGTTGTTGATGAAATCGTGCAAACCACGGGCCACCCGCAGATTGCCCACAATCACCCGGTCGGTTCCGGATTTCGCCATGATTCCTCCCTGTAAGGAAAGCCACCGAAGGAAAGCCACTGAAGGAAATTCAATTGATCCTATCCGGCCGGATCGGCGGCCACTGACACGGCGGAGCCGGCCCTACAGAATCGGCCCTGCCTCAAGGAGGCGATCACAGCGTCGAAGCAGGGCGGCGCGCAGTGGCGCCGCCAGCCGCGCGATCTCGGCCTGCCGGCGAACGTATTCGGCGCGGCCAGCGGGTTCCTCAACAGCGATCGGCTCAAATCCGAAGCCCCTCAAGTCGTAGGGGCTGGCCCGCATGTCCAGTTCGCGGGCGCGGAAGGCCAGATCCAGACAGTCCATCAGCAATGCAGAGTCCACGAGCGGTCCGAGTTTGTAGGCCCACTTGTAGAGATCCATGTTGGCATGTAGGCAGGCCGGTTGTTCCCAGTCTCGCTGTGAGGCGCGCGTAGGCCGGCACCCGTTACGGGGCGCTGCGGCTGCGGTGAAGAATCGATAGGCGTCGAAATGGCTGCACCGCAGCGGCATCGATTCCACGACGGCATCGGTGCCGGAAACGCCGAGTCGCAGCGGCACCTGGGCATGACGGATCGCCTCGGATCGGTAGACCATGGCCCACTCGTGCATCCCGAAGCACCCGAACTGGGGTTCCCGGCCTGCGGTCGCCCGCAGTAGGTCGGCCACGAACCGCACCGTCGCAATACGGGAACGCAGATAGGCCGGGCCGACAGCCACCCCGACAGCCGCCCCGACAGACACAGAGACATAACCGGGCCGCTGAAGGTATTGGTTGGCTCGCGGACCGGTCAGGGCGGTCCGGTAGCCGGGATGCCACACCCGCAGCTGGCCCGGCCGCAAGCTGTAGTAGCTGAACAGGAAGTCCCACACCGGGTGCGATCGGCCGGACTGGGCCCGTTGGCGGTGTGAGCCGGTGATCTGATCAGCCCGATCGCGGTGCGCTTGCGCGCGCGAAGTCCAGACTTCGGCGGGCAACACCACGCCGACCTGTGATTCAGCGGTATTTGCCGTCACGGACCGTCCCAACCAGGTCTTCCATCAGGTTCTCCAGCGTGACCATCCCGCACACCGCGCCGTCGGCCGCTGTGACCAGTGCCAGATGACTCTTCTCGTTGCGCAGCCGGGTCAATGCGTCAGGCAGCAGAGCGCTGGCCGGTATCCGTGGAAGGTGACGCACCGTCGAGGCGCTGACTGCGGCATCCGGCCCGCCGGCGGTGTCCAGGGTGTCCTTGATGTGGACGAACCCGATGAAGTCGCCCGAGGCGTCGACCACCGGGAACCGGGAGAAGCCGGTCGTGAGCAGGGCTTGTTCCACCGAGGCCACCGTTGGCCCGACTCCCGGGCCCGCGACGGGGACCGATCTGATCTCGGCCAAGGGAACGGCGACTTCGACCACCGCGCGATTGCGGATGTGCAGCGCGCGCGACAGCCGCAGGTGCTCCTCGGGATCCAGCAGACCCTCGGAACGCGATTGCGCGATCATCTCTGCCAGTTCCACCATCGACACAGTGTTCTCCAACTCGGTTTTGGGTTCGACCCCGAGAGCCCGCACCACTGTGCGCGCACACCAGTCGTAGACCGCGATAATGAATCGCGTGGCCTTGACCCAGACCAAGTACGGCGGAACAAGCAGCATCGCGACCCGCTCGGGGCCGGCCAGTGCAATGTTCTTCGGCACCATCTCACCGAGTAGCACGTGCAGGATGACCACGATCGTGATCGCCAGGAAAAACGAGATAGTGTGCGCCAGCGCATCACTGATGCCGAGCAGCCCGAATAACGGTGACAGCAGATGCGCCACGGCCGGCTCGCCAACCCGGCCCAGGATGATCGAACCGACCGTAATGCCCAGCTGCGCCCCGGCCAGCATCACCGACAGGTTCTCCCCGGCTCGGATGACTGTCACAGCGCTACGCTTGCCGTGTTCGGCGAGGGCTTCCAGGCGATCGCGACGGGCCGAGATCAGCGCGAACTCGGCGGCGACGAAGAAGGCGTTGGCGGCAATGAGCACCAGCGTGAACGAGATTGCGAAGAGGTCGCCCATCAGGCCCCTGCCTCTATCGTTGCGGTGTCGGCGCTGTGGGTGTCGGGCAGTCGGACCAGGTCAAGCAGGTCAACCCGGCGGCCGTCCATCAGCACCACCGTGGCCCGCCAGCGGGGCTGCCGGTCGGGGGAGGCGTCGGGGTCGAACGCCGTGAGTTCCACTGAGTCGCCTGCGGCGGGAATGCGCCCCAACGCGTGCATGACCGCTCCGCCAATCGTCTCGTAGTCGCCTTCCGGAGCTCGGAATCCGGTCTCGTCGGCCACTTCGTCGATACGCAGCAGACCGGAAACACGATGGCCTCCCGCTATGGTCTCCACTTCCGGGGTGGTCGTGTCGTGCTCGTCGCGGATATCGCCGACGATCTCTTCGATCAAGTCCTCGGTGGTGACGATGCCGGCGATTCCGCCGTACTCGTCGGCCACCAGGGCGGCGTGCTGCCCGCTGGCTCCGACCTGCTCCATCAACGCGTCGCCATCCAGAGTCGAGGGCACCACCGGGACGGGTCGGGCCAGTCCGATCAGCTTGGTGCTGTCCCGCTGTTCGGGAGGTATCTCGAAAACCTGCTTCAGGTGCACGACGCCGATGGTCTCGTCCAGGTCGCCCCGGGTGACCGGGAATCGGGAATGTCCGGTCTCGCGGACCGCGGCCAGCAGGTCGCCAACGGTGTTGTCGACACCGAGCGACACCACCTTGGATCGAGGCGTCATGAACTCCTCGGCGATGCGCCCGCCGAATTGCAGCGACCGGTCAACCAGCTTGGCGGTGGGCTGATCCAGAGCTCCCTGCTTGGCCGAGGTGCGGACCAGCGACACCAGTTCCTGCGGGGAACGGGCTGAGCTCAGCTCGTCGGCGGGCTCCACGCCGAAGCGCCTCAGCACCCAGTTGGCAGTACCGTTGGTGAGCCGGATCAGCGGAGTGGACAGCGTCGAGAACAGCACCTGCGGTCCGGCTACCACCCGCGCGGTCTGCAGCGGAACGGCCACCGCCAGGTACTGGGCGACCAACTCGCCGAAGACCATCGAGAACGAGGTGGCTATCAGCAGCGCAAGGACCAGCGCGACGCCGTCGACGAGGTTGGCGGGCACGTGGATTGCCGCGAGCACCGGCGCCAACAGTCGGGCAACCACCGGCTCGGCGAGATAACCGGTGATCAGAGTGGTGATCGAAATGCCGATTTGGGCGCCGGACAGCTGGAAGGACAGTGTTCGGTGTGCCCGCTGAATCATCTTGTCGCGCGCGCCACCAGTGCGGGCATTGGCGTCTACGGTGCTGCGCTCCAGCGCTGTCAGGGAGAACTCGGCTGCGACGAACACGGCGGTCCCGAGTGTGAGCAGGACGAAGCCGAGCAAGCTGATCAGGATCGGGGCGATGCTCATCGTGCTGCTCATCGTGCCCTCACCGTAGCGGCCTTCACCAGCCGGTAGGCAGGGGATGCCCCTCGGCGAAACCGGCTGCCGACTGCACCCCGAGCACTACTCGCTCGTGCAGTTCACCGATGGTCGCCGCCCCCACGTAGGTACAGGTGCTGCGGACGCCGGAGGTGATGTGGTCCAGTAGATCCTCGACACCGCCGCGAACCGGATCCAGCGCCATGCGGGAGCTGGAGATGCCCTCCTCGAACAATGCCTTGCGGGCCCGGTCGAACGTGCTCTCAGCCGCCGTCCGGGCGGCAACGGCCCGCTTGGAGGCCATGCCGTAGCTCTCCTTGTACGGTCTGCCCTCACGGTCGAACAGCAGGTCGCCGGGGGACTCGTAGGTGCCGGCGAACCAGGACCCGATCATGACGTTGGACGCGCCGGCAGCCAGCGCAAGCGCGACGTCGCGAGGGTGTCGCACCCCACCGTCCGCCCACACGTGCGCTCCCATTTCCTTCGCCGCAAGCGAACACTCGAACACCGCGGAGAACTGCGGGCGGCCCACACCGGTCATCATGCGGGTGGTGCACATGGCGCCCGGGCCCACTCCCACCTTGACGATCGAGACACCGGCCGCTACCAGGTCCCGGGTTCCTTCTGCGGAAACGACGTTGCCGGCGGCCAGTGGCAGACCCAGGTTCAGCGAAGCCACCGTCTTGATGGTTTCCAGCATCTTCGACTGGTGGCCGTGGGCGGTGTCCATCACCAGCAGATCGGCCCCGGCCGCCGCCAGAGCTTCAGCCTTGGCAGCCACGTCGCCGTTGATGCCGAGCGCCGACGCAATTCGCAGCCGTCCGCGGTCATCCAGGGCGGGGGAGTAGATGCCGGCGCGCACCGCCCCAGTCCGGGTCAGCACTCCCCCGAGCGTGCCATCTGCAGCGGTCAGGACAGCGACACCGATCGGTGCTTTCTCCAGCATTTCAAAGACGCGCTTCGGTTCGGTGTCCAGGGACGCGGTTACGAACTCGGTCAGCGCCACGTCACGGACCCGTGCGAAGCGGTCGACGCCTGCGGTGACCGCCTCGGTGACCAGGCCGACCGGACGGCCGTCGGAGACGACCACCGCCGCCCCGTGGGCCCTCTTGTGGATCAGGGCGACCGCATCGGAGACAGAGTCATCTGGCGTCAGTATGACCGGCGTGTCGGCCACCAGGTGGCGGCTCTTGACAAAGTCCACGGTCCGCCGCACGGCCTCGATCGGAAGATCCTGTGGCAGGACCACGATCCCGCCGCGGCGGGCCACCGTCTCCGCCATCCGCCGGCCCGCGACCGCGGTCATGTTCGCCACCACCACCGGAATGGTGGTGCCACTGCCGTCAGAGGTCGACAGGTCGACGTCGAAGCGGGATACGACGTCCGAGCAGCTCGGGACGATGAAGACGTCGTCGTAGGTCAGGTCGTGAAGCGGTCGTTGACCGTCCAGGAAACGCACCTGACCAGCCTAGTTCGCCCGTGCCGGGCGCGGCGAACCGGTCAGACCCGGACCTCGGACCTGTCACCGCTCCACAGGGTGTGGAACCGGGCACTCGGATCGGCGTCGATGCGCCCGTAGGTGTGGGCTCCGAAGAAGTCGCGCTGCCCCTGGATCACCGCTGCCGGCAGCCGCTCGGTGCGGAGTGCGTCGTAGTAGGACAGCGCCGATGCGAAACCGGGGATCGGGATTCCCAACTCGGTTGCCGTGACCACCACCCGGCGCCAGCCGTCGACTGCCGACTCGACCGCGCCGCGGAAGTAGGGGTCGGCGAGCAGAGTCGCCAGGTCGGGGTCGGCGTCGAAGGCGTCCTTGATGCGGTTGAGGAACTTCGCCCGGATGATGCAGCCCCCGCGCCAGATGGTGGCCAGTACGCCGGGAGTGATGCCCCAGCCGTATTCGTCGGAGCCTGCCTGAATCTGGTTGAACCCCTGGGCGTAGGCGATGATTTTCGACGCGTACAAAGCCTGGCGCACATCTTCGATGAATTGTCTTGTCTCCGTTGGGCGTTCACCCAACTTCCCGGAGGTCAGGCCGGCCGCTGCCCGGCGCTGAGGTACCGAGCCGGACAGGGCGCGAGCGAATACCGCTTCGGCGATGCCGGTCACCGGCACGCCGAGATCGAGAGCAGACTTGACCGTCCACCGCCCGGTGCCCTTCTGCTCGGCCTCGTCGAGGATGACGTCGACCAGCGGCTTGCCGGTCTTGGCGTCGACCTGACGGAGCACCTCGGCGGTGATCTCGACCAGAAAGCTATCCAGATCCCCGGAGTTCCACTCGGTGAAGACGTCGGCGATCGCCGGTGCGCTGAGCCCCAACCCGTCCCGTAACAGTTGGTAGGCCTCGCCGATCAACTGCATGTCCGAGTATTCGATGCCGTTGTGAACCATCTTGACGAAGTGACCGGCGCCGTCGGGACCGATGTGTGCACAGCAGGGCACACCGTCGACGTGGGCGGAGATCTCCTCCAGGAGCGGCCCGAGCGATTCGTAGGACGCAGCCGGGCCTCCCGGCATGATCGACGGGCCGTTCAGCGCGCCTTCCTCGCCGCCGGAGATTCCGGCGCCGACGAAATGCAGGCCGCGCGCAGCCAGGGCCTTCTCGCGGCGGATGGTGTCGGTGTACAGGGCATTGCCGCCGTCGATGATGATGTCGCCCGGTTCCATGGCGTCCGCCAGTTCGTTGATCACCGCGTCGGTCGCCTCGCCGGCCTTGACCATGATCAGCACCCGCCGGGGCTTCTCCAGGGCGGCCAGGAAATCCTCGATGCTCTCCGACCGGACGAACTTGCCCTCACTGCCATGCTGTGCGAGCAATGCATCGGTCTTGGCGATCGACCGGTTGTGCACCGCAACGGTGTAGCCGTGGTGCGCGAAGTTGCGTGCGATGTTGGAGCCCATCACCGCCAATCCGGTGACGCCGATTTGGGCGGTCGGTCCTTGGGATGCACTCATTGATCGCCTCTCATCTTGCCAACCTAAGGATTTTCAGTTCAGGAACAGCCGGTACAGCTCGGTGAGCCAGGGAACCGCGACGGCGACGGTCGGTAGCACCAGGACAGCGGCGGCCGCCGAGTAGGCGACGGCGGCCAGGAGCAGACTGTTGGGCGGCCCGGACAGCCGTCGCACCCGGATAACGGTCGTCGGGCCTCCGGCGGCGAGCGCTCCGGCGGGGGTCGGACCGGCCGCGCAGGCGACCAACGCCCGGGCCAGGGGAGTGGGTCCCGCAGCGCGCACGGCGGCGTCGTCAGCGAGCAGTTCGACCAACAGACGCACGGCGTTGAGTGCGCTCCCACTGCGCACGAACCGCGGGAACGCGGTGTGTACGGCGATAAACGCCTCCACGACAATGTCGTGACGGGCCCTCAGGTGAGCCCGCTCATGCCGCAGGATCGCAACCAGTTCGAGGTCGGTCAGTGCTGCCAGGGTGCCCTCACTCAGCACCACCCGGCTGCGCATTCCGGGTAGGCAGTAGGCCAACGGCTCGGCAACGTGAAGCACCCGCACACCGTGCATATCGCCACGGTGATCGCCGAGCAGATCTACCACCATCCGATGGTGGGCGCGGCGGCGCCGGGTAGCGATCGCCACCTGCAGCACGGCCACCAGCAGGCGCACCCCGATCACCAGTGTCAGCACCAGGACCACCACCGAAGCGAGCCACAGCGGCCAGCCCAACACGGCGATTTCATCGGCTGGATTAGCGGTGGGACGCCCATCAGCGCCGGGCACGAACAGCCGACAGGCCACCGCCAAGCCGGCGCTGAAAGCGGACAACACCGCCGCTGCGGCAATAGCCTGCCACAGCACGACCGCCGCCCGGGGAGCGCGCATCGGCCACGACGCCCGCGCCAGCACCGCAGGCACCGGACCGACCAGCAATGACGCCAGGAGGGTGAAGGCCAGCGCGGTCACGCCAGACAGTCTTACTCAGCCAGTCCGACGGCGCCAGGCTTCAGCGGTTCTTTGCCTCCAACTCGGCCAAGGCACGCCGCAACGCGTCGGCATCCTCGGCGCCGACCCGTTCGACAAAGTGCATGAGCGCGGCCTCTCGGTCACCGGCGTTGCCCGCCTGGTGGAGGGCGTCGACCATCAGGCCTGCCACCAATTCGTCGGGGCCGTGGGTCGGGGCGTACTGATGCGCGCGATCGTCGCGAATCTGCTCGACTAGGTTTTTTCTGGCCAGTCGCTGCAGGACCGTCATCACCGTGGTGTAGGCCAGTTCGCGCTGGCTGAGCAGCGCCTCGTGAACCTGACGGACGGTCTGTGGTTCAGCGCTGGCCCACAGGTGGTCCATCACTGCACGTTCCAGCTCGCCGAGCGGATTCACTTTGGCCATTCCTCGTCCAACTTCTTCCAGCGACTAGCGTACCTGCGTTTACTACCCAGCGTCGTACCCGGTTTGAATGGTTAACTCCCAGCGCCGCGACATAGTTCCGCGCCCCGGGAGGGGGAGGACCGGCGGAGGGGTGTAAACACAGACGAGTGACTTTGGATAAGCCCTCAATTCCTGACCCGTCGGACGCCCCGTTCGACCGGGAACTCGGCTTGGTCTACACCGAGCTGACGCCCAACGGTGTACGGGCGCAACTCCAGGTCAAACCCACGTTGACCCAACCGATGGGGATTGTGCACGGCGGTGTCTGGTGCTCGATGGTGGAGTCGATGGCCAGTGTGTCGGCCTACCTGTGGCTGTCCAGCACTGAGTTTTCGTCCGGGGGCGGCTCCGGAAAGGGCAACGTGGTGGGTGTCAACAACAACACGGACTTCCTGCGTGCAATGAGCGAAGGCACCGCCTTCGGGGTGTCCGAGCCGTTACACCGTGGCCGGAGCCAGCAACTGTGGCTGGTAGTGATCCGTGACGAGGCCGAACGGCTGATCGCCCGGGGCCAGGTGCGGCTGCAGAACCTCACCGGCTGAGAGCGTCTACTCGTACCGTCCGGCCAACTTCAGCGACAACCGAGCTCCGCCGAGCGGGCTCGTCCCCAAAGAGGCTGCGCCACCGTGTAATTCGGCTTGCTGGGCGACCAGCGCCAGTCCCAGTCCGGACCCGGAACGCGACGCCGTCGATCCGCGGGCGAATCGTTCGAAAACCGTGGCGCGTTCATCTTCGGGGACTCCGGTTCCGTCGTCGTCGATGGTGACCTCGACGCCGTCAGCGGAGCTGCTCACGGCCATTCGCACCTCGGTGGCTGCGCCGTGCCGGACTGCGTTGGCGATCGCATTGTCGATCACCAGGCGCAGGCCGACCGGCAGTCCCACCATCAGCACTGCCGGCGAGGGCACCAGGGACACCCGTAGGTCCGGATAGGTCCGTTCGGCGTCGTGGGCGGCTCGGTCGAGGAGCTCGGTGATGTCGAAGGGCACGAAATCGTCGGCGGTCGTCAGTTCGCCCTGGGCCAGCCGTTCCAAAGCGGTCAGGGTGGCCTCGATCCTCGCCTGTGTCCGAATGGTGTCGCCGATGACTTCTTTCCGCTGCTCGTCGCCGAGCGCCAGGGTGGACAGCACCTCGAGGTTGGTCCGCATCGCGGTCAGCGGGGTGCGCAGTTCGTGGGAGGCGACGGCAGCGAAGTCCCGGGCGGATTCGAGTGCGGCCTTGGTTCGCGCCTGCTCGTCGCCGATTCGCGCGAGCATGCCCTCAACCGCCTCCCCGATCTCTACCGCTTCGCTGACTCCACGGACCTGCACCTCCTCAGGCTTGGACTGGGCGTTGATGGCACGGGCCTGCTGAGCCAACAACCGGAACGGGTCGATCATGATCAGCGAGATGAGCCAGCCCACCAGGACAGTGCCGACGATGACGCCGCCGCAGATGAGCACCACCCGCCAGTGCAGCTCCCGAATCCGGCGCTGGGTCTCGGCCAACGGCGCTCCCAACGCGATCGATGCGCCGGCGACCGGGAAGGTGCGGACCCGGTACGCCACGCCATCGATGGACGTGTTGGCGTATCCGTTTGCCAGTTCGGGCAGCACCACGCCAGGAGGCATCGACCGCTCCATGCCGCCCACCCGAACGGTGCGCGCCAGGCTGCCGTCCGGGCTGGCCGTGCCCGGCACCGATGGTCCGGACAGCAGCGTGCTCAGATCACCCAGGCTGCTCACCGAGTCCAGTCGACGGTCCAACTGGCTGTACTGGTCATTGGTGACACCCACCCACACCCAGGTACCGAGGGTCAGGACCAGAACGACCACTGCCAGGGCGGCGAAAATCACGATGGCGCGCAGCGACAGCATTCGGATGGGCAGCCGTTGCAGCGCTCGGTAGACGAGTTCGTCGGGTTTGAACACCGGGACGGGCTTAGAGGTTGTCGGCCAGGATCAACGCACGTTGCGGAAGGTTGCATCGGGTGCGGAAGTCCAAAGACGGCTGCCGGATGGCGTCCAGATCAGCACGGACACCCGGGTTGGCGCTGAGGTAAGTCTCAGTCTCGCTCCGGACCTGGGCCTTCGGCAATCCCTGCAGGCCCGTGAAGAACGCGTTCACATCCGGATGGGCGAACAAATAGGCGGACATTGCTGCCGAGACGCCGGCCATGATGCCGGTCATGTCGGCCGTCGTGCATCCCGGCGGTGGTTCGGCGGCGGCTGGACCAGCACCGAGAAGGGCGATGCCGGCGCTCAACATCAGCGCGCCAGCCCGTATTGATAGCCGTCCAACTGCCATGTCCCCCATGCTAGGCGAACGACTGTCAGGACAGCTGTCCCTCCACCTCGATCTCCTCTTCCTCGAGGGCCTCCTCGAGTTGTTCGATCCGGGTTCGGGCGTAGGCCTGCTGCTCAGTGATGGTGAGTTGACTTCGCTGGCTGCCGGTGAATGTCGTCAGCCACGAGAACGCGGTGACCACCCTGGCCTTGAACCCGACCAGGTAGACCAAGTGCAGGAAGAGCCAGGCCAACCAGGCTATGTACCCGCTGAATTCCAGCGGACCCACCTTGGCAACCGCGGAGTGCCGCGAAACCGTGGCCATGGAGCCCTTGTCGAAATACTGGAACGGCTCGCGAGCCGCCGGGTCGGCACCCTTGAGTTCTGCCTTGATCAGCTTGGCGGCATACCGGGCGCCCTGGATGGCCCCCTGCGCCTGGCCCGGCACCCCATCCACGAAGGCCAGATCCCCGACGACGAAGACGTTCGGGTGGCCGGGCACTGTCAGGTCGGGCAACACTTTCACCCGCCCGGCCCGGTCAACCTCGGCGCCACATTGGTCGGCGATGATCTTGCCGAGCGGGCTGGCCGATACACCGGCTGACCAAACTTTGGTCTGGCACTCGATACGTTCGATGGTCCCGTCGGAACGCTTGACGACGATGCCGTTGCGATCCACGTCGGTCACCATGGCGCTGAGCTGGATCTCCACACCCAGTTTCTCGAGGCGGGCGGCGGCCTTCTTGCCGAGCTTCTCGCCCATCGGAGGCAGCACGGCAGGGGCGGCGTCGAGCAGGATCACCCGCGCACGGGTGGTGTCGATGTGGCGGAATGTCCCTTTGAGGGTGTGGTCGGCCAGTTCGGCGATCTGGCCCGCCATTTCCACGCCCGTCGGACCGGCGCCCACCACAACGAAGGTGAGCAGCTTCGCGCGCCGCACCGGATCGCTGGAACGCTCGGCCTGCTCGAATGCGCCCAAAATGCGGCCACGCAACTCCAGCGCGTCGTCAATGGACTTCATGCCCGGCGCCCACTCGGCGAACTCGTCGCGGCCGAAATAGGACTGCCCGGCGCCGGCGGCGACGATGAGCGAATCGTAGGGGGTTCGGTAGGTGTGGCCGAGCAATACGGAGTCGACCGTCTTGCGTTGGAGATCAACGTTGGTGACTTCGCCGAGCAGAACCTGGCAGTTCTTCTGCTTGCGCAGGATCACTCGGGTCAGCGGGGCTATCTCGCCTTCGGAGATGATGCCGGTGGCCACCTGATACAGCAGCGGCTGAAACAGGTGATGGGTGGTCTTCGCAATCATCTTGATGTCGACGTCGGCCCGCTTGAGCTTCTTCGCAGCGCTGAGGCCGCCGAAGCCCGAGCCGATGATGACAACCTTGTGCTTGTCCGACGGAGTCGCGCCGGGGTGGGTCATCGTCGCTCCCGAACTAGTGCCTGTAAACGTCACTACCGTAGTCGCCGGGAGTCTGTGTGTCGCGCGAGTCGACGGTTTAGGCCCTCAATAACTTATGCGCCGACAACTTCGCGCAGCGTGGCGCCGATCCGGGCGATCGAACCCGGAACGTAGCGGGGGAGGTTGACGATCACCCCGTCGATACCGGCATCGACCACATTGGCCCCGACAGTTTCGGCGATCCGCTCCGGACTGCCCACGGCCACCCGCCCGCGCATCGGGGGCGGAACCATGTCATCGGTGAACGCGGGATCGGGCACCACGGTGAGCAGCACGCTGGTTTCCAGCGTCGCGGGATTGCGCTCGACCTCGGCACACCGGCGTCGCAAGGCGGCAACCTTGCCGGGTAGATCACCGAACGGAGCGATCACGTTGAGATGATCGAAATACCGCGCAGCCAGGCCGAACGTCTTCTTTTCGCCGCTGCCGCCGATCAACATCGGAATGCGGTCGCGGAAGCGCGGAACGGCGATGGCCTCCTCGGTGCGGTAGTACCGGCCGGCGAAGGTCACCCTCTCACCGGCGATCATCGGGGTGAGAATCTGCAAAGCCTCGTCCAGTTTGGCGAATCGATCGGTGAAGGTGCCGAATTCGAAACCGAGTTGGGTGTGTTCGAGTTCAAACCAGCCGGTGCCCATACCCAGTACCGCTCGGCCGCCGCTGACAACGTCGAGTGTGGTGATGGCTTTGGCCAGCAGGGTCGGGTTGCGATAGGTGTTGCCGGTGACAAGGGCACCCAGCATTACCTTCTTCGTCGCGGTGGCCAGCGCGCCCAGGGCCGTGTAGGCCTCCAGCATCGGTTCCTCCGGCGCACCGAGCATGGGCAACTGGTAGAAGTGGTCCATCACGAAAACGGCGTCGAAGCCGGCGGCCTCGGCCTCCAGGGCCTGGGCGATGACGGTCGGGAACAATTCTGTGACGCCGGTGCCGTAAGAAAAATTCGGGATTTGCAGGCCGAGTCGAATGGTCACGACCCGACATTAGCCGCCGACCGGCATCCTTCGGCCTGCCGGGCGAATCGACTCTCGGCAAGGAGCTGACGACCCGCCGGTAGCGTCAGCACCATGACCGCCGGGCTTCCGCGCTGGGTCTACCTGCCTGCCGCGGCGGGCTTGGCCTTCATCGTCCTGCCACTTGTCGTGATGGCGCTGAAGGTGGACTGGTCCCACTTCGGCTCGCTTGTCACCAGCCCCGCGTCGCAGGCCGCCTTACTGCTGAGTCTGCGCACTGCCGCGGCCAGCACCGTGCTGTGCCTGTTGTTCGGGGTTCCTCTGGCTCTGGTCCTCGCCCGCCACAGCGGCCTTCTGATCAGGATTCTGCGGTCGTTAATCCTGCTACCGCTGGTGTTGCCGCCCGTCGTCGGAGGCCTCGCCCTGCTGTACACCTTCGGCCGACTCGGGTTGTTGGGCCATTATCTGGAGGGCGCCGGGATCAGGATCGCCTTCACCACGACCGCGGTGGTGCTGGCACAGACCTTTGTGTCGCTGCCGTTTCTCGTCGTTGCTTTGGAGGGGACAGCGCGTACCGCCGGGGGCGGCTACGAAGTGGTGGCCGCAACGCTGGGAGCGCCGCCGGGGCTGGTGTGGTGGCGGGTGACATTGCCACTGCTGGCCCCCGGGCTGTCGTCGGGCGCAGTGCTGGCGTTCGCCCGCGCGCTGGGGGAGTTCGGCGCCACCCTGACATTCGCCGGCTCCCGGCAGGGGATCACCCGGACCCTGCCATTGGAGATCTACTTACAGCGCGAGGGCGACCCCGAGGCGGCCATAGCGTTGTCAATCCTGCTGGTCGGGGTGGCAGCGCTGATCGTCGTGGGCGTCGGTACCCGCCGCCTCGCCGGCTGGACCGCCCGGTGACCGCCGCCGTCGGCCATCAGGCCTGGCCCGGCCTGGAGGTGAGCGCCCAGCTGGCCAGCCGCGATCTGGATGTGCGGTTCTCCGTCGCGCCCGGCGAGGTTCTCGCCGTCCTCGGGCCCAACGGCGCGGGAAAATCAACCGTCGCGGCGGTGATCGCAGGAATCGTGCGCGCCGACGAAGCGGTGGTGCGGGTAGGGAACCGGACCGTGACCGACACCCGGCGGGGCCTACAGGTTCCCCCTCACGAGCGCCGTGTCGGCTTGTTGTCACAGAACCCGCTGCTGTTCCCGCACCTCAGCGTCTTGGGAAATGTCGTGTTCGCCGCCCGTCTCCGAGCCCGGTCCCGCCTCGAATCCCGCCGGGCGGCCCGGTCCTGGCTGGAGACTGTCGGCGTGGCCGAGTTGGCATCCCGCCGGCCGGATGAACTGTCCGGTGGGCAGGCGCAGCGCGTGGCGATCGCCCGCGCGCTGGCGGCCGAACCCGACGTTCTGGTGCTCGACGAGCCGCTGGCCGGTCTGGATGTTGCCGGTGCGGCTGCGCTGCGCGCTGTGCTCGGCACGGTGATGGCTCAGGGGAGCCCGGTGATTCTGATCACCCACGATCTGCTCGACGTTCTTGCCCTGGCGGACCGGGTTCTGGTGATCGAGGGTGGCAGGGTTGCCGAAGCCGGCACCGCCCGGGCGGTCCTGGCCGCGCCGCGCAGTCGCTTCGCGGCCCGGTTCGCCGGAGTCAATTTGATCAGCGGGATACTCGTCGGCGATGGAACCCTGCACTCCGCCGGTGGTCAGATCTGGCACGGACTTCACGTCGACGAAACCTTCTCGGCGGGCCAGGAAGCGGTGGCGGTGTTTTCGCCGTCCGCTGTCGCAGTGTTCCGCGACCAGCCCCACGGAAGCCCCCGTAACCGCATCCGGGTGAGGGTCGACGGACTCGAGGTCAGTGGGGACGTGGTGCGGGTGCGAAGCGCCGACCAGCCCGACGGTGCCCCCGGACTTGCCGCAGACATCACTCAGGAGGCAGCCACCGATCTCAGGCTGGCTGTCGGTGAGGCTGTGTGGTTCTCAGTCAAGACCCAGGAGGTCAGGTTGCATCCCGCTCGCGCCGCGCAGGGTGAACCCGCAGGCCGACACGATTGACCAGGACGTTTGCGTCACAGCCGTAACGCGGTAGGTTTTGGGCATGTCGCAGCCGGACCCGACTTTCCGTCCGGGCGTGCTGACAGCCCTGGCCGCCACTGCAATGGCTGGTTTGAGTGCCGTCACCATCGCCCTACCGTGCACAACGGCTTTCGCCGACCCCGTGCCACCCGCACCGCCCGCCACCACGGCGGCCCCACCGCCATCGGACGCTGCTGCACCCGCGCCCGCGGCACCCGCTGATCCCAACGCGCCTGCACCTGCGCCGGCGCCGCCGGCGGATCCCAATGCCCCAGTTCCGCCCCCAGCGGATCCCAATGCGCCGCCACCGCCCCCGGCGGATCCCAATGCTCCAGTTCCGCCCCCGGCGGATCCCAATGCGCCGCCCCCGCCCCCGGCGGATCCCAATGCTCCAGTTCCGCCCCCGGCGGATCCCAATGCGCCGCCCCCGCCCCCAGCCGACCCCAACGCGCCGCCGCCACCCGCTCCGGCCCCCGACGCCGGCCGGGTCAACAACGCTGCCGGCGGCTTCAGCTACGTGGTACCCGGTGGCTGGGAGGTGGCCGACGCGTCGCGGCTCAGCTACGGCCAGGCACTGCTGCTCAAGCAGAGCGGGCCCGGAATCAACGGCCAGCCCGGGCCGACCGCCAACGACACCAGCATCCTGCTGGGCCGGTTGGACCTGAAGCTCTTCGCGGGCGCCGAGGCCGACAACGCCAAGTCCGCAGTCCGTCTGGCGTCCGACATGGGCGAGTTCTTCATGCCGTTCCCCGGAACGCGGATCAACCAGCAGACCGGTCCTTTGCAAGCTGCCGACATGCCCGGATCCTTCTCCTCGTACGAGGTGAAGTTCACTGACACCAACAAGCCCAACGGTCAGATTTGGGCCGGCGTCGTCGGCACGGCAGGCGCTAACCGCAACCAGCCCAGCAACCGTTGGTTCGTGGTGTGGCTTGGCACCGGTAAGGACCCGGTCGATGCGGTCGCGGCAAAGGCTCTGGCCGATTCCATCCGGCCTTTCACGCCTCCGGCGCCACCGCCGGCACCCGCTCCTGAGCCGGGGGCTCCCGCGGCACCGCCGCCGCCCGGCAACCGGGTTGGGGTTCCCATTCCGGTCGAGACTCCCGTTCCGGAGATGATGCCCGCGGGCTAGCGGCGGTCGGTTCGGGCTTGTCTCCACCAGCCTCGGCGCACATTGTGCGATCAACCTCTAGGGTTTCTGATGTGCGCGCCGAGCAAATCGCTGAAGAGTTTCCGATGGTCCGGTCCGACTCCGACGCAATCGAGGCGGTCCGATTGATCGCCGAGCATCAACTTCCTGGTCTGGTGATCACCGATCCGGCAGGCAGGCCGCTGCAGATTGTGCCCGCCTCGCAGGTCGTTCGCCTGTTGGTACCGGCTTACGTGCAGGATGATCCGGCGTTGGCCGGAGTGGTCGGCGAACTCACCGCGGACCGCGTTGCAGCGAGGTTGAAGGGCAAGTCGGTCAAAGAGGCGCTGGCGACGGCACCGCCGAAGTTGGCGAGGGTGAACGCCGACGACACCATCATCGAGGTAGCTGCAGTGATGGCCCGGGAGCACTGCCCCCTGGCCGCCGTGGTCGCCGATGACAGACTCATCGGCATCATTACGGCCTCCCGACTGTTGGAAGTCGCTCTGAACAACCAATGACAAGCGGGAAGTGATCGTGGCCGTCTTCGCACTTGTTGTTTTCATCGTCGCCTATCTGCTGATCGCAACCGAACGCATCAACAAGGTCAAGGCGGCATTCGGCGGTGCGGCCGTCATCGCCGGTGCCGGGATCGCCAGTGCCGACGACATGTTCTACTCCCATGAGACCGGCATCGACTGGAACGTCATCTTTCTGCTGCTCGGCATGATGGTGATCGTCGGAGTCCTGCGTCAGACCGGGGTGTTCGAGTACACCGCTATCTGGGCATCGAAACGGGCCGGGGGCTCTGCACTGCGGGTCATGATCCTGCTCGCGTTGATCACCGCAGTCGCCTCGGCCCTCCTGGACAACGTGACCACTGTTCTGCTCATCGCCCCGGTGACGCTGCTGGTCTGTGAGCGCCTCGGGGTCAACCCCGTCCCGTTCCTGATCGCGGAGGTTTTCGCGTCCAACATCGGCGGAGCCGCGACGCTGGTGGGCGATCCCCCCAACATCATCATCGCCAGCCGCGCCGGGTTGTCCTTCAATGACTTCCTGGTGCATATGGCCCCACTCGTGATCATCCTCCTGGCGGTATTCCTGCTGCTGCTTCCCCTGGTCTTTCGCGGCTCGTTCAGCGTCGAGCCTGAACGGGTGGCTGAGGTGATGGCGCTGAACGAACGGGAGGCGATCCGCGACGTCCGGCTCCTCGTTAAGTGCGCGATCGTGTTGACGGCCGTGTTCGCCACGTTCATCGCTCACTCGATCATCCACGTCGAACCGGCGGTGGCCGCCCTACTCGGTGCGGGGGCTCTGATCGTCATCACCGGAGTCGAACCGGAGCACTACCTCGACAGCGTGGAGTGGGAGACCCTGCTGTTCTTCGCCGGGCTGTTCATTCTTGTCGGGGCATTGGTCAAGACGGGCGTGATCAGCCAACTCGCCCATTTCGCGGGCAACGCCACCGGGGGCAACGCGCTGTTGGCAGCCATGGCGATCCTGGTGGTTTCTGCCTTGTTGTCGGGCATCATCGACAACATCCCCTACGTCGCGACCATGAGTCCCGTAGTGGCCGATCTGGCGGCAACCGTCGCCAATCCCGTTCACGGCCAAGCATTGTGGTGGTCGCTGGCGATGGGGGCCGACTTCGGTGGCAACCTCACTGCAGTCGGCGCCAGCGCCAACGTGGTGATGTTGGGTATTGCAGCGCGGGAGGGACACCCGATCAGTTTCTGGGAGTTCACCCGCAAGGGTGCCGTAGTCACCGCTTTGACCATCGCGCTGTCGGCGCCCTACGTCTGGCTGCGGTATTTCGTGTTTTCGTGACGAGCCGGCTGGGATCGATGGGGTTGATGACTGCAGAGACGGACGGTATGGCCGATACGGCGACGCTGGTGATCGGTCAGCGGGTCCGGTTGGGCTTCAACGACGAATACGCCCAGTGGCACGACAGAGTGAGCGCAGCCGCCAAACAGTGCCAGGGACATCTGGAGACAATCGTCCGGGAACCGGATCGTGCTGAAAATCAGTGGGTTACGGTGGTCAAGTTCGACTCGGTGATCAACATGCGAAGCTGGTTGAACAGTCCGACGCGTCAAGAATTCCTCGACGAGGGTCGCCATTTGTTCGATGGCCCGGCCACACAACAGATCATCGCCGGCCGGCACCATGAGAATGGTGACAGCCTGGCAACCGTAGTGGTCAACTTCCGGGTGGCGCCGGAGCGATCCGAGGCGTTTCTCGCCTTCCAGCACCAACTCGCCGCTAGCAGCGGAAGGTATCCCGGGTTCCGGGGTGCGGAGGTGTTCCGCCCCATCGAGGGCGTGCAGGATCACTGGACGGTTCTCTTCCGCTTCGACAACGTTGAGCACCTTGACCAATGGCTGGTCTCCGAGGACCGGCGGCGGCTACTGCGCGGCAGCGAGTTCGGTGAGTTTCAGATGAAACGGATCGACCATGCTTTCGGCAGTTGGTTCTCAGAAAGCGAGGGATCCCAGCGGCCGCCGTCACCCCTGAGAACGACCCTGGCCATCTGGCTGGGCCTGTACCCCACAGTGGTGCTGCTCAGTTCAGCTTTGCGCTCTCGCCGCTTCATCTGCCGGTTTGGCAAGGCCTGCTCGTCGGCAATCTATTGTCTGCGTCCGCGATGACCTATCTGACGATGCCCTACTACGTAAAGCCAATGGTCGGCTGGTACTTGTCGCCGAAACCCACCGCCGCAAAACTTTCGACGAGCATCCGGGGGTTACTGCTCATCCTGGCGATCAATGCTGCCTGGGCGCTGGTGTTCTATCTGCTCACCGACAAGTTGTCGACATCGCCGTGATCGGAGCCGTCTCCATCCATGATCGAGTCGCCGGTCGGCTGCTGTCTCCGGGTTTCCCGGCTGTGCCGATAGCGAGCAGATAGACTCACGCGAAAGCACCTTTAGGGCGAACCGAGTTGGTCTGCAAGGCCTGCAAGGAGTTGCATGTCCTCTCAAGATCTGGTCAAACCCACCATCGCTGAGATCTTGCAGAAATTCGAGGGTAGCCCCAGCCGCAAAGAGGCGGTCCGCCAGGCCAATGCCGAGACCATAAAGCGCATGAAGCAGGCCAACCCTGTGTTGGTGGGTATTGGAAAGGCAAAGGACCACCTTCCGGGCATGCGTGAGAATCTGATTCTTCACGCCGGGCCGCCGATTACCTGGAAAAGAGCCTCCGGGCCGTTGAAAGGGGCTGTGATCGCCGCCCTGCTGTTTGAAGGTCTGGCGAAAACTAAGGAACAAGCCGTCCAGATAATGGTGAATGGCGAGGTGGATCTGGAGCCCTGTCACGACCACCGTGCAGTCGGTCCGATGGCCGGAATCATTTCCCATTCCATGTCCGTATTCATCGTGGAAGACCAAACCTCAGGCGAACGCACCTATTCCAACCTCAGCGACGATCTGGGCGATTATCTTGGCAGCTCGATTCGGTTCGGTGTCTATGAGCGGCCCGCGGTCGAGCACCTGCGCTGGATGGAGACCACACTGGTCCCCAACCTCGGTGAAGCCATTGCCGAAGCCGGTGGCATCGACCTTGTTCCCATCATCGGCAGAAGCCTGCTGATGGGGGACGAGTGCCATACCGTGATGGATGCTGCAACGCCGCTGTTCTTACGAGAGTTGATGCCTGGCCTGATTAAGGCGTGCAGCGACAGAGAAGTACTGTTGGCCATCACCAACCTGATCTATAACGATCCACTGTTCGCACTCAACCCGGTCATGGCCACCTGCAAGGCGATCACTGCGGCGGGCAGCGATGTCAGCCACAGCAGCGTCGTGACCGTCATGGCCCGCAACGGCACCGAATTCGGTATCAAAGTGTCGGGTCTGGGAGATCGATGGTTCACCGGACTTGCCGCGGTCGGTCAGGGAAGTCTGATGCCGGGGGTGTCTCCCTGCGACGTCAATCGCGATATGGGCGACAGTGCGATTACCGAGACCTTGGGTCTTGGCGGGACAGTTAAATTTCGATCCGGCTCAAGCCAGGACGCGACCGATACCACATTGCAGCTGTATGGCGTCACACAGGGGGAAAGTGACGTTTTCCGGGTTCCCGCACTGGATGGGCGCGGCGCGCCGATGGGATTCGATATCTTCAAGATTATCGAGAAAAACGTGCGCCCGGCAATAAATTCGGGGCTCGCCCACCGACACATCAACCACATTTCCGCCGGGGTGGGATTTCTCCATCCCCCCATGGAGGCGTTCATCGACGCCGCGATCGCATTCAACGATGTCGTACCGTGAGGAACTGCCATTCGATCGACGGTGGAGTGTCCTGAAAATGCGGGACTTGTTGGCGACTAAAGGCCAATCAGCGCAGGAATATCCGCGACCGAAGCGATGACATGGTCAGGGCGGCCAGCGGATTCGTCTGCGGCCCGCCGGTCCACGGTGTCCTGACGGAATTTGCCGGTTCGCACCAGCACAGCACTCCGGTCATCCCGACCGCCCGCGCAGCGAATACGTCGCTGTTGAGGTCGTCGCCCACCATGTACATCCGGACCGGTTCGACTCCGAGTCGTGCCGTGGAGGCCCGGAACCCTGCCGGGCCGGTTTTTCCACTGCGGTGGCGGTGCGGCCGGACGTCAAGGTCTTGCGGCTGGACGTTGCGATCAGCCGTCGGTGACCTAGCTGGACAGATGCCAGACCAGGGCGGCCGCCAGCGCACCCATGCCGTTGAGTGACCAGTGCAGGGCAATCGGCGCGATCAGGCTGCCACTGCGCCGGCGCAGCCAGGTGAACACGAAACCGGCCGCAGCCGTGGCCAGCACCGCCATGACGATGCCGGCCAGCATGCCGAACACGCCACCGCCCAGAATCCGGGTGAACCCGACGTTACCGCTGGTCAGTCCTAACGAGCTGGCGATGTGCCACAGCCCGAAGAGCAGTGACCCGCCCGCAGCGACCCCACGGAAGCCCCAGGCCCGGTCGAGCGTGCCATGCAGCACGCCCCGAAAAGCAAGTTCCTCCGGGATCACGGTTTGCAACGGGATGATGATCATGGAGGCCACCACAGCGCCGGAAAGCGTGGCATAGCGGTCGTTGAGGAACATCGGTCGAGTCCAGGGCAGGAGCGCACCCACCACGATCACCGTCAGCACCAGTCCGATGGCGGCCAGCGCGTAGCGCGAGCCGGATTTCCAGTGTTCGCGTCCCAGCCCGAGTTCAGCCCAGCCCAGCCCCCTTGCTCGCATCAGCGCCAGCAGTGCCAGCGCGGCTGCAGGCACCGTCGCGATGCTGGCCCACGGCGTCGTGAAATGAGCGATCACGTTGGTGATCGCCAGGACCACGATCACGACTCCGATGTCTACGTAGACCCGGAGGTGGTGCAGGGCCGCCAACTGCGACAGCACGGGGTGGGGGTGTGCGGCGACAGCGCTGTGAGTGGACATTGAACCTAATGGTACCGCCGGTATCGCCGCCTGCATGTGTCGTAAAGGTCACCTCAGGGCCCGGAATAAAGCCGTTGCAAGTGAGTGATCTTTGGTGGTCACGCGACTTGCACCCCGTCTCGGGGTTGTTCGGCAGCCCGGGGGCTGCGTCCCTTCCGCGCTTCACGGCCACCAGCCGAGCGTGGCTCGGTCTTACGGTCGGCTCCACGCTTGACGGTGGCCCCAACTGGGCCGACGACGCTATCGGGTTCCTCGTAGCGTGCGAGGTTGATCGCGGCGTTGTCGTCACGCTGATGCGTGGCCTGGCAGTTGCCGCATTGCCATTGTTCGTCCCAGCCGATGTCCTGCACCTGCTTACAGGCGTGGCAGGTTTTCGACGACGGGAACCAGCGGTCGGCGACCACCAGTGTCGATCCGCACCAGCCTGTTTTGTAGGACAGGTGGCGGCGCGGGGTACCCAGAGCAGCATCGGAGAGTCCACGCCGTCGGGCGCGGGCTCCGGGCAGCCCTTTTTGTTGCAGCATCGCTGCTGCAGCGAGTCCCTCGACCACGATGCGGCCGTGGGTTTTAGCCAATCGTGTTGTCAGAACATGCAAATGGTGAGTACGGACATCGTTGACCCGGCGATGCAGCCGGGACAACTCATGGGTGCGCTCACGGTATTGGCGGGAGCCTTTCGCGCAACGGGAGCGGGCACGGCTGACCTGACGCAACTCCCGTAGGGCGGTGTCCAGTGGGCGGGGATTGGACACCTGCTCGATCACCGTGCCCTCGGCGCTGGCCACGGTGGCCAGCCGGCGCACCCCGACATCAACACCCACCCGCGAGTCAGGCCGGGCGACATGGTGTTGTTGGGGGCGCTGCACGAGCACCCGCACACTGGCATCCAGACGGGTGCCGTTGCGGCGGACCGAGATCGCCAACACCCGCGCCCGCCCCTTGGCGATCAGCCGCTCAAGGCGCCGGGTGTTCTCCTGGGTGCGGACGGTACCGATCACCGGCAACGTCACATGCCGACGATCCGGCTCCACGCGCATCGCCCCGGTGGTGAAACACACCCGATCGGCATCCCGACCCTTGCGCTTGAACCTCGGGAAACCCACCCGTTTACCCGCGCGCGCACCCGCACGGGACTGCTGCCAGTTCCAATAGGCATCCACAGCCCCGGAGATCCCATCGGCGTAGGCCTCTTTCGAGCACTCCTGCCACCACGGCAGGCCGGTCTCGGCGTTCACACACACGGCGTCCTTGGCCTGGTTCCACCGCTTGCGCAACACCGGCAGGGACGGCCTGGCTGTCTGAACTCCAGTAGCATGCCATGCGGCGATGTCAGCCTTCAGTGTCTCCACGGTCCAGTTGAACGCCTTCCGACGGGCGCCGAAATGCCGCGCCAACGCCCGGGCCTGGTCCTCTGTCGGGTCCAGCGTGAACCGGAACGCCTGCACAACCCAGCCCTGGGGAATCTCGAACTTCGCCATCAGGCCGCCTTGCGGTCCACGTCATCGTCAGCCGCGGCGGCAACAGCCCGCCTCGCGCGGTTGGCAGCAGCGCGTTTGCCGTAGAGCCGCGCGCACATCGACGTCAGGATCTCGGTCATATCCCGCACCAAACCGTCGTCGACCTCGGCCGAGTCCACCACCACCAACTCACCTCCCTGGGCGGCAAGAGCGGCTTCGACGTCCTCAGAGCCGAACCGGCAGAACCGATCTCGATGCTCGACCACGATCCGTGTCACTGCCGGATCGCGCAGTAGCGCAAGGAACTTACGGCGACGCCCGTTGAGCGCCGAACCGACCTCAGTAACCACCTTGTCCACCCGAATCTGCTGACCGGTGGCCCACACGGTCACCCTGGCGACCTGCCGATCCAGATCGGATTTCTGATCTGGCGACGACACCCGCGCGTACACCGCCGTCTGTCCGGCCCGGCCGGTCTCCGCTACCGACTCCTCAACCAAGATCAACCGACCCACTCGCCGAGCCGGGACCGGCAACAGCCCCGCTCGAAACCAGCGATACGCAGTAACCCGCGCAACACCGTTGCGCTCAGCCCACGCCGCTAGATTCATGCTCCTGTTCCTACAGCACACCGCCGACAACTACCGACCACTCAGAACGCAACAGCTGGCAGCCCCCAATAGCTGGCCGAAGAATTCGGGACACCGGCGGGCTAAGCTCGGCACAGACCACGGGAGGCGCGGCGTTTGGGCGAGAACGGGCCAGAGAACGACCCACAGAACGGGCCACAGAACGAGCCACTGTTGGCTTCCCTGCGAGTGCTTGACCTGTGCGACGGAGAGGCCGACACGATCACTCGGCTGCTAGCCGACCTGGGAGCCGATGTGCTCAAGGTCGAACTGCCCGGGGGCAACCGGGGACGCTCCGAAGCACCCAGCCTGGGTGCGGTGAGCATCCCGTTCGCCTTGCACAACGCCAACAAGCGCCTCATCGCACTCGACCCCGATGATGAGGTCGACCGGCACCGGCTGATCGAGCTGGCCGCTGCGGCCGACATCGTCGTCGACAGCGGACTTCCCGGACGCGCGGTCAGCTACGGCACATCGTGCGAACAGCTGGCCGACCGATTCAGGCATCTGGTGGCCATGCTCGTCACGGACTTCGGCAGTACCGGTCCCTATGCCTCCTGGCGCGCTACCGATCCGGTGTTCTACGCGATGTGCAGTGCGCTATCCCGGTCCGGCCCCACCGTTGGCACGCCCGTACTGCCGCCGGAGGGCATCGCCTCAGCTACCGCCGCGGTTCAGGGCGCCTGGGCGCTCTTGGTCGCCTACTTCAACCGGTTGCGCTGCGGTGCGGGAGATTACATCGACTTCGCCCGATTCGACGCCGTGGTGATGGCGCTCGATCCGCCGTTCGGTACCCAGGGCCAGGCGGCGACAGCCCGCTCTGCCGGCGAGCGGTGGCGGGGCAGGCCGCGCAACCAGGACCTGTATCCGATCTTCAAGTGCCGGGACGGATTTGTTCGGTTGTGTGTGCTGGCACCGCGGCAGTGGCATGGCTTGCGCGCCTGGCTCGGCGAGCCGGAGCGGTTCCAGGACCCGCGTTTCGACGGCTTGGCTGCTCGGGCCAAGGCATTCGATGACCTCGGTGATCTGATCGGCGCGCTGTTCGCCGACCGGACCAGGGCTCAGTTGGTGAGCGAGGGCCAGAACCACGGGGTGCCTATCGCGTCGGTGCTGACGCCTTCCGAAGCTTTGCACTCCACCCACCTGACTGCGGTCGGTGCGCTCGCCGACGCAGAACTTGCCCCCGGCGTAGGCACCCGCGTACCTGTCGGCTACTGGTCGGTGGATGGTGCGCGGGCCGGATTCCGCGCGACCGGCACCGCAGACGAAGCCGTATGGCGGACTTCCCGATTCGATCCTGAGCCAACTGCGCCCGTCGGGGGCAGGCCGTTGGACGGCGTCCGGATCATCGACCTGGGCGTCATCGTCGCCGGAGGTGAACTGAGCCGGCTCTTCGGTGATCAGGGCGCCGAGGTGATCAAAGTCGAAAGCGCCGCGTATCCCGACGGCCTCCGGCAGAAGCGGCCGAACCAGGCCATCGGCGACTCGTTCGCCCGAGCGCACCGCAACCATCTCGGATTCGGCCTAGACCTCCGCAGCGATGCGGGTGCGGCGGTGTTCGCCGATCTCGTACGCGCAGCGGACGCGGTCTTCGCCAACTTCAAGCCAGGCACACTATCCGCACTGGGATTCGGCTACGACCGCCTATGTGAACTCAATCCGCACATTGTGCTGGCAGAGAGTAGCGCATACGGAGATCAGGGTCCGTGGAGCACTCGAATGGGGTATGGCCCGCTGGTTCGGGCCGCCACGGGTGTCACCAGCCTCTGGACCTCCGATCAGTCCAATCCTGATGCGCGCCATCCGTTCTACGATGCGACGACGATCTTCCCGGACCACGTGGTCGGCCGGATCACCGCGATCGGCGCACTGGCCGGCCTGATCCGTCGGCAGCGGTGCGGTGTGGCCGCGCGGATCCACGTCTCCCAGGCCGAGACCGGGATCAACCAGTTGGACACCCTGTTCGTGATGCTCGCCGCTGGGAGCGCAGGTGTCCGCCACGATGGTGCCGAACATCTGTTACTTGCCTGCGCCGGCGACGACGAGTGGTGCGTCGTGTCGTTGTCGTCGGAGTCAGACCGCCGGTCCGTGGCGGAGCTCGTCGGCGGCGGCACACTTGCCGACTGGGCGGCACAACGCAGCCCGCAGGAGGTCGCCGAGCAGTTGCAGTCCGCTGGCGTCGCAGCCGGGCCGATGAACCGGCCGGACGAGGTCTACCACCACCCCCAGTTGCGCTGGCGAAACATGCTGGCCGACATGACACATCCACTCTTCGATGTGCCACTGCCGGCAGAGACCGGACCCGCCCCGTTCCGCAACATTCCTCCGGCCCCGCAACGTCCCGCGCCCTTGCCGGGTGCCGACACCCGGCGCATTTGCCACGACGTCCTCGGCATGTCGGCTGAACAGACCAACCAACTCATCGACGACGGTGTTCTCTTCGATGCCGGGGAACAAGACACCGGGGATCGGAAGGGAGTTTCGACATGACAGCAACCAAACCTCCGCAGTTATTCATCGACGGCGAGTTCCGGACCGCCGAGAAGTGTGAACCCGTGCTGGAAGCCGCAACGGGTGAACTGCTGGGCGATGGCGGTAGCGCGACCGAGGCCGACATCGACGCCGCTGTCGCAGCAGCGCGCGCAGCCCTGCCCGAGTGGCGGTCGAGTTCACCCGATCACCGCGCCGGTGCGCTCAAGGCTTTCGCAGCAGCCCTACACCGTCGCGCCGAAACTACCGACGTGCTGGTCAGCCGCGAGAACGGCATGCCGATGTCGTTGTCCCGCAGCGCCAATGGACTTTTTCCGGCAGCGCTGCTCAGCTACTACGCCAAACTGGTCACCACTATCGCCATCGAAGAGGTCAGGCCCAGCCCAGTGGGCCACACCATCGTGCGACGCGAACCAGTCGGAGTTGTCGCGGCGATCGTGCCGTGGAACTACCCGCAGGCGTTGGCCGCGTTCAAGCTCGCGCCGGCCCTGGCCGCCGGATGCACGGTGGTGCTTAAGGCCTCTCCCGAAACCGCCTTGGACGCGCTCATTTTCGCCGAAGCCGCCCAGGAGTGCGGGCTGCCGGCCGGGGTGCTCAACGTGGTGCCGGGGGGAGCGGAGGCCGGGGCCCACCTGGTGTCGCACCCGGGTGTGGACAAGGTGAGCTTCACCGGTTCGACCGCGGTCGGCCGGATAATCGGCGAAACGTGCGGCCGACTGCTGCGGCCGGTGACCTTGGAACTCGGCGGCAAGTCGGCGGCGATAATTCTGGATGACGCCGATCTCAACGCCACGATGAGGGGTCTTAAGTCGGTGTCGCTCATCAACAATGGCCAGACCTGCTTCCTCAGTTCGCGCATCCTGGCCCCGCGCTCCCGGTACGGAGAGGTCGTCCAATCCTTGGCCGAACTGGTCAGCGACCTCAACGTCGGCGACCCTCTGGACAGCGAGACCGAAATCGGTCCGGTGGTCAGTGCCCGCCAGCGTGACCGGGTGCTCGGGTACATCGAAAGCGGAAAGACCAGTGGCGCCAAACTGGTTGTCGGTGGGGGAGTTCCGCGCAACCAGCCCCGTGGCTGGTTCGTTTCGCCCACTGTCTTCGCCGACGTCCACAACTCAGACCGGATCGCCCAAGAAGAGATCTTCGGCCCTGTGCTGGCCGTCATTCCCTATGACGACGACGAGCAGGCCGTCGCGCTGGCCAATGACAGTGAGTTCGGCCTGGCCGGCACAGTGTGGTCCACCGATGTCGGACGCGCAACCGAGGTTGCTCGCGAGATTCGCACCGGAACCGTCGGCGTCAACGGCTACCAACTCGACATCGGTGCGCCATTCGGGGGGGTCAAGGCCAGCGGCATCGGACGCGAACTGGGGCCGGAGGGTCTCGACGAGTTTTTCGATCTCAAGTCGATCTACCAGGTGGGACCGCCCGCAGGGGACCATTCCTGACCCAATCGGTTCAGGGGTGCGCGTCGCGACGACGGCCTGCCATTAGTGCTGGCTGTTGTTGCCTTGCTCTACCCATGAGGCCCACGGGATGTAGTTGGGTGCCGGGCTGGCGTAGGTGGTCGGTGCGGCAACGAAGGAGTAGCTGCCGGAGTTGCCGGTGTAGCTGCCGGTGTTGTCGTCGCCGGAATCGGCGGCGGCATGGCCGGCCAGTCCCAGAGCGGCTGCGGCCAGTCCGCCGGCGACGATCGCGGAGAACCCGAAGTTCTTGTTCATGATTTCTGCTCCCTGTGGTTGGTGTCTGTGTGGCGTTGCCGCTGTTGCGGTTCGGCCTCCTACACCTCTCATCACAGCGGCATTTCATCTTCGCGTCCAACGAATGATTGCGATGTATTCCTTCGCGAAGCGCGATAACTTGTCGGGATGGAAATCCGCCAGCTCGAGTACTTCATGGCCGTGGCCACCGAGATGAACTTCTCCCGGGCCGCACAACAAATTCACGTCGTGCAATCAGCGCTGTCCGTAGCGGTGAGCAAGTTGGAAAAGGAACTCGGCGTCGAATTATTCGACCGATCTCGACAGAAAATCCGCATCACCCCGGCCGGCGAGACCTTCCGCGAACACGCGCGCCGGGTCATCCAAACCGCCCAGCTGGCCAAGAACTCGATCAGCGACTACCGCGGTGAACTGACCGGGACCATTGAATTCGGATCCCTCATATCGTTCGGCGAACTGGACCTGCCGAAGATATTGGGAGAGTTTCACCGCAACCATCCACTGGTCCGAATCAGACTGCGGCAGAAACAAGCCCAGACCGGACTGTCCTCCTACCTGTCAGCGATCGCCGACGGCGCCCTGGACCTGGCCCTGGTATCCCAACCTGACCACTGCCCACCCCGCATCACGATGCATAAGCTGTGCCAAGAACCAATCCTGTTCGTCTGCCGACCCGATCATCCTCTGGCCCAACACGATCAACTCGACATCAGCGAACTCGCCGAGGAAGACCTCATCAGTTGGCCCACCGAGTTCGGCCTTCGCCGACTGATCGACAACATGTTCGCCGAAGCGGGCATAACACCACGCATCCTCTACGAACTGGCCGCGGACTTCTCCCTCGCAGCCCGGCTCGTCCAACACAGCCTGGGAAGCGCCTTCATGCCCGCCAGCGAAACCCGCCACCACCCCGGTCTGCGCGCGATGCCACTACGACAAAAGCCGACCTGGTCCATCCACCTCGCCTGGTCCAGCCACGCCCAAGGACCCGCCAGCACCAAACTCGCCCAACAAATTCTGGCATCGGCAGCCCTGTTGCGGTGAATTTTCAGTGCCGCACAAGCTCTAATGCGATTCCCGCGCAGAATCTTTCGAGAATAATTGGAGCTAGACCAGGCGTACCTTTGCGGTCTTGATGTCGTAGACAGCTCCTACGACCTTGAAACCCCCGGATTTCTCGGCCTCGCGCAGTAGTGTGCTGTTCTTCCGGATGTAAGCGATGACGGCGCCGACGTTGCGCACAACAGCGTCTTCGAGGTTGGGTGCACCGGCGATTCCTGGCCTGATAGCAGCGACAATCGAATCGATGTTGCCACCCGGCGCGGCGTCGGTGAAGGCCGCGTTGACTGCCCCGCAGTCGGAATGCCCCAGCACAACAATGATTTTCGAGCCCAGCACGGCCTGGGCGTACTCGAGGCTGCCGAGATTGGTCGGCGACTCTGCGATGTTGCCGGCCTCCCGGACCACGAAGACGTCGCCCACGAACTGATCGAAGATGATCTCGGGAGCCAGCCGGCTGTCGGCGCAGCCCAGAACGGTCGCGAACGGCTGCTGACTCTGGCTGATACCTCCGCTCCACAGCGCGTCGATCTCGGCCACATCGCGAATCTGCGGAGTGCGTGCCGCGAAACGCCCGTTGCCGTCCATGAGCACCTGCAGAGCCTGATCGGGAGTATCCGGCTTGGGTGGCGTACCCGCATCTTTGCCGATCGGCTGGGAGGAGTCGGACTTCGAACCGCATGCCGTTGCAGCCAGGGCTACTCCGGGAATCGTGGCAAGGAGAAGGCGTCGTGTTCGGTTGACATTGCGGCGCATCATCAACCGAGCCTACTCAGTCGAAGGCCACCAGAACCAGGGAGCAGTCGTCCTCGAATCGGCCGTCGACGGTTCGGGCGCGGAGGTGCTCCACGAGGGTGTCGAGCGACCATTGCGGCGATTGCGAGTGCTGAGTGCAGAACTCCGTGAATTCCGAAGCCGTCCAGTGTGTTCCCTCTGCTGTGGTCGATTCATAGGCGCCGTCGCTGTAAACCAACAGTTTGGCGCCATGGGGCACCGTGACGCTGGTGACGGGAAAAGCGCTGTCGCCAAAAGTCCCCACCGGAAGGGACTTGGTCGGCAATTCGATGGGTTGATCCTCGCCCTGGGCGAACAGCAGGGCAGGCGGGTGCCCACCGCTGGCATACCGCAGTGTGCGCGTGGATCTCTGGTAGATGCCGTACCAGAGGGTGAAGAATTTTCCGCCCTGCCCGTCCATGTCGAAGCGTTGGTTCAGTTCAGCCAGCACTTCTCCGGGGTCGCGTTCCGTGGCGGGCGGCATCGACGAACACCTGAGCATGTTGTGCACGGAGATGGACAGCAGAGCCGGCGCGACGCCGTGCCCGCACACGTCGAGAAGGTAGACGACAAGGTGATCGTCGTCGAGCCAGCGATAGTTGTAGCTGTCGCCGGCAAGGGTGCTGGATGGCAGGTATCGCGAGGAGACTGACACGGCGCCGTCCAGATCCTTCGGCAGCAATGCCTCCACATAAGCCACGGCGCTGTCGAGTTCGGCCTGCAGCCTCTGGGCGAGGGCACGGTTCTCTTCGGCCAACTCGGCTGCACGCCGCCGCGCCTCCACCTCGGCGGTGACATCGACGATCTGCTTGACGAAACAATCGGATTCGCCGGCTTCCCCGCGCAGTCCGGTAAGGGTCACCATGCCCCAGATTGCTCGCCCGGTGGCGTGGCGATATTTCTTGGTGACGCGATAGGAAACCATCCGGCCGGCCTGCACGTCCCCGGCGGCACGGAGGTTGTCGGTCAGGTCACCGATGCTCAAATCCTGCCAGGTCATCTCCAACAGCGTGTCGCGACCGTAGCCGAAGAAATCGCACAGGGCCTGGTTGACATCCAAGAAGTGGCCGTCGGCCGCCACGAAGCCCGTTCCGATCCGCGAATCGGTCACCAGACGGCGGTATAGGCCGTCAGACTCCCTGTGCCATCGGCCCGCTTTGTGGGCATTGTCGCGGTATCGAACCTGGCCATCGCTGTGAACGATCGGCTTGGCCAGTCGCTCCGTCGGGCGTTCAGCCTCCTGCACTGCACGGGGGGTAGATCGGAAACTCGGCACAATGGGAACCTGACATTTAGCTAGAGAATTACCTGGAATTGACTCCAGTTAAGTGCTCATCGTACCTGGTGAGAAGGACGGGAAGCGGCAGCTGCCGACCCTTGCGAAACATGTGTCACATCTGTCGGGTGCGGAGGTAGCAGTCGGAATCGCGGAATTGACTCCGCTTCCAGAGGATATGCTTCCAGTTCGGGGGTTGGAACCTAAGGAAGAAGGATGGGCTGATGGACGAGAGTCCTACAAGAAGGTTGGACTCTGGCGTTCTGGTGATCCGGCCCGAAGGTCGACTCAACATGATGGCGTCACCGGCCCTGCGCGAGCAGCTGCACGGCCTGATCCGGGACGGAAGTACGCGTCTTGTGGTCGACCTATCGGCGGTGGATTTCATCGACTCGTCCGGTCTTGGGGCGCTCATTTCGGGTCTCAAAGTGGCCCGGCAGGCTGGCGGCGACCTGCGGATCGCCGCTCCATGCGAACAGGTGACAGCCGTTCTGGAATTGACAAATCTCAACCGGGTGCTCAAGCCCTTCGCTTCGGCGGACGACGCCTTCGATGAACCGTCGTGAATCGGCGCGGCTAGACGTCGTCACCGGCCCCGACACACTCGAGGCCATTCATTCGACGCTCGACTGTTTCTGGGCCGCGCACCCGGAGGTACCTGACGAGGTCCGGATGTGCGTGAGCCTCGCCGTCGCTGAGATCGGTACGAACATCGTCAAATATGCCGGCGCCGGAAGACCTGTTCGAATGGGGATGCAACTGTTGTGCCGGTCCGACGCCGTAGAGGTCAGTTTCCTTGACGACGGTTCGCCATTCGGCCTCGACCTCGATTCACTGGGCATGCCCGACGTGTTGGCCGAGAGCGGCCGTGGACTGCCCCTCGCGCGTTCGGTCTTGAGCCGGCTGACTTATGGCCGTGACGACGCCGGCAACCACTGGCTGCTGTTGAGCCGACCCTTCTGACCCAGTCCAGGCCCGGGCCTCGGATTCCGCTCGCTGCAGCAACTGGGTTTCCGGCCGGTTCGGGCAAGCGGGTGTAAGTTTTGACGCGCGTCAAACGAAAGGGGTTGTCGATGAGCCTGGATCCGCGAACACCGGTGATCGTCGGAGTCGGGCAGGTCAACCAGAAGAGCGAAAATCCCGAGGTCGAACCAGTCGATCTGATGGCGGCGGCCGCCCGGGAAGCCGCAGACCCACGAGTGTTGCACGCCGTCGATTCGATCCGGGTGGTCAATCTGCTGTCCTGGCGCTACCGCGACCCGGGCCTGCTGCTGCGAAACCGAATCGCCGCCGACGGTGCGACCACTCGATACAGCAGTATCGGCGGCAATACCCCGCAGTCACTGGTGAACCAATCCTGCCTCGACATTCAGCGGAGTCGGGCAAATGTCGTTCTCATTGCCGGCGGCGAGACCTGGCGTACGAGAATGCGGCTGCGCTCCAGAGGAATCCGGCCCAACTGGACCCGCCAAGACGAATCGGTCCCGGTGCCTCCGGGCGGTGAGGACCCGGTCCCCATGTCGGGGCCGGGCGAGGACCGCATCGGCCTGGATCGACCGTCATTCGTCTACCCACTGTTCGAGCAGGCGTTGCGGATCGCCGCCGGGGAATCGGTCGAGGACCACCGCAGCCGGATCGGCGAGCTGTGGTCACAGTTCAGCGTGGTTGCACAGGACAATCCGCACGCCTGGAGTCGGGAGAAGCACTGCGCCGAAGACATCTGGCGACCCGGCCCGGACAACCGGATGATCAGTTGGCCTTATCCGAAGTTGATGAACTCCAACAACATGGTTGATCAGGCCGCCGCCCTGGTGCTCTGTGCGGCGGAGACGGCGGACTACCTGCAAATCCCCCGGGACACTTGGGTCTTCCCGTACGCCGGCACCGATGCCCACGACACCTACTCCATCGGCGAGCGCGATGAACTACACCGGTCGCCGGCTATCCGGATCGGCGGCCGTCGGGTGCTGGAAATGGCTGGCACCAGCGTTGCCGACCTCGACTACGTCGACCTGTATTCCTGCTTCCCGTCGGCAGTTCAGGTGGCGGCCCACGAGCTCGGTTTGCCTGTGGGCGTTGAGAGCCGACCGCTGACTGTCACCGGCGGCCTGACCTTCGCCGGCGGGCCGTGGAACAATTATGTGACTCATGCCATCGCCACCATGGTCGAAGTACTGCGGGGGAATCCGGACTCCCGGGGTTTGATTACCGCTAACGGCGGCTACCTGACCAAGCACAGTTTCGGCGTGTACAGCGCCACCCCGCCGGCGAGCCCGTTCCGGTGGCAGGACGTCCAGGCAGAGGTGGACAGACAACCCACGCGCACTGCTCTGGTGGAGTGGGAGGGGGTCGGGACTGTCGAGTCCTGGACCACTCCGTTCGACCGGGAGGGTAAGCCGGAGAAGGTATTTCTCGCTGTGCGAACCCCTGAGGGCGCCCGGGCGATGGCCGTGGCCGACGACCCCGATGCCGCAGCCGCCAGCGTCGCCTCGGACATGGCGGGGGCTAGCGTCCGGGTCCAGTCGGACGGCCGGGCTACGTTGGTCGCGAAGGGCTAGCGGTTCCTCGCCCAGGCGGCGTAGAGCAGTCCGACCACCATGGTCACCAGGGCGTAAAGAGCAAGGGCCCCGCGT
>JAGQTV010000010.1 GCA_020438845.1 Mycobacterium sp. | reverse complement strand
ACCACCTGCGATACCTGTCGCAAGGACAGTATTCCGGGCACCGGCCTGCTGCCCAAGCTGCATCAAGAATCGACGGCGGTGACCACGGATCTGCAGAACTTGGTCAGCGGGGCGACGCCACCGACACTCGCTAATCTGGAAGATGTCACCGCACCCGGCATCGCCATCACCCGCCAGGTGGTTGAGGCCATCCGCGAGATGCCGGCAACCGAGCAGGGCCTCATCATCGGTCGGCTGGTGGCCGAGATCAGCACCGCCCGGACCGTGGAGAAGGCCCTCTACGCCCGTCGGCTACTGCTGACCGGCCGCCAGGTTCCGGAGGTGTATGCGACCGAGGTGGCACGGGAGCACGCGGATGTATCCATCGCCGAGCTCGATGAAGAAATCGACAGCCTGCTGTTCGAGACACGGGTACGGCGCGAAGTGGTCTCCGATACGGTCGCTGTCCTGCTGCAGCGGGCGGCGGCACGTCGGCAGTCGTCGCTCCAGGTGCCGCAGGTGTCTCCGGTGGACCCGAGACCGCTCAACCGTGGCCGCGTCCAGTAGCGCCATGGCTTTGCCCAGGAGCGGACTCCTTGGCCTCTCGCTGTTGGCCGTTGTCTTGACGGCTGGCGTCGGCGTCTTGCTCTGGCAGGCCGTTGAGCTGTCTTCCATGGCACAGGTCGCTGCCCGCGTCGACCAACTCGAACCTTTCGCAACGGGTATCCGACTGGCGCTCATCGGCCTGATGGCCGCCCTATGGCCCTGGCTGATCGGCCTGGCACACCGTGCCGGTCGCATTGGGAAAGAACAGCGCGACGCTCTGCTGGCGCAGCGCTGGCGGCTCGTGGGATGGTTTGTGGTCATTGAATTGGTGCTTGGGCAAGGCCTACTCGGGCGATTTTTCGCCGCTACGACAGGAGCCGTCGGATGAGCGTCGACAGCTACCTCGAACTCTTCACGACGCTATTCGGCTGGACTTTCTACGGGGTGCTGTGGGACGTCCTCGTGGCGTCCGGTATTGTTTACCTACCGTTTCTCGGCATTCTGATCGACAATTGGCGCGAGCCCGCCGAGGGCGGACAGTTCGGTACCGTGACCGGTCTGTCGCTGCGGCGCATGGAGATCGAACTCTTCATCGCGCTGCTTGTGGTGGTCCTCGCCGGCCAGCCCGCGGCGCTGACGCCGCTCAACGCCGGCACACTGAGCTACACGCCGCCACCGACCCTGGATAACCCAGTCCCTGCGACGGCGACCATGGCCGCGCCCCAGAGCACCTTCGGTGCCACGGGATTCACGGGCTCACCGGCAACGGTCAACATCCCGGTCTGGTGGTATGCCGTGCTCGCGATGACTTCAGGTTTCAACCATTCAGTCGTCGAGGGACTGCCGGCCGCCAACGATCTGCGCACCTTCGAGCAGCAGGCGAGGCTGGCCACCATCAAAGATCCGCGCCTTCGCCAGGAGACGAGCGATTTCTTCAGCGAGTGTTACGTACCGGCGCGTTCCAAATACCAGGCCGAGCAATTGGCGACCCCGGCAGTCGCTTCAACCTTGGCGACTTACGGGGACGACGACCCGGATTGGGTGGGTTCGCACGTCTATCGGGACACGGCCGGCTACTACGACACCCTGCGTCCGACTAAGCAGATCCCCGGTTGGGCCTACAATGCCGCACGCGATACCGAATACGATCCCGCCTCGCCGCCGACGTGGGGAAAACCGACCTGCAAACAGTGGTGGGAGGACGGTGCGATCGGGCTTCGACAGAAACTCATCGACGAGGCCGATGCGACCTCCGCCGGCTTCTCGGGACTTGTCGTTGCGGTCGCCCCGGCCCTGGCCAGCGAGCAACAGGAAGATGCGGTTGCCCGGACCGTCCTCACCAACTCACCGCCCGTGTGGTCGAGCAACGACCTGGTGGCGAACAACAGCGGTAGCACCGGGCTGGTCGGCACCGCGGAAAATCTCGTCAAGGGCGGACTGGCGGCAGGTGGCGTAGTGGGCGCGTCGGCCATGTTTTCGGTCACGATGACCGCGGTGCTCCAGGCCCTGCCGATGGTCCAGGCACTGCTGCTGCTCGGCATCTACGCCTTGCTGCCCATGGTGGTCGTACTGTCGCGATATTCCTTGTCCATGATGGTGATCGGGGCCATGGCCATCTTCACCGTGAAGTTCTGGAGCGTGCTCTGGTACCTCGCCATGTGGGTGGACCAGAACCTGATCCAGTCCATGTATCCGGACGTGAATGTCTTCCTGCAGCTATTCGCAAACCCCGGAGAGCACGACGTCAAGCGCATGTTGCTAAACATGATTACCACCAGCCTTTATCTGGGACTGCCGTTGCTTTGGAGTGGGATGATGGCGTGGACAGGCGTGAAGGTGGGGCGGTCGATCGAGATTGCTACCAGCACTTTGCGCAATCCCGCCCAAGACGCTGGTCGCCACGGTGGATCAATCGGGAAGGCGGCTCTGTCGAAAGGCGCGCGGCGCTAGCGACTTGAATTGCTAGTCCAATTTGTAGATGCCTGCCGGGTCCGTGCCATCGTCAAACTT
>JAGQTV010000105.1 GCA_020438845.1 Mycobacterium sp. | reverse complement strand
TAAAGTTACGGCGGCCATAGCGGCAGGGAAACGCCCGGACCCATCCCGAACCCGGAAGCTAAGCCTACCAGCGCCGATGATACTACCCCCACGGGTGGAAAAGTAGGACACCGCCGAACACACATTACGGAACACCCCCCGAGAAATCGGGGGGTGTTTCCTTTTATTCAGCTAGCTGTCGAATTAGCTTGCTGGAATTCAAAACCGAAGCGCTCGATATCATCGCGGTAAATCCGCTCGACCAAATCCCGAGTGACATTGTCGTAGTATTCGCCGTACGGTTCGTGCCGGGTTGCGTTAGTGCGCTCCTCCAAATGGATATTCCGGCCCAGATTATCCGAAAGCCAGGCCTCGGTTTCGTTCAGCCGGTCGAAATGCCCGACGTGGTCGAGAGCTTCATCTCGCCTGATATTCGAAGGACCCAGGTAGTACGTTTGGGGCTTAAAAACGCCGTCCAGTTTCCGCGGATCGTGCGTCGCGAGATATTCGCGCACAAACCTGTCGAAAGTCGTGAATTCGGGTTGCTGGTATTGCTCGGGATGCAGCATCTGCGCTCCACCCGGTACTCCACCCTGCTTGGCGATCATGTACGCCGACACCGCCCGGTCCCAGGGGTTTCGCACAATCGAGAAGCGCGGCAGCCGGCGGACATCCTCGCTGGACACCTTCAGGAGTTGCCGATTCGTGAAGTGCCGCAGCATGTCCGACCCGTATACGGCCCGAATCACGCTCAAGCCCGCGGTCCTGGGTACGTGAATGAAGCAGATTCCGGCGCGACGGTAGTCGTCCTGAGCCAGTTGAGCCGACCGCTTCTCGAAGAAGGTTGCCGGAAGGACTTTTGTCGCCGGACCGTACAGGCGCGCCCGTATATTCACTCGGCCTCCTTACCGCGAGTGCATCACGCCTGTTGGAGACGGGTAAACCCGGCCTAACATAACTTGGGTGATACTACAGGCGATGCGCGCGGCGTAGAGCGGTTCGGCCCGTATTCTTTTGACGATGGTCGACGACAGAAGAGGTGGCGCCGATGGGCGCCCGAAACGCCGTTCCACGGCGCCAGGACGCCCAAACAATGCTGGGTCGGGTGGGGCGCGGTCGAGTGGGGCGCCCCGGAGGGCCGGCGCGGATCGTCCCCGTCGTCCAGAGCCGCGGCAGCGGGCCGAAGATCGGGCAGGAGAGGACACGGCGCGGCCGCTGAGCGGGCCACCGATCCCGCCGTCCATCGAGGCCAAACAACTGGCGCCGGACGTTCGTTCCGAACTCATGACGCTGGACAAATCGACGGCCGACACGGTCGCGCGCCACCTGGTCGCCGCCGGCGAACTCATCGACGAAGATCCAGAGGCCGCGCTGGCCCATGCGCAGGCCGCACGATCGCGCTCCGGCCGCATCGCGGCGATCCGCGAGGCCGTAGGCATCGCCGCCTACCACTGCGGCGACTGGGCGCAGGCGCTCTCGGAGTTCAGGGCTGCCCGACGGATGGGCTCCAAGTCGCAACTTCTGCCGCTCATCGCCGACTGCGAGCGGGGGGTCGGCCGACCCGAGCGCGCCATCGAACTGGCCCGCAGCCCTGAAGCCGCACAACTCACCGGGGACGATGCCGACGAGATGCGGATCGTGGCTGCCGGAGCCCGGGCCGACCTAGGCCATCTCGACCAGGCTCTCGCAGTTCTGACCAGTCCGGCCCCGGACCCGTCGCGCACCGGATCGACTGCGGCCCGATTGTTCTATGCCTACGCAGAGACGTTACTGGCCCTCGGCCGCGCCGACGATGCCCTGCAGTGGTTCATTCATGCGGCGGCCGCTGACCTGGACGGTGTCACCGACGCTGAAGACCGGGTCGGCGAGCTGGCCTGAAGTGATTGAGCCACTGTTGAAAAGCCTTGCACAGCAGCATGACTGTCTGCTGCTCGATCTGGACGGAACAGTCTTCCGTGGTCACGCCCCCACCGAGGGCGCGGTGGAGACCCTGGACGCGATTGAGGCCCGCAAACTGTTCGTCACCAACAACGCGTCCCGTTCGGCGGACGACGTCGCCTCCCATCTCCGCGAACTAGGTTTCGCCGCGTCGGCAGAGGACGTCGTGACCAGTGCGCAAAGCGCCGCCCACCTGCTGGCGCAGCATCTGCCCGGCGGATCGGCCGTCCTCGTCGTCGGGACCGACGCACTGGCCGCCGAGGTCGCCGCAGTCGGTTTGCGCCCGGTCCGGTTGTTCGCCGAGGACCCCGTCGCGGTTGTCCAGGGCCTATCAATCACCCTCGGCTGGCCGGAACTGGCGGAAGCAGCGCTTGCTATCCGGTCCGGGGCACTCTGGGTGACGGCGAACCTGGACCCGACCCTCCCCACCGAGCGCGGTTTGCTGCCCGGTAATGGCTCCATGGTCGCGGCATTGCGGGCAGCCACCGGTAGCGAGCCACTCGTCGCCGGAAAGCCGGCCCCCACGCTCATGGAGGACGCCTTGGCCCGCGGCCAGTTCGACACGCCCCTGGTCGTGGGGGACAGGTTGGACACCGATATCGCCGGAGCCCAAGCCGCCGGGCTGCCGAGCCTGATGGTGCTGACCGGTGTCAGCACCGCCCGCGACGCGGTGTACGCCGACGTGGACCATCGGCCCGACTACATCGCAGCCGACCTTCGGGCCCTGCTCGTCGCCGCCGACGGTCTGGCCGTTGCCGAACACCCTGCCTGGGCTGTCGACGTCAACCAGGACGCGGTGACCATCACAGCGACCGGATCCGATCCTGGCAGTGACGATCTCTCCGTGGTACGGGCCACGGCGCGGGCCGTTTGGGATTCCGGTTCTGCAGATGCTGAGCGCCAGTTGGCGGTGCTCGCCGGTGACGACGTCGCGCAGGCCGCGTTGCGGCGGTGGTCACTGCTCACCACAGCCGATCGGCTAGCGTAATCGCTGAGATGAATACCGACCCGCAGCAGATCCGCGTCCAGGTCGAGGCGTTGCTTGCCGACCTGCCCCGCGTGGACCCAAACGCCCCTGAGGACCCAATTGCCCAAGGGATGTCAGGCGCCCTCGAGGACCTCGACATCGACGCCGTGGGGCGCAGGCTTGAGGAAGCCCATCAGGTCCTTGTCGACGCTCTGGAATCGGTCGAGAAAGGCTGAGCTGGCGATGACGCGGCGTGCCCGGGTCGACGCCGAACTGGTCCGTCGCGGGCTGGCTCGGTCCCGGCAACAGGCGGCCGAGTTGATCGGCGCAGGACTGGTCACCATCGACGGGATGCGCGCGGCCAAGCCGGCGACCGCGGTGGCGATCACCGCTGCGCTGGCGGTCGAAACCCCACCCGAAAGGACATGGGTATCCCGAGGTGCCCACAAGCTCATCGGCGCCTTAGACGCTTTCGGGATCGACGTCGGCGGCCGGCGCTGTCTGGACGCCGGCGCGTCGACAGGCGGGTTCACCGAAGTGCTGCTTGATCGCGGTGCCGCAGAAGTCGTGGCCGTCGACGTCGGCTACGGCCAACTGGCATGGTCGTTGCGATCGGACCCGCGGGTTGCGGTGATCGAACGCACAAACGTCCGCGACCTGTCCGCCGCGGCGATCGGCGGCACGGTGGACCTGGCGGTGGCCGACCTGTCCTTCATCTCCCTGTCGACCGTGCTGCCCGCACTGACCGCGTGCTGCAACAGCAACGCCGATATTGTTCCGATGGTGAAGCCGCAGTTCGAGGTCGGCCGCGGACAGGTTGGCACCGGAGGCGTTGTCGCAGACCCGCAATTGCGAGCCGGCGCGGTACTCGCCGTTGCCCGGCGGGCCGCCGAACTGGGCTGGCACACTCACGGAGTCACCGCCAGCCCGCTGCCTGGTCCGTCCGGGAACGTCGAGTACTTTCTGCGGTTGCGCACGGACTGCGCCGGGAGCGTGAGCGGCGATCAGCTCGCCACTGCGGTGCAACGCGCCGTCGCGGAGGGCCCGCAATGACCGGGGATGGCCACCGCACCGTCTTACTCGTCGTGCATCCCCGTGGCGGAAAAGTCAACGAGACCGCCCAGAAGGTGGCGAAAACGTTGACCGCCAACGGTATTGCCCTGCGGATGTTGGACACCGAGGCAGCCAATCGCGGACCACAGCACTTCGACCCGGTCGATCTGCAAGCCGGTGGAACCACGATCGAGGTGGTCGATAGCGACGAGCGCGCCGCCGAAGGCTGCGAACTTGTCCTCGTTCTGGGCGGTGACGGCACTTTTCTGCGTGCCGCCTATCTGGCGCGTAACGCCGAAATACCGGTTCTGGGTGTCAATCTGGGCCGAATCGGATTCCTCGCCGAATCCGAGGCCGACGCGATCGATGGCATTTTGCAGCACATCATCGACCGGGACTATCGGATCGAGCATCGGATGACTCTCGACGTGGTGGTCTGCCACAACGGCGAGGAACTCTCGCGCGGCTGGGCGCTCAACGAGGCCAGCCTCGAAAAGGGACCGCACCAAGGCGTGCTCGGGGTAGTGGTAGCCATCGACGGCCGGCCTGCTTCGGCCTTCGGCTGCGACGGTGTTCTGGTCTCCAGCCCGACCGGTTCTACCGCGTATGCGTTCTCAGCGGGGGGCCCGGTGGTCTGGCCGGACTTGGAGGCCATCATCGTCGTACCCAACAACGCCCACGCCTTGTTCGCCCGGCCTATGGTCACCAGTCCGCACGCTGTGATCACCATCGACGTGGACGCCGACAACCCCGATGCGGTGGTGGTCTGCGATGGCCACCGGGAGGCCGTCGTGCCGGCAGGCGGAAGGCTGCAGGTTACCCAGTGCCGGACTCCGCTGCGGTGGGTACGACTAGACAGCGCGCCGTTCACCGACCGGCTGGTGCGCAAATTCCGCCTGCCGGTGACCAGTTGGCGTGAACAGTAGATGCTGGCCGAAATACGGATCGAGTCCCTGGGGGCGATCAGCTCGGCCACCGCGGAGTTCGACCGTGGCCTGACGGTACTTACCGGCGAGACCGGGACTGGCAAGACGATGGTGGTGACCGGGCTGCATCTGCTCGGCGGCGCCAGGGCCGATGCCACCCGGGTGCGCTCCGGAGCCCAGCGGGCGGTCGTCGAAGGCCGCTTCACGACGGTCGATCTGGACCCCCCCACTTCGGCTCAGATCGACGAGATTCTGGAATCGGCCGGGGCCGAGCGCGACGACGACGGCAGTATCATCGCCCTGCGCACCGTCACCCGTGACGGGCCATCGCGGGCCTACCTCGGGGGGCGCAGCGTGCCGGCCCGCGTGCTGCAGAACTTCACCAACGGGCTGCTCACGCTGCACGGCCAGAACGACCAGTTGCGCCTCATGCGCGCCGAGGAGCAACGCAGCGCACTGGATCGGTTCGCCGGGGTCGGGGCCGTGCTGGAGCGGTACCGGAAGCTTCGCGACGAATGGCTCATCGCCCGGAGGGATCTCCTTGACCGTACCGACCGTGCCCGGGAAATGGCGCAGGAGGCCGACCGGCTGAAGTTCGCCATTGCTGAGATCGACCAGATCGCCCCCGAACCCGGAGAAGACGACGCGCTGGTTGCAGACATCCGCCGGCTGACCGAGTTGGACGCGGTTCGAGAGGCCGCAGCGGGAGCGCGCGCCATGTTGTCAGGACCGGACGATTCCGCCCCGAACAACGAATCACTCGGTGCCGCTGACGCGGTCGGCCGCGCCATCTCATTACTGGACTCCGCGGACGACGGCGCGCTTGCTGATTTGTCCCGTCAACTGGTCGACGCACTGACCGTAATCGCCGACGCAGGAAGGGAACTCAGCGAATTTCTAGCGGGACTACCGGCCGATGCCAGCGCTCTGGAGACGAAGCTCACGCGGCAGGCCGAACTGCGCAGCCTCACCCGCAAGTACGCCGCTGACGTCGACGGGGTATTGCGTTGGGCGGGCGAAGCACGGCAGCGGCTGGACCAACTGGACGTCTCAGAAGAGGCGTTGGCTGGATTGTCGCGTCGGGTCGACGAGCTGGCCGGTCAGGTCACCACAGTGGCAGGCCAGCTGTCTGCAGCCCGGGCCAAGGCTGCCAAGGGACTGGCCAAGGCGGTAACAGCGGAACTGTCCGGATTGGCGATGGCCGAGGCCGGGTTCACCGTCGCGGTCACAGCGCTTCCCGCGCGCGATGGCGACGCGGCATCGCTGCGGCAGGCCTCGGGCGAGTGGGCACACGCGGGCAGCGACGGCGTCGACGCGGTCGAGTTCGGGTTCGCCCCGCACCGCGGCAGTGATGTTCTACCGCTGCACAAGAGCGCATCCGGCGGCGAGCTGTCGCGGGTCATGTTGGCCTTGGAAGTGGTGCTGGCCGCGTCTGCCGAGGGCACGACGATGGTGTTCGACGAGGTCGACGCGGGCGTTGGTGGTCGGGCCGCGGTGCAGATCGGCCGTCGCCTG
Source organism: Mycobacterium sp. (assembly GCA_020438845.1). GTDB lineage: Bacteria > Actinomycetota > Actinomycetes > Mycobacteriales > Mycobacteriaceae > Mycobacterium. The sequence goes on along the minus strand of JAGQTV010000105.1, from coordinate 12,656 downwards.
GCTCGCCTGGCCCGCACCCATCAGGTGATCGTGGTAACCCATCTTCCGCAGGTGGCTGCCTATGCCGATACCCACCTGGTGGTCGACAGCGGCGCGGGGTCCAGTGTGGTTCGCCGGATCGTTGATGAAGATCGGGTTGCGGAATTGGCGCGGATGCTTGCCGGACTCGGGGAGTCCGATACCGGCCGGGCTCACGCCCGGGAACTGCTGGCGGCTGCCCTCGAGGAACGGCAATTACCGTGACGGGCTTGTCTGCCACGCCCCGGAAGCCGACTGCCGCGAAACCGTGAGCGGGCCGAGTGACAATCAGAACCTCAGTGTCCGACTGAGTGACGGCCGATCCGTCTGTTACGCGCAGTACGGCACTCCGGACGGTTTCCCGGTCGTCAACGCCCACGGCGGGCTCGCCTGCCGACTCGATGTGGCCGCTGCCGACGTTGCCGCGAAAGAGACTGGTATTCGGTTGATTTCGCCTGATCGCCCGGGTATCGGCGGCTCGGATTCCCAAGCCGGCCGAACGGTCATGGACTGGGCCCGGGACATCGGCGAGTTCATGGATCTACTCGACGTCGAGCGATTCGCGGTGATGGGCTGGTCGATGGGCGGGCAGTATGCGGCAGCCGTGGGGCATGCGCTGGCCGCACGGGTAAACCGGGTTGCGATCATCGCGGGCGCACTACCGCTGACCGAACCTGGTGTTTTCGAGGGCCTGCCGACGATCGACCGCATCTACACCCGCATGTCGCAACGCATTCCCTGGCTGGCGCAGCTGTGTTTCCGGACGATGGGGGTGACTGCGCGCGCTCTGCCCACCTGGTACGGACGCCTCGCAGCGGACCTGTTGGGGCCCGCCGACGCCACGGTCCTTCGCGACGAGGGATTCCCGGCGTTCGCTCGCATGTCAGCCGAGGCGCTGCGCCGATCCGGTGGTGTCGCACAGGACTATCGGGCATTTGCGCGGCCCTGGGGTTTCGCACCGGAGGATCTCAGCGTCCCGGTGACCGTGTGGGCCGGGGAGCAGGACGAATTGATCAACAAGGCCTGGGCGGGCGAACTGGCACGACGCATCCCTGGGGCGTCGCTTCAGCACAGACCGGGCGGCCACTTCGTCGCGCACCTGTACTACCGCGAGATCTTCGAGAACCTGAAGCGATAGGCCGCAGCCCGAGCCTGTGACTGCTGTGACAAAATGTAACCTCTGGTGCTGTTGTTACGGCGCGCCTACCGTGATGTGAGCGCAGACGCCGACAAAATCGGGTCCATGAAGATGTCAGCACTGCTCTCCCGTAATTCTCACGCACGGCCGGGCGTCATCGGGGTGGCCCGGGTGGACCGAGACATCGACCGCCTGTTGCGACGGGTGGGTCCCGGCGACATCGTCGTCTTCGATGTTCTTGATCTGGATCGGGTGACTGCTGACGCATTGGTCGATGCCGGTGTTGTCGGCGTGGTCAATGCATCGCCATCGATCTCCGGCCGCTATCCGAATCTCGGACCAGAGGTGCTGGTGGCCAACAACATCGCCCTCATCGACAACGCCGGTCCGGAGATCTTCAAGAAGATCAAGGACGGTGCGAAGGTCCGACTCTTCAGCGGCGGGGTGTATTCCGGCGACCGCTGCTTGATTCACGGTGTGGAGCGGACCGATGAAGAGATCGCGGATCTGATGCACGACGCCAAGACCGGCCTCGTCTCGCACCTGGAGGCCTTCGCGGGCAACACAATCGAATTCATCCGCAGCGAAAGCCCGTTGCTGATCGACGGGATCGGCATCCCCGACATCGATGTCGACGTCTACCGTCGCCACGTCGTGGTGGTCGCCGACGGCCCGGGAGCCGAGAACGATCTCAAAGCCCTCAAGCCGTTCATCAAGGAGTACCAGCCAGTGCTGGTGGGGGTCGGCGCCGGCGCCGATATTCTGCGCCGGGGTGGTTACCGTCCGCAGTTGATCGTGGGCAACCCCGAGCAGATGAGCGCCGAGGTACTCAAGAGTGGCGCCCAGGTGGTGCTGCCCGCCGAGGCCGACGGCCACGCCAACGGCTTGGAGCGCATCCAAGATCTGGGCATCGGCGCAATGACTTTCCCAGCCGCCGGTTCGGCCGCCGACTTGGCCCTGTTGCTCGTCGATCATCACGGTGCCGCGCTGATCGTCACGGTCGGCCAGTCGGCCAGCATCGAGGAGTTCTTCGACCGCACCCGAGCACAGAGCAATCCCTCGACATTTCTGACCCGGCTCAAGATGGGCGAAAAGCTCGTCGACGGCAAAGCTGTTGCCACGCTGTACCGAAGCCACATCTCCGGCGGCGCGGTTGCCCTGCTGATCATGGCATTGCTGCTGGCCGTGATCGCCGTGTTGTGGGTGTCGCGGGCCGACACCGCCGTGCTGGACTGGATGTCTGGCTACTGGCACCGCGTGACGGTATGGGTGCAAAGTTGGGTGACGTAGCGTGAAAATGCTTCGTCGCCCGGTGCTTTCGCTGGCTGCGGTGTTCATCGCGTTGGCTTTCGGTGTGGTGTTAGGAGCCCGGGTGTTGCCCGGGTTGGGCGGTTCGGGACTGGTCGGTTCTGGATTAGGGGCTGACACCGCCGCCCGGCAGCAACTCAGCGCGCTGCGCGCCGAAACCAAGGAGTTGAACGACAAGCTTGCTGCAGCGGGCCAGTTCGATGCCGCAATGGCTGGACGGATGGTGCGCGATGCACTCGCCGGCAAGTCGGTAGTGCTGTTCGCCACGCCGGATGCCGAGGACGAGGATGTCGAGGCCCTGCGCTCACTGGTGGGACAAGCCGGAGGCTCGATCTCCGGGACTGTCGGACTCACGAAAGAGTTCGTCGAGGGCAATTCAGCCGAAAAGCTGCGATCTGTGGTGAACTCACCGATCCTTCCCGCTGGTGCCCGATTCGACACCACTCTGGTCGACCCGGCCTCCCAGGCCGGCGACCTCCTGGGCATCGTGTTGCTGACCAACCGTGACCCGAAGCAAACAGCGGTTGGCGACTCCGCACGCGAAACCGTGCTCGCGGCACTCCGCGACACCGGATTCCTCACCTTCGATACGGTGTTCGCCGCCGACACGGCCGTGGTCGTCACCGGCCGGGGACTGGCCGACGACGCCGGCAACCAGGGGGCCACGGTCGCCCATCTCGCAGTGGGCCTGGCTCAGCACGGGTCCGGCACGGTCCTCGCCGGCCGGGATGGATCCGCTGCCGGCGTTTCCGCCGTGGCACTGGTACGCGCCGATCCCGCGATGGCGAATGCGGTCAGTACCGTCGACGACATCGGTATCCCGTCCGGTCGAATCACCACGGTGCTGGCCCTGCAGGCAATGATCGATGGCGCGCCGCCCGGCGGCTTCGGCGTCGGGCAGGGCGCCGCCGCCGTGACGGTGCCCCAATAGCCGGTGCCCCGATAACGGCGATCGGCTGGCCGGTTGGCGTGTCAGCGTCGACCTGACGTAGTCGATGTTAGGGTGAGTGTCCGTGGGTCGGCAGGCCCCAACAGGACTGTGGATCCCAGCCAAACCGGGGCCGGAGACCTGGAACCGAAGTCCTGCGCCGTCGTCACGGAGGTCGCAATTGCCGCCATCGCGCAAGCATTCACAGACCGCGACCAAGCATCTGTTCGTCACCGGGGGTGTGGTCTCCTCCCTCGGCAAGGGCCTCACCGCCAGTAGCCTCGGCCAACTGCTGACCGCCCGCGGCCTGCAGGTGACGATGCAGAAGCTTGACCCCTACCTCAACGTCGACCCGGGCACGATGAATCCGTTCCAACACGGTGAGGTCTTCGTAACCGAGGATGGCGCCGAGACCGATCTCGACGTCGGCCACTACGAGCGGTTTCTTGATCGCAACCTGTCCCAGTCAGCCAATGTGACTACTGGACAGGTGTATTCGACCGTCATCGCCAAGGAACGCCGCGGCGAGTACCTCGGCGACACCGTTCAGGTGATCCCACACATCACCGACGAGATCAAGCGCCGGATCCTGGCGATGGCCGAGCCCGACGCTCACCGCAATCGGCCCGATGTCGTGATCACCGAAATCGGCGGCACCGTCGGCGACATCGAGTCACAGCCCTTCCTGGAAGCAGCCCGCCAAGTTCGCCACGAAGTCGGCCGCGAAAACTGCTTCTTCCTGCACGTCTCGCTGGTGCCCTACCTGGCGCCGTCCGGGGAACTGAAGACCAAGCCGACTCAGCACTCCGTGGCCGCGTTGCGCAGCATCGGTATCACTCCCGACGCGCTGATACTCCGTTGCGACCGAGATGTTCCCGAGCCGCTGAAAGAGAAGATCGCCCTGATGTGCGACGTCGACGTCGACGGGGTGATCTCAACTCCGGACGCCAGGTCGATCTACGACATCCCCAAGGTTCTGCACCGGGAAGAACTCGACGCCTACGTCGTGCGCCGCCTGAACCTGCCGTTCCGCGACGTCGACTGGACTACCTGGGACGACCTGCTGCGTCGTGTTCACGATCCCCACGAGACGGTGCGAATCGCTTTGGTGGGCAAGTACATCGACCTATCCGACGCCTACCTTTCGGTGACCGAGGCGCTGCGTGCCGGCGGCTTCGCGCACCGGGCCAAGGTCGAAATGCGCTGGGTGGCCTCCGACGACTGTGAGACCGACAGTGGTGCAGCCGCCGTGCTCGATGACGTCCACGCGGTGCTGATCCCGGGCGGATTCGGGATTCGCGGCATCGAGGGCAAGATCGGCGCGATCCGCTACGCCCGGCACCGAGGGCTGCCGCTCCTGGGGTTGTGCCTGGGCCTGCAGTGCATCGTCATCGAGGCGGCCCGATCTGTCGGGCTGACCGAAGCCAACTCGGCCGAGTTCGATCCTGCCACCGCCGACCCGGTGATCTCGACCATGGCCGACCAGCGCGACGTCGTCGCCGGCCAGGCCGACCTGGGCGGCACGATGCGGCTGGGCGCCTACCCAGCGGTCCTGGAACCAGGGTCGGTTGTGGCCAAGGCATATCAATCGACCGAGGTTTCCGAGCGCCACCGGCATCGCTACGAAGTCAACAACGCCTACCGTGAGCGGATCGCCGAGAGTGGGCTGCGGTTCTCCGGCACGTCTCCCGACGGTCATCTGGTGGAGTTCGTGGAGTATCGCAGCGACATTCATCCGTTCCTGGTGGGCACCCAGGCGCATCCTGAGCTCAAAAGCCGTCCAACCCGACCGCATCCGCTGTTCGTCGCGTTCGTCGGTGCGGCAATCGACTACAAGGCGGCGGAACGACTGCCGGTCGAGATCCCCGAGCAGCACCACCCAGACGGACACAGGGAAAGCTACGAGCATGCCGACGGCGCGGCGCCATCGCTGTCGGAACCTGCCCGTGGCTGAGCACGACTTCGAGACCCTCGGTTCCGAAACCCTCTACCGCGGAAAGATTCTCGCGCTTCGCGCCGACAGGGTTGCCATGCCCGGAGGGGTTACCGCCACCCGTGAGGTGGTCGAGCATTTCGGAGCGGTCGCGGTGGTTGCGGTCGATGACGAAGCGCGGCTGGCAATGGTGTACCAATACCGGCACGCATTGGGTCGGCGGTTGTGGGAACTGCCGGCCGGACTGCTCGACGAGGCCGGCGAGGATCCGGCCGCGGCGGCCGCGCGAGAACTCCGGGAGGAGACCGGCCTGGTCGCCGACGATTGGCACGTGATCGTCGACATCGCCGCGTCGCCGGGGTTCTGCGACGAGACGGTGCGGGTCTACCTCGCGCGCGGCTTGCGTAACGTCGGCCGACCGCCGGCCCACCACGAAGAGGCAGACCTCACAGTGCACTGGTTACCGCTGACCGAGGCCGTCGACCGGGTGCTGGCCGGGCAGATCGTGAACGCAACGGCAGTGGCCGGTGTTCTCTCCGCCCACGCCGTGATCGTCGACGGCAAGCCGTGCCGGCCCTTGGACGCACCGTGGCCAGACCGTCCGTCGGCATTCGCGGCCCGCCTGGAGGGCCTGTGACGACGTTTCAGGCCGCCGCGCTGGAGGGGCAGTTGCAGGGCTACCTTGATCACCTCGCTATCGAGCGGGGCGTGGCCGCCAACACCATTGCGTCCTACCGCCGCGATCTGCGCCGCTACTCCGAGCACCTGACCCTGCGCGGCATCACCGATCTCAATGACGTGACCGAGAACGACGTCAGCGATTTCCTGGTCGCCCTGCGTCGCGGAGATCCCGATACCGGGGCCGCCCCGTTGTCCGCGGTATCCGCGGCCCGGGCCCTGATCGCCGTGCGTGGACTACACCGCTTCGCCGCGGCCGAGGGGATTCTCGCCCTCGATGTCGCCCGAGCCGTGAAACCACCGACCCCCACCCGCCGTCTGCCCAAGAGCCTGGCCCTCGACGAAGTGCTGGCCCTGCTGGAGGGAGCCGGCGGGGATGCCCCGAGCGACGGCCCGCTGACCCTGCGCAACCGGGCCCTGCTGGAGTTGCTCTATTCGACCGGTGCCCGGATCTCGGAGGCTGTCGGACTGGACCTCGACGACATCGACACTGCGGCCCGTTCGGTGTTGCTGCGCGGCAAAGGTGGCAAGCAGCGACTGGTTCCGATTGGGCGACCGGCAATCACCGCCCTGGACGCCTACCTGGTTCGAGGCCGTCCCGATCTGGCCCGCCGCGGCAGGGGAGTACCCGCCATTTTCCTCAACGCCCGAGGCGGGCGGCTGTCCCGGCAGAGCGCCTGGCAAGTCTTGCAGGACGCTGCCGAACGCGCCGGGATCACCTCCTCGGTGTCCCCTCACATGCTGCGCCACTCCTTTGCGACCCATCTTCTGGACGGCGGAGCCGACGTGCGGGTGGTGCAGGAGCTCCTGGGTCACGCCTCAGTGACGACAACGCAGATCTACACCCTGGTGACCGTCAACGCACTGCGCGAGGTCTGGGCTGGGGCGCACCCGAGAGCGTGAAGTCGGGGTCCGCGGAGTCGGGAGTGCAGAGCAGATGATGGCCGGGCACCAGAAAGGCCAGTGCGACCACAGTGGCGGGCGAGCCAATGGATAGAATTCCGCCGATGTCCGCCACGCCACCGATTCGCCTGCTCCGGGGGACCGGTCTAGGAGTTGAGGCGTGACCGACGAGCCAGACGACGTGCCGAGCGGCCTGACCGGCCGGCCCGTCCGCAGCATCCCCGAGCCCCAGCCGCTGGCCGAGCACGGGCCAGCCGTCGTGATCGCCATGTGCAACCAGAAGGGCGGGGTGGGCAAGACCACCTCCACGATCAACCTCGGCGCCGCATTGGCCGAGTGCGGGCGCCGCGTTCTATTGGTCGACCTGGACCCGCAGGGCGCCCTGTCTGCGGGGTTGGGCGTGCCGCACTACGAACTGGCTCAGACGGTGCACAACCTTCTGGTCGAGCCCCGGGTCGGAATCGACGAGGTACTGATCCACACCCGGGTTCCCGACCTGGATCTGGTGCCGAGCAACATCGACCTGTCCGCCGCCGAGATCCAGCTGGTCAACGAGGTGGGCCGCGAACAGACCCTCGGGCGGGCACTGCGCCCGGTTCTGGACGGCTACGACTACGTGCTCATCGACTGTCAGCCATCTCTGGGTCTTCTCACCGTGAACGCCCTGGCCTGCTCCGACGCGGTCATCATTCCCACCGAATGCGAGTTCTTCTCGCTGCGCGGGCTGGCGCTTCTCACCGACACCGTCGATAAGGTCCGGGACCGGCTCAACCCCAAGCTGGCGATCCGCGGAATCCTGGTGACCAGGTACGACAACCGCACCGTCAACGCCCGCGAGGTGATGGCCCGTGTACTGGAGCGCTTCGGTGACCTGGTGTTCGATACCGTGATCACCCGCACCGTCCGGTTCCCCGAGACCACCGTCGCCGGTGAGCCCATTACCAGTTGGGCGCCGAAATCCGCTGGTGCGCAGGCGTACCGCACGCTGGCCCGTGAGGTCATCGACCGCTTCGGCAAGTGACGCCGGAAGCAGTGGCCTCGGAAGCGGTGGCCCCGGAAACAGTGGCCTCAGAAGCAGTGGCCTCAGAAGCAGTGGCCCCCGAGGGCCCGGACATCGGAACCGAAAAGGGTTTCAGAGTCCGGCTGAGCAACTTCGAGGGACCATTCGACCTGCTGTTGCAGTTGATCTTCGCCCATCGGCTCGACGTCACCGAAGTGGCGCTACATGAGGTCACCGACGAATTCATCGCCTACACGCGCGTTATCGGACCGGGCTTGGAACTGGACGAGACCACCGCGTTCCTGGTGATCGCCGCGACGCTGCTGGACCTCAAGACCGCCCGGCTGTTGCCCGCAGGGGAGGTGCAGGACGATGAGGACCTGGCCCTGCTGGAAGTGCGTGACCTGCTGTTCGCCCGATTGCTGCAGTACCGGGCGTTCAAGCATGTGGCTGAGATGTTTGCCGAACTGGAGGCAACCGCCCTGCGCAGCTACCCACGCTCGGTGGGCCTGGAGGAGCGGTTCTCCGAGTTGCTGCCCGAGGTGATGATCGGCGTCGGCCCCCAGCAATTCGCGGAGATCGCCGCGGCGGTGTTCACTCCGCGCCCGGTGCCGCTGGTTTCTACCGACCACTTACACGCCGCCCGGGTGTCGGTCCCGGAGCAGGCCAAGCGATTGATGGAGCTGCTTGAGGGCCGGGGTGCCGGACACTGGGCGTCGTTCTCCGAATTGGTGGCCGAATGTCGGGAGCCGATCCAGATCGTCGGCCGATTCCTGGCACTTCTCGAGCTCTACCGGGCCCGGACGGTAGCATTCGACCAGTCAGAACCGCTTGGTGTGCTGCAGGTTTCGTGGACCGGAGACCGCTTGACGAACGAAGAGCTGGTTAGAGCTGAGTGGGAAGAGCAATGACGTTGCAGGCGAGCGGGGTTAACGACCGTGACGAAGCGGGCGCTGTGATCGACGCTGGCTATGTCGATGATGTCGACGATGACGAGTTGGTTCGCGTACTGGAGGCATTGCTGCTCGTCGCCGATTCGCCGGTGAGCGCCGAGACATTGGGTTCGGTGACTGAGCAACCGGTGCATCGTATCTCCGACATCCTGCGACGAATCGGCGACGGCCTGACCGCCCGTGACAGCGGCATCGAGTTGCGTGAGGCCGGGGGAGGCTGGCGGATGTACACCCGCGCCCGGTTCGCCCCTTACGTCGAACGACTGATCATGGATGGTGCGCGCTCCAAGCTGACCCGGGCGGCGCTGGAGACGCTGGCGGTGGTCGCATACCGGCAACCGGTTACCCGGGCGAGGGTGAGCGCGGTGCGTGGAGTGAACTGCGATGCCGTGATGCGGACCCTGCTGGCGCGTGGATTGATCACCGAGGCGGGAACCGATCCCGACGGCGCAGCTACCACCTTCGCGACCACCGAACTGTTCTTGGAGCGCCTGGGGTTGTCCTCCCTGACCGACCTGCCGGACATCGCGCCGCTGTTGCCCGACATCGACGTGATCGACGACTTGAGCGAAAAGTTGGACAGCGAGCCGCGGTTCGCAAAGCTCAGCGCGCAGCCTGCAGTCGACAAACCGGCGACGTTCGACGTCGATACCGACACCGATACCGGGAGCTGAGGGCTGTGTCTGATTCCGAAGGTGTTCGCTTGCAGAAAGTGCTGTCCCAGGCCGGAATTGCCTCCCGCCGGGTCGCCGAACGGATGATCACCGACGGTCGTGTGGAGGTGGACGGCCGTGTCGTCACCGAGTTGGGTACGCGGGTCGACCCCGACACCGCCGACATCCGGGTGGACGGATCCCGAGTGGTGCTGGACGACTCGATGGTCTACCTCGCGATCAACAAACCGCGGGGCATGCACTCGACGATGTCCGACGACCGCGGACGACCGTGTGTCGGCGATCTCGTCGAGCATCGGGTCCGCGGCAACAAGAAGCTGTTTCACGTCGGGCGGCTCGACGCCGACACCGAGGGACTGCTGCTGCTGACCAATGACGGCGAACTGGCTCACCGTCTGATGCACCCCTCGTTCGAGGTGCCCAAGACCTACCTGGCGACGGTGACCGGGTCGGTTCCGCGCGGGCTGGGCAAGACGCTTCGAGCGGGCCTCGAGTTGGACGATGGCCCAGCAGCAGTTGACGATTTCGCCGTAGTGGACGCCGTCCCCGGAAAATCCCTTGTACGCGTGACGCTTCATGAAGGGCGAAAGCGTATTGTGCGACGACTGTTGGCCGCCGCCGGGTTTCCGGTGGAGGCCTTGGTGCGCACGGACATCGGTTCAGTTGCGCTGGGGGAGCAGCGGCCGGGAAGTATCCGACCTCTGACCCGCAAGGAAGTCGGCGACCTGTACAAGGCGGTCGGATTGTGAGCAGCCTCGTGATTGCGATCGACGGGCCCGCGGGAACCGGAAAATCCAGCGTTTCAAGGGGTTTGGCGCGTGAACTCGGAGCGCGATATCTCGACACCGGGGCTATGTATCGGATCGTGACGTTGGCCATGGTTCGGGCCGGAGTGGACCTGAGCGACCCGCACGCCATCGAGGCTGCGGCCGACGTGCCGTTGTCGGTCAGCCACGACCCCGCGGTAGAGCGGGCCTACCTGGACGGCGAGGACGTTTCGGAACAGATTCGCGGTGACGAGGTCACGCGGGCGGTGTCGGCGGTGTCTGCAGTGCCCGCAGTGCGGGCCCGGCTGGTACGACGCCAGCGCGACCTGGCGGAGGGTCCCGGTGCAGTGGTCGTGGAAGGTCGCGACATCGGCACAGTGGTACTACCCGAGGCGGATCTCAAGATTTTCCTCACCGCGTCGGCCGAGACCCGGGCCATGCGCCGCAATGACCAGAACATCGCAGGCGGCGGGCCCGACGACTACGAGGCAGTCTTAGCCGATGTGCGCCGGCGAGACCACTTGGACTCAACGCGCGCGGTCTCGCCGTTGCGCGCCGCCGAGGACGCCGTCGTCGTCGACACCAGCGAGATGACCCAAGTCGAAGTGGTGGCTCGACTCCGCGAACTGGCTGCCGAAAGAATGGGGGCGAAACGATGAGCGCCGACGGCACATGGTCGGACGAGAGCGAGTGGGAATTCGCCGACGAGCAGTTCGACGCCGATGGCGATGAGCCGGCCGGCCCACCGCCGGTGGTGGCGGTTGTCGGGCGCCCTAATGTCGGCAAATCGACTTTGGTGAACCGGATTCTGGGTCGGCGGGAGGCCGTGGTCCAGGATCTGCCCGGCGTCACCCGTGACCGGGTGTCCTACGACGCGCTGTGGTCCGGTAGGCGTTTCGTCGTGCAGGACACCGGGGGTTGGGAACCCGACGCCAAGGGCCTGCAGCAGAAGGTTGCCGAGCAGGCCTCGGTCGCGATGCAGACCGCCGATGCCGTCGTCCTGGTAGTCGACGCCGTTGTCGGCGCGACGGCCGGCGACGAAGCCGCTGCGCGGATTCTTCGCCGCTCCGGCAAACCGGTTTTCCTGGCGGCCAACAAGGTTGACAACGAGAAGGGCGAGGCGGATGCGGCCGCACTGTGGTCGCTGGGGCTGGGGCAGCCGCACCCGATCAGCGCCATGCACGGCCGCGGGGTCGCCGACCTGCTCGACGACGTGCTGGCCGCTCTGCCCGAGGTGTCGGAAACGGCGCCGACCAGTGGCGGACCCAGGCGGGTCGCCCTGGTGGGGAAACCGAACGTTGGAAAGAGTTCGCTGCTGAACCGGCTGGCCGGATCGGAGCGCTCGGTGGTGCACGACGTGGCCGGAACGACCGTCGACCCGGTTGACTCGTTGATCGAATTGGACGGCAGAATATGGCGTTTCGTCGATACCGCCGGCCTGCGCCGCCGGGTTGGGCAAGCCAGTGGACACGAGTTCTACGCCTCGGTGCGCACCCACAGTGCTATCGACGCTGCCGAGGTAGTGATCGTTTTGCTCGACGCCTCGGAGCCGTTGACCGAGCAGGATCAACGCGTGCTGTCGATGGTGATCGATGCCGGACGTGCCCTGGTGATCGCGTTCAACAAGTGGGATCTGGTTGATGAGGACCGGCGTTACCTCCTGGATCGTGAGATCGATCGGGAACTCGCCCAGCTGAGTTGGGCTCCCCGGGTAAATATTTCGGCTATGACCGGGCGTGCGGTGCAGAAGTTGGTGCCCGCCATGGAGACAGCGTTGGCCTCCTGGGACTCGCGGATCTCGACCGGACAGCTGAACACCTGGCTCAAGGAGATCGTCGCTGCGACACCGCCCCCGGTGCGAGGCGGCAAGCAGCCCCGAATACTGTTCGCCACCCAGGCAACCGCTCGGCCCCCGACGTTCGTACTGTTCACCAGTGGCTTTCTGGAGGCCGGGTACCGCCGGTTTCTGGAGCGGCGGCTGCGCGAGACCTTCGGTTTCGAAGGGTCTCCGATCCGGATCAACGTGCGGGTGCGGGAGAAGCGGAAGGCAAAACCCCGCTAGCGAATTGGTCATCCCTCTTGGCCATCGTCGAGCATTTTCTCCGGGTGGTGGTAGGTGTTGGTTCCCGGCTTGATCGGTAGGTGTGGTGGGGGCAGCCATTCGGTGGTGCCGTCTTTGCGTTTTCGGGTGGTCCAGCCGCCGGGTTTGATCAGGCGGTGGTGTTGTCCGCAGGCGAAGGTGAGTTTGTCGATGTTGGTGTGGCCGCCGTGGGCCCATTCGTCGACGTGGTGGACTTCGGCGAGGTAGCCGGGCATGGAGCAGCCTGGGGCGGTGCAGCCGCGGTCTGTGGCGTGT
>JAGQTV010000104.1 GCA_020438845.1 Mycobacterium sp. | reverse complement strand
GCCATATTCGGCGGCAACAAAAACTCCTGATCACGCACCACCGAGCGATACGAACGAGCCATACCCCATGGTTCCGCGATCACCGCCGAACACCAAACACCCCACTCGGCATTTCGCAACAGCCACCCAGCGCTTGATTCCGCGCCGAAGTCACCTGCGGGCGGCCTGCACCTCGATCGGGATGCCGGTCAGCCAGGCCTGCCCGGACAGCGCCTCCACGTCGGCGGGGTCGTTGGAGGTCAATTGGTTGACGTTGGCCCCACCCACGCCGTTGGCCAGCCGCCATCCGCCACGGCCGTTGTGGCCCCACCCATGCGGGATCGCGACAACACCGACGACGATGTCGGTGGTGAGCTTCACCGGCAGCCCGATCTGCCCGTGGGCCGAGCGCACCAGCACCTCGTCCCCGTCGGCGATTCCCCGCGCTGCGGCGTCCTCGGCGTGCATCAACGCCCGCGGTCCGCGTTCGCCGCGCATCAGCAAGGGCGCGTTGTGCATCCAGGAGTTCTCCGAGCGGGTCTCGCGCATGCCGATGAGCCGCAGCGGGTAGTCGCCGGGACCCTGCCGCGAACCCAGGACGGCAATCTCGGTCTTGATCTCGTTGTGCTGCAACCGGATCCGTCCGCCGCGGTAGCCGACGACACTGCCGAGCACCCCGGTTTCGACGTCCGGTGCCACGACGACGCCGTGCGGGTGCTCGGCGGCCAAGCGGCGGAAGGACAACCCACCGCGGCGCAGCCCGAACAGGTCCCCGCCGCGGGCCAGCCGGATGACCGCGTCAGCCAACGGCCGCGGGCTGAGTCTGAGGCCGACAAGCCCTGCCGCCGAACGCAGGACCGAGACCACCGCGAACGCCGGGGTATGCCAGGGCATCCGGCTCATCAGGTCGTCGACGATCTGCCATTCGCTGCGGGTCTGGCCGCGTGGTTCTGCCACCGCCTCGGTCACCTGGCGGAACGGGGTGACGTGGAAGGGCTGGAAGAGCAATCCGAAGTCGTCGCGCTCGTACATGGTGGTGACCGGCAGGACGTAGTCGCACAGCGCGGTGGTCTCGGTGACGTAGAGGTCCAATCCAACCGACAGCTCAAGCTCGCCCATGGCGGTCTGGAGTTCGGCGCCGTTAGGTACCGACAGGACGGGATTTCCGGCGCTGACGAACAGCGCCCTGATCTGCCGGTCGCCCGCGGTGGTGATCTCCTTGGCGATCATGGTGGCCGGTTCGGTGTGCACGAGGTTGCCAAATCCGCCGATGCGCGAACGGTTTCGGCGGTAGTCGCGGCGCAGGACCGCCCCGAGGGCGGCGAACGCCGCGTGCTCGCCGGGCAGACCGTAGGAGCCGAACACCGATCCACCGGGGACGTCGAGATTGCCGGCACACAGGTTGACCGCGTCGATGAGATAGGACGCCAGGGTGCCGAACCGTCCCGCGCAGGTGCCCAACCGCCCGTAGACCGCGGCGCGTGTGCCAGCCAGGTCGCGGGCCAGGCCACGCACGGTCCCGGCGGGAATGCCGGTGACGGGTTCTGTGCGTTCGGGGGTGAACGGCGCGCACTGGGCGGCCAGCCAATCCAGCCCCTCGGCCTGTGCGCTCACCCGTCGCCGGTCGACGAGGCCCTCGGCGAACAGCACCGCCAGCAGCGACAGCAGAAACAGTGCGTCGGTGTCGGGGACGATGCCTAGCCACTCGAACTGCGCCGCGGTCTCGGTGCGGCGCGGGTCGACGACGACGACGCGTCCGCCGCGCTCGACCACGTCGTGCAGGCGGTCTCGGATGCGCGGCGCGGTGAGGATGCTGCCGTGCGAGACGACGGGGTTGGCGCCCATCACCACCAGCAGGTCGGTGCGCGAGAGGTCCGGGATCGGCACGGCGTTAGGGACCCCGTAGAGCAGTTGGCTGGCCATGATGCGGCTGTTGGTGTCCTGGGAGGAGGCGGTGTAGAGGTGGGTGCCCAGGCCCAGGCCCTTGACGAACAGCAGCACCGCCAGCAGATGCGAATAGCTGAAAGCCCCGGGGTTGCCGAAATACCAGCCGACGGCCCCGGATCCGTACCGGCGGTGGATCTCGCCCAACCGCGCCGCGATGTCGGCCAGCGCCTCGTCCCAGCCGACCTCCTCGAACGAGCCGTCAGCCACGCGCCGCAGCGGGACGGTCACCCGGTCGGGGTCGTTGACCACCTCGGTGAACGCGATGCCCTTCTGACAGGCGAAGCCGGCCGACAGCGGATGGGCCTTGTCGGGCCGCAACTCCACCAGGCGGCCGTCTTGAACGGTGGCGACCATGCCGCACAGTGATTCGCAGATCCGGCAGTAGGTCGTCTTAGTCTCAGCGGCCACGATCAGATCCGGTACTCGCTGAGCAAGCGCTTGCTGATGATGGTCTTCTGGATCTCGCTGGTGCCTTCCCCGATCAGCAGGAAGGGGGCGTCGCGCATAAGCCGTTCGATTTCGTATTCCTTGGAGTAGCCGTAGCCGCCGTGGATGCGGAAGCTCTGTTGGGTGACCTCGACGCAGTACTCGCTGGCAAGGTATTTCGCCATACCGGCCCGCAGGTCGTTGCGCTGACCGGAGTCCTTCAACCGGGCAGCGTTAACCATCATCAGATGCGCGGCTTCGACTTTGGTCGCCATCTCGGCGAGTTGGAAGGCGACGGCCTGGTGCTCGGCGATCGGTTTGCCGAAAGTCTGCCGCTGTTGGGCATAGCGGACCGCCAGTTCGAAGGCCCGGATGCCGACCCCACACGCACGCGCGGCGACGTTGACCCTGCCGACCTCCACGCCGTCCATCATCTGCGCGAATCCCCGCCCCGGCACCGCTCCCAAGATGTCGTCGGTCTCGGCCGGGTAGCCGTCGAAGATCAGTTCGGTGGTGTCGATGCCCTTATAACCGAGCTTGTCGATCTTCCCCGGGACGGTCAGTCCGGGAGCGACCTCGCCGACACCGACCGGTTTCTCGATCAGGAACGCGGTGAGGTTTCCGTGCGGCCTGTCGGCACCTTCGTCGGTGCGCACCAACACCGCGACCAGGGTGGAACTGGCGCCGTTGGTCAGCCACATCTTCTGACCGCTGATCCGGTAGGTGCCGTCGTGGCTGCGGACCGCCCGGGTCCGGATCGCGGCGACGTCGGATCCCACCTCGGGTTCGGACATCGAAAACGCGCCGCGTATTTCCCCAGTGGCCATCCCCGGCAGGAACCGCCGCTTCTGGGCGTCGGTCCCGTGCTGACGGATCATGTAGGCGACGATGAAGTGGGTGTTAAGGACTCCGGAGATGCTCATCCAGCCGCGGGCGAGTTCCTCCACACATAGCGCATAGGTCAGCAGCGACTCCCCCAACCCGCCGTACTTGGCGGGGATCATCAATCCGAACAGACCCATGTGGCGCATTCGGTCGACGATCTCCTGCGGGTAGGTATCGGCGTGCTCGAGGTCCTGGGCGTTCGGGATAACCTCCTTGTCGACAAATCGCCGTACCGTCGCCAGGATGTCGATTTGAACGTCGGTGAGGCCGAGGGTTTCCGCCAGACGAGTCACAGGTGTCGCCCGCCGGTAACCTCCAGAACCGCCCCGGTCATATACGACGACATGTCTGAGGCCAGAAAGACCGCTACCGTTGCAACCTCTGACGGCTCTCCCGCGCGGCCCATCGGTACCTCGGCCAGCTTGGCGTCCCAGATGCGCTGCGGCATCGCTTCAGTCATGGCTGAGCGGATCAGTCCTGGCTGTATGGCATTGACGCGAACACCGAGATGAGCGAGTTCCTTCGCGGCCGCCTTGGTGAGTCCGACGATGCCGGCTTTGGCCGCCGAGTAGTTGGTCTGCCCTACCAGCCCAACCTTGCCCGAGATCGACGACATGTTGATGATCGCCCCGCGGCCCTGCTCACGCATCACCGCCGCAGCCGCCCGGGTGCCATTCCAGGTTCCTTTGAGGTGGACGGCGATCACCTCGTCGAACTGCTGCTCGGTCATCTTCCGCAGGGTCGCGTCACGGGTAATGCCAGCGTTGTTCACCATGATGTCCAGGCTTCCGAACTGATCCACGGCAGCGGCGACCAAGCAATCGACATCCCCAGCGGTGGTGACGTCGCAGCGGACCCCCCGCGTCACGCCGGGACCGGCGAGTCGGTCTGCCGCAGAACGGGTGACCTCTATGTCGAGATCACCGATCACAACGCGCGCACCCTCGGCAACGAACTGCTCAGCGATCGCGAAGCCCAGACCTTGCGCCCCACCGGTGACGATCGCCGTACGCCCAGCCAGTAGTGGCATCCGTGACCTCCTGAAGTGGGTTTGTCTAAATCGGAAGCCTATTAGATAGCAAGGTCGATTCCCGGCAACGGATCCACAGCCCGACTTCCTGTGATTAAACTGAGAATTTTGTCTCACCTCGCGCGCGGTACGCCCAGCCATGGCGGTTGCTGGGTTTGCAGGGTTTGACGCTTTCACTTCCCACGAACATTGCCGCTGTGGAATACTTTTTGCAGTCGAAGATTGGTGACGAAAGCCACTAGCGAAAAAAGGCCGGTTGCTTCAGGCTATTTGCTCAGATGGGGCAAGCAGCCAGGTTCCCGGCAGGGTTGCTGTGAGTTAGCTTTACGTGGCCGCGGAGGGCAGACGGGAGGGACAACTTGGTCACCAAGATCCCAGTAGCAGTTCGGACTTCCCATGGGACGCACTGGCAGACGCGCTACGGTCCGCGCTTGCTGGTGACAGACCTCTTGGTCGTTCTCGCCGCCTTGTTGCTAGCGCAGTACGTCCGATTTGACGTCACGCCTTTGGGAATCTTCGCCCACGGAGCGATGGGGCCCCTTCCTTTCGTCCTCGGCCTGATGTGGTTGGCGGCGCTGAGTATCTTTCAGACCCGCTCACCACGGGTGCTCGGTGCAGGACTCGACGAGTACCGCAGGGTTGGAAGTGCCACCTTCTGGGTGTTCGGCTTTGTCGCGATCGTGGCCCTCCTGTTGAAAGTTGAGCCTTCCCGCGGCTATCTCGCAGTCGCATTGCCCGCTGGAACTTTTGGGCTGTTGATCAGCCGGTGGGCGTGGCGCAGGCATATGGTTCTGCGGCGGGCCAGGGGCGACTGTCAGAACCCTCTGGTCGTCATCGGCGATCGTGATGCAGTGGTGACGCTGGTGAGCGACCTGACCCGAAATAGCGACCACTTCTACGACGTTGTCGGTGTCGGAATTTACGACCATGAACACGGGGACACTCTCGATGTCGCGGGAACACGGGTGTCAATTCTTGGCGACGAGAGGCAGGCTTTGGCCGCGCTCAAGAAATGCGGCGCGAACACCGTGGCGCTAACCGGCATGGAACGCTTCGGCAGCCGTGGTATCCGCAACCTGCTCTGGGATTTGGAATCCCAGGACATCGACCTGATCGTCTCGCCCACGTCGACCCGGTTGATGATGCATCCCATCCCGGGTTACGCGCTGCTGCACGTCGAACGGCCCCACTATCAGGAAGCCAAACGCTTCCACAAAAGGACGTTCGACATTTGCTTCGCTGCGGCCGCACTCACCGCAGCGGCTCCTGTGCTTCTTGTGGCGGCCGTCGCTGTCAAACTCACCAGCCGAGGCCCGGTGTTTTACGCCGCCGAGCGCGTCGGACTGGACGGAGAACCGTTCACCATGCTCAAACTGCGCACCATGGTGAGCAACGCCGAGGCACTGCTGGATGATCTAGCCCACCAGAACGAGAGCCACGGCGGGGTCTTGTTCAAAATGCGGGAGGATCCCCGCATCACCCCGGTCGGGAAGATACTGCGGCGCTTCAGCATCGACGAGATCCCTCAGTTCATCAACGTCATCAGAGGTGACATGTCAGTGGTGGGTCCCCGGCCGCCTCTGCAGCGTGAGGTCGCAACATACGACGGCGAGGTCCGCAGGCGGCTTTTGGTGCGCCCTGGAGTTACCGGGTTGTGGCAAGTCAGTGGACGCTCGGACCTGACATGGGATCAGTCAGTTCGGCTGGACCTGTCCTATGTGGAGAACTGGTCGATGGGCACCGACCTAGTCCTCATCCTGAAGACGGTGCGCGCGGTGTTGGGGCGCAACGGCGCGTACTGACCACCTAAGGTCAATAAGCTTTGCATCCCACCGTGATCGCAATCCTGCCAATTCACGTTAGCCCAGATACAGCCTTCCCCGAGCGGAACTTGTCAAGGTGTTTGAGTCCAGGGGGTGTCAGGCGGCGGCGGTCCGGCTCTGCGGTTCTGCTGGTTTGGGTGGGTTGATCGCGGCGGTCTGGGGTAGGTTGATGATCTTGGGTGCGGTGTCGCCGCTGAGGCGGTGCCGGTGGCGCGCTCGGGCATCGGCCAGGACAGCTCGGCGAGCGGTGTCTTTATCCTTAGCCAGGCCGTAGAAGACCTCGGCGAGGGTGTGCTGGCCGATGCCGTTGTGGCGGCGCTCGTGGTTGTACCAGGCGACGAATTCGTTCATGAAGTCCCTTGCGTGGTGGATGGATTGGAACCGTTCCGGGAAGGTCGGGGCGTACTTGAGGGTCTTGAGCCACGACTCGCTGTAGGGGTTGTCGTTGGAGACCTTGGGCCGCGAATGCGAGCCCGTCACGCCCAGTTCGGCAAGCAGCCCGGCGACGCTGTTGCTGGTCATCGACGTTCCCCGATCGGCGTGGACGACGTGCGGGACGCCATAGGTGCCGAAGATCTGTTCCATCATCTCAGTGGCCAGCACCCCGCATTCGCGGGCGTCGACATGGACCCCGACGATGTAACGGCAATAGATGTCGATCATCACGTAGGCGTCGTAGTAGATCCCCTTAGCCGGGCCGGCCAGTTTGGTGATGTCCCAGCAGTACACCTGCCGGCGGGGCGGTGGCCACCAGCTCCGGGCAGACCGCTTTGCGGTGCCGGGCCCGCCGGCGGCGCTCTTTGACCTGTTTGTTCGCATTCAGGATGCGATACATCGTGGAGACCGAGCACAGGTAGGTGCCCTCCTCGAGCAGCGTGGCCCACACCTGCGTCGGGGTGGTGTCGACGAGGCGGGCGCTGTTGAGCTCATCGAGAACTCGGGCGCACTCAGCGGCGGTGAGCTTGTTGACCGGCACCGGGAACCCCGAGCCGGCGTGGCCGGCTTGGGTGCGGCGCGACGCAGCGCGGTCGAGCAGTTCATGCCGGTCAACTCCGCCGCCGCCCGAGTTGGGATTCCTTGCGAGCGCCCCGCGTTTCAGACATGCATCAACGCCGTCTCGGCGTGCTCGGCGACTCCGCGCTCTCGGAGAGACTCTCCAAGAGCGCGTGTGCTTTTCCCATGATCTCCAAAGCTGCCTCAGTGGTGGCCAGCCGCCTGGCTGTCCTGTCGAGTTCACCCTTCAGCCGGGCGATCTCGGCCTGCTCGGCGGTGAGCCTGCCGACTTTCGCCCCGGTCGGCTTGTCCCGAAGCAGCCCGGCGTCGCGGTGCTTGCGCCACTAGCAGATCAGCGAGGAATACAGGCCCTCGCGGCGCAGATAGGCCCCGCCTCCGTTGGTTGAGCAGGCCTGCTGGTAGGCCTCCAGGTGCGCCAGCTTCTCAGCCGGGCTGAACGTACGCCGCCGTCGCGGCCCTTCCGAGCGTGGATGCGGTGAACCCATCGGCCCATTTTCCCCGCCAACAGCCAGGCTGGAAATCGTCATCGTCGTGTTGAGCCGTATCTCGCCCTGCAGGCGGGATGCTATGAACCACTGGACTTAACTCACCCTGACACGCAGAGGAGTGACGGGCCAGGTCGCCCGGTGCCAGTAGACACTGCAATCGCCGATACGCTTGCCAGCATCATGAAGCGAAGATTCCTCACGCTGATCTTGGCAGTCACTCTGACAGGAAGTACCTGTCCAGCGGTCGCGTCGGCACAATCACCCGGCACGATCATCGACAACTTCGACGGACCAGCAGGCTCACTACCCGACCCAGCGCTGTGGGACTTCGATCTCGGCCCATGGCGAGACGACGGACTGCAGACCTACACCCTTAACCCCGACAACGTCCGCCTCGACGGCGACGGCCACCTGGTTATCCAGGCGCGTCCTGCACCGGACGGCTACACGTCTGCGCGGCCTGTGACCCGCGGCAAGCTCACCATGCAGTACGGGACCATCAGCGCTCGCATCAAATTTCCCTCCGGACAGGGAATCTGGCCGGCGTTCTGGCTGCTCGGAACGAATTATCACCCCGATGACCCCTCAGCCTGGCCCGACTGTGGCGAGATCGACATCATGGAACTAGTCAACAACGGCGACACGTTCCACGTCGCGTTACACGGACCGCAGGGTGGCACCGACTATTACGGCGGCGGAGCGGCCAGTGGCAAGGTAGTCGGAGCGAGGGGTCCGATCCCAGATCTGACCGACGATTTTCACAACTACTGGTTGAACTGGGCGCCGAATTCGATCGTCATCGGGGTCGACGAGCAGACGCTGGGGAGTTTCACCCCTGAGTCGCTGCCGCCCGGCGGGAAATGGGTGTTCAACGAGCCGATGTACGCGCTGCTGAACATCGCTGTCGGCGGCCCCTGGCCTGGGCCTCCGGACGCCTCCACCCCATGGCCGGCAACCATGCTGGTTGATCAGTTCACTTACACACCGATGCCCACTTAATAGAATCGGTTTCATGCCGCCGCCTCGCCCGCCAATCCTGTTGAAACTGGCGCGTATCTGGGCTTATCCACTATGGGTCACTGCTATGCGGTCGCCAGCGCGGCATGACATCCTGGCCGACGTCGACTGGTGGGTCGAGTGCCTCAAGGATGAGAACCTCGCCGCGATGGACACCCGGACCCGGTTCTCCTTCTTCACCGGCGCCTTGTCAGAGTTCCGCACGCTGGTTCACTATCGGCTGCGCGGCACAAGCCCGTTGCCGGTCCGGCTGCTGATGCGCCGGCTCTACAAGGGCCAGGAAGCCGTCATCTTCGAACCTGACAGCCTGGGCCCGGCCTGCTTCATTCAGCACGGCATCGCCACCCTGGTGGCCGCCAAATCAATCGGGAGCCATTTCTGGCTCAACCAGCAGGTCACCATAGGGTTCACGGACGAACATGGCGCGCCCACGATCGGCGACCACGTCACGATCGGCGCTGGAGCCTTGGTGCTGGGTGACATCACCGTGGGCGATGGCGCGTTCATCGGCGCGGGTGCCGTCGTCCTCGACGACGTCGGCCCCGGCGACGTCATGATTGGCCAGAAGGCTCGATTGTTGAAGCGTCTCCCACCGGCCGTCTCCGCACCATCCGAGGAACCCACAATAGAGCTGGAACCACCTGCGCAATGAGAACCGCGATCGCGGCCGAGTAGCCGACACCGGCAGCCCCGAACCGTGGCGCGGCCAACGCGCCCAGCCCCACACTCACCGCCGCCATCGTCAGCGCCCACCAGGCCTGCCAGCGAGCTTCCTCGGGCCGGGTCAACAACATGTTGGACGACAAATACGTGCTCTGGCCCACCAGCAGAGCGCCGAACGCCAACGCCAACTGCGCGGAGATCGTGATGCTGCCGCCGGACAGGATTCGGCCGGCCCACGGCGCCAACAGGACGAAGATCACCGTGACCACCATGGCGAGACCTCCCAGCAGGGCTGTCATCTGTCCCCAGATCCGCAGAGTGGCTCCAACCATGTTGCGGCGCTTCACGAATATGGGCCACAGGGCGAATCCCGCCATCATGAACGCCGCCCAGCACACCCCGTAGATCTGCGCCATCAGCGCGTATTCGGACAACTCCAGTGGGGTCGAGCGATGCGCCAGGATGACTCGCCCGGCTTGGAACCCGATGGGTAGTCCGACGCCCATCAGGAACAGCCAGAGACTGCCGCGGAGCAGCCGCGTGCCACGGGTCCGGACCCGGCCGAACGACGACCATCCCAGCCCGGACAATCGCGCAGCCAGAACGGTGCCAACGAGTTGGCCGATCAGCAGACCGCCCAGGGCCGAGACCGCGTACCAGATCCCGGGTGCGCCGATCAGGTAGAGCACACCGGTGATCGCCAGTGCGAACAGCGAGTTGCTCATCAAGATGAGGCTGGCCAGCGGAACCCGGTCCAAACCGCCGAGTATGCGCACCCCTAGACCGGCCGGAATGGTCAACGCGAACACACACGCCGCCACGGTGATGGCCCACCGGTCGTCGGGACCGCTGGAGAATCCGGTCAGCACCGTCCACCGATCAGCCGCCATCACGCCAAGGGCGGCCAGGATTACAGCCCCCGCCACGCCGAACAGCACGTGATAAGAGCGGCGGATGACATCGGCGGCATGCGGGTCCTGCAGGGGTCCGCTCAGTTGGGCACCAGCGGTCATCGCGGTCGCCCCGATCCCGAGATCGGCGAACGGGAACAACAGGGTGATGGTGGCCACCAGCGCCACCAGGCCGAAGACGGCCGCCCCTGTCTCTCGGACGATGATCGCGGTGTTGGCCAAGCCCAGCAGCGCCACCACCGGGGTGCCGAGGATCCGGTAGAGCGGGCCGAAGATCGCCGACCGGCGCTCGGCCTTGGTGAGCCGATCGGGGTCGGCGGTCATCGACGCACCAGGAGCCGCACCGCGCTCAGCGCGGCGAAGCCGAGGGCCGGCAATCCGGGACGGCCGTGGCGGAACGACGCCCGTACCGCGCGCCCGATTCCGGACAGCGACCGGGCGGTCACGGCGGCGCTAACCGGACTGGAACACAGGTAGTCGCCGCGCACCCGGGGCGATTCACCGGCCAGGTACCGCAGCCCCCAGGCGATGTAACTGTCGGTCAGGTCGACCTGCTGACGGGACAGCGACGAGTGCGCCACGTGATAGGTGCTCAGTACCTCGGGGAGTTGGATCACGCGAAGATCGGGAAACTGCCGGGCGACCGCCAGGAGCCAACTGGGTTCGTCATGAACCGCACCGGCATGGGCGTCCCAGTGCACGGCACGAGCCAACTCAGCCGGAAAGCACAGCGTGGAGGTCTGCAGTGCACGCCCGCCGTGCCGCAGGTCGGTGAATCGAAACAGGTAGTCGCCGACGGGTTCCCGCGCCCCGATGACACGGCGGGGCCACACGCGCCGTCGATCCCCCGGGCCGACAGCTTCCATCCGGCAGGACGCGATCCAGTGCGGACCCGCACCCGCGACGGCGGCCAATTGACGCTGAAGCTTGTCCGGATGCCACTCGTCGTCGTCGTCCAGCAGGGCGATCACCGAGCCTCTGGCGGCGTCGATGCCGCGGCGGCGGCTGACAGCCGGACCGGAGTTGCTCTCGTTGCGCAACAGCATGATTCGATCGTCGACGGGGTACGAGACCGGCTCGGCGGTATCGGCGACGATGATGACCTCGTCCACCGGTTCGGTCTGGCCGAGCACTGATTCCACAGCCCGGTGCAGCGACGACCGTCCCACCGTGGGGATGACGACACTGACGGTCACGAGGGGACGGTTCGGCCTCGGAAATGCCCGGCGCAGAACAACAACGCGAGGCACGCATAGATGGCGGGCGCGTTGTACATCCACGGTGCGAACTGCAGGTCCCAGATGGTCTGCAAAGACACCGTGAGGACCATCGGGGCCCAGCGGCCATACCGAGTGAAGTTCCACACCATGGCGACACAGGCGAACAGCAACCATAGCGGCATCAGCGCGGCCAGCAGGCCGCCCTCGGCCCACGAGCCCAGGATGATCGAGTGGAAGGAGTAGTCGTTGGGCGGTAGCCGCCAGTAGCCGACGAACTCGAAGGTCGGCTCGTAGCCCCAGCGCAACGCCAGATGCTCTGCGCGGGCGTAGAAGTCCGGCGTCAACCGCAGCGCGCTTCCCCACCCCAGCCAGGGGTGCTCCATGATCGCGGTGAAGCTCATCGGCGGCTCAGTGCGCCCGGCCAGCAGGATCGGTAGATGGGCGGTGTCCTGCTCCAAGGTCTTGGTTTGCAAAGCCGGCCCGAAAAGCCCGGTGCGCGCCAGGGCCGGCATCACGTTGCCGAACACCAGGCCGACGCCGATCACCCCGGCGAACTGCCAGCCCTTCTTGACCCGGTCACCGAAGATGGCCCGCGTCCACAACGTCGCGGCCGCCAGCAGACACACCAGCGCGTGGGAGCGGTAGTTCAGCCCCAGGCTCGCCAGGCCAAGCAGCAGCAGCACCACAGCGATCCGGGTGGGCCTCATCCTCGCGACGACGAGTAAGAACACCAACAGGATCGTGAAGCCCGGCGCGACGCCGTATTTCCAGACATTCAGGAAGCTGCCGGTGTTGGTCAGTTCGATGCCGCGGCCGGCGAAAAAGATGACCACCCCGAGCCCGACGCCGCCGAGCACCCAGGCGATCTTGTCCACAGACCGTCCAGTGAGCACCGTCAGCCCGATCAGATAAAGCGAAAACGCTCCCGGCCCGAGCGCATTGGGCCACAGCAGAGTCACCTGATTGACCAGGCTGGTTATCAGGAACGAAATCCAGCCGAGCACCGCGAGCAGCAGCGGCAGCAGATCCACGCCTCGGTGGGTCATCAATAGGTAGCCGGGAACAAGCAGCAGGCAGATCACCGACAGCCCGGTAGCCGCGTACTGCATCAGGTGTATGCCGGAGGTGGCGCCGATGGCGAACACCGCCAGGTGGCCCCGGAGTACTGGATCGTGGCGGCGCAGCACCGGCACGGCGCCCAGCGGTGTGGAACCGGCCAATGTCACCGTCATGCCCTCCCGCCTGCCGCCTTCTGCCCAATTCCGATCTGCTGGGTGAAACGATAGCCGCATGCACGTCACGCAGTCACAGGTGGAGCGGGCCTGCGCCGATGCCCTTGCCCGATTCCCCTTCCGCGGCTATTTCGATCCGGCGTTGGGCGGGCATCAGGGCATCGTCCGAACCGTCGCCCGCTATCTTCCGCCGGGCTCTCGCCTGCTCGACTTCGGCGCGGGGGCGGCCGACAAGACAGCCCCCTTGGCAGCACTGGGCTACCGCTGCACCGCCATCGACGACCTCAGTGACGAGTGGCACCAGCGGGGCAACGCCAGGAAGCGCATCCTGGATTTCGCGCGCGGGATGGGCATCGAGTACCTCACTTCGCTCGACGAGCTCCAGGCCGATGAAAAGTTCGACATGCTGATGCTGCACGACGTGCTCGAGGAGTTGCACGACTCCCCGCGTCACCTGCTGATCGGCCTGCTCGAACGGGTTCGCGAGGGCGGCTACCTGTTCGTCACCGTCCCCAACCACGTGAACCTCCGCAAACGGATCGCCGTCCTACGGGGCCGCACCAACAACCCTCGTTACGAGGTCTACTACTGGTATCCGGGACTGCGCTGGCGCGGCCCCGTGCGGGAGTACACCCGCGGCGACTGCGAAGCCCTGGCCCGAGCTCTCGACTTGGAGGTCGTCGAACTCACCGGTGCCCACCACATGCTCGGTCAGGTCCCGCCCCGGATCCGACGCGCCTACCGAGCGGTGAGCCGGCTGATGCCGGGTACCCGCGACACCTGGTCGATGGTGGCCCGCAAGCCCGTCGGCTGGGCGCCCAAGCGGGATCTGGACGACGAGGAGCTGCGGCAGGTGACCGGTCTGACCTCCTGGGATGAGGTCACCGGCTAACGTTGTCGATGTGTCGGTTTCGATCTCCAAACGCTCGCTGGCAGCGCGTCTGGGGCGGCCCTACGATAAGGGTCGCGGAGTCCTCTGGCAGGCCTTGTGGGTGGCCGTGCAGAGCACCGTCTTCACCCGCGTCTGGTGCCCCAACGGCGCGCGCATAGCAATCCTGCGCGCGTTCGGCGCCCAGCTCGGCGATGGGGTACTGGTGCGTCACCGGGTCCGTATCCAGTGGCCGTGGAAGCTGACCATCGGCCACAACTCCTGGGTGGGCACCGACGTCGATCTGTATAACCTCGACCACATCACCCTGGGCAACGACGTGGTCATTTCCCAGCACGCCTACGTCTGCACTGGCAGCCACGACAGGCACTCCCCCACCTTCGAGTTCGACAACGCACCGATCGTCCTGGAGGACGGGGTGTGGTTGTGTGCCCGGTCCACCGTTCTGCGCGGAGTGACCGTGGGGGCGAACTCCACCGTGGCCGCGACCGCCCTGGTCACCCGCGACGTTCCGCCGGACTCGATCGTGCTGCCACCGCCGTCGGAGATCGTCCGGAGCTGATGCGCATTCTGCAGGTCGTCTCCCTGCTGTCCCCGGACGGCGCGTTCGGCGGCCCGGCCCGAGTGGCGATCAACCAGAGCGCGGCGTTGATCCGGAAGGGCCACGACGTCACGCTGGCCGCCGGGACCCGCGGCTACCCGATACCGCCCACCGACATCGGCGGAGTGCCGCTACGACTCTTCCCGGCCCGCACGCTGTTGCCGGGCCTGGGCTTCCCCGGCATGTGGGTACCCGGCCTGATCCGCTGGTTCGACGCCCACGCCGGGGACTTCGACGTCGTCCACTTCCACTTCGGCCGCGACCTGATGGTGCTGCCGGTGGCCGCGCTGGCCCGCCGGCTGCGACTCCCCTACGTTCTGCAGACCCACGGCATGGTGATCCCGTCACGCAACCCGTTGGCCGGCCCGCTGGACACGCTATGGACCCGCCGCCTGCTCGCCGACGCCCGCGCGGTCTTCTATCTGACCGACCTCGAGCGCACTCAGCTGCGCGAGGTCGCCCACGCTGAGATCACGCTGGCCCAACTGCACAACGGAGTTCCGGACTATCCGGCCGGACCGGAGCGCACCGGGGTTACCGAGGTCCTGTGTCTGGCCCGACTGCATGCCCGCAAGCGCCCGACCCTCTTCGTGGCGGTGGCCAAACAACTACTGGCCGAAGGCCTCGACGCCCGGTTCACCCTGGTAGGACCCGACGAAGGCGAGGCCGCAGCGGTGCAGGCGGCCATTGGCGGCGAGACCCGGATCACCTGGGCCGGAGCGATCGATCCGGCCGACGCCCCCAGCCGTCTGGCAAAAGCCACCGCCTATGTTCTGGCCGCGGAGCGCGAGCCGTATCCTATGGCGGTGCTGGAGGCGATGTCGGTCGGACTCCCAGTCGTCGTATGCGACGACTGCGGGCTGGCCCCGACGATTGCGGAGACCCGAGCCGGCGTCGTGACGAAGGGCACGGTTTCGGCGCTCGCCGACGCGGTGCGAACGGTGCTCGCGGACCCCGCCGGCTATGGGGCGCGGGCGCGCACGACAGCCCGCGAGAGGTTCGGAATGGGTGCGATCGCCGATCAACTCACCGCCAGCTATGGAGTCCGGACATGACGCCCGCATTCACGCTGGACCCGAGCACCCGGATCTTCATCGCCGGCCACCGCGGCCTGGTGGGCTCCGCTCTGTACCGGCATTTCTCCTCGCGCGGGTTTGAGAATCTGATCGTCAAGCCATCAACCGAACTCGACCTGCGTGACCAACGTGCAACCGCGTCGTTCTTCGCCGAGACCCGACCCGAAGTGGTGATCGACGCCGCCGCCCTGGTCGGTGGCATCGCCGCCAACGCCAGCCGGCCCGCGGACTTCTTCTCCGACAACCTGCGAATCCAGGTCAATCTCCTCGACAGCGCCGTGGCATCCGGTGTGCAGCGGTTCCTGTTCCTCGGCTCCAGTTGCATCTACCCGAAGTTCACCGCCCAGCCAATCCCCGAAACGGCCCTGATGACCGGCCCGCTGGAAGAGACCAACGACGCCTACGCCATGGCCAAGTTGGCCGGCGTCACCCAGGTCGCGGCCATCCGCCGACAACACAAACTGCCCTACGTGTGCGCCATGCCCACCAACCTCTACGGGCCGGGTGACAACTTCAACCCTGCCAGCAGCCATGTGATGCCGGCAATGATCCGGCGCTTCCACGACGCGGTCCAGTCCGGTGCCACCACCGCAACGTGCTGGGGCAGCGGCAAGCCCAAGCGGGAGTTTCTGCACATCGACGACTTCGCCGAGGCCTGCCACTTCATCCTCGAGCACTACGATGATGACTTACCGATCAATGTCGGGACGGGCAGCGACGTGTCGATCGCCGAACTGGCCGACCTGACAGCGGAGATCGTCGGTTTCCACGGCGAGGTTGACTGGGACACCGAGAAGCCCGACGGCACGTACCAGAAGTTGCTGGACGTACGGCGCATAAACGAACTGGGTTGGCGCGCGACGATTGGACTGGAGGAGGGAATCCGGCGGACCTACCAGTGGTATCTCGAACACCACAACGACTGCCGCGGATGACTCTGTGATGACAATGCCGAACTGGCTCAAGAAACTGCACCTGAACCGCACGTTGACGGTGGTCGCTACCGTCGCCGCGTTGGTAGGTGCCGGGATCACCGCTGCGGCTATGGTCCTGTTCCAGAAACCGGCGACGCCGGCGTCCGTCACCATCGCGGTGGTCGGTGACTCCTACGCGGCCGGTCGGCTGAACCGGGTGGTATGGCCGACACTGTTGGCGCAGCGGACGGGCTGGTCGGTGTCCAACTTCGCCCTTCCCGGTTCCGGTTTCGCCGCCGACGGCCCGGGCGGGTACGCCTTCACCTGGCAAGTGGACCGTGCCCTGGCGGCTAATCCGCATACCGTGCTGATCGCCGGCGGCGTGGATGACGGCGGCTTCTCCGGCACCGGCAACATCACCCAGGGCGCCGTCGACGCCATCAACAAGGTGATCCGGGCGGGTAAACAGGTTCTGGTGATGGGACCGATCTGGTGGGGACTGCCCGTTCCGCCGACCGTCACCGGAATATCCGACGAGATCCAGAAAGCCACCGAGCAGGCCGACGTTCCCTTCCTGAATACACTCGATCCGCCGTGGCTGGGACCCGACCAGATGCTGGCCGACAAGAGTGGCCCCAACGACGACGGCCAGTCCATGATCGCCGACAAGGTCGCGGCCTGGGTGCGGACCGAGGTCAAGCCGTGAAACTGCCCCGGTTGAGGTGGACTCCGGTGAGGCGGCCGCGGCACCCTGACGTCGTGGTGGTGGTGGCGGCTGTCGCCGCGGCCGGGGCACTTGGTTTCGCGCTGCGGCCCCAACACACGCCGATAGTCGCCGTCGCCCCCGCATCGGCCGAGATCCAGCGGCCTGCCCTGCCGCAGACCAAACTCCTCACCGCCCTGGTGATCAGCGATTCCTACACCTCAGGAAGCGGGCTACCCGAAACTTCGTATGCCTGCAGAGCCGTGACCGAGATGGGTTGGCTGTGCCAACTGGCAGCCGAACCGGGCACCGGCTACATCAGCGGTGGGGATGCCAACCGATTTCCCCTCGACCAGGGCCGCGGGCAATCGTCCTCCTTCGGGGAGCGGGTCACGGCGCTGAGCAGGTATTACAGTCCCGATATCGTGATCTTCGACGGCGGTCGAGACGACACGTTTGCGCCGCCGGTCGCCCGCTTCCAGGTGACTGTCTCAGCGATCTGGCAGGCCCACCAGACCTGGCCGAAAGCCCGCATCGTGTTCGTCAAGCCCCGTTTTCTCGCAACCCCCGATGACGACCTCGGCGTGAACGACGACATCGTGGACCTGCTCCGCCAGGCCACCGAGGTCAAGGACCTGGTGGTCATCGACCCGATCATCAGGTTCAAGGACACCGATACCAAGGGACTGATCTCCCCGGATGGCACCAACCCCAACCGCGAAGGCGAAGAAGCCCTGGCCGCGGCCCTGGTTGAGGAATTTTCACAGAACGGGATGCAGCCGGCCACATGAACATGAGCACGACGCTTCGCGGGTACGGCCTAATTCTGCGAGCCCGATGGCGGTGGGTCGCCTGGGGCGTCATCCTGGCCACCGCCGCCACCGCCGTACTGCTGATCCTGTGGCCCCCGCTGTACCGGACGACCGCCACGGTGTTCGTCCGCACGCCTGGCGACATCAGTCATTCCATGGACGGCGGCGACCTCTACGCGCAGACCCGCGCCGAAACGTATGCCGCCTTGGCCAAGAGCCCCGGGACGGCCGCCCGAGTGATCGCCGACCTGGGCTTGGACCTGTCGCCGGCGAAACTCTCACAGCGGATACAAGCCCGTCACATCGTTCAAACGGCCCTCTTCCAGGTGAAAGTCAGCGCCCCCTCTGCAGAGGAGGCCCGCCGCACCGCGGAGGTGCTGCTCAACGAGCTATCCGCAGAGGTTCTCACGCTGGAAACGGTGCCCGGCGGCCTACTGCCGCGGGCCGAGCTCCTCGTCGTCGACCCGCCACAGCTCGGAACCCGCGTCATGGCCTTCGGCGCTCCGCTGTATCGGGTCGTGATCGGAGCAATGGTCGCCGGGGCGTTCTTCGGGGCCCTCGGCGCGGTGCTCGGGCCGGGGCGGGGCAGCCAGCATCGCGCCCCCGGAGGCGCCCACGGATCGGTTGAAACACACGGTAAGAACGAGCTGGAGGCTTTGTGAACCTGCGGGAGTTTCTCGGCATGATCCGGTTGTACTGGCGGACTTTTGCAGCGGTCACGCTGGCGGTACTGGCGATGGGCGCGGCGTGGATGGTGTTCGTGCCGCTGCAGTACGTGTCCAGCACGCAGTTGCTCGTGTCGCTCAACGGCACCTCGACGGCGAACGCCTATCAAAACGACGACGTGGTGACCAACCGCGTCAACTCCTACCTCGCACTGCTGACCAGCGATGCGGTGGACCAGCGGGTGATCGACAAACTGGGCCTGAAGATGAGCCCACGCGATCTGGCAGCCAAGATCAGCGCGGTCCAGGTCCCGAAGACGGCGATCATCGACGTCGCAGTCAGTGATCGGTCACCTGAACAGGCCCGCAAAATCGCCGAGACCGTCGCCAAGGAGTTCATCGACTACACGGCCGCACTCGAGTCACCGACGGGAGAGGACGCGCAGAAGATCCAGACCAGGGTGGTCAGCGACGCCACGGCTCCGCGGTCGCGTCTGGTCGAGCGCATCTCGATCGGCATCCTCATCGCAATCCTGGCCGCACTCATCGGAGCCTTCGCCGTATGGATCCGCTCGTTGCTGGACCGAGTGGTGCGGGTGCCCGGACAAGCCGCCACGGCGGCCGATGCGCCGGTCGTCGGCAAGGTCGACGCCGCACCGGCCGATTCAGCTACCGCGCTTGACCCCTATCGCCGTCTGCGCACCGTGTTGGCCAAGCACGACGGCCAGGTGATCCAATTGTCCCCGGTGGACGCCGACGTTGACGCAAAGCAGATCGCCGTCAATCTGGCCACCACCACTGAGTTGGCCGGCCTTCGCAGCGTCGTCGTCGACGCCACCGGAACTGAGCCGGACAAGCAAGGGCTGACCGAGGGTGCCGACGGTGCACCGGACGTCCTGGCCGCCAACGGGTGGGTCAGCGATCCCGACCAGGTCGCCAACCCGGCTTCGGAGGCGTTGATCGATCGTCTCCGGGGCGCCTACCAGCAGGTCGTCATCGCTACCCAGCCGGCGGTATCCAGCCCGCTCGCCTCGGCACTGACCGACCGCACCGACGTAGTAGTGCTGGTCGTGGAGCCCGGTGAGTCCACCAAGGCCAACGTCTCCCGCGTTTCGGAGGATCTGAAGGGCGTCGGTGGCAACGTCGTGGGAGTTCTGGCCGCGGTCGTATAGTCGGAGTGGTTCTCCGGCAGGGTCTTGATAACAAGTATCCTTGCACCGCGCCCCTATAGCTCAGTTGGTAGAGCTACGGACTTTTAATCCGCAGGTCCTAGGTTCGAGTCCTAGTGGGGGCACCGGAACGCAATCGCCGCAGCCTCTAATTCAGAGGCTGCGGCGATTGCGTTTCTCTCGCGGCAGTTACGGCTGCAGCGACGCCGGCGGGTTGAACCGGTCGCCGTAGCGCTCCGCCAGTTCCTTGCAGCGGGCCAGGAAGGCCGCCCGGCCGCCGGGGTACCCGGCGATGAACTGCGCGGCTCCACCGGTCCACGGGGGGAAACCGATGCCGAAGATCGAGCCGATGTTGGCGTCCGCGGTCGAGGTGATCACGCCCTCGTCGAAGCACTTCTGGGTCTCCAGCGCTTCGGCGAAGAGCATGCGGTCGATCATGTCCTGCAACGGCTGCTGCGAGGTGCCCGAGTTGAAGGTCTCGCGCAGGCCGGGCCACAGCTGGGTGCGGTTGCCGTCGACGTACTCGTAGAAACCGGCACCCTTCAGCCGCGAGGGGCGACCGATCTCAATCATCTTCTCCACGACCGCCTCGGCCGGGTGCGGCTCATAGGTGCCGCCAGCCGCCTCGACGCCCTTCCGGGTGGCCGTGGCGATCTTGTGCATCAGCTCCATGTTGAGCTCGTCGGAGAGTTGCAGCGGCGGAGCCGGGTAGCCGGCCTGCGACCCGGCATGCTCGATCGACGCGGGCTCGACGCCCTCGCCCAGCATGGCCAGCGCCTCGTTGATGAACGTGCCGATGACCCGGCTGGTGTAGAAGCCGCGGCTGTCGTTGACCACGATCGGGGTCTTGCCGATGGCCAGCGTGTAGTCGAACACCCGGGCCAGGGCGTCGTCGGAGGTCTTCTCGCCCTTGATGATCTCGACCAGCGGCATCTTGTCCACCGGTGAGAAGAAGTGGATGCCGATGAAGTCCTCCTGGCGCTTCACACCCGTGGCCAGGCCCGTGATCGGCATGGTGGAGGTGTTGGAGCCCAGGATGGCGTTCGGCTCGACGATGTCCTCGATCTCCTGGAACACCTTGTGCTTGAGTTCCTGGTTTTCGAAGACGGCCTCGATGACGAAGTCGACGCCGGCGAAGTCCTTCGGGTCGCCGGTCGGGGTGATCCGGGCCAGCAGTTCCTTGGACCGCTCCTCGGTGGTGCGGCCGCGCTGCAGAGCCTTGGCCTCAAGCTTCTCCGAGTAGTTCTTGCCCTTCTCGGCGGCTTCGAGGGTGACGTCCTTGAGCACCACGTCGTACCCGGCCTTGGCTGAGACGTAGGCGATGCCCGCGCCCATCATTCCCGCGCCCAGCACGCCGATCTTGGTGATCGGAGTCTTGCCGATTCCCTCTGGGCGCGAACCACCGGCGTTGATGGCCTGGAGGTCGAAGAAGAACGCCTGGATCATGTTCTTGGCCACCGGACCGGTGACCAAGCTGGTGAAGTAGCGGCTCTCGATGCGGCTGGCGGTGTCGAAGTCCACCTGCGCGCCCTCGACCGCGGCGGCCAGGATGGCCCGCGGGGCGGGCATGTTCGCGCCCTTGATCTGCTTGCGCAGCAGCGACGGGAACGACGGCAGGATCGCCGCCAGCGCCGGGTGCGACGGGGTGCCGCCGGGCATCTTGTAGCCCTTGGCGTCCCAGGGCTGGGTGTGAGCTTCCGGGTTGGCCTTGATCCACGCCTTGGCGGCCGGGATCAGCTCTTCGACGCTGGAGACCAGCTCGTCGACCAGGCCGGTGGCCTTGGCCTTGTCCGGCTTCATCCGGGTGCCCTGGCTGAGCACGTTGACGAAGGCGTTCTGGATTCCCATCATCCGCACGGTGCGGGTGACGCCACCACCGCCGGGCAGCAGGCCCAGGGTGACCTCGGGCAGCCCGAGCTGGCTGCCCTTGACGTCGGCGGCGATGCGGTGGTGACAGGCCAGCGCGATCTCCAGGCCACCGCCAAGGGCGGCGCCGTTGATGGCCGCGACCACGGGCACACCCAGGGTCTCCAGCTTGCGCAGGTCGGCCTTGATCTCCTCGACCTCAGTGAAGATCTCGCCGGCGTTCTCGGGCCCGGCAGTGATCATCGCCTTGAGGTCGCCGCCGGCGAAGAAGGTCTTCTTGGCCGACGTGATGATGACGCCGGTGACGGAGTCCTTCTCGGCAATCAGGCGCTCGACGGCATTATGCATCGACTCCTTGTAGTGCTCGTTCATCACGTTGGCCGAGCCGGTGGGGTCGTCCAGCGTCAGGGTGACGATGCCGTCGGCATCCTGATCCCACTGAATGGTGTTCTCTGCCATGGTTTTACTTAGCTCCCTTATCTCAGACGCGCTCGATGATGGTGGCCACACCCATGCCGCCGCCGATGCACAGCGTGATCAGCGCGCGCTTGGCGCCGCGACGCTCAAGTTCGTCGACCATGGTGCCGGTGATCATGGCGCCGGTAGCGCCCAGTGGGTGGCCCATCGCGATGGCGCCGCCGTTGACGTTGAGCTTCTCGTCGGGGATGTTGAGATCCTTCTGGAACTTCAGCACCACCGAGGCGAAAGCCTCGTTGAGCTCGAACAGGTCGATGTCCTCGACCTTCAGTCCGGCCCGGGCCAGCGCCTTCTCGGTGGCCGGAGTCGGCCCGGTCAGCATGATGGTCGGGTCGGCACCGCTGGTGGCGGTGGCCACGATGCGGGCCCGCGGGGTGAGACCGTTGGCTTTGCCGGCCTTCTCGCTGCCGACGAGCACCAGGGCGGCGCCGTCGACGATGCCCGAACTGTTGCCGCCGGTGTGGACGTGGTTGATCCGCTCGATCCAGTGGTACTTCTGCATCGCCACGTCGTCGAAGCCGGCCATCGCGGCCAGACCCTCGAAGGCGGGCTTGAGCTTGGCCAGGCTGTCCATGGTGGTGCCGGGGCGCATGTGCTCGTCGTGGTCCAAGATCAGCAGGCCGTTCTGGTCTTTGACCGGCACGACGGACTTGGCGAAGTAGCCGCCCGACCAGGCCTCGGCGGCACGCTCCTGCGAGCGCACGGCGTAGGCGTCGACGTCGTCTCGGGAAAAGCCCTCGAGGGTGGCGATCAGATCGGCGCCGATGCCCTGCGGAACGATGAAGGCGTCGTAATTGGTGGCCGGGTCCGACATCATCGCTCCGCCGTCGGAGCCCATCGGCACGCGGCTCATGGACTCCACGCCGCCGGCGATCACCATATCGTCCCAGCCGGAGCGAACCTTCTGGGCGGCGGTGTTGACCGCCTCCAGGCCGGAGGCACAGAACCGGTTGAGCTGCACGCCGCCGACGGTGTCGGGCATGCCCGCAGCGATGACGGCGGTGCGTGCGATGTCGCCGCCCTGGTCACCGACCGGCGAAACGCAGCCGAGGATGACGTCGCTGATCATGCTCTCATCGAGGCCTGCGTGGCGTGCCCGCAGTTCGTCGATGAGACCGGTGACCAGGTTCAGGGGCTTGACTTCGGTCAGGGCGCCGTTCTTGCCCTTGCCGCGAGGCGTGCGGATGGCCTCGTAGATGAAAGCTTCTTCGGACATGATGAATTCCTCGGATTTCAGTATCGGGTTTTCCGGCAGTTAGCAGCTTAGTCGGCCCCCCGGCTGGCAACAAAGCCACCGGCCAACCTGTTGGTTGACGAGTACAGCATTAGCAATCACAGCTCGCCTGGGCCCAACTGATCGGGTTCACCGACACCCCCGAGTTGGCCCGCTGCGAGATCAACGCCTTCCGCTACCGGGTGCTGCATGTGGCGGCCCGCATCACCCGCGGCGCCCGACAACTCCGGCTACGCATCGACGCCACCTGGCGCTGGGCCGCCGCCATCGCCACCGCCTGGCAACGACTCCGCGCAGCCTTCCCCTGACCGTCGCAACACCTGTCCCGCCAACCCGAAAGACCCACCGGCCATAGGACAACCCGCTCACCCCGGCGACACGGGCGGGCCAAACACACCCCAAGCCCAAAATAGCTGCTGTTCAGCGCTTTCCGTGGCACAGCCTCGCCGGACCCCACCGGCATGCAAAATCGAGGCTAACCACAAATCCCGTGTCCACTACATGGGGGCAAGGCCCGACCGATACTTGCGGCCCACCCAACGCCGCCGCTAAGCTCGCCGTCGGCGACTGGATCGAATATATCGAACCGGTCTACAACCGCCGCTGGGCGCCGCTCGACGATCGGCATGATCGGCCCGTCGAGCTCGAGAACCGAATCACCCAGACAGCACAAGCCGCCTGACCCTGTATCCACCCCCACAACCAGATCAATGCACTCTAAATCCGGGGTGAGCCGATAAAAGTTGGGTCAGAAGTGCCATAATGCTCAACATCATGAGTAGTGATCGGAATGGAGTAGTTGTAGCAATGGCACAGGGCGTCTGAAAGCGGACATGGGGATCACCTACTGCGACGCAATGGCGTATCAAACGGCCAAACAGCGGGGTGCGAGTTTTGGTAACACGCTGACCCTGGGTCGACAGCAGCTTTACCTACACCGAAGGGAAGTGAAGGCCCTCCGGAATATGTACCGTGCCCAGACCGGCCACTGGCCCGAATCGCTGGCCTGTTACAGGTGGGAGGACTACGCCGATGAATTTCTGCGGCAATTTTTGGAAATCTCAAATCTGACTGTTCTGGATGCATCGGACTATGAAGGTGCAGACAGGATTCACGACATGAACATGCCGATCCCCAATGCTTGGAGTAATGAATTCGATGCAGTTATTGACTGTGGATCGCTCGAGCACATATTTGACATACCCGTGGCCCTGCGCAACCTCGCCAGTCTACTAAAAGTGGGTGGTTCGCTTTTCATAACGACCCCGGCGAATAACCTAACAGGCCATGGCTTCTACCAATTCAGTCCTGAGTTGATGTTCCGCGTGTTTTCACCAGAGAATGGTTTTACAGTCCTGAACCTCACTCTGAGGGAAGCGTCATTCCCCTCTGTCGAATTAACCCGAACGCGAAAATTATACTCGGTCGCTGATCCTCAAGAGGTGCATCAAAGAGTTGGACTGATTTCGAAAAGACCCACAGTAATGCTCGTCGAGGCGCGAAAGTTAGCGAATACGAATTTCCTATCGAAAGCTCCGTATCAAAGCGATTATGTCACCATATGGCAAAACAATGAATATGATTCCAAGCGGGCCGTAGTTACGAGCGCGCAGAAATCCGCGAGTCGCAGACTGCTTCGCGAGCTAGTGGACTTGCTGCCTCTAACTTTGTCCGCGCAAATTACGGGGCGATACGGCAGACGGCAGTTCTCTCTAGGCAACAAAGAGTTTTATAAGCGGGTCCCACTCAGTGGATCTTTTCCGATTGAAAGCAATCAATCAACGGTTCAACCCCACTCGGCGAAGATGTAGAATTCCTCCCAGGGTTTGTCCGGATTCGGAGGTAATGTCGCAAGTTTCATTCCTTGAGACTGCAGATACCCGTAGACATCCTCGAAAGTAGCCTGACCTGGAATTCCGGTGAAATCGTGGCAAGAGACGAAAATATGTTCAGTTTTTCGCACTGCCGAGCCGAGTCCGATCAAGGCCTCGTATTCCGCGCCCTCAATATTGAACTTGATGAAAGAAATGTGGTCGATGCCAACTTCGTCAAGAACATTTTTCAATGGCCTGCACGGCACCGAGATGGTTTTATCACTTATTCTTGCAGCGGTCGAATTGCCAACACCGCCGGGGGATCCGATCGAGAGGTTAAGGGTACTTTCCCTTTCTCCGACTGCCGTTTCGACGACGGTAACATTAGAGTATTGAAGCTGATGCGCCTGCTTTCTGAGCAGTCTGACGGCTGTTGGGTCTGCTTCAATCGCAATTACTCTGCCAGTTGGTCCAACCAGGTTCGACAGCGTACAAACTTCAGTGCCTGTACCTGCCCCTACCTCAACGACAATATCACCCGGTTTCGGTTTGTATTTGGTGAGGTATAGACCAATATTTTGCTGAGTTACGAACTTCGGCCTGATCTGATGGGAGTGCGAGAACAGGCAACCATCGGACCATGTGAACCCCCAGTCCTCACCATCCCAGTGCGCCCTGGTAAGCCGGCGGTCCAGTAATGAAACCGTCAGGCTAACGACAATTTCGGCCAATTCGGGGACCCGCATTGATATGAGCCAGTGCAGCAAATTGCTGAATGCTTTTTTCACGCCAACCTCTTAGTCTTGGGCCTGCAGGAAGCTGTTAGTTGAAAGCCAGACAGTATCATTGCAGATGATGTTGCAGTATCGATCAGTCGCACCGCCGAAAAGGAACTCCTGCGCCGAGATCACAACGACGACCTAGCCTTGAGTGCGGTGACCCAAATCTCCGGTGCCCTGAATGACTTCTTCGATTGCCTGTTCTGCCTCCCTGACACTGCGCTCAAGGGTGAACTTGTCTTCAAGCCTGCGCCGCGCAGCCTTACCCATTTGGTGCGCGAGACTCGGGTTGACCAGCAGCTCCGTCAATCGACCGGCAAGTTCCTGTGGGTTTTCCGGAGGCACCAGAAAGCCCGTCTCTCCGTGCCCAACCATTTCACCCACGCCGCCGACATCGGTGCAGACAGCTGGCCGCGCGCAGGCCATCGCCTCGAGCAGAGCGATCGGAAAGCACTCGACCGTCTTCGAGCTCAGCGTGAAGACGTCTATCGCATTGAGAAGGCGGCTTATATCGCTCCGCATACCGAGGAAGTGGACATTACTTGAGATGCCGAGTTCAGATGTCAAGCGTTCCAATGCGCTTCTCGTCAGACCATCGCCAATAATTAAGAAGTGGGCGTCAGGAATATCTGCGATCACAATTCGAGCGGCGTGGAGTAAATTGGCGTGATCTTTTTCTGGTCGCAGTGCAGCAACTATGCCCACCACTGGGTCATCTTTAGAAATATCCAGGTCGGCCAAGGCAGACTTATCACTTCCGGTCGCAAATATTGCGGGATCGACACCGTTGTGAATGATGCGAATTTTTTCAGGCGGATACCCAAATTCCTTAGATAAATATGGCTTTTGGGCCTCTGCAACTCCGAAGAATGCACTCGTCCACGGGATGAGTGCATGATCTAACTTCGAGTATAACCAGCCGCGCGGCTCGAATTCGCCAATGAAGTGCACCCAAACGACCGTCTTTGCCACGCCCGTGATCCGCGCTGCCAGTCGGCCGAGTGTCTCAGCATTGAAGCCGCGCGTGACGACCACGTCGGGACGCTGACGTCGCATGATACCTATCAGCTTGATGAGAGCTCGGAGGATATTCTTATTCCCACCGAGGCGTAAGGCAGTAGCTTCGATACCGACATTCAGCAAGTCGGCGAAGAACTCGCCCTCCTCGCCGATGCAGACCACTGACGGGTTAAACCTGGTGGGGTCCATCCTCGGCAAGAGAGTGGCCACGTGCCGTTCGGCTCCGCCGACGGCTAAGTCGGGAACTACGAACAACACACTGATAGGTAGTTGCGAAACCGGATCGCGGCGTATCCCATGTCTCCGGTCACGATTACGTCTGCCGATAGCTTCATACCTTTCCGAGGACTAACGCCTGGGAGGCGTTCCGACTGCGCGGTATCGATTAGGGGTCCCGACGTAATTCAAGCAACCAGGAAAGAGGAGTTGCCACAGATCATCGAGGCTCCGCGCCGGATCGCTCATGTGCGCGCAAGCAGTGGTGATGCCAGACGATGCCGAAAACTCATCGGCAAACGGGAAATCTACGATGCTGGCTCTTCCATAGGGGGTGAGATCGGTGCTGCCAGCGCCGAAAACCGACGCCCAATGAACGTCCGGGTTCTTCCCAATGAACAGCGCTTCTTCTCCAGGCCTGCAGCCCGCGACGAACACATTCTGCGGTTTCTCCGGGGCAAGCTGTTCGCGCACAAGCGAGCAAAAGTGCCGCGCGCCAGCGTGGGCATCGGGTAGTTGATTAGGGTCGGGCATAGGGTGGACTAACTCCTAGGTTTCGGAGTCCTGATGCGGCTTCCCGCGCTGAGGTTGGACTCGCGGAAACGCTGCTTAACAGCGGTCCGTATGATAGCACCGCAACGATACTTACTCCCTCGGCTGTTGGCGGCGTGTGGCTCGGCCCCGCTGTCGCTGGCTACGGGGAGCGCCCGCGGGTTTGGGATCTTTGCGCGAATGATGGTTTTGGAGTGACGACTGAGCTGGATCGAAAGAAGTCCGTCAATATCTTCGGCCTCGGGTACGTGGGCTGCGTTTCGACGGCGTGTTTCGCGCGTATAGGGCACCGGTTCGTTGGTTTGGACGCCAATCCGGACGAAATGGACATGTTGCGTCGAGGGTCCTCCCCGATCGTCGAAGACAGAATTTGGTGAACTTGCCTCGCAGGTGGTCGAAACGGGTCTGTCGCAGTTACCGATGACGTGGTCTCAGCGGTCGTGAATGCCGATCCGTCAATGGTCTGTGTCAGGACTCCCTCCATAGCGACCGGGGATCTATCTACATGGTTTCTTGAGCGGGTGACCGGGCAGATGTGCTCCGCGCTTGCCGGCACCGACCGCTGGCACGTTGTGGTTTACCGAGGCGCGATGTTGCCGGCACATGTGAGAACCTTCTCATTCCCGAGTTGGAGAGACTCTCCGCCAATCGCGGCCGGGTGGGTTCGGGGTCTGCGTGAACCCCAGCTACCTTTGGGAGGGGACAAGTGTGCTGGATTTCTTTGACCCGCCCAAGAGGGTGGTCGGCTCAACTAACCCCCGGAATGCGGCGACGATGATGGAGTTGTATGAGAGTATTATGGGTAGTCGGTAAGCCGTCCTTATCCGGGTCGCCGAGATGAAGGAATACGTCGACAATAGCTTCCATGCGTTCAATGTTTGCTTCGCGAAGGAGATCGGCACCATCTGCTCGGCCGTGGACCCCAATTCTCACGCTGTGATGGAGATCTTCCTGGCTAGCGACAATCTGAACCTGAGTGCGGCGCATCTCAAACCTGGGTTTGCCTTCGGTGGATTCTGTGTGCCCGAGGATGTGCGCGGCCTTACCCACGTCGCTAGTGGAAGGCCGTCGACATTCCCCTGTTGGGGCACGTGCTGCGCTCGAATGACGGCCATCTTCAACGAGCCCTCGACCTGGTCATCGACGAGGGAAAGCGGAGGGTGACTCTGTTCGGTCGTTCGTTCAAAGCGGGTACCGCCGACCTCCGGGAGAGCCCGATGGTCGAGTTGGCCGAACGCCTGATCGGCAAAGGATTCGACGTCCGGATCTTTGATGCCGATGTCGCTCACTCGCGTCTGGTTGGCGCAAATCGTACCTATACCGATCAACGTTTCGAGCAAATCGGCGACCTGCTCGTCGATGACATTGACGCCGCGCTTCAGCACGACGAAGTGCTGTTAGTCGGCTCTCGCGCCACGCAGGTTGTTTACGCAATCGCGCGGCGTTCCCCGGGGCAATCGGTAATCGATCTCGTCCGATTGCCCGATGCCGGGCAGTTGTGCGAGGGGGATAACTACCGGGGGGTAGCTTGGTAGCCGCCAACGCAATTTCGCTGGACCGGGTCGGATGGTATGCACGCCGGCTCCGAGCGATGCGGCCAAGGGAGTTGCTCTGGCGTGGGCGTCAGGTTTTGCAGAAGCCGGCCTCAGACGGCACTTCGCGGTATACCGCAAGCGATTGGCGTAACTCGCTTGACGGTTTCCGCCTTGCGGCGGGTAGACCGGTACTGCTCGATCGGGACCGGGCTTTGGCGATCGCGGAAAAGGGGCCCGAACTGGTCGCCCCGTTGATCGAAGCAGCGGACCACTTTGTAGCGGGCCGGTTCCGGTTCTTCGGGTACCCGCCCGTCATGCTGACAGAACCGATCAACTGGCACCACGATCCGATGTCGGACGTCTCATGGCCTGACTTGCCGTCGAACAGGATCGATCACCGCGTCGCGGGCGGCGATGTGAAGTGGATATGGGAACTCAACCGCCTGCAGCATCTGCCTGTCCTGGCGCAAGCATGGCTCTTGGCCGGCGAGAGACGTTACAGTCGAACAGCTTTCGCGCACCTCGACACATGGATCGATCAGAACCCACCGGGACGCGGTATCGCCTGGCGGGGTGCTTTCGAAGCCGGACTGCGTTCTATTTCGATCGCGGTGGCACTGCAAGGTCTACGGGACGCTCCGGAACTTACTGCCCAGCGATATCAGAGGATCGTCGCAGTCCTGGCGATCAGTGCCGAGCGCTGCTGGCGGGAGCGCTCGCGGTTCAGCTCGGCCAACAACCACTTGATTGGTGAGATGGCTGGCCTCGCAGTCATTGCGTTGCTGTTTCCGGACCTGCCCGGCGCGGCGCGGTGGGAGAGCCGCGCTGTGTCCACACTGTCAACCGAGGCCGACAACCTGATCCTGGCCGATGGCTGCGGCGCGGAACAATCCGTGGGTTACCAGATAGCCACAGTCGAGTTGCTGCTTCTTGTGGCTGCGCTTCTGGTGCAGCGCGACGGTCGGGCCCCGTCCGGCATCACAGGAGCGATATCCCGCAGCAGCGCATTCCTGGCGGCAGTGGTAGGGGAGGATGACCCCGACCCGCGTTATGGCGATGCCGACCAGGAATTCGCGATCCGCCTGGGCCCGGAGAACGAACGCCCGGTACGCGATCATCTCAGTATCGTCGCCGCGCTGGGGTTGGCCCCCGGCGATTTTAAGCGCAGTTCGAGGTCCTTGACCGCCGAGTGGTACCGGTCGATGTTGCCGCACGCGCAAACACCTGCTGGGAGTCGGAAGGACGGGGTTCCTCGCGACTTCGTTGCGAGTGATGGAGGTCTGGTGGTCATGCGGCGAGGCCGTCATCGGATCACGATGGACGTCGGCCCGCTCGGGTATCCCTCGATCGCAGCGCATGGGCACGCCGACGCCCTTGCCGTCACGGTAAGCGACGGAGGGCGTGACCTCATCGGGGATCCCGGAACCGGGAGCTACTATAGCCACCCCCAATGGCGGGACGGACTTCGAGCGACCAGGGCACACGCGACGGTCTGCGTCGACGGCGAAAACCAGTCCGTGATCGGCGGGCTGTTTCTGTGGTCCCGACACGCTAATACCAGGCTGAACGGCTTCGACCTCGAGTCGGGCATCATCGACGCCGAGCATGACGGATATAGTCGCCTACCGGGCCGCGTTATTCATCGTCGCTGGCTGATAGCACCTCCCGGGCAGCGACCACAACTCATTGTCGACCTGGTGACGGGTCTAGGGATTCACGAGGTCAGAACCACCTGGCCTCTGCACCCCAGCCTAGATGTCGTGAACTCTGGGACAATGCACACGCTCACCCGCGGCGAATCGCCGATTCTCCAACTTCTCCACGCCGCAACTGGGCCGCTGGTTCTCGAGGACAGCCGCGGCGATGACACCCACACCCTGGGTTGGTGGTCGGATCTCCTTGAGAGCCGTACACCGTCATGGTGGTTGAGTGCGGTCTGCCGTAATGAGCTTCCCATTGTG
The DNA here is from genome assembly GCA_020438845.1 of Mycobacterium sp. GTDB lineage: Bacteria > Actinomycetota > Actinomycetes > Mycobacteriales > Mycobacteriaceae > Mycobacterium. Next base: position 9,494 of record JAGQTV010000104.1, on the reverse strand, counting down.
ATCGCTACTCTGATCGTGCCCGCAGATAGCATAGCTCCATCGAACCTGCATGTGGGGCAGCTAGACGACATGATCGCGGTGACATGGGTGGAGGGCGCAGCGCCGCGGTCAGCGACCATTCGGGTCAGCGCGGTAGCCGACGTAACCTTTGCGCTAGGGCGAAGCTAGCCCGAGGAGACAGGACAGAGAACGATGTGTGGACTCGTCGGATGCGCGGGAACGGAAATCCAGGTGGAGAGGGCTTGGCTTTCTGTCTCGCGCGACACTCTGATCCACCGAGGCCCTGATGATGCCGGTGAGTGGTGGTCGGACGACGGCCGGGTCGGTTTGGCCCATCGGCGGCTATCGATTGTGGACCTCTCCCCGCTGGGACATCAGCCTATGCACCTCCCTGACCGTGGACTGTCCATCGTGTTCAACGGCGAGATTTACAACTTTCCCGAACTTCGCCGGGAACTCGAACGGCGTGGTCACCAATTTCGTTCGCACTGTGACACCGAAGTCATTTTGGCGGCCTATTCCGAATGGGGATCGGCGTGCTTGGAGCGATTCAACGGCATGTTCGCCTTCGCGCTGTACGACGCGGTGGAACAGCGTCTGTTGTTGGCCCGCGATCGAGCCGGCGAGAAGCCCCTATTCTATCGCCTCCACAGCGGCACTCTGCACTTCGCCTCGGAGTTGAAGGCGCTCCTAGCAAAGTCGGAGTTGCCGCGGAAAATCGACCCACAGGCCCTCGACTGCTACTTGCTGCTGGGTTACGTCCCCGGCGAACTTTGTGTCCTTGAGGGTTACCGAAAATTGCCCGCGGCCCATGCGCTCAGTTTCGATCTGTGCTCGGGTTTGGCCAGGGTCTGGCAGTACTGGGAGATTCCGGAATTCGATCCCGTGGCGGTTGTTGACCAGTCGGCACTTGTCGACGAACTGGATACGTTGCTGCAGGACGCCGTCGCGCGACAGTTGAGGGCGGACGTCCCGGTGGGCATCCTCCTCAGCGGCGGTATCGATTCCAGCCTCGTCACGGCCATGGCGGTTCGCAGTTCCGAACAGGTAAGAACATTCAGCATCGGATTTCCCGGGCAAGGAGAGCTGGATGAGACCGCCCACGCGCGCCTGGTGGCGAATTACTTCGGCACCAGGCATACCGAACTCATGATGGAGCCCGCGACGGCCGACCTGATTCCCAAGCTGGTTATGCAATTCGACGAGCCCGTTGCGGATTTGTCGATGATCCCAACCTATCTGGTCAGCCGACTGGTCCGCGAACAGTGCACAGTCGCACTCGGCGGTGATGGCGGTGACGAACTATTCGGCGGCTATTCGCGTTACAGCCGACTTCTCTGGATGCAGCAGCGACTACTGAAGTCAATCCCCGCGCGAGGGCGTAAGTCCGCGGCCTGGGGAGCCCAGCACCTCCTACCAGTAGGTTTCAAAAGCCGTAACTACCTTCAGGCGCTGGCCGTCGATTTCGACACCGAGGTCCCGTTGATCTCGACCTACTTCGACGCCGACACCCGGCGCGAGCTGATGGGTCGTGGGCCGTGGACAACGACGGCGGAGGGGATTACCCGGTCGGCCACTCCCGATGAACCCGATTTGCTGCAACGCGCGACCCGCATGGATTTCGCCAACAGTTTCCCCGAGGCGATTTTGGTGAAGGTCGATCGGGCCAGCATGCTGAATTCGCTGGAGGTCCGCGCCCCGATGCTCGACAAGCATCTGATTGAGTTTGCCTTCGCTCGAGTGCCCTCCAATCTGAAAGCCACAGCGAAACACCGCAAGATTATTCCCAAGCTTCTTACCGAACGGCTGTTGCCTCCGGAATTCGATCGTCAACGCAAACAGGGCTTTGCCGTTCCCATCGCGGACTGGTTGAAGAGTGGGCCATTCCACGACCTGTTTTCCGATGTACTCGGAAGCGGCGACTGCATCTTTGACCGGAAGGTTGTGCAGAGTTTGTTGCGGGGGCAGCGTCGAGGCTGCGTCAACGGAGACCGTCTTTTCGCGCTAGTGGAATTCGAGTCGTGGCGCAGAGCCTACGGGACGTACCTCTGATGCGCCTCCGGAGTCGGATTGAAGGCTTTAAAATGAGGTCCATCGACTAGGCTTGACCCGTGCGGGTAGGTATGTAACGCACCGACGACAGTAATCGCCCCAGAAAGAACAGTAAAACAGATGCGTAACTATCTACTTGCGGCTGTCGCATTACGGGTCGCCTCCTCAAATAAGTTCACCAGACTGTCCTACCGGGCTATCGGCAACCATCTTCGTTCAAGGCGAAGTCGCGGATATTTAGATGTTCAGGATTACATTAAGAAGGGCACTGAGTTAGTCGCGATCTGCAACAAGTACGACGTGATCCATCCGCACGACAAAATACTGGAACTCGGAACCGGCTGGAGTCATGCCCACTCTTTGCTGATGCGGCTCCAGTTTGACGTTGAGATCTCGATGTTCGACATCGCCGATATTCGGAGCCTCGATGGCACCATCTCGCATCTAGAAGCCCTATCGCAAAGTATGCCCACCTCGACCGACTCGGACGGTACCGTTCCCACCCGCACGTTGGATGGCACGGTCCTCAATCGCGCTTTGAAATCGAGCAGCTTCGCCGAGCTCTATCAAACGCTTTCACTAGAATACATGGTCGAGCGCGACGGAAGCCTAGCCGGGATCCCGGACAATACATACCAATGCGTTTTCAGCGGAGACGTCCTTGAGCACATTTCAGCGGATAAAGCTCAGCAAGTCGTAAATGACATCTATCGAATCCTTGTGCCCGGTGGGTATTCGATTCACTTAATTGGCCTGGATGATCACTTGGCCCACTACGACCGCAAGGCATCGCCGAAAAACTACTTGCGGTACTCGGAACGAGTCTGGAAGGCGTTCTTTGAGAACAGACTCCAGTATGTTAATCGCATTCAGGCGTCAGAGTGGGTGCGCTATTTTGCGAACAGCGGTTTTGCCTGTGTCGAAAGCGAAACGACGTGGTCCCAGGAGATCAAGGATCTTCCGCCGGTGAACAGTAGGTACAGCGCCTACAGCGTTGATGACCTGCTTTGTTGCAGGCTCACGATCGTCCACCGCAAGCCTTAGTTGGCGGCGTCATCGTCACGCCCACGACGTTCAATCGCTACCCGGAGCCACCTGAGTGACTTTCGTTCGATCGTATAGTAGGAAATCGCGCCAAGTGCCACCACGAGGGTCACGCTGGTCAGGAGGAAAAGCGCCAGACCCGCCACACCGTGCATAGGTAGGCCCAAGCGCGGCCACATTGCTCGCAACACCGCGATCGGGAAAATGTGAACTAGATATATCGAGTAGGAAGAATCGCCAACGAATTGTAGGAACGGCATCCGCAAAGCACTGATGTTTGCTTCTACGGCCAGTGCGCCGATAATTATGATCGCTGCAGGTAATCCGTAGGCAAGACTGCGAGCGGTAGTGGCATAGCTATCCAACGCAAAAATCGACACAAATCCAGTCAACACCGCTATCCCACCAATCAGCCTCGGTATTGAGTCTAGCTTTCCAGAGACGAAGGCGTGAGCGATCAGCATGCCGAAAGCAAACTCAAGGATTATGTCCTGAAAGTAGAAGCCGGCGACCCCGATGGATGTTCCGGTGAGACGGATCCACATACCTATTCCAGCAAAAACCACCAATGTGGTAACGGACACCGAAATCCTGCGCCGGAATGAGATCCACATAGCGAGAGCGAACAGTAGATAAAAGAACACTTCGTAGTTGAGCGTCCAGCCTTGTTTTACCAACGGTGACAAATCGTGGTCGCGAGTCTCATGCGGAACAAATAGCATCGACAGGGCGACGTGTTTGATTGACGCTTCGTTTGATCGGAAGAGACTGGGTAGAATAAGGATTAGTCCGGCCGCGGCAAGGGTGTAGAACCAATAGATCGGAACGATCCGTGCGGCCCTCATGGCAAGGAACCGCACCGGTGACCGTTCGCGGTTGTTCGTCACGTACACCATCACAAATCCGCTGATCACGAAAAAGAGGTCGACGCCCGCTTGCCAGGCATTCGTCGTCCACACTGATAGGAACCCGGGCGTCTGGTGAAGTACATGGTGAACCACGACCATCAATGCGGCAATGCCTCGGAGGCACTGGAGTGAAACCAGACGCCGGGAAGTATTCTCCATCAGTACGTTCCGATTCACAGGATCATTTTGTCGCAATATCGCCGTTCCCGATACTTTCGCACAGTTCAACACCTGTCCTGTCGCGGCCGAGGCGCCTTAGGTCGTCGGCGGACCGAGGCACTCAACCGGTAAGTTCGAATTTGCTGGATCTGACTGAGTCATTTACGTTGCGGGGCGTCGCCCCACTCCCCTGTAAACCCACCCGCCACGATGCCACTTGGCGGGGTCAAGGCAATTCCGTCCATCGATGATCAACGGGCGTCTGACGAGTGGTTTCAAGTCATCCGGTTCCAGACGTCGGAATTCCTCCCACTCGGTGAGTACGAGGGTGATGTCCGCGGCATTGCATGCTTCACGCACGTCTCTGGCGTAGTGCAGAGTCGGGAACAATCGGCGGGCGTTGTCTATCGCCTTCGGGTCGAAGACGGAAACGGAGGCGCCCTGGAGTTGAATCTGGCCGGAGATGTTCAAAGCTGGGGAGTCCCGAATGTCGTCGGAGTCGGGTTTGAAGGCCGCGCCAAGAACAGCGACCTTCGCGCCGATCAATGTGCCGCCTGTCATCGCTCTGGTCAACTCGACTATCTTCGTCCGTTGGCGCATGTTGATGCCGTCGACCGTGCCGAGGAGTGTGACTGCCTGGTTCGCTCCCAACTCACCCGCACGGGCCATTAACGCGCGGATATCTTTCGGGAGGCAGCCACCCCCGAATCCAATCCCCGCATTGAGAAAGTTCCTGCCGATCCGAATGTCGTAGCCGAGGGCGTCGGCCAACTCGGAAACGTCAGCACGGGAGGCCTCGCAGATCTCCGACATCGCGTTGATGAATGAAATCTTTGTGGCCAGGAATGCGTTTGCGGCGGTTTTCACGAGTTCTGCGGTTTCGCGGTCGGTGACCAGGAAGGGAACACCGGCCGCGACGGAATCGCCGTACACCAGGCGAGTAGCGGCTTCCGCCGCCCCTTGGCTTGCGGGGCCGACACCGAGCACTATCCGGTCCGGATGAAGGGTGTCTTGCACGGCGCGGCCCTCGCGAAGAAACTCCGGGTTCCATGCCACCTCGACTGCGTCGCCAACTGGTGACAGTTGTTCCGCCATGAGGCTCAGCTTCGCAGTGGTCCCGACGGGTACGGTCGATTTGCCGAGAATAACCGCAGGTTTCCGCAACAACGGGGCCAAATCGGCAACGACGGCGTCAACGTAGGTCAGGTCGGCTGCGAAGTCACCGCGCCGTTGGGGCGTGGGAACAGCGATGAAGTGGATGTCGGCGAACTCCGCTGCCTCTGCGTAGGCAGACGTAAAACGTAGGCGCCCAGAATCAAGTTGTGCTGCGAGCATTTCATCGAGTCCCGGCTCGAAGAACGGTGCCTGGCCGGTGGCGAGGACCTCCAGCTTTTTGAGGTCGACATCAACGCCGATTACCTCATGTCCGAGTGCGGCCATGCACGCAGCGTGGGTCGCGCCCAAATAGCCCGTTCCGAAGACTGCAATCCGGCAGGCCATTGAAATCTTCCCCTTGAATCCGCGTGCGTCTCTGCTCGAGTTCGGCCATGACGCGACCCAATCGCGCGAGCTCCATTAGCTTGTCTGAGCATTACCTTACCGTCAGCGACTTTGCCGCTGACACCACCTGTCGGAGGTCAGGTTCCCGACTCAGATGCTGACTTGAGTACCCACTCAAGTTGTCGCGAAAGGCCTTCTTGCAGGCGCACCGAGGGGCTCCACCCCAATGCGGAGCGGATGGCCGTGGTATCGCCGCCAGTCCTTTTCACATCGCCGGCGGCCCCGGCGAGGTGTTCGGTTCTCAGCGCCGAGCCAGTAAGTTCCCCGAGAATTCCCAGCACTTCGTTGACTGTGGCATGCGAACCCCCAGCGACGTTGAAAACAGCTCCGCGGGCGACATCGCGCGTGGCAGCAAGGACATTGGCGCTGACGACATCATCGACGTAGGTGAAGTCGCGAACCTGCTCGCCGGACCCGTAGATGCTCACGGCGCGCCCGCCGATCGCAGCCTTGATGAAGCGAGTGAATGCCATATCCGGCCGCTGGCCCGGGCCGTAGACGGTGAAGTAGCGCAGCGAGACCGTCGGGACGTCGAAGTTCGTAGCGTAGAGCGTGCAGAGGTGCTCTGCGCCTAGTTTGGTGACGCCGTAGGGGCTGACCGGTTGCGGCCGGATGTCCTCCCGCGTCGGATAGCTCTCGGCGTCGCCGTAGATCGAGGAGGACGAGGCATATACGAAGCGGCGCAACCCGCTCCTGCCCCGGCACGCCTCAAGCAGCCGTTGGGTGGCGTCGATATTTCTGGTGGTGTACTCAGGAAACCCCGAGCCCCACGACGAGCGAACTCCCGGTTGACCAGCCAGATGGAAGATCGCGTCAACGCCATCGAGAATGCTCGTCAGGTCAACTTTATTGAGGTCTCCTTCTATGAAGGAGGCGCCGGATTCGATCACGCTGTCGGCATTGGCTCGCTTCAGGGCCACATTGTAGTAATCGGTCAGGGAGTCGAGACCGATGACGCGATGGTCCTCAGCCTGCAGTCGCTTCGCTAAACGCGAACCGATAAAGCCGGCCGCGCCGGTCACCAATACATGCATTGAATCGTTCTTCCTCGAATTCAGCTGGGCATCACTAACGTTCTTAGCGGACGCGGCGCAACTACATGTAATCTAGCACGCAGCGCCAAGTGCGAACTATCGGCAGCGACCGATCAGCGCGGTGCCCCGAAATGCAAAATGACTAATAACGCTGAACCGTTGATTAGGGTCTCCCCCGATTGTGCGTGGATGAAAGAGTGAAATGCAGCCGAAGAGTTTGATCTATCTGTGCGGTCCGATCGCGGACCCTGGAATGCCCGCAAAGGGCGGATATCAATCACGAAATCTACGTACCATTGAGGAACTGCGGCGCCGCGGCCTTGAGGTACATGCCCTTCCCTATGCCCAGCCGGGTCCGTCTCGCGTCCACAAACTGGTTGATTACGCTTTCGGCTTCTCCCGGCTGGCACTCAAGACCGCGGCATGCAAAAAGAATTCGATAGTGCATATCACTGGTCTTAGGCGGGTCTTTCTGTATCCGGAACTTGGGCTTGTTTACCTGGCGAAATTCAGGAACTGTCGCGTAATTTACGACATACGAGACGGCCTTGACCTCGATGTAGCCTGGCTGGAACGTTCCGCTGTTTACCGCTGTTTCTTCGGTCGTCTCCTCCGGTCAGTCGACCTCGTCATGGTGCAGGGCGCAAGCCAGGCGCCTTTTGTTGAATCCTTCACCGGAACACCTCCGGTTCTCATGCCGAACCAAATAGACCTGTCTGCGATTCCGGCGAGGGCAACGGTCGGTGTGACTTCCGATCCGCTCATAATCGCGTACGCCGGCGCACTTAGGCGAGAAAAGGGTCTTTCAACGATTTTGGAGGCTGCCGAGGTTCTCACGGAAAGGGGCCTCAGCGTAATCGTGCGCATCGCCGGAAGCGGTGATGAGGACTTTGTCAGGAGATTGAAAGATCGTCATTCGAATCTATCTGTCGAATGGTTAGGCCCCCAGAACACGGAACAGGTGCTCGACATCTTCAGCACATCGCATTTTTTTCTTTTCCCGACGTGGTGGCCCGGAGAGGGGCAGTCCAACGCCCTGACCGAAGCGATGGCATGTGGCTGTGTGCCGGTCGTGTCCGATCACGGGTTCAACGCCGCAACGGTCGGGGATTCCGGTGGTGTGGTACTCAAGCGTGAGCAGACCGCAGCCGACTACGCCTCGGCCGTCGAGCGGATTTGGGGCAGCGGGCGATGGCTGGAAATCTCGCACCGATCGATCGCGCGCGTCCAAGAACGGTTTTCCTCGGCATCAGTCATTGACCACCTCTCTGATCAGTACGCGGCCCTCGAGCTGCGCTACTGAAGAAAGCGCGGCGTCCCAGGCAAGGTCGGGGATCAGCCGCCGCAATTCGGAGGCCAGCGAAGCGGCCGGTTCGGCCATCACCACCAGTAGCGGGTCCCCGGCGGCACCAGCGACCCAGGTCTCCACCGTGGCTGGGGCGGGGAACTTCAACCGCGGCACATGGGTTTTGGCCAGCTTGCGGGTGCCCTGATAGGCCCGGACATGGCCATCGACGTAGAACACCGCGGCCTGCTCGGGGCGGGCGACCAGGTGGCGGGCGGCCATCGAGGCGATCCACTCGCCGGCCTTGCCGGCCTGGGCCAAAGACTTGATCTTGCGGCGGATCGTTTTGACTTCCGGGCCGCGGTCGAGCCCGAGCACCCGCCCCAGGGCGGTCGGGTCGATCCGGGTGGCGCCCTCGGCGCGGGCGACACCCAGCAGGGCGCGGAACACGCTCTCGCACAACATGGTGTCCAGTGAGTGGAACCCGTCCGGGAACACCGCACCGTAGGTGGCATGTGCGGTCTCGAGCAGCCCGGTCGCAATCAGCGCCGGTACTGCCAGGAACAGTCCCGCCAACGGGGCCCGCGCACACCCGGTGAACACCGGCGCCGCGTACGGGATCATCCCGAACGCCGCCAACACCCGCTCTCCGCCACGATCGAGCGGATCAGTCAGCACCGGCACCGCCGGGCACTGCCGCCCCACCCCATCACCGGGCACGGACCCAGGCACGGGCACAGGCCCGGGCATGGGCTCAGGCGCGGGTGAAGGTTGGGCTGAGATCTCCGAAGTCGTTGCCGGGCAGGCCTCCTCGGTACCGAGGCTCTCGGTAAGGATGATCGCGTTGCGGACGCTGCCCTGCGACACCCCGACCTCATCGGCGATCTCCCGATAGGACAACCCCTGCTGCCGCCCCCGCCGCACCGCAGCGACCGTATCGGCGGTCAGCTTCGATTTGCGTTTGGGCCCCTTGGGTTCGCCAAGCAACCCGACCAACCCGGCATCGGCCAGCAGAGCCTCCCAGCGGCGCACCGTCGCCGCGCTCACCCCGAACCCCTCGGCGATCTCGGCCTGGGTCGCCGCCTTGATCCGCATCAGCGACACCGCAGCGAACCGCCGCGCCGCGGTGTCACCGCCGTCCCAGGCATACGCCCGATTGCCGTGCACGAAAACCCGGCCGCCCTGGTCGTCCTCGACGATTGCCGCGGCCACACCCACCGCACGCGCGTCAGCAGGAACCAGCGGCAAGGATGGCTGCACGGTCATCACCGCCATCATCCACCACCCCAAGAATCGACCCGAATTACTCAATCTGTTTTGCGTTTGTGTGGGGATATGACTTCACCCACTTCACCCGCGCGAGACGGTGCGCGGTGGCCATCATCGACATTGTGTCCCGCAAGTGGATCACCACCCTGGTCTCCGCCGAGGAGTCCTCGATCCAGGTCGAGG
>JAGQTV010000103.1 GCA_020438845.1 Mycobacterium sp. | reverse complement strand
GCAGATCAGCGCACGGAACTACCGCACAGCCGCCAACGCCATATCAGGAGTCCTGGTCCCGCAACCGCCAGTTCCACATGTTCGCGAGCCGCATCCCGGAAGCATTGCGGCCAGGGGAGGCTAAGCCAGTTTTTCGATCCTGCCCAGAGCCGTAGCGCAAACCGGCAGGTAGGCCAGCGCCCACCACGGCACGTCAAAGCGCAGGCGGCATCCACCCGGCACCGCGATCACCTCGTGCCCGGTGGCCGGCACTGACGCCACCGCCCACGCCCACCGGCGTCCGGGCTCGAAATCCGTGACGCTGAACCGCAGGGGCACGCCGACCGTCGTCCACACGGTGCCCTGCGCCCCGGCGCTCAACTCCGCGGCGCCGTCATCCAGAGCGGCGCGACGCACCGACGGCCCCCAACGCGGCCATTCCTCGATTGTGACCAGCAGCTGCCAGACCGCTTCCGGCGGGGCCCCGATTATCCTCTCTACGCTGCGAATACCCATGGCACGACGCTACGCCGGTGGCATGATGTGCCGACGCCGCCCACTAGTTAGGCTGGCGAGCTGGCCGGAACTCGGGGCACCAAACTGATTTCGACGCGCGGTACGCCGTCTGGCTTCGGGCGTGACGACAGATTGGGGGGAGGGTCGAGTCTCCGGTTGGATATGACGTCTGGTGGCAGATCTGCGGCCGGGTAGCCAGGGGGTGTTCGGGTGGATGCAAAGGCTGACGTGCTGTCCGATGTATGCGTTGCTCTTACTGTCGGCGACCGCGATTATGCAGGGGGGACCTTAGGGAGCGTTACCCGTTCGAGCCGGTAGGGAACCTCGCCCGCCGGTACTCAATAAATGAGTCGATGAAGCTGTTTATGCGCGATGGCTTCATCGACCGCTACACGGGCACCCGACTCATTAACCCCGGAGTTCTGCGCCTCGTCCATGTCGTGCTCGTGAACGACTTCCAGGCACATCCGCACGGGAAGCTCTCCGAGACGCACCTCGCTTTCTGGGAATTGTTCCCGACCGTCGATCATGTCGTGCCGATCAGCCGAGGCGGGCGCGACGACGAGTCGAACCGGGTGACAGCGTCGATGCTGAGCAATCAGGCCAAGGACCAGTGGACGGTGGAGGACCTCGGTTGGAAGCTGCATCCGCCTGGCGCTGCGGCGGCCTGGGACGGGCTGTCGCGCTGGCTGGTCGACTATCTCGTGGCGAACCCGACCGTGTTGGCGCAGGAGTCCATGTGGGAGTACCCGAATCCGTTTGGCACATATTTGGCACGGGTTCGGCAAAAACCTGCTCTGAACTGGTGCGCGATACTGGGATTGAACCAGTGACCTCTTCCGTGTCAGGGAAGCGCTCTCCCGCTGAGCTAATCGCGCCAGATGCGAAATCGAGGTGGAGACGGGAATCGAACCCGTGTGCACGGCTTTGCAGGCCGTTGCCTCACCACTCGGCCACTCCACCATTGGGTCTGATGCCAGTTGCACCCTCCGAGCGGATGACGGGATTCGAACCCGCGACCCTCACCTTGGCAAGGTGATGCGCTACCAACTGCGCTACATCCGCAAACCTCGGGCGAGCTCAACGCCCGCTGCGATGCACGACGATAGTCCACCGACGGGAAGCCGCACAAATCACCCCTCCGTTTCCCGGCGACCTGTCGCGCTTTCTGAACGATTGTGCTCCCGTGATAATCTTCGACCCCGGCATAGTCGTTGCCTCTGTGGTGCTTCTGCCACCTCAGGTCCCGTGGCTCAGTGGGAGAGCGTCCGCTTCACACGCGGAAGGTCGCTGGTTCGATCCCAGCCGGGACCACCAGGTCTGACTTCTCCGCTTTCGGATTGTGGACGTGTTGTGTGATCTCGTGGGCCACCGGTTGGGTTGGGGTGCCCGTCACAGTTGAGGCCGAAGGTTCTTCCGCGGCGGGATAATCCGGGATATGGGGATGCTGGTAACCGAGACGTCTGTCATGACGAAAGAAGCCGCGAACTTCGACCGGATTGTCGGGGAGTTGCAGTCCTTGGCGGCCCGGGTGGAGGCCATCGCATCCCAGATGGACAGCTATTGGAGGGGTGAAGCGGCCACCGCCGCCAAGGCCGCGATCGCGCGCTTCCGTGAAGCCGCACGAGCGCAGAATCAGCAGCTCAACGACATCGCCTCGAATATTCGTTGCGCCAGTTCGCAGTACGGTTCGACCGACGACGAACGCTCGCAGGCGCTGGCGTCGGCGATGAGTTCGGGGATGGGCGGGCCGTCGGGCAGCTCCGCCTCGCAATCGGGGTCCGCTGTGACCGATGGTGCGCGCACAGGCGTGCAGCTCGTCGGTTTGAAACAGGACGGCGGCGCGCCACCGCCGGGGGTATCGCAACCCTCGCCGGGACAGCCGCAGATCGGCCCGTTCCCGGTACCGCGGCAGGTCGCTGCCGCCGCGCAGCAGTTACCCCCGAACCTGCTTGCGCCGACGCCTACGCCCACCCCGCCGGCACCAGCGGCCGCGCCGAGTCTCGGGCAGTGCGTGACGACGCACGTGAAGGAGACGGTCGGCAAAGGGATGGTCAAAGGCGGATTCGAATCCGCGGCGAAGGGTGCGCTCCTCGGTGGGATGGGCGGCGGAGCGGCCACCCCCGAGTTCCTGGGCGCAGGAGCACTGCCCGGCGCCTTGCTCGGCTTTGTCGGCGGCTTCGCCAAGGGAGTGATGGAAGCGCCTATTAAGGCGGGCATCGAGGGTGCGTTGGAGTGCGAGGGTGTGCATATCCCGAAAGTGCCCCTGCCATGATCGACGTGAAACGCGCCTTGCTTCTGTTGCCGTTCTATATCGCGGGCATGCTGGCTATCGACGCACTCTTCAATTCGGGCGGTTCGAGCGCCAATGCGACTATTCCGCCATGGATGGCCATCGGTTTCATTGCCTCGGCGGTAGCCGTTGTCGCCATCGCCATCTGGTATGTCGCGCAGCGGTCGGGCAGCAAGTTCCCGCAGAACCGCAACCATGCTTACATCGGCATTCTCGTCGGGGTATTCGTGTCAGGGTTCGTCGGTGACGCGGTCAGCGGCTTGACCGCGCTCCTCGCAGGAGGCGGATCTTTCTGGGTCGCACTACCCGGCTACGCGGCCTCCTACGCCGCTTTCCTCGTGGTGTTCACCTCCACCGCGAAAGCGCTCGATCGCCGCGCGGCGAAACGGGGCGCCCATCGGAGCAGTCCCCGATAGTTGGTGGTTAGAGCGGGGCTCGCGGCGCAGTGGCGACGTCGATGTCGTCATACACGTTCCGCCAACGGTCCCAGGTGCGGTGGTCGTGCACGACCGGCCGAGTTTGTGGTTATCCCCGAACGCAATTCAGCCGGCAGCCGCCTCGTCAGCGAATTCGAGTGGCGGTGGCTTCTCTGCTAGTTCGGTGGCGGGTAAGGGGGTGAATACGCGGCTGATCAATGTCCAGCAGTTGATCGCATTGCGGCGGTCATAGCTCAGCTGCTCCAGCACGGCCCGGGCCAACGGGAGGCCCCTGCCGCGTTCGGCGGTTGGGTCGGGCATCCTTACCGTCGAGAGGTCAACGTCGGCGGGTAGTTCGTCCCCGTCGTCGACCAGGTGGATGTGCACCTGACCGGTTTCGGACAGAGCGAACTCCATGTGGATTTCCACCGGACGACGCAGGGCGCCCCCGTGCTCGACGATGTTGCCGACTATCTCCGCGACAGCGATTGCCATGTGCATCCGTACCGGATGAGGAATTTGGGGATACCTCAGCCAAGACTGCTCCAGGTCGTGCTCGATCGCCGTTAAACGGGCGGCCGCGGCCTCGGAGAGCGACTCCATTCACAGTATCTTCCGTGGCTTGTGCCCTTGCATCAATCAATCGACGGAACTACGCGGTGCCTGGCTCCGTACCGGTTCGAACAGGCCCTGTGAGGGCGAGCGGCGGGGGAGAACTCGCGCTCGACTCCTCTTAGGCATCGCGGTGCCGCTGTTCGGTCTCGCGCTGTTTGCGGCGTACCAAGGTCGAGTAGTCCGGTCGACCACGGAAGCGGAACCAGGACAGAACGAACACACCCATCGATGTCAGTAGAACGACTTCGACCCAAAGGAAGACGCAGACGTCGATCCACGCGCCCACCGGCGGTGCGCCGGGCAGGAAGTTCTGCAGCGGAATGAGAGCGAACAACATCGCGGCGAACCAGCCCGCGAAGGTCGGCTCGACCGGCCGGCGTTCGGTGGCTACCGACCAGGCCACGGCCGCCGCGAGGCATGCCATCGCGACCACCAGGAAGACGATGAGCCCGACCACGGTGTCGATGGCCACCAGATCAAGGGCAACGTTGACGCCAGCCGTTACCGGCTGCGTGCGGTCCATCACACGAGTTTTGCCGCTGTTCGCGTAGCCCAGCAGCACCCCGCTGAAAACCAGCACTATCAGGGCCGCCAGCAACGGCCCGCGGGAGGTCTTCAGCATTCGCAGGGTGGCGTTGCGGCTAGCCAAGGTCGACCTTCCGTTTTCCGGTCTGTGTCACACGTCAGGTGCACTGCGCTAGACCTTGGCCGTACCTGGTCGACTATTTGCTGGACCACCGATTCCGTAGCGTCCGCGGGCCGATGCCGGCAACGATCGAGGCTGCGGCGCGTGATCTCGATGTGGCGTCACGAACCCGGCTCCATCGCCGAAGGGCCGCGCTTGCCCGTCCGAGTTGGCCCCGGGTTGGGCAGAGCTGGGCGGGTACCCCGTTAGCATTGTCGCGACCGGACGCGAACCAGCTGTTCCGGTCAACCCTGTTCTGGTCTGCCGAAAGAGATAGCCCATGAGTGCCCCCGCCGAAGCCGTCCGGACCCCGCTGGTACGGGTGGCGGCCGGGACTACTGCGGGCGCGGCGGTACGCGATGCGGGTTTGCCCGGCCGCGGGGAACCGGATGCCGTCGTGGTGGTCCGCGACGCTGAGGGCAAGCTGCGCGACTTGAGTTGGGTGCCCGAAGCCGACGTCGATGTGGCTCCGGTGGCGGCCGACACCGACGAGGGTCGCAGCGTGATCCGGCATTCGGCGGCTCATGTACTGGCCCAGGCCGTCCAAGAGTTGTTCCCTGCGGCCAAGCTGGGCATCGGGCCGCCCATCACCGACGGGTTCTACTACGACTTCGACGTGCCGGAGGCCTTCACCCCCGAGGACCTCGACGCTCTTGAGAAACGCATGCGGGCGATCGTCAAAGAAGGCCAGCTGTTTTCACGGCGAGTCTACGAGTCCAAAGATGAGGCGCGCCGCGACCTGGCCTCTGAGCCCTACAAGCTTGAATTGGTCGACGACAAGTCCGGCGACGCCGACGTCATGGAGGTCGGCGGTGACGAACTCACCGCCTACGACAACCTCAATCCCCGTACCCGGGAACGGGTTTGGGGGGACCTGTGCCGTGGCCCGCACATACCCACCACCAAGTACATCCCAGCGTTCAAGCTGACGCGCAGTTCCGCGGCCTACTGGCGCGGCAACCAGGCCAACGCGAGCCTGCAACGCATTTATGGCACCGCCTGGGAGTCCCAGGATGCGCTGGACCGCCACCTGGAACTCCTCGAGGAGGCCCAGCGTCGCGATCACCGCAAACTGGGTGTGGAGCTTGACCTGTTCAGCTTCCCCGACGAAATCGGTTCGGGCCTGGCGGTTTTCCACCCCAAGGGCGGGATCGTGCGCCGGGAGCTGGAAGAGTACTCGCGGCGCAAGCATATTGAGGCCGGTTACGAGTTCGTCAACACTCCGCACATCACCAAAGAACAGCTCTACATCACCTCCGGGCACCTGGAGTGGTACGCCGAGGGCATGTTCCCGCCCATGCACATCGACGCCGAGTACGACGAGGACGGTGTGCTGCGCAAGCCGGGGCAGAATTACTACCTCAAGCCGATGAACTGCCCCATGCACCATTTGATTTATCGATCCCGGGGCCGTTCCTACCGGGAACTTCCGTTGCGGCTGTTCGAATTCGGCACCGTCTACCGCTACGAGAAGTCCGGTGTGGTGCACGGCCTGACCCGGGTGCGCGGGATGACCCAGGACGACTCCCACATCTACTGCACCCGTGAACAGATGCGCGACGAGTTGGCCTCGCTGCTGCGCTTCGTGCTGGATCTGCTCGCCGACTACGGCCTGGATGACTTCTACCTGGAGCTTTCGACCAAGGATCCCGACAAATACGTCGGCTCCGACGAGTTGTGGGAGGAGGCCACCGAGACGCTACGGGAGGTGGCCGAGTCCAGCGGGCTCCACCTGGTTCCCGACCCGGGCGGCGCAGCGTTCTACGGGCCGAAGATCTCAGTTCAGGTACGCGACGCCCTGGGGCGTAACTGGCAGATGTCCACCATTCAACTGGACTTCACCATGCCCGAAAGGTTCGAACTGGAGTACACCGCCGCCGACGGCAGCCGACAGCGACCGGTTCTGATCCACCGCGCGCTGTTCGGTTCGATCGAGCGGTTCTTCGGCATCCTCACTGAGCACTACGCCGGCGCCTTCCCCGCCTGGCTGGCACCGGTCCAGGTGGTCGGCATACCAGTGGCCGACGACCATGTCGCCTATCTGAAAGACCTTGCCGCGGAACTCACCTCGCAGGCTGTGCGAGTCGAGGTCGACGCCAGCGATGACCGGATGGCCAAGAAGATCGTCAACCACACCAACCAGAAGGTCCCGTTCATGTTGTTGGCGGGCGACCGGGACGTCGAAGCCGGGGCGGTGAGTTTCCGCTTCGCCGACCGGACCCAGATCAATGGCGTCCCGAGGGAACTGGCCGTCGCGGCGATCCGTAGCTGGATCGACCGTCGTGAGAACACGGTGCCGACAGCGGGCGCAGTCGCTGGCTACGTCGGGGCCGACGGTCGTGGAGTGGACGGTGACTGACGAGCTGGTCGATTCAGGTACCGGTGACCGGGATCGGTTGCAGCGTCTGTGGACCCCACACCGGATGAGTTACATCGTCGAGACGCCGCGCCCACGCGACTCCAAGCAGGCCGCTGAGCCCTTCACCGCTATTCCCGAGCTCCCCGACGAGGAGGGACTCGTGGTGGCGCGCGGGGAGCTGGTGTACGCCGTACTCAACCTCTACCCGTACAACCCGGGCCACTTGATGGTGGTGCCGTACCGCCGTGTCTCGGAGCTGGAAGACCTCACGGAGGCTGAGAGCGCGGAGTTGATGGCCTTCACGCAGCGGGCCATTCGGGTGATCAAGGCCGTTTCCCGGCCGGATGCGTTCAACGTCGGGCTGAATCTGGGCCGGTCGGCCGGTGGGTCACTAGCCGAGCACCTGCACATGCACGTGGTGCCACGATGGATCGGAGACGCCAACTTCATCACCGTCGTGGGTCAGACCAAGGTGATTCCGCAGTTGCTGCGTGACACCCGCAAACTGCTGGCTGAGGAGTGGGCCTCGCAGGCATGAGCGACTTTTATCTGATGACCCGGGCCGCCTACACCAAGGTCAGCGTTCCGCTGGCCCGAGCAGCGGTGCGGGCGGGACTGACGCCCGACGTCGTCACGATCGTCGGAACCGCGGCGTCGGTACTCGGCGCGTTGACGCTCTTCCCCGCGGGTCGACTATTCGCTGGCGCGGTTGTGGTGTGGTTCTTCGTGCTGGCCGACATGCTCGACGGTGCGATGGCCCGGCAACTGGGCGGCGGTACTCGCTTCGGTGCGGTGCTGGATGCCACCTGCGACCGGATCAGCGACGGAGCGGTGTTCTGCGGCCTGCTGTGGTGGGCTGCCTTTGGGATGCACGATTTCACGTTGATGGTGGCCATCCTGATCTGCCTGGTGACCTCGCAGGTGATCTCCTACATCAAGGCCCGCGCCGAGGCCACCGGTCTCAACGGTGGCGGGGGGCTGATAGAGCGGCCCGAGCGGTTGATCATCGTGCTGGCCGGCGCAGGATTGTCGGACTTCCCGTTCTTCCCCATGCCACCCGCGTTGCCCATCGCAATGTGGCTGCTTGCCGTGGCCAGCCTGGTCACCGTGGGCCAGCGGTTGCACAGCGTCCGCAGTTCGCCGGGGGCGACCGAGCGGATAGGGCAGGCTCCCGGTGTGGAACCAGGTAATCCGGGTAGCACCGAGAACAGGAGCGACGAGCGGTGATCGACGGTCCGACCACAGTCTGGCGGGCAGGCACAAAGCGACTTCCGTCCGGCGAGAACTTGACCGACTGGGGGTATGCGGCCGGCTGGCAGCTCGTTCGCGCCATGCCGGACGGGCTGGCGCGCAACCTCTTCGACTTTGGCGCCCGTTACGCGGCGCGGGGGGGCGGCCCCCAACAGTTGCGAAAGAACCTGGCACGGGTGATCGGAACGGCCCCGGACGAGGTGCCCGACTCGCTCATGCGGGCATCGCTGATGTCCTACGCGCGGTACTGGCGGGAGGCTTTTCGGCTGCCGTCGATGAACCACGTCGCATTAGCTCAACGCCTGGACGCTGTCTTTCAGGGAGCCGACAAGTTCGCCGCGGCCAAACAAGCCGGTCGTGGTGCGGTAATGGCACTGCCGCACAGCGGCAACTGGGACATGGCCGGGGTCTGGCTGGCCCAGCACTACGGGACGTTCACCACCGTGGCCGAGCGGCTCAAGCCGGAGTCGCTTTATGACCGGTTCATCGAGTTCCGCGAGAGCCTCGGATTCGAAGTGCTGCCCTTGACCGGAGGAGAGCGACCGCCTGCCGAGGTACTCGCCGAGCGGCTTCGTTCCAATCAGTTTGTGTGCTTGATGGCCGACCGTGATCTCACTCGGTCCGGGGTGCCGGTGGAATTCTTCGGTGAACCGACCAGGATGCCTGCGGGCCCGGCGAAGCTGGCGATCGAGACCGGCGCTCCACTGCATCCCGCTCACGTCTATTACGACGGCCAGGACTGCGTGGTCCAGATCGATGACGCTATCGATACCGGTTCCGGTGACGTCCGCGTGATCATTCAGGCGCTGGCCGACCGGTTCGCGGTCAACATCGCAGCTCACCCCCAGGACTGGCACATGCTTCAGCCACTGTGGCTTGCCGACCTCTCCGACTCGCGCCGGGCCTATCTTGAGGAAGATTCGGACTGATGGGCATCGGCCCGATATGCGCATAGGGATGGTGTGCCCGTACTCCTTCGACGTCCCCGGCGGGGTGCAGGCGCACGTGCTTCAGTTGGCTGAGGTGATGCGCGCGCGGGGCCACGAGGTCAGCGTGCTCGCGCCGTCCTCGCCGCATGTCAAGTTGCCGGAGTACGTCGTCTCCGCCGGCAAGGCGGTCCCGATCCCGTACAACGGGTCGGTGGCGCGGCTGCGCTTCGGTCCCGCGACCCACCGCAAGGTCAAACGGTGGATCTACGACGGGCAGTTCGACGTCCTGCATCTGCACGAACCGAACGCGCCGAGCCTCTCGGTGCTGGCCCTGATGGTAGCCGAGGGTCCGATTGTCGCGACCTTTCACACTTCGACCACAAAGTCGTTGGCGCTCAGCTTTTTTCAGGGCATCCTGCGGCCGTGGAACGAGAAGATCGTCGGCCGCATCGCGGTGTCCGATCTGGCCCGGCGTTGGCAGATGGAGGCGCTGGGCGCCGACGCGGTGCAGATACCCAACGGCGTCGACGTCCAGGCGTTCGCATCGGCGGTTCCGCTGCCGGGCTATCCCCGTCCTGGCAAGACCGTGCTGTTCCTGGGCCGGTTCGGCGAACCCCGCAAGGGCATGTCTGTGCTGTTGGGAGCCTTACCCGCACTGACGCAACGTTTTCCCGAAGTCGAGATTTTGATTGTCGGCCGCGGCGATGAAGATGAACTCCGCCAAGAGGCCGGCGCGCTCTCCGACCACCTGACGTTTCTCGGCCAGGTCGACGACGCGCAGAAGGCCTCCGCACTGCGCAGCGCCGACGTCTACTGCGCGCCCAACACGGGCGGCGAGAGCTTCGGCATCGTGCTGGTCGAGGCGATGGCAGCCGGCACTGCGGTGGTGGCCAGCGATCTGGACGCGTTCCGGCGGGTGCTTGAGGACGGTGAGGCGGGGCGGTTGGTGCCGGTCGAAGACTCCGACGCGCTGGCCGAGGCGCTCATCGTGGTGCTCTCCGATGATGCACTGCGGGCCCGCTACGTCGCTGAGGCCGGAATCGCAGTTCAGCGTTACGACTGGCCGGTGGTTGCCGACGACATCATGCGGGTTTACGAGACGGTGGCCGGCGCCGGGGTCAAAGTGCAGGTGGCGACGTGAGCTGGTGGCTTGTTGCGCTCATCGTCCTTCTGGTCCTGGTTGTACTGGGGTCCGCGGCCTGGGCCTACCAGCGGGCTACCCGGCTGGACCGGCTGCACGTGCGCTGTGAGCTGTCCTGGCAGGCGCTCGACGCAGCGCTGGCCCGCCGCGCGGTGGTGGCTCGAGCGGTGGCGGCCGACGCCTACCAGGGTGGTCCCGAGGGCCGGCGGCTGGCCGGGCTCGCGGCCGCGGCCGAACGAGCGCCCCGCTCGAGTCGGGAGGCCGCCGAGAACGCGCTTTCGGTGGAGCTGGAACACGTCGACCCAGCTGGCATTCCGGTAGGCCTAGTCGCCGAACTGGCCGACGCCGAAGCCCGCGTGTTGCTGGCGAGGCGGTTCCACAACGACGCGGTGCGCGACACTCTCGCGCTGCGGGATCGGCGGGCGGTGCGGTGGCTGAAGCTCGGCGGGACGGCACCGCTGCCGAGCTATTTCGAGATCGCCGAGCAGGGGCAGCGCTGAGCCGGCCGCGCACCTCGGCACGCGTCGTCCTGCTTGATGACGACGGTGCCGTCCTGCTGCTTCGAGGGTCGGACCCGGCGATCACCAACGGCACTGCGCCGCGGTGGTGGTTCACGGTAGGGGGGCAGGCCCGGCCGGGGGAGGCCCTGTCGCAGACGGCCGCTCGAGAACTGGCGGAGGAGACCGGGCTGTTCGTCGACCCGGCCGCGATGGTCGGACCAATCTGGCGGCGGTTCGCGGAGATCCGCTTCAACGGGGCCGTCATGTCCAGCCGGGAGTTCTACTTCGTGCACCGGACTCACCGCTTTGAACCGGTAGCGCTTGGGCGCACCGAATTGGAGTTGCGTTACATCCACGGCCACCGTTGGTGTGACACGCCGGCCATCGAAAAACTCGTCCGCCAAGGTGAGACCGTCTACCCCCGCCAACTCGGTGAACTGCTTGACGAAGCAAACCGGCTCGCGGATCGATCGGCCACTTCGGGCGAGCCGCAGCTGATCCGCTGACCAGCCTGTATTCGACGTGGCCTCGTGGGCTCTAGACTACAAGTCGCACCATGAGGAGGAGTCGATAGTGGAAACCGGGACAGCGCGGGTCAAACGGGGCATGGCCGAGATGCTCAAGGGTGGCGTCATCATGGACGTGGTCACCCCAGAGCAGGCGCGGATCGCCGAGGGGGCCGGGGCCGTCGCGGTCATGGCACTGGAGCGGGTGCCCGCCGACATCCGCGCCCAAGGCGGCGTCGCGCGAATGAGCGACCCTGACCTCATCGAGGGGATCATTGCCGCGGTCAGTATTCCGGTGATGGCCAAGGCCCGCATCGGCCACTTCGTTGAGGCTCAGATCCTGCAGAGCCTCGGCGTCGACTACGTCGACGAATCCGAGGTGCTCACGCCCGCCGACTACACCAACCACATCGACAAGTGGAAGTTCACCGTCCCGTTCGTCTGCGGCGCCACCAATCTCGGTGAGGCCCTGCGCCGGATCACCGAGGGGGCGGCCATGATCCGTTCCAAGGGCGAGGCCGGAACCGGCGACGTGTCCAACGCCACGACCCACATGCGCACGATCGGTGCGGAGATCCGAAGGCTGACGTCGCTGTCGGAAGACGAGCTCTACGTGGCCGCCAAGGATCTGCAGGCACCCTACGATCTCGTCGTCGAGGTGGCCCGGGCCGGCAAGCTGCCGGTAACGATGTTCACCGCCGGCGGCATCGCAACGCCGGCCGATGCGGCGATGATGATGCAGCTCGGCGCCGAGGGTGTATTCGTCGGCTCCGGCATCTTCAAGTCCGGCGACCCTGCTCAGCGCGCTGCCGCGATCGTCAAGGCCACCACGTTCTTCGACGATCCCGATGTGCTGGCCAAGGTGTCGCGCGGCCTGGGCGAGGCCATGGTAGGGATCAACGTGGAGGAGATTGCGCAGCCGCACCGCCTCGCCCAGCGGGGATGGTAACTATCGGGCGGCTGGTAACCGGGTGGCGATAGAACGGATCCTCGGGCTCGAACAGCTCGAGGTCAACATCTACCGCGGGTCCGTCTTCAGCCCCGAGTCCGGCTTCCTATCAAGGACGTTCGGCGGTCACATCGCCGGACAGGCACTGGTTTCGGCGGTGCGTACCGTCGATCCGCGGTTTCACGTGCACTCCCTGCACGGCTACTTCCTGCGCCCGGGGGACGCCACAAAGCCGGCGGTCTACCTGGTGGACAGGCCGCGCGACGGCGGGTCGTTCTGTACTCGACGGGTCAACGCCGTTCAGAACGGCGAAACGATCTTTTCGATGGGGGCCTCATTCCAGACCGAGCAGAGCGGCATCGAACACCAGGACGTGATGCCAGTCGCCCCGCCGCCGGCGAATCTGCCCGCGTTTCATTCCGAGGGCGGAATCGCCCAGTTTGCCGAGTGGGACATCCGGCGGGTGCCGAAAGAGCGGTTGGCCGCGCTGCCCGGAAAGGTTTCCCAACAGCAGGTCTGGTTCAAGCACCGCGACCCGCTACCTGACGACCCCGTGCTGCACATCTGTGCGTTGGCCTACATGAGCGACATGACCCTGCTGGGCTCGGCGAATGTCACCCACACCGAGGATCGACCCCACCTCATGATGGCCTCCCTGGATCACGCCATGTGGTTCATGCGGCCATTTCGGGCCGACGACTGGCTGCTCTACGACCAGTCCTCGCCCTCAGCGGGTGGCGGCCGCGCTTTGACCCAGGGCCAGATCTTCAACCAGTCCGGACAGATGGTCGCTGCGGTCGTTCAAGAAGGTCTGACCCGCTACAAACGGGGCTACACACCGGGGTCGGGGTGACCATGCCGTCAGTCGGAGTCCTCGCCCTGCAGGGCGACACCCGCGAGCACCTGTCCGCGCTGCGTTCGGCCGGTGCTGCGGCGTCGACGGTACGACGGCGCAGCGAACTCGATGCCATCGATGCGCTGGTGATACCGGGTGGTGAGTCCACCACCATGAGCCTGCTGTTGCGCGAATTCGACCTGCTGGAGCCGCTGCGGCGGCGGTTGGCCGACGGAATGCCCGCCTACGGATCGTGTGCCGGGATGATCCTGCTGGCCGGCGAGATTCTTGATGCCGGCGCACCCGGCCGGGAGGCCGTGCCTCTTAGAGGCATCGATATGACTGTGCGGCGCAACGCATTCGGACGCCAGGTCGATTCCTTCGAAGCCGATGTTGAGTTCCGTGGACTCGACGGTCCCGCGCACGCTGTGTTCATCCGGGCGCCCTGGGTGGAGCGAGTGGGACCCGGGGTCGAGGTTCTGGCCCGAGCGGGTGAGCATGTCGTGGCCGTGCGCCAAGGAAAGGTGCTGGCCACGGCATTCCATCCCGAGGTGACCGGTGACCGACGCGTGCATCAGCTTTTCGTCGACATGATCGTCGGCCGAGCTTAGCAACGCCCGGCCCGGCGGGTCCGGCCGTCACAGTAGACTCATCGGGTTACAAACTGCAGGGAAGAGGACGTAGGAGACCATGAGCGGCCATTCAAAATGGGCTACCACCAAGCACAAGAAGGCCGTCATCGACGCCAAGCGCGGCAAGATGTTCGCCAAGCTGATCAAGAACATCGAGGTCGCGGCCCGCACCGGCGGCGGTGACCCCAACGGAAACCCCACCCTGTGGGATGCCATCCAGAAGGCCAAGAAGACCTCGGTGCCTAACGACAACATCGAGCGCGCCCGCAAACGCGGGGCCGGTGAGGAGGCCGGCGGCGCCGACTGGCAGACCATCACCTACGAGGGCTACGGCCCCAACGGGGTGGCAGTTCTCATCGAGTGCCTCACCGACAACCGCAACCGTGCCGCCGGTGAGGTCCGGGTGGCGATGACCCGCAACGGGGGCAACATGGCCGATCCCGGATCGGTGGCATACCTGTTCTCCCGCAAGGGCGTGATCACCCTGGAGAAGAACGGCCTGTCCGAGGACGACGTGCTGATGGCGGTGCTGGACGCGGGCGCCGAGGAGGTCAACGACCTGGGGGACAGCTTCGAGGTCATCTGCGAGCCGACCGACCTCGTCGCCGTGCGCACCGCTCTGCAGGACGCCGGAATCGACTACGACTCCGCGGAGGCCAGCTTCCAGCCGTCGGTCACCGTCACGGTTGACCTGGAGGCGGCCCGCAAGGTGTTCAAGCTGGTCGACGCGCTGGAGGACAGTGACGACGTTCAGGACGTCTACACCAACATCGACATACCGGACGACGTCGCGGCGCTGCTCGACGAGGACTAGTTCCCGAGCTGGCGTGTCCCTGCCGGTTTCTGTCGCCGGCCGCCGCTAGGCTATCGAACAATTGTTCGTAGTTGAAAGGCGTGTCATGCGGGTGATGGGAGTCGACCCCGGTCTGACCCGCTGCGGGCTCTCGGTCATCGAGAGCCGCGGTGGCCGGCAGGTCATCGCCCTGGACGTCGACGTCGTCCGCACCCCGTCCGACGAACCGCTCGCGAAACGTCTGCTGGCCATCAGTGACGCTGTCGAGCACTGGATGTCTACCCACCTGCCCGACGTCATTGCGATCGAGCGAGTGTTCGCCAACCAGAACGCCAACACGGCCATGGGCACCGCCCAGGCCGGCGGGGTCATCGCCCTGGCTGCCGCCCGGCGCGATATCGATGTGCACTTCCACACCCCCAGCGAAGTCAAGGCGGCAGTCACCGGCAACGGCAATGCGGACAAGGCCCAGGTGACTGCGATGGTGACCAGAATCCTTGAACTGCAACAGAAGCCGACGCCGGCCGACGCCGCCGACGCCTTGGCGCTGGCGATCTGCCACTGCTGGCGCGCCCCCATGCTCGCCCGAATGGCTAAGGCCGAGGCCATGGCGGCTGAGCAGCGCAAGCGTTACCAGGCCAGGCTGAAGGCGGCCCCGGCCCGCGCGGCGAGGGGGCCGCTGTGATCGCCTCCGTGCGTGGTGAAGTTCTCGACCTCGCCCTCGACCATGCGGTGATCGAAGCAGCGGGGGTGGGCTACAAGGTGATGTGCACGCCGACGACGCTCGCGACCCTCAAGCGCGGGACTGAAGCGCGCCTGATCACGGCCATGATCGTGCGGGAAGATTCGATGACGCTCTACGGGTTTGTCGACGCCGATGCGCGCAACCTCTTCCAGCAGTTGCTCGGTGTCTCCGGTGTAGGGCCTAAGATCGCCCTGGCCGCTCTGGCGGTCTACGACCCGACCGCACTGCGCCAAGCGCTGGCGGACGGGGATGTCGCAGCGCTGACCCGGGTGCCCGGCATCGGCAAGCGTGGCGCCGAACGTTTGGTGCTGGAACTCCGTGACAAGATCGGGGCGGTGTCGGGCGCGTCTGGTACCGGCCCGGTAACAGGTCACGCTATCCGCACTCCTGTGGTGGAAGCTCTTGTTGGCCTTGGGTTTCCGGCTAAGCAGGCCGAAGAGGCCTGTGACAAGGTGTTGGCCGGAGAGCCCGAGGCCACCACCTCGAGCGCGCTGCGAGCCGCGCTGTCGTTGCTGGGCAAGACCAGATGAGCAGATTCGACGACGTCGAGGGTGACGGGGGGCCGGCCGAACGGGACGTCTCGCCTGCGCTCACCGTCGGTGAGAACGATGTCGATGCGAGCCTCCGCCCGCGCTCCCTGGGTGAGTTCATCGGTCAGCCCAGGGTGCGGGAACAACTGCAACTGGTCATCGAGGGAGCCAAGAACCGCGGCGGCACTCCGGATCACATCCTGTTGTCCGGTCCGCCGGGGTTGGGTAAGACGTCGCTGGCGATGATCATCGCCGCCGAACTGGGGTCTTCGCTGCGGGTTACTTCCGGGCCGGCCTTGGAACGGGCCGGCGATCTGGCCGCGATGCTGTCCAATCTGGTTGAGGGCGACGTGCTGTTCATCGACGAGATCCATCGCATCGCCCGGCCGGCTGAGGAGATGCTGTACCTGGCGATGGAGGATTTCCGGGTCGACGTCGTGGTGGGCAAGGGCCCAGGGGCGACCTCGATTCCGCTGGAGGTGGCCCCTTTCACGCTGGTTGGCGCCACGACGAGATCGGGAGCGCTTACCGGACCGCTGCGCGATCGGTTCGGCTTTACAGCGCACATGGACTTCTACGAACCGGCTGAGCTGGAGCGGGTACTGGCCCGCTCGGCGGGCATTCTGGGCATTGAACTCGGCCACGACGCCGCAGCCGAGATCGCCCGCAGATCCCGTGGGACACCGCGTATTGCCAACCGATTGCTCCGCCGGGTCCGCGACTACGCCGAGGTCCGAGCAGACGGGATCATCACCCGCGATATCGCCAAAATGGCGCTGGAAGTGTACGACGTCGACGAACTCGGCCTGGATCGTCTCGATCGGGCGGTCCTGTCGGCTCTGACCCGAAGCTTCGGCGGCGGTCCGGTCGGGGTGTCGACATTGGCCGTGGCGGTGGGGGAGGAGGCCGCCACCGTCGAGGAGGTCTGCGAGCCATTCCTGGTGCGCGCGGGGATGATCGCCCGCACTCCACGCGGCCGGGTCGCCACGCCGTTGGCCTGGACGCACCTGGGAATGACGCCACCACCGTCAGCGGGCGCTTTGGGGCAGCCGGGTCTGTTCGAATGAGCTCTGAATATGATTCAGCAATGGTGACTGTGGGATTGGTGTTCGCATTGCTGGCGGCGCTGCTGCATATCTACATCTGGGTGATGGAGTCGTTGCGGTGGACCTCGCCGCGCACCAGGAAGGTGTTCGGTACCACTGAGGAGGAGGCACAGACCACCAAGCTGCTTGCCTTCAATCAGGGCTTCTACAACCTGTTCCTGGCGATCATCACCGTCGTCGGGATCCTGATGGTCCTCACCGGAGAGTTCGCCGCGGGCCCCGTTCTGCTGTTCGCATCGCTTGGTTCGATGCTGGGCGCCGCGGTGGTTCTGGTGGCGTCCTCCAGGGACAAGGCCCGAGCAGCCTTCATTCAGGGGATATTTCCGCTCGTCGCATTAGCGCTGTTTGTCACTGCCCTTGTGCAGCACTGACGGCGCCGCCGGTGCCAACTCTGTTCAGCAGTGGCACGGTCTGGACAGGGAGCAATCACTCCGACGCGGTGCTGGCGGCCAACGGTGTGGTGCGCGCACTCGGTGAGCAAGCCCGCTGCGAGGCCGCATCTGATCAGGCTGTAACGCACGTCGATCGCGACAGACGCCCGACAGCATGCCACCCGGCGGGTTGGACGCCAGAGGAAATCCTTCCGGTCAGGCAGGCGTTGTCGGCGTACACCGCCGGGGTGGCTTATCAGGCTTTCGCCGAGAATGGCTGGGGCACAATCTTCCCCGACGTATTTACCGGGGCCGCAGGTCTACTCGCCGGTGTAGGCCATGACGTGCTTGATGCGGGTGTAGTCCTCCAGCCCGTACATCGACAGGTCCTTGCCGTGGCCGGACGACTTGTACCCACCGTGCGGCATCTCGGCCACCAACGGAATGTGGGTGTTGATCCACACACAGCCGAAGTCCAGCGCGGCCGAAACCCTTAGTGCGCGCTTGACGTCCTTGGTCCACACCGAAGATGCGAGCGCGTACTCGACACCGTTGGCGAACTCGAGCGCCTGATCCTCGTCGGAGAACGACTGCACGGTGATCACCGGGCCGAAAATCTCTTCCTGGACGTGCCGGTCGCCCTGTCGCAAGCCACTGATGACCGTCGGCTCGATGTAGAAGCCCTTGTCGCCCTGACGTTTCCCGCCGGCCGCCAGAATCGCGTGCTTGGGAATCTCCAAGAGGAAGCTCAGCACCCGCTCCAACTGGTTGGGATTGTTGACCGGCGGCACCCAGGCGTCCTCGTCGTCGACGGCCCGGCCGAACGTGGTCAGGGCACTGGTCGCCTGTTCGGCCAGTGCCGCGGAGAGTTCGTCGGCGATGCCCGCCTGGGCCAGCACGCGGGTTGCGGCGGTGCAGTCCTGCCCGGCGTTGAAGTAGCCGGCCAGGGCGATCGCCTCGGCGGCAGCGCCGACATCGGCGTCGTCGAACACGATCACCGGGGCCTTGCCGCCGAGTTCGAGGTGAGTGCGCTTGAGATTCGCGCCGGCACTGGTGGCGACCGCACGACCCGCCCCGACCGATCCGGTGATGGACACCATCTGCGGGGTGGGGTGGGCGACGATGGCCGCACCGGTGGCACGGTCCCCGCAGACGACGTTGAGCACGCCTGGCGGGAAGTGGTTGGCGGCGATTTCGGCGAGCATCACCGAACTGACCGGCGTGGTATCACTTGGCTTGAGCACCACGGTGTTTCCCGCCGCGATGGCCGGGCAGAACTTCCAGATGGCCATCATCATCGGGTAATTCCACGGCGCTACCTGACCGATGACGCCGACCGGTTCCCGGCGGATCCACGAGGTGTGGTTGGCCATGTACTCACCGGCGGACTTGCCTTCCAGAATCCGTGCCGCCCCGGCGAAGAACCGGATCTGGTCCAGCATCGGCGGGACTTCCTCGGCCATCGTGATGTGCTTGGGCTTGCCGGTGTTGCGGCCTTCGGCGGCGACGAGGTCAACGGCCGCCTTCTCCACCTCGTCGGCGAAGCCGAGCAGTGCCTTCTGCCGTTGGGATGGGGTGGTCTTCTTCCACTCGGCGAAAGCGGCGGACGCCGCGGCATAGGCCTTGTCGATGTCTGCCTCGTTGGAGATCGGTGCCGTGCCGTATTCCTCGCCGGTCGACGGGTCGACGATCGCCATGGTGGCTCCGCTCGACGAATCGACCAGTTCGCCGTTGATGAAGTTCTTCAGTGTGGTCATGACAACTCCTAATTACGGAAGTGAATGTGGACTACAGGTCAGCGAGAATGTCGGCTAGCACATCGAGGCCCTCAAGCAACAGGTCGTCGCTGATGGTCAGCGGCGGCAGGAACCGCAGGATGTTGCCGAAAGTGCCACAGCTGAGCACCAGCACGCCCTGGGCGTGCGCTCGTGCGCACAACGCCTTGGTCAGCTCGGGATCCGGTTCTGCGGAGCCCGATTTCACCAACTCGATTGCGATCATTGCGCCGCGGCCGCGGACATCGCCGATGCGGTCGTCGTCGGCCTGCATGCGGTGCAGTTTGTCCTTCATCAACCGCTCGATCTGCTTGGCCCGGTCGAGCATCCCGTCGAGTTCGACGGTGGCAATGGTGGCCAGGGCTGCAGCGCACGCCACCGGATTGCCGCCATAGGTACCGCCGAGACCGCTGACGTGCGGAGCATCCATGATCTCCGCGCGTCCGGTCACCGCCGACAGCGGAAGCCCGTCGGCGATGCCCTTCGCCGTCACGATTAGGTCTGGATCGATGCCTTCGTCCTCGCAGGCGAACATCTGCCCGCTGCGAGCGAACCCGCTTTGCACCTCATCGGCGATGAAAACCACGTCGTTGTCGGAGCACCAAGCCCGCAAGGTCGGAAGAAATCCCGGGGCGGGCACGATGAATCCGCCCTCGCCCAGGATGGGTTCGATGATGATCGCCGCGAGGTTGGCCGCACCGATCTGCTTGTCGATTACCGTCAATGCCCGTTCGGCTGCAAGTTCACCGTTGGTGGCCCACTCCTTATTGATGAGGCCGTCGCGGTAGGGGTAAGACAGCGGTGCCCGGTAGACCTCCGGGGCAAACGGCCCGAAGCCACTCTTGTAGGGCATCGACTTGGCGGTCAGTGCCATCGTGAGGTTGGTGCGACCGTGGTAGGCGTGATCGAAACAGACCACCGCCTGGCGCCGGGTGTAGGCGCGGGCGATCTTGATCGCGTTCTCCACCGCCTCGGCGCCGGAATTGAACAACGCGGTTCGCTTCTCGTAGGACCCGGGGGTCAGCCGATTGAGGTGTTCGGCGACCTCGATGTAAACCTCATAGGGGGTGACCATGAAGCAGGTGTGGGTGAATTCGCCGACCTGCTCGCGCACCGCGTCGACAACCCGCGGGGCAGAGCTGCCGATGGTGGTCACCGCGATGCCTGAGCCGAGGTCGATCAGGCGGTTGCCGTCGACGTCTTCGATGATGCCGCCGAAGGCCCGAGCGCAGTACACCGGCATTGTGACCCCGACGCCCCGGGACACAGCGGACACCCGGCGCTTGGTCAACTCCTGGGACTTCGGGCCGGGGATTTCGGTGACGAGTTTGCGGCTCTGTTCGACAGTGCTCACGGGGTGTTCTCCTCTGCAGCGCCAGAGAGGCAGGCGGATCAAAGCGGGCGAGTTGAGCCTAGTCCGATGCCACCGCGTCGCAACTGAAAACCTGCGGACAGAACGGCCGCGCAGTCAACCGCATTTCGCGCGCTTGTCGGCGTACATCGCTGCATCGGCGCGGGCCAGCACGGACTCCGGGAGGTCCGCACCCCCCACGACCGCAATTCCGCAACTGACCCCGACCGAAACGACGCCGGCGTGGGTCACTATGGGTTTGCGTACCCGAGTCATCAGCTCGTCGCTTAGCTCGAGAATTCGCGGTCTGCTGGGACTGGTGAGCAGTAAGGCGAACTCGTCCCCGCCGATCCGGGCCACGATGTCGCAATCCGGGCAAACACTGCGTAGGCGCTTGCCGACCTGGCGCAACACCTCATCGCCGGCCGCGTGCCCGTAGGTGTCATTGATCGGTTTGAATCTATCGAGATCGAGGTACAGGACGGCGGCAACCGGTTCCACGCCGTCGGCGGGTTCTGCCTCGTCGACCGCGAGCTTGATCGCGTGTTCGAGCGCCGCCAGAAACGCCGAGCGGTTGGCCAGGCCGGTCAGACTGTCCACAGCGGCGGCACTGGTCCTCTCATCCATGACTGTGGCGCGCCGAAGCGCGGCAGCGATGAACGTGGCCAGTTGCTCGAGCAGGTGGATGTGGTGGTCAGTGAAGGCGTGCGGCTGGTCCGACATCACCTTCAACACTCCGAGGGTCCGATTCGCGTGTAGCAAGGGCACGACGACCATCGAGCGGGCATGGACTCGGCGGCAGGCTTCGCGGTCCACCCGGTCGTCGGTCTCGGAGTCTTGGCAAGTAAGCACCTTGCCGGCCAGCACAGCCCGACCCGACAGACTGCCGTGGAGGCTCAGCCGCAACCCCTCGGTACCGCTCGCCGTGCCGGATGTCGCCGTGTACACCATTTCGTCGCCTTCGGCGAGTTCCACCACGGCGGCCGGGGCGCCGGTTGCCGAGCGCGCCTCGTTCACGACGATCTTCATCACTGCGTCGGCGGTCGGGTCGGCGTCGTTGATGGCGTGCTGAACACCGATAATGGCGCGCAGAATCGCCACATCGGCGTCCTCTGCCATGACCGACATGATAATTCGGTGGCCGGCTGATTTGTGGCTGATTGAGGTCTTTGCGAGCACGCGATGAGGTCAACTGAGCGGTTCTGACGCTGCGGGGATGAAGCTCCGTGCCGGCCTGGCGCAGCGGTGCCTGGAAAGTGGCTGGCTGGATCAATGGCAGACTGTGAGGCACGGGGCCCGATTAGCCAGGGTCCGTCGCGACGAATACGCCCGAGACGAAAGATCTGCACTGCTATGGACTTGCTGACCCTCCTGCCCTTGATCCTCATCATGGGGGCATTCCTGTTCTTCGGTTCGCGCCGCCAGCGAAAGGCCATGCAAGCCACCATCGACCTGCACGAGTCGCTGCGCGTCGGGGACCGGGTGCACACGCAATCGGGCTTGCAGGGCACGATCGCCGCCATCAGCGACGACAACGTCGACCTGGAGATCGCGCCCGGCGTGGTCACTCGATGGCTGAAGATGGCGATCCGCGACCGCATTGAGCCTGAGGTACCGGAGATCGACACCGAAATCGGAAGCGGTGAGGTCATCAGCCAGGCAACCGAACTGACCAACGGCGACCCGAACCGCCTGCCCAAGGACTGAAACCTCCGGCGCGACCCGTACCCTTTCGGGGAGCCCGCACCCCGACCGATCCGCGAGCATTGCGGCGTGGGCCTGCGGCACTGGACTTTAGGAGATACAACAACGTGGCATCGTCATCGGCGCCGGTGCATCCGTACCGCTACCTGGCGCTGTTCCTCGCTCTGCTGGTCGGGGTATACCTACTTGTCTTCTTGACCGGGGACAAGCAGGTCAAGCCGAAATTGGGCATCGACCTGCAGGGTGGCACGCGCGTCACGCTGACCGCGCGGACGCCCGACGGCTCCAAGCCCACGCGGGACGCCCTCAACCAGGCTCAACAGATCATCAGCTCCCGCGTCAACGGCCTGGGTGTGTCGGGTTCCGAGGTGGTGATCGACGGCGACAACCTGGTCATCACGGTCCCCGGCAATGACGGCAACGAGGCCCGCAACCTCGGGCAGACCGCTCGGCTGTTCATCCGGCCGGTGATCGGTCAGCCGATCCCGGTGGAAGCGGTCAACAAGAAGATCGCCGAAGGCAAGGGCGGCCCGGGCGGTGCGCCGCCCTCCGGAGCGCCGGGTGCCCCCCCGCCGCCCCCGGTTCCGCCCGGTGAGTCACCCCAGTCGGCTCCACCCGGCGGATCGCCCCAGCCGGCACCGCCAGCCGAGTCACCCCAGCCCGCCCCATCCAGTCCTGCGCCGCAGCCGCGCCCGTACCCGCTGGAGCCGCCCCCATCTCCGCCGCCACCGGCGCCGAGCGGAGCCGCGACGCCGCCCCCGTCGTCCGCACCGCCAGCGAGTCCGGCCCCCGGCGCGCCGGGTCAGCCGACTCCGCCGGGGCCGCCGGACCCCCGTCAAGACCTCGCCGCGCGGATCAAGTTCGAAAAGGAACTCCGCCAGAGCAAGAATCAGACCCTTCTCATCTTCGCGGTGCAGTACGTAGCCGGGCTGTGCGGCCAACAAGAGGACGCACTGGCCGGCAACGACGACCCGGAGCTTCCGTTGGTCACCTGCTCGCAGGACAACAAATACGTCTACATCCTGGACAAGTCGATCATCAGCGGCGATCAGATCAAGAACGCCTCCTCCGGCTTCGACCAGCAGAGCGGGGCTTACGTCGTCGATCTGGAATTCAAGGATGAGGCCTCCAAGACCTGGGCCGACTTCACCGCCGCCAACATCGGCACTCAGACTGCCTTCACCCTGGACTCCCAGGTGGTCAGTGCTCCACAGATCAGGGAGGCCATCCCCGGCGGCCGTACCCAGATCAGTGGCGGTGATCCGCCGTTCACGGCGGACAGTGCGAAGACTCTGGCGAACGTGCTCAAGTACGGTTCGCTGCCGCTGTCCTTCGAGTCCTCCGAGGCTGAAACCGTTTCGGCCACACTGGGACTGACGTCGCTACGGTATGGCCTCTACGCCGGCGCCATCGGATTGGCTCTGGTGCTGGTGTACTCGCTGCTCTACTACCGGGTGCTGGGATTGCTCACCGCGCTGTCGCTGGTGGCCTCCGGGGCGATGGTGTACGGGATCCTGGTTCTGCTTGGCAGATACATCGGTTACACGCTCGACCTCGCCGGCATCGCCGGTCTGATCATCGGCATCGGCACCACCGCGGACTCGTTCGTGGTGTTCTTCGAACGCATCAAAGACGAGATTCGCGAAGGCCGTTCATTCCGGTCCGCGGTGCCACGGGGCTGGGCGCGGGCCCGCAAAACCATTCTGTCCGGCAACGCCGTCAGTTTCCTGGCCGCCGCGGTGCTCTACTTCCTGGCAGTGGGTCAGGTGAAGGGCTTCGCGTTCACCTTGGGCTTGACCACCATCCTCGACGTGGTCGTGGTCTTCCTGGTCACCTGGCCACTGGTCTATCTGGCCTCGAAGTCGCCAACGCTGTCCAAGCCGGCGTTCAACGGCTTGGGCGCGGTCCAGCAGGTCGCACGCGAACGTCGGGCGGCAGGACAGGCCCGTGCAACTGTGGCGGGACGGGGATAACCGATGACTGACAACACAGACCTCACCGACGTCGACGTCACCGAGACCGGGGTCGAACCCGAGGCCAGCGAAGCGACTCGTGGCGAGGCTCTGCCCCGTCACGGGTTCTTCCATCGGCTCTACACCGGCACCGGCGCCTTCAACGTCATCGGAAGACGCAAGTTGTGGTTCGGCATCAGCTTCCTCATAGTGGCTGTCGCGGTCGCCAGCATCGTGCTGCGCGGTTTCACCTTCGGCATCGACTTCGAGGGCGGCACCAAAGTGTCCTTCCCGGTTGCCGGTGTCAGTGGCGAAGCCACTGCCTCCCAGGTGGAGCAGGTGTTCAGCGAATCGGTCGGGAAGGCGCCGCAGTCGGTGGTCATCGTGGGCAAGGGGGCCACCGCCACCGTCCAGATCAGGTCCGAGACGCTCAGCAACACCCAGACCAACAAACTTCGTGACGCCCTCTACGACAAGTTCCAGCCCAAGGGCGTCGACGGCAAGGCCAGCAAGCAGGCGGTCAGTGACTCGGCAGTCTCGGAGACCTGGGGCGGCCAGATCACCAAGAAGGCGCTCATCGCGCTGGCAGTGTTCCTGGTCCTGGTCACTATTTACATCACCTTGCGCTACGAGCGGTTCATGGCGGTCTCGGCTCTTGCAGCGCTGGGCTTCGACCTGATCACCACCGCCGGGGTCTACTCACTGGTCGGATTCGAGGTCACCCCGGCCACCGTGATCGGCCTGCTGACGATTCTGGGCTTCTCCCTCTACGACACCGTCATCGTGTTCGACAAGGTCGAAGAGAACACCAAGGGCTTCGAGCACACCACCAGACGCACCTTCGCCGAGCAGGCCAACTTAGCTATCAACCAGACCTTCATGCGCTCGATCAACACCAGCCTTATCTCGATCATGCCGGTGCTGGCGCTGATCGTGGTTGCGGTGTGGTTGCTGGGTGTCGGCACGCTCAAGGACTTGGCGCTGGTCCAGCTGGTGGGCATCATCGTCGGCACGTACTCGTCGATCTTCTTCGCCACCCCGCTGTTGGTGACGCTGCGCGAGCGCACCGAACTGGTGCGCAACCACAACAGGCGGGTGGAGCGTCGCCGCAAGCCGGCGATCGATGAGTCCACCTCCGAGGGAGCCGAGGCGCGGGAGACCGTCTCGGTGTCTACCGGGGTTGCTGCGGCGTTTGCTTCCGAAGCCAAGCTCAAGCCCGAGCCGGGGGCGCGGCCGATACGGCCGAACCGTCCGTCCGGCAAGCGCGGCGCGCGCGATCGGTAGGGGAAGGCCGTGGCTGTCAGGGGCTGCTTTGCGGCTGGGCTCTCCATTGCTGCTGCAGCCGTCCTGCTCGTCTCGACGGGGTGTTCGGCGCGGTCCGCTGAGCAAGTCAACTACGCCGTCGACGGCGTGTTGAGCACCTACAACACCAACACCGTCAGCGGTGCTGCATCGGCCGGGCCGCAGGCTTTCGCGCGGGCGCTGACCGGCTTCACCTACCACGGTCCGGACGGTCAGGCGCTCTCCGACCGCGACTTCGGCTCGGTCACGATGGTCGGCGGCGAACCGCTGGTGCTGGATTACCAGATCAGCGACGATGCGGTGTACTCCGACGGCAAGCCCGTCACCTGTGACGACATGGTGCTCGCCTGGGCAGCCCAGTCCGGGCGGTTCCCCGGTTTTGACGCCGCCAGCCAAGCCGGCTACATCGACATCGCCGGTATCGATTGCCAGCCCGGCCAGAAGAAGGCCCGGGTGACGTTTCTGCCGGGTCGCGCTGTTTCCGATCACGACCAACTGTTCACCGCTACGTCGCTGATGCCGTCACACGTCATCGCCGACCAACTCGGGATCGACGTCACCACCGCCCTGCTGAACCGCAACCCGGAAGAGGCAGCCCGGATCGCGGATTCGTGGAACACCATCTGGGAGCTCAAGCCTGACCTCGACCTTAAGCGGTTTCCGTCTTCGGGCCCGTACAAAATCGATTCGGTGACGTCAGCGGGTGCGGTGGTGTTGACGGCCAATGACCGGTGGTGGGGCGCTAAGCCGGTGACCAAGCAAATCACGGTGTGGCCCCGCGGCATCGACGTGCAGGACCGCATCAACAACGGCACCTTCCACGTCGTCGACGTGGCGACCGGATCGTCGGGAACCCTCACCACGCCGGATGGCTACCAGCGCAACGAGATTCTCTCTGATGGCATCGAGCAACTGATCTTCGGACCCCGAGGGCCGGTGTCCACCGTCCCGGCTCGCCGTGCCCTGGCCCAATGCACACCCCGGGATCTGATCGCCCAAAATGCCAGGATGCCGATTGCCAACGTCCGTCTCAACACCGTCAGCGACGACGCCTACAGCCCACTGGAATCCGGTCCGCTCTCCGACCAGTACAACGTGGCAAACCCCGATGCCACCCGGACGTTGCTGGAGGGGCAGCCACTCACGGTTCGCATCGGCTACCAGTCACCGAACCCGCGCTTGGCCGCGACGATCGCCGCTATTACCAAATCCTGCGCGGCAGCCGGCATCACCGTCCAAGACGTCACCACTGACTCCACCGGCCCACAGGCCCTGCGGGACGGTCAGATCGACGCGTTGCTGGCCAGCATCGGCGGGGCGGCCGGCAGTGGTTCGACCGGGTCCTCGACAATGGACGACTACACGCTGCACACCGGCAACGGCAACAATTTGTCTGCGTACTCAAATCCGCAAGTTGACGGCATCATCTCGGCGCTGGCCGTGACCATTGACCCCAAGGAGAGGGTCCGACTGCTTGGTGACGCCGCACCCATCCTGTGGAACGAGATGCCGACCCTCCCGCTGTATCGCCAGCAGCGGACCGTGTTGTGGAGCAAGAGGATGTTCGGCGTCCAGGCCAATCCCACCAAGTGGGGTGCCGGCTGGAACATGGACCGCTGGTCGTTAGAACCGTGAGCGATCACGAGTCCGTCGATCCGGCCGTCGATCCGGCCACTGTCATCGCGGGTCTGACCCGTGAGGTGCCGGACTTCCCGGAACCCGGAGTGTTGTTTCGTGACCTCACCCCGGTGCTGGCCGACAAACACGGGTTCGCAGTGGTTACCGACGCATTGGCGCGGCTCGTCGAGGACGCCGACTTGGTCGCCGGAATCGATGCCCGGGGATTCTTACTCGGTGGAGCGGTTGCTCACCGGTTGGGAGTCGGGGTCTTGGCCATCCGCAAGGGCGGCAAGCTGCCACCTCCGGTGCACAGCCGCACCTACACACTCGAGTACGGTTCGGCGACACTGGAGATCCCCGCGGACGCTCTCCATCTGACGGGCCGGAAGGTGGCCATCGTCGACGACGTCCTGGCCACTGGAGGGACATTGGCCGCGGCGCGCGATCTGCTCCTCACCGCCGGCGCCGACGTGGAAGTGGCCGCCGTGGTCACGGAGTTGACCGCGCTGGGTGGCCGGGACGTGCTCGCCCCGCTTCCAGTGCACAGCTTGCTCCGCCTTTAGGCAGAGCCAGAGGATATCCTCGGATCACGGATCGGAGGTGAACGTGACGCAGGACGTGGGAGACGCTCCCGGAGCTGTCGTCGAGCAGCCGCGGGTTTCCGATTCGCCGGATCCTGATTCTCCGGTGGTTACCGATCCGGAAGCCAGCGAGTCGGTGGTTTCGGTGGTTACTGACTCGCGGAAATCGGGTCCGAAAGCCACCGATTCACCTGCGACGGATCTGAAGCCCGCCGACTCGAAGCCCGCCGACTCGAAGCCCGCCGACTCGAAGCCCGCCGACTCGAAGCCCACTGACTCGAAGCCCACTGACTCGAAAGCTACAGAGTCCCCGAAAACCGCTGAGTCCCCGAAAGCCGCAGAATCCCGGTCGGCGGAGACCCACAAGAGCACCCCGAGCAGTGCTTCGCGACGGGTGCGTGCCCGGCTGGCCCGGCGTATCACCGCGCAACGCAGCACGTTAAACCCGGTACTCGAGCCGCTGGTGGCAGTGCACAGAGAGTTCTACCCGAAGGCCGATCTGGCGATCTTGCAGCGGGCCTATGAGGTTGCCGAGGAACGCCACTCCAGCCAGATGCGGCGCTCCGGCGATCCTTACATCACCCATCCACTGGCGGTGGCGAACATCCTCGCTGAACTGGGTATGGACACCATCACGCTCGTTGCGGCCCTGCTGCACGACACCGTTGAGGACACCGGCTACGAGCTGGAGGCGCTGACCGCGGACTTCGGTGAGGAGGTGGGCCATCTGGTCGACGGAGTGACCAAGCTCGACAAGATGGTGCTGGGCAGCGCCGCCGAAGGCGAGACCATCCGCAAGATGATCATCGCCATGGCCCGCGACCCTCGCGTGCTCGTGATCAAGGTGGCCGACCGCCTGCACAATATGCGAACCATGCGTTTCCTGCCTCCGGAGAAGCAAGCCCGGAAGGCCCGGGAGACGCTAGAGGTGATTGCCCCGCTTGCTCATCGGCTCGGAATGGCGACGGTCAAGTGGGAACTGGAGGATTTGTCCTTCGCGATCCTGCACCCCAAACGCTACGAGGAGATCGTTCGACTGGTAGCCGACCGGGCGCCGTCTCGGGACACCTACCTGTCCAAGGTGCGTGGCGAAATCGGATCCGCTCTGAGCAGCATGAAGATCAATGCCAAGGTCGAGGGCAGGCCGAAGCACTACTGGTCGATCTACCAGAAGATGATCGTCAAGGGTCGTGACTTCGACGACATCCACGATCTGGTCGGTGTGCGTATCCTCTGCGAGGAGATTCGGGACTGCTATGCCGCAGTGGGAGTCGTGCATTCGTTGTGGCAGCCGATGCCTGGCCGGTTCAAGGACTACATCGCCCAACCCCGGTTCGGGGTATATCAGTCACTGCACACCACCGTTGTCGGCCCGGAGGGCAAGCCGCTTGAGGTGCAGATCCGAACCCGCGACATGCACCGCACCGCCGAGTACGGCATCGCCGCGCACTGGCGCTACAAGGAAGCGAAGGGGCGCACCGGGGTTCCGCACCCGCACGCCTCGGCCGAAATCGACGACATGGCCTGGATGCGGCAGCTGCTCGACTGGCAGCGCGAGGCCGCCGACCCCGGCGAATTCCTGGAGTCCTTGCGCTACGACCTCGCCGTCAAGGAGATCTTCGTCTTCACGCCCAAAGGCAACGTGATCACTCTCCCGGCCGGTTCCACACCGGTTGACTTCGCCTACGCGGTGCACACCGAGGTCGGCCATCGCTGCATCGGTGCCAAGGTAAACGGTCGG
The DNA here is from genome assembly GCA_020438845.1 of Mycobacterium sp. GTDB lineage: Bacteria > Actinomycetota > Actinomycetes > Mycobacteriales > Mycobacteriaceae > Mycobacterium. Next base: position 165,661 of record JAGQTV010000103.1, on the reverse strand, counting down.
CTCGTAGCGTTGGAGCGCAAGCTCGAAAACGGGGAACTTGTTGAGGTTTTCACCTCCAAAGCGCCCAACGCCGGACCATCACGGGACTGGCAGAGCTTCGTGGTGTCCCCGCGTGCGAAGGCCAAGATCCGGCAGTGGTTCGCCAAGGAACGCCGAGAGGAGGCGCTGGAAGCGGGTAAAGAGGCGATCGCCCGTGAGGTGCGCCGGGGCGGTCTTCCCTTGCAGCGCATCGTCAATGGCGGGGCGGTGGCGGCGCTGGCCCAGGAACTGCGCTATGCCGATGTCTCCGCGCTCTATACCGCTGTGGGGGAAGGGCACGTTTCGGCGCGCCATGTCGTGCAGCGGTTGTTAGTCCAGCTTGGCGGTGCCGACGACGCTGAAGACGAACTGGCCGAGAGGTCAACACCCGCCACGATGCCAGTGCGTCAGCGTGATACCGAGGACACCGGTGTGGCGGTTCCCGGTGCTCCTGGTGTGTTGACCAAGCTGGCCAAGTGCTGCACACCGGTGCCGGGTGACAAAATCATGGGTTTCGTCACCCGTGGCGGCGGGGTCAGCGTGCACCGGACCGACTGCACCAACGCCGAAGCGCTGCGTGAGCAGTCCGAGCGCATCATCGAGGTGCTCTGGGCGCCTTCGCCGACGTCGGTGTTCCTTGTGGCGATCCAGGTCGAGGCGCTTGACCGACACCGCTTGTTGTCCGATGTCACCCGGGTGCTTGCCGACGAGCGGGTCAACATCCTGTCGGCGTCGGTGAATACCTCCGACGACCGGGTCGCGATCAGTCGCTTCACTTTTGAAATGGGTGACCCAAAGCATCTTGGCCATGTGCTAAACGCGGTGCGCAACGTCGAAGGGGTGTACGACGTCTACCGGGTGACGTCCGCCGCCTGACGATTCCGGACGCGGGACGAGTCCGGGGGAGGAGGGCGGCTGTCAGATTCTGCCGCCTGACCGTCGAGTCGACGATGCCGCTGAGGTACGAGGCGGAGGAGCGAGACGATCGGGGCATTCCGGACGAGGGACGAGTCCGGGGGAGCGAGGTCAGTCCGCGACGATCGTCGGAGTGTCGTGGTGGAGCGTCTCGCCGCGGAAGAATGCCGGCTGCACTGAGCGCCAAATGAGCATCAGAACTAGGCCGGTAACGATCAGGGCGAGGCCCAGGACCAGGACCAGTCCGACGCCGAAAACGCTGGCTCCGCTGCCGTAATCCGGCGAGGCGCTGTCGCGCAGTGTCACGATCAACACGGCGAACAGGCCGATACCGCCGAGCAGCGGAAACAGCAGCTTGAAGATGAAGCTGTGCACGTTGGCGAACAATTCGCGCCGGAAGAACCAGATGCAGGCGAATGCGGTGAGCCCGTAGTAGAAGCAAATCATGATGCCCAGCGAGTAGATCGTGTCGGTAAGCGCGTTCTCGCTGAGGAACATCATGACCCCGTAGAACCCGCCGGCGAAGACTCCGGCGGCCACTGTCGCGTAGGAGGGTGTGAGGTAGCGCGGATGAATGGCCCCGAACCGCGGTGGCAACGCCTTGTAGGTGGCCATGCCCAGCATCGTCCGCGATGACGGCAGGAAGGTGGTGATCAGGCTGGCCACGCTGGAGGCCAGCACCGCGAGGTAGAGCAGGGTGTGCCAGGGCTTGCCCAGCACCGGCTCTGCCAGCGCACCGAAGACATTGTGGGCGATCTTCTCGTTGCCGAGCCCGACGCCCTCGGTTCCGATTCCGGCGTACATCACCGCGGCGGTGGAAACGATCAGGTAGGTCAGCAGAATGGACAGCACAGTCAGCAGAGCCGCCCGGCCCGGCGTCTTCTCCGATTCCTTGGACTCCTCGTTCACCGTCAGGGTTGTGTCCCAACCCCAGAACGCGAAGATCGAGCCGGATAGCCCTGCGATGAACGCCGACAGCGTCAACCCCGACGGGCTCAGCCACAGCCCGGCCAGGTGCTCGATCGATCCCGGCAGGTCCGGGGTGTCGACCATCGCCTGCTGCCAGTCGAACCCGCCGGAGGAGGTGGACTTGGCGATTGCCACCACCGCGAAGATCAATAGCACGCTCAACTGGAATCCGACGAGCAGAAACTGCACCCGCTCAGTGGTGGTGATGCCCCGGTAGGCGACCCAGGTGGCGATCGCCAGGAACAGAACACACGTCGCTACGTTGACCGCTTTGTTCTCCCAGAGACTGCCAAGCGACGGGTTACGGAAGATGTCACCCAGCAGTTGGTAGAAGAATTCCACGGCCACCCCGGCCAGGTTGGAGAGCACGATGGCGGTCGCCAGGATTGCCGCCCAGCCGCCGATCCAGCCGACGTAGGGCCCAAACGCCTTGCTGGTCCAGGTGAATGACGTCCCGCAGTCCGGGACGACCTTGTTCAGCTCTCGGTATGCGTAGGCGGCGAAGAACATCGGGAGGAACCCGGCGATAATGACCAAGGCGGTCTTGTACCCGGCCTGGGTGACCAGGATGCCGATGGTCGCGGAGAGGGTGTAGGCCGGCGCGACACACGAGATGCCGAGGATGACGCTGCCGAAGACGCCCAGGGAGTTGCGGGAAAGGCCCTTCTCCTGGATGTCGGCCTCCGGAGCGTGGTGAATCTCGTCCGTTTCCGACACGCCACCCCCTCCAGGTTCGCTGATGAAATCGACGATGGGAAGAACCGTACCGCTGACAGCGGGACGTGTTGGGTGTTTGCTTTGCTTGTCACAGTGAAGTGGACGGAGGGCATCGGCATGGCTGGGGAAATCAGCACGGCCACGGACATCGTGCTGGCCGAGAGTGGCGTCGTGGTCGGTGCTGACGGGTCGGAGCACAGCGTCGCGGCGGTGCGTTTCGCAGCCGACACCGCTGTTGCCTACGGACTGCCGCTGACCATCCTCTACGCCCGCCCTGACGCGGAAGCGGAACCGACGCTGCTAACTGAACCCACGGGCGTTCTGGGCGCTGCCACGGCGGTGGCTGTAGCCCAGCAGCCCAGCCTGGAGATCAGGGCCTTGCAGATGCCCGACGCGCCGGTGCAGTCGCTGTTGGCTGCCGGCGAGAACGCCGACGTGATCGTGCTGGGGTCACGCGGTGTCGAGGGCTTCCGCGGCCTGCTGCTGGGTTCGACCACTTTGCATGTCGCTCCCTATGCGCCGTGCCCGGTTGTCGTGGTGCACTCCGGCCTGGAAGGCGGGGTGCCTTTCGAGAACATCGAGGGCTACCCGGGAAATCCGGGGCAGGTGGTACTGGGTTACGACGGATCTTCGGCGTCAAACCGGGCCGCGGCCTTCGCATTTCGGCATGCCGAGGCTATCGGGTGCGCTGTGGTGGCGGTCTCGGTGGAGCCGAGTCGCGGTGAGCCGGAGACCGAGGAGATCGACCCGGAGAGCGCTACTCCGGGATCGGATACCAGCGCGTTCCACTCGCCGGTGATCGTGATCGCCGCATCGTTTCCGGACGTCCCAGTGACCTTCGTCGCCGGGACTGGGCGGCCGGCGGAGGTGTTGTTGTCCCAGGCCCGCGGGGCTGCGTTGCTGGTGGTCGGAAGCCGGGGCACCGGGGGCTTCTCCGGGCTCATCATGGGATCGGTGAGCCAGAAGGTGGTCGCGCACGCAGAGTGCCCGGTTGCTGTCCTGCACCAGGGGGTGCCAGCCGAGACGGCGGCCGGCATCGCCTGAATGCCGCCCGCCCGTCAGCCCGTAATCTCAGTCCAGCAGAACCGACTTGACCTTGACCTCGGTCGCCGGCTTGCCATCCTGGGCGCCGTCGGCGACGCCCTTCTCGGCGATCTTGTCCAGCGTGGCGAGACCGGTCGGGTCAATGGTTCCGAACACGGTGTAGTTCGGCGGCAGTTGGGAGTCCTTGTAGACCAGGAAGAACTGGCTGCCGTTGGTGTCGGGGCCCGCGTTGGCCATCGCCAAAGTGCCGCGCGGGTAGAGCACCGGCTTTTGCAGCGCCGGGTCATCCTTGGGGTACTGGTTGGTCGGATACTCGTTGGCGAACTGGTAACCCGGGCCGCCTGATCCGGATCCCGTCGGGTCGCCGCACTGAAGAACCCCCAGACCCGGCGTCGTGGTCAGACGGTGGCAGACGGTGTCGTCGAAGAAGCCCTTCTGAGCCAGGCTGGCGAAGCTGTTAACCGTGCACGGTGCCTCGGCGTTGTTCAAAACCAGCCCGATGTTGCCCTGGTCGGTGGCCATGCTGACGCTGATCGTCGCCGGGTCGGTGGGCACCTTGCCGGATTTGGGACCCTCGACCGGCTTGCTGGCTTTCTGCGGGCTCGCTGGGTACTGGCAGTTCGCGCCGAGTTCGGCAGGCGCCTTGAACGCCGGCAGCTGGCCTTCGCCCCCACGGGTGAGCGCTGCGGCAGGCCCGCTTGCAGTGGAGGATGCAGCGGTGTTGTCGGCCGTCTCCTCCTCGCCACTGAACAAGAGCCACACGACCAGGGCGCCGACCGCCACAAGAGCGACCGCCGAACCGAATGCAGTAAAGATGCGGCGCTGTTTGGCCCGCTTCTCCCGTCGCTTCAGTTCCTGCTCCAGCTTGAGCTTGGCGGCTTCGCGTCGTTCTTCGTTGGTGGGCACCGCGGTGGTCCTCCTGCGTCTTTGTGGTGATGCGTCTTCCGGTTCGGCGTCCGTGGGAAACGCCCATCGAGTGTGCCAGCCGAACATGTGAGCGGGATCCACCACCCACCTGAATCATGCCGATGCCCAGGGTGCGGGGCCTAACCCGGGAGCCAGATGGGACACTGGTCAGCGTGTTGCTCACCGGGTTCCCAGCCGGAATGCTGGCCTGTAACTGCTATGTGCTGGCGCCGGGCGCCGGGTCGGACGCGATCATCGTCGACCCCGGCCAGCGCGCCGCCGCGCCGCTGCGGCGGATTCTGGACCAGCACCGTCTCACCCCGGCCGCGGTATTGCTGACCCACGGTCACATCGACCACATCTGGTCAGCCCAGAAAGTGTCCGACACCTACGGTTGCCCGGTATTCATCCACCCCGACGACCGGTTCATGCTGACCGACCCGATCCGTGGGTTCGGCCCGCGCATCGGTCAGATCGCGATGGGCGCATTGTTCCGGGAGCCCCGGCAGGTGGTCGAACTCGATCGTGACGGGGACACCCTTGACTTCGGCGAACTCAGAGTCGTCGTGGATCACACGCCAGGGCACACCCGGGGCTCAGTGGTGTTCCGGGTCGCCGACAACGCCTTCACCGGAGACACCCTGTTCAAGCAGTCCGTCGGCCGCACCGACCTGCCCGGCGGCAGTGCCCGTGATCTGCTGGATTCGATCATCACCAAACTTCTGGTGCTCGACGACGCCACCCGGGTGCTCCCCGGCCACGGTCCGGCAAGCACTATCGGAGCGGAACGCCGTGCCAACCCGTTCTTGCAGGGAATTACCACGCTGTGAGTGACTTCTGTGGCTGACTTCCAAGCCCCCAAGGGTGTCCCCGACTACCTGCCGCCGGAATCTGCGCAGTTCGTCGCTGTTCGTGACGGGTTGCTCGGCGCTGCCCGCCGTGCCGGTTACGGGGACATCGAACTGCCGATCTTCGAGGACACCGCACTGTTCGCGCGCGGGGTCGGGGAGTCCACCGATGTGGTCTCCAAGGAGATGTACACCTTCGCCGACCGCGGGGACCGTTCGGTAACACTTCGACCCGAAGGCACCGCCGGGGTGATGCGCGCGGTGATCGAACACGGACTGGACCGCGGTGCGCTACCGGTGAAGCTGTGTTACGCCGGACCCTTCTTCCGCTACGAGCGACCGCAGGCCGGACGTTATCGCCAACTTCAACAGGTCGGTGTGGAGGCGATCGGCGTCGACGACCCGGCTTTGGATGCCGAGGTGATCGCGATCGCCGACGCCGGTTTCCGTTCGCTCGGCTTGACCGGGTTCCGGCTGGAGATCACCTCCTTGGGCGACGACACCTGCCGGCCCCAGTACCGGGACCTTTTGCAGGAGTTCCTCTTCGGCTTGGATCTCGACGAGGCGACACGCCAGCGGGTCGCGATCAACCCGCTGCGGGTGCTCGATGACAAGCGGCCGCACGTTCGCGAGCTGACCGCGGACGCGCCGGTATTGCTGGACCACCTCTCCGACAGTGCGAAGCAGCATTTCGAGACGGTGCTGGCCTACCTCGACGCACTCGGTGTGCCGTACGTCATCAACCGGCGGCTGGTTCGGGGACTGGACTACTACACCAAGACCACTTTCGAGTTCGTGCACGACGGACTCGGGGCGCAATCCGGCATCGGAGGCGGTGGCCGCTACGACGGGCTGATGGCTGAGCTGGGCGGTCAGGACCTTTCCGGGATCGGGTTCGGTCTGGGGGTGGATCGGACCATGCTCGCACTGCGGGCCGAGGGGCATGCGGTTGGCGAGCCGGCCCGCTGCGAAGTGTTCGGGGTGCCCGTGGGGGAGCAGGCCAAGTTGGAGCTCGTCAAACTCGCCGCGGTGCTGCGGTCGCAGGGCATCCGGGTCGACTTGGCCTACGGCGACCGCGGGATGAAGGGCGCGATGCGGGCGGCCGACCGCTCCGGGGCGCGGATCGCCCTGGTTGCCGGCGATCGCGACATCGACGCCGGCACCGTGGGCGTCAAGGACCTGTCGACGGGAGCCCAGGTTGACGTTCCCGCCGATTCGGTTGTCGCCGAGGTTGTTTCGAGGCTGTCATGAACCGCGTTGCCCAAGCAGTTAAAAGCTCAGTGATTTCTTACCGCCCGCCGGGAACCGCGCGCCCGATCAGCGACGTTTTCCGTGTATGAACGAGTTGATCCAGGAATACCTGCGCACCCGTGGTGCGCGGTTCTTCCTCGGACACCACGTTGACGAGTACTTCTTTCTCGTCGACGTGCTCGTCGATGGCCGCCACAAGCGGTTGAACATCCACCTCCGCGCCGCCGGCGACGCGGTGCAGGTCAGCATCGATCCGGACCGGTACTACCCCGCGGTTGCGCGTGAGCGGCTGACGGAACTGGCCACCCGTTGGACGGCCCTTCAACCGGCGGCCGAGGTGATGTTCCACGACTCCAGCGATCCAAGCCTCGTCGGGGTCAGTGTCCACGACCATGTGCAGCCGATGAGCGTCGCCGAACTGAAGGAATTCGTCGACCACGCGGTTGCGGCATCGATCGATTTGTTCGCCGGGATGAGGCGGGTGGCCGCGCCGGCGGAGCAGGATGGCCCGATGTTGAGAGATGTCGGCTGAGCAACCCTGGCCGAGGTCGGTAACGGGATTCGGGTGCTCCCCGATAGGGGTGGTATGGGACACCTGAGAGCTTCCATGTGTTCAGCGGGTGCCGCGGCTGCGGCAATCCTGGCCGCCGGCGTGGTTGTCGCTTCGCCGGTGGGGGCGGACCCGACCACGACGACTACCGAGCCAGCGGCGCCGACATCTACCGAGTCGACCCCTTCAGAGTCGACTACTGCGGGGCCGACCCCTGCAGAGTCGACTACTGAGCCGACATCAACTGAGCCGATGCCGACCAGCCCAGCGCCAACAAGCACAGCGCCGACCAGCCCAGCGCCAACAAGCACAGCGCCCACCCCGGCCGCCGCCGGAGCCCATCAGGTCACGTACACGGTGACCACTACCAGCGATGTGATTGCGAACATCTATTACGTCCTTGCCGACGCACCGTCCAAGGAGGCGGCGAACGACCCCAAATACATGCCGATGGACCGCACGACGGTGGGTCCAGGAATGCCGTGGACGCTGCAGACCACGCTGAACGACCCCTCGGAGTGGGCGTTTGTCAGCGCCAGTGGCGGCCTGCGGGTGAACCCGGAGTTCCACTGTGAGATCTCAGTCGACGGACAGGTCGTGATGTCCCAGCAGGGCGGCAGTGGGGTCCAATGCGCGATGCGGCCCTGGTAACCCAGGCCCCGCTGATCAGGTCGGCCAGATCAGCCCAGGTTGGTGGCGCTGAAGGTGTCGCACTTGTTCGGGTCGCCGGTCTGGTAGCCCACGGTGAACCACTTCTGCCGCTGCGCCGAGGATCCGTGGGTCCAACTTTCCGGATTCACCCGGCCGGTGGTCTCCTTCTGGATCCGGTCGTCGCCGACTGAGGCCGCCGCCGACAGGGCGTCGGCGATGTCCTTGTCACTCAGCGGTTCCAGGTAAGTCACGTCGGTACCGGGTTGCTTAGTGATCGCCGCGTAGTGGGCCCACACCCCGGCATAGCAATCGGCCTGCAACTCGGAACGCACACCGCCCCCGCTGGGACCCTTAGCCCCTCTCTGGGCACGGCCGAGGTCGCCGAGCAGGTTCTGAACGTGGTGCCCGTATTCGTGGGCGACCACATACTCCTGCGCCAACGGGCCACCGCTGGATCCGAACTCGTTCTTGAGGACATCGAAGAAACCGACGTCGAAGTAGGCGGTTTGGTCTGCCGGGCAGTAGAACGGGCCCACATCGCTGGTGGCTGGCCCGCAACCGGTCTGTACCTGGCCGGTGAACAATTGCGTCCTCGGCCGGCGGTAACCCTTGAGCAACTGGGACCAGATCCCGTCCAGTGAGTTCCCGGTGGCGACCACCCGGCACTCGGCGTATTTGTTGGCGTCGGCGCCGGTCTTGCACTTGCTCAGGTCGAAGCCCGGCTGGGACTGGGGTTGGTTGACGGGCTGCTGCAGCGCCGGACCCGGGTCGACGCCGAGAAACAGCGCGATGAGCAGGATCACCAGGCCTCCGACGCCCCCGCCGATCGCGATGCCACGCCCGGCGCCGCCACTGCTCGAAGCCGCACTGGTGTCGATCCGCATACCTTCGTTGAAGGTCACGACTGGCTCCTCGAGATCGGCCCGTTAGGCCGGGCGACTGCCGCGGTCCAGTTTGCCACAGCGCAGTCCGCCGGTGGCTTTCTCAGCGCACCTCATAGACTTGGCAGCCGATTCCTGTCACTCCAGTTTCCAGGGGGCCCTTCAGTGCTGCGCAGTCATGCCGTCGGTTCGTTGCGGGCGTCCGACGCCGGGCGGACGGTCACCCTGGCCGGATGGGTAGCCCGGCGCCGCGATCACGGCGGCGTCATCTTCATCGATCTGCGCGACGCTTCGGGGCTGTCGCAGGTGGTGTTCCGGGAGGGGCAGGTGCTGGCCCAGGCACATCGGCTGCGCGCCGAGTTCTGCGTGGCCGTCGAAGGGGTGGTGGAGATTCGTCCGGAGGGCAACGCCAATCCGGAGATTGCCACCGGCGACGTCGAGGTCAATGCAACCTCTTTGACGGTGTTGGGGGAGTGTGCGCCGTTGCCCTTCCAACTCGATGAGCCCGCTGGGGAGGAAGCCCGACTAAAGCACCGGTACCTGGACCTGCGTCGTGAGGGAGGGCCGGGCGACGCCCTCCGACTGCGGTCGAGGGCGAATGCCGCAGCCCGCGCTGTGCTGGCCGACCACGACTTCGTCGAGATCGAGACCCCGACGCTGACCCGCTCCACCCCGGAAGGGGCTCGTGACTTCCTGGTGCCGGCTCGGCTTCAGCCCGGCTCCTTCTACGCGCTTCCCCAGAGCCCGCAGCTGTTCAAGCAGCTGCTCATGGTGGCCGGAATGGAGCGTTACTACCAGATCGCGCGCTGTTATCGCGACGAAGACTTCCGCGCCGACCGCCAGCCTGAGTTCACCCAACTCGACATCGAGATGAGCTTCGTCGACGCCGGCGACGTAATCACCGTCGCCGAGGAGATCCTGGCCGCGCTGTGGCGACTCATCGGATACGACCTACCTCGGCCGATACCCCGGATGAGCTATGCCGATGCGATGCGGCGATTCGGCTCGGACAAGCCCGACCTGCGCTTCGGTCTCGAACTGGTCGAGTGCGCCCGCTATTTCAAGGACACGCCGTTCCGGGTGTTTCAGGCGCCCTACGTCGGTGCCGTCGTGATGCCCGGCGGGGCGTCTCAACCACGGCGCACGCTCGACGGCTGGCAGGAGTGGGCCAAGCAGCGCGGCGCCAAGGGCCTGGCCTACGTTCTGATCGGCGAGGACGGGACGCTGTCCGGACCGGTGGCCAAGAACCTCTCCGACGCCGAGCGCGACGGATTGGCAGCCCACGTCGGTGCGAAACCCGGCGACTGCGTGTTCTTCGCGGCTGGGCCGGCCAAGACGTCGCGGGCGTTGCTGGGGGCGGCTCGCGGTGAGATCGCTCGCCGACTGAACATGATCGACGACGACGCATGGGCTTTCGTCTGGATCGTCGATCCACCGCTTTTCGAACCGGCCGACGACGCCACGGCCACGGGCGACGTCGCGGTCGGTTCCGGAGCGTGGACTGCGGTGCATCACGCGTTCACCGCTCCCAAACCCGGCCACGAGGATTCCATCGGCGCAAACCCCGGTGAGGTACTCGCCGATGCATACGACATCGTCTGCAACGGCCATGAGATCGGTGGCGGGTCGATCCGCATCCACCGCCGAGACATTCAGGAACGCGTGTTCGCCGTGATGGGTATCGATGCCCAAGAGGCCGACGACAAGTTCGGATTCCTGTTGGACGCCTTCACCTTCGGCGCCCCGCCGCACGGCGGGATCGCCTTCGGCTGGGACCGAATCGTCGCGCTGCTGTTCGGCGCCGACTCGATCCGCGATGTCATCGCCTTCCCCAAGTCGGGTGGCGGCGTGGACCCGTTGACCGATGCGCCCGCACCCATCACCGCATTGCAGCGCAAGGAGTCCGGGATGGACGCCCAGCCGGACAAATCGGACAGCCCCCGCTGACCTCCGCAGTGCGTACCATTGACCCGTGGACAATCAGCTGGCGTACATCGACCAGGGATCGTTTCTGGGCCTGAGGGCATTGGGTCGCGGCCCGCACCAACAGTACGTCTGGGTCTACGACCACGACATGGACCTCGACGCGCTCGGGCAGTTCCACCACAACCTCGGCTACACGCTGTTCGGGCGTCGCATCGAGCGTTCCCCTCTTCCGTTCGGGCGGCATCGTTGGGTCGCTGCGCCCCACCAAGCTGATCTCGACCTCGCTGCGACTCCGCGGCCGCGCAGCGAATTGCGGCAATGGCTGCTCGAACAATCGGTGATACCGGTGGATCCGGAGCGCGGGCCCGCATGGCGGATGGCGGTGGTCCCATTCGTCGAGGGCGGTGGTGCGGTCATGATCATGGTGTCGCACTCCGTAGCTGACGGCGGCGCGATATTCACTTCCATCGTGGACGCCGTGTCGGGCCGAAAGCGGGATTACGGCTACTCCCAACCACATTCACGAACCCGTAGGCAGGCCGTCCGCGAAGACCTGAAGTCCACCGCCGCGTCGCTGCCCGAACTGGCAAAAGCCGTTCGGGCAGCGGTTCGGGTCGCGCGCAAAGAGAAGGCGGATATCCGCTCCTCCGCCAAACGTTCGGTGGGTCGGCCCATCGAGGGCACTGCGTCCGCCATCCCCGTACCGTCGGTAACCGCTTTGGTCGATATCGCCGAGTGGGATCAGCGGGCGGCTGCTCTCGGAGGGACCAGCAACGCCCTGGTGGCGGGCATCGCCGCGCGGTTGGGCAGGTACCGCGGCAGGGTCGACGAGGACGGACTCGTCACCCTCAACATGCCGGTCAGCGATCGGACCAAAGGCGATACCAGAGCCAATGCCCTGAGCGGGGTGTCGGTGAAAGTCGACCCCGAGGAGGCCCCCGCCTCGCTGAAAAGGATCCGTGCCGACATCAAGACGAGTCTGACCGCCAACACCGAGGCCCAGAACGAGCTGTACGAGACGTTGGCGCTGACGCCCTTCGTGCCAAAGCGGCTGTTGCGGAAACTTGAAGGGGTGGCGTTGGGGTCGGGCTACCCCGTCGGCTGCACGAACATGGGTGACGTACCGCCGGATGTACTGCGTGCCGACGGAACGGTAGCGCAGGTGTTCTTCGCTCGGTCGCCGATCGAATGGCCGGTCACCCCTGAAATATTGGACAACATGGGTGGCTCGCTGGTTGTCGGATCGGCCCGGGTCGGTCCGCAGGTGGTATTGGTCGCAAGCGGGTGGCAAGTCGGAACTGCCAATAACGAGGGCGATCTCGCCGACCAACTCTTGCGTGCCGTAGACGATTTCGGTCTATCGGGCACGCTGTTCTGATCGTTGCGGCCCGCAGCCCTTGTGAACGATCGAGGTCATTTGCCGTCCTCCCGTGCCCAGGCTTAGTATCCGTCAACTGTTAGTCCTACTATGTAGTGGTGGTGATCGCAGCGACTCCCTCACCGACGTTGCCGGCCATCGCCCGGAGCGAGTCGTGACCGTGGACGGTTCCGCAGCTCACACCCAGCCAGCCGAGGAATTCCATGTGGCGCCTGATCCCGACTCCGCCGCTGATCCGGTGCCCGAGTCGAAGCTCGGCCGAAGTGCGAAACGCCGCGCAAAGGCCGAGGCAAAAGCCGCAAAAGCCGCCAAGACCGACCCCAAACGCCCCCGCCGAACAATCGGGTACTGGCTGGTGCGTTTTCTGCGCAAGGCGTGGATGCCGCTGCTGATCGTGGTGGTTGTGGCGATCGCGGCATTCGTCGTCGACCGACTTCACGGTGTATTCGGCAAGACCGAGATCACCCGGGAGGGCAGTGGGTTGGCCAACGACCCCAAGCCGTTCAATCCCAAATCGGTCACTTACGAGATCTTCGGTCCCACCGGAACCGTGGCGACCATCAACTACCTCAACCTCGACGCCGAACCGCAGATAGCCCGCAACGTCACGTTGCCGTGGTCGCTCACCCTCACGACGACGGCGCCGGCGGCCGGTGCCAACATCGTCGCTCAGGGCGACAGTGACACCATCGGCTGCCGAATCACGATTGACGGGGTGCTCAAGGACGAGAGGATCTCCAACGGGGTCAATGCTCAGACCTTCTGCCTCGTCAAGTCCGGATGATCACGTTCTCGGGGCGGCGCGACCCGCAGGCTGACCGCCCGGCGCGGCCGCACATCGCGACGTGGATCCGCCGGTTGGCGGTGCCGATCATTCTCGGCTGGCTGGCCCTGACGGTCATCACCAATGTGGCGGTGCCGCAGATCGAGGTCGTCGGCCAGGAGCAGTCGGTCCCCATGGCCGCCGCGGATGCGCCGTCGACCATCGCGATGTACCGGATAGGCAAGGTGTTCGACGAGTTCAAGTCGAACACCTCGGTGATGATCGTGCTGGAGTCCGATCACCAACTCGGTGCCGAAGCCCACCGCTACTACGACCAGATCGTGGCCAAGCTCAACGCCGACAAGAAACACGTCGAGCATGTTCAGGATTTCTGGAGTGACCCGCTCACCGCCGCCGGTTCGCAGAGCCCCGATGGTGAAGCCGCCTACGTACAGGTCTACCTGGCCGGCAACATGGGGGAGGGCCTGGCCAACGAATCGGTCGAGGCCGTCAAGAAGATCGTCGACAGCGTCCCGGCTCCAGACGGGTTAAAGACGTATGTGACCGGGCCGTCTGCTCTGGTCGCCGACACGCACATCGCCGGTGACCGAAGCCTGCAGATGATCACCATTCTGACGTTCGGCGTCATCACACTGATGCTGCTCTTCGTCTACCGGTCGCTTGTCACCGTCGTGCTGGCCATGGTGATGGTCTTCCTGGGCCTGGCGGTGGCCCGCGGCGTGGTGGCCTTCGCCGGGCACTACCACCTGATCGGTCTTTCGACTTTCGCGGTCAACCTGCTGACGATGATGGCGATCGCGGCGGGCACCGACTATGTGATTTTCCTCTTCGGCCGCTACCAGGAGGCCCGCAGCAAAGGGCGGGACAAGCAAGCCGCCTTCTACGAGATGTATCACGGCACGGCGCATGTGATCCTGGGCTCCGGACTGACCATCGCCGGGGCGATGGCCTGCTTGCACTTCACCAGGCTGCCCACCTTCCAGTCGTTGGGTATCCCGCTGTTCATCGGCATGCTGGTGGTGGTGTCAGCGGCGTTGACGCTCGGCCCTGCGGTGGTCACCGTGGCCAGTTCCCTCGGCGCCCTGGAACCCAAGCGCGCCATGCGGATCCGATTCTGGCGGCGAGTCGGCACTGCCGTGGTGCGTTGGCCCGGCCCGATCCTGGTGGCCACCATCGCGCTTTGTTTGGTGGGCCTACTCGCGCTGCCCGGCTACCGGACCGACTACAACGATCGGCATTACCTGCCGTCCGACATTCCGGCTGCCGAGGGTTACGCCGCGGCCGAGCGTCATTTCCCCTCGGCGCGGCTCAGTCCAGAGATGCTCATGCTGGAAAGTGACCACGACATGCGCAACTCGGCAGACTTCCTGGTGATCGACCGGGTGGCCAAGGCGCTGTTCCACCAACCGGGTATCGGCCGCGTGCAGACGATCACCCGCCCGCTGGGCACTCCGATCGAGCACAGTTCGATCCCGTTCATGATCGGCATGCAGGGCACCCTGCAGACGATGAACATGTCCTATCTGCAGGATCGCATGAAGGACATGCTCAAAATGGGCGACGACATGCAGGTCAACATCGACACCATGCGGCAGATGTATGACCTGATGGGAGCACTGAACGCCGTCACCCACGACATGGTCGGGAAGATGCACGTCACCGTCGCCGACGTCGAGAAATTGCGGGACAGCATCGCAAATTTCGACGACTTCTTCCGTCCGCTGCGCAACTACTTCTACTGGGAACCGCACTGCTTCGATATCCCGGTCTGCTGGGCCATGCGCTCGGTGTTCGACACCATCGACGGCGTCGACACGATGACCGACGACATGAAGGCTCTGATGCCGAGCCTGGACCAACTCGATGTGCTCACCGCCCAGATGCGCACCCTGATCCTGCCGATGATCTCCACCATGGACTCGATGCGGATCATGCAGCTGACCATGGAGAGCACACAGGCCGGGATGTACGACCAGATGCAGGCCATGCAGGAAAACCAGACCGCAATGGGCAAGGCATTCGATCAGGCCAAGAACGACGACTCGTTCTACCTGCCGCCTGAGGTCTTCGAGAACGCCGATTTCAAGCGCGGCATGAAGATGTTCCTGTCGCCGGACGGAAAGGCCGTTCGTTTCATCATTTCTCACGAGGGCGACCCGATGTCCCCGGAGGGACTGAAACACGTCGACGTGATCAAGAACGCCGTTTTCGAGGCGATCAAGGGCACGCCGCTGGAAGGGTCGCGGATCTATCTCACCGGAACCGCTACCGCCTTCAAGGACATGCAGGAAGGTGCCAACTACGATTTGATGATCGCCGGGGTGGCGGCACTGTCGCTGATCTTCATCATCATGCTCATTCTGATCAGGAGTGTGGTGGCGGCGGCGGTGATCGTGGGAACGGTGGTGCTGTCGCTCGGTACGTCGTTCGGGTTGTCCGTTCTGATTTGGCAGGACATCCTGGGCCACCCGCTGCACTGGATGGTGCTGGCCATGTCGGTGATCATCCTGCTGGCCGTCGGATCGGACTACAACCTGCTGTTGGTGGCCCGGTTCAAGGAGGAGATCCACGCCGGCCTCAAAACCGGGATCATCCGTGCCATGGCGGGCACCGGATCGGTTGTCACGTCTGCCGGTCTGGTCTTCGCGATGACCATGGCGGCGATGGGCTTCAGCGAGCTGAAGATCCTCGCGCAGGTCGGGACCACCATCGGCCTGGGCCTGTTGTTCGACACCTTGGTGATCCGCTCGTTCATGACCCCGTCGATCGCCGCGTTGCTCGGACGATGGTTCTGGTGGCCGCAGGTGGTGCGGCCGCGCCCGGTGCCGCAACCCTGGCCCACGCCTGATCGTCACGACGCTCCGACCGACGCCCCGGTCACTTCCGCACCGTGAGTACCTGTGCCCGAAAGCCTGTTTGACCTGCCGCGTGAGGATCCGGGACCGTCTGGGTCGGTTCCGGCTGTGTCGGCTCCGGGGCTGGCTCCGCTTGCCGTTCGTATGCGGCCCACAACTTTGGCCGACGTCGTAGGTCAGGGCCATCTACTGGGATCGGGGTCGCCGTTGCGGCGGCTGGTTGAGGGGACAGGAGCGGCCTCGGTCATTCTGTATGGGCCGCCGGGCACCGGCAAGACCACCCTTGCATCGCTGATCTCGCAGGCGACCGGCCGGCGGTTCGAGGCGCTGTCGGCCCTGACCGCCGGGGTCAAGGAGGTTCGGGCCGTCGTTGACGAGTCCCGTCGGGCCCTGCTGCGCGGTGAGCAGACCGTGCTGTTCATCGACGAGGTTCACCGGTTCTCCAAGACCCAACAGGATGCGCTGTTGGCCGCTGTCGAGAACCGGATAGTCCTGCTGGTCGCCGCGACGACCGAAAACCCGTCCTTCTCCGTGGTGGCTCCGTTGCTCTCCCGGTCGCTGATCCTGCAGCTGCACACGCTGGGTGCCGATGACATCCGGGCGGTGGTTCACCGGGCGGTCGCTGATCCGCGCGGCTTGGGCGGGGCGGTGCAGGTCGACGACGACGCCGTGGAACTTCTGGTTCAGTTGTCCGCCGGGGACGCCCGGCGGGCGTTGACCGCGCTGGAGGTGGCCGCCGAGACGGCGGCAGCCTCCGGAGGCCGGGTGACGGTCGAGGCTGTGGAGCAGTCGCTGGACCGGGCGGCGGTGCGTTATGACCGGGACGGCGACCAGCACTACGACGTCGTCAGCGCCTTCATCAAGTCGATCCGGGGCTCCGACGTCGACGCTGCCCTGCACTACTTGGCCCGGATGCTGGCCGCCGGCGAAGACCCGCGGTTCGTCGCGCGCCGCCTGATGATCCTGGCCAGCGAGGACATCGGGATGGCCGATCCGAGCGCGCTGCCGTTGGCGGTCGCGGCGGCGCAGACCGTGGCGCTCATCGGTATGCCGGAGGCTCAGCTGACGCTGGCGCATGCCACCGTGCACCTGGCGACGGCTCCGAAGTCCAACAGTGTTACTACGGCACTGAGTGCGGCGATGGCCGACATCCGGGGCGGGAAGGCCGGTCCGGTTCCGGCCCACCTGCGGGACGGACACTATTCGGGGGCGGCTCGGCTGGGCAACGCGCAGGGCTACCGATATCCTCACGACGACCCGGACGGAATTGTGGCCCAACAGTATCCGCCGGACGGTGTCGTCGGCGCCGACTACTACCGGCCGACCCGTCATGGCGCTGAACGGGCGGTCGCCGACCGGTTGGACAAACTCCGCGCCATCATCCGCCGCATGCGCTGAGGGTTCTCGCACGACCGGCGCAAAGGGTCTTGCGCTCCAAGCAATTGTCACCCCTCGTCACTAAAATCGAAAGTATGTTCGATAACCTCGATCCACGGGCGCTCTCCTCCGCTGAGGACGCGGCGGTGGTCGGCGCTATTGGAGACTGGGCGCGTGCGGAAGCCGCCGCGGCTGCACGCCGACTCGCGGCGATAGCAGAGTTGGTGGAACGTCGCTGCCCGGTCGACCACCTTGACCCCGATCTGGTCGACCAGCGTTCCCGGTGGGCGTGTGATCCATGGGACGCCACAGCGGCCGAGGTGGGAGCGGCGCTGGGCATCAGCTCTCGACGGGCGTCCTCAATGATGTATTTGGCCCAGTCGCTGCGGGACCGCCTGCCCGAGGTGAATGCCCTATTCCTGGCGGGACGCATCGGGGCGCGGCTGGTGTCCACGATTTCCTGGCGAACGCACTGCGTGGTTGGCGGAGCGGCGATGGCCGCCATCGATGCGGAGATCGCCCGAGTCGCCGAGCGATTGGGCGCGTTATCCGAGCGGCGGGTCGAGACGCTCATCGATGTGGCGGTGGACGCCCACGACCCGCAAGCCCGTGAGTGGTTTCGGCAGGCAGCGCGGGGTATGGATGTGCAGTTCGGAAAGCCCGGCGATGACAGCGGTACCCGATCGGTATGGGGCCGGTTGTTCTCCACCCACGCCGAGTTGATCGAACGGCGGCTGACGGCTATCGCGCGTTCGGTGTGCGATGCCGATCCCCGCACCGTCGGACAACGGCGGGCGGAGGCGATGGGGGCGGTGTTCGCCGGCGCGGACCGTATTGCCTGCCGATGTGGGTCACCCGATTGCCCTAATCCGACCAGTGCGGCGCTCAAGGACTCGGTCATCATCCATGTCGTGGCCGACAGCGGTGCTGTGCAGCAGGCCCGCTCCCGGGAAGCCGTCGGTCCGCGGAAGCGGACTGCAGCACTGATGACCAACGGGGGAGTCGTCCCGAATCCGCTGCTCGAGCAGTTGATCCGCGACGGCGCGCAAGTGGTGCCGTTGACAACACCGTGCGAGGAGGCGGAACCGCGGTACCGGCCGTCGGTAAAGCTGCAACGCTTCGTCCGCTGCCGGGATCTCACTTGCCGATTCCCCGGCTGTGACGCCCCGGCCGAGGCCTGCGATATCGACCACGCCATCGCCTATCCGCTCGGGCCCACCCACCCGTCCAACCTGCGCTGCCTATGCCGCAAACATCATTTGTTGCGAACTTTCTGGACCGGTGTTGGCGGATGGTCTGATAACCAGTCGGCCGATGGCACCATCGT
Organism: Mycobacterium sp.; assembly: GCA_020438845.1. Taxonomy (GTDB): domain Bacteria; phylum Actinomycetota; class Actinomycetes; order Mycobacteriales; family Mycobacteriaceae; genus Mycobacterium. The sequence continues at coordinate 147,264 of JAGQTV010000103.1, read as the reverse complement.
CTGGACCGCTCCAACCGGCCACACGTACACCACTCATCCGGGTGCCCGGATGCACTTCCCGGAGTGGGAAGTGACCACCGGCGCGCTTGCCCCGGTGGAGCCGGGTGCTCCCAGGCCGGCCAGCCGCTCGCTGCAGATGCCTCGTCGGCGTCGGACCCGCGCAGCCGAGCGCACTCAGCGCATCAAGAACCGTCGCGCCCACAACGATTCGAGTTGACCACTCCTAAACTGGGACCCGTGAAATCCGAGGTCCTCGATATCGACACTAGTCGCCGCCGCCTGGTAGATCTGACCGCTGACGTGCAGCGTTTCTGCACGGCACTGGGTGACGGGCTGTGCAATGTCTTCGTGCCGCACGCCACGGCGGGCGTGGCCATCATCGAGACCGGGGCAGGTTCGGACGACGACCTGATCGACGCCCTGGAGCGGCTGCTGCCACGTGACGATCGCTATCGCCACGCCCACGGGTCACCCGGCCATGGGGCCGACCATGTCCTGCCGGCCATCGTCTCGCCCTCGGTGACTCTGCCGGTAGCCGATGGGCGAGCGCTCCTGGGAACGTGGCAGAGCGTGGTCCTGGTGGACCTGAACCGCGACAACCCGATGCGCGCGGTGCGGCTGAGCTTTGTTGCGGCCCGGTAATGTAAGCCGGCACCCAACCACTAAGGACAGCTCACAGCCGTGCAAACCTACGAAATCAGGAAGCGGTTCCTGGACCATTTCGTCAACGCAGGACACACCGAGGTTCCCAGCGCATCGGTGATCCTCGAGGACCCGAACCTGTTGTTCGTCAACGCGGGCATGGTTCAGTTCGTGCCTTACTTCCTGGGCCAGCGCACGCCGCCCTATGCCACGGCGACCAGTATCCAGAAATGCATTCGCACACCCGACATCGACGAAGTGGGTGTCACCACCCGGCACAACACCTTCTTCCAGATGGCGGGCAACTTCTCCTTCGGTGACTACTTCAAGCGCGAGGCGATCACGCTGGCCTGGAGTCTGTTGACCAAGCCGGTATCCGAAGGCGGTTACGGCTTCGATCCGGAGCGGCTCTGGGCGACCGTCTTTTACGACGACGACGAGGCCGTGCAACTGTGGCAAGAGGTGGCCGGCCTACCGCCTGAGCGAATTCAACGTCGCGGAATGGCTGACAACTATTGGTCGATGGGTATCCCCGGACCGTGTGGACCGTGCTCGGAGATCTACTTCGACCGCGGGCCCGACTACGGCATCGAGGGCGGCCCGGAAGCCAACGAGGATCGCTATATCGAGATCTGGAACCTCGTGTTCATGCAGAACGAACGCGGCGAGGGCACCGGCAAGGAGAACTTCGAGATCCTCGGTCCGCTGCCCCGTAAGAACATCGATACCGGGATGGGTGTCGAGCGTATCGCCTGCCTGCTGCAGGGGGTGGACAACGTCTATGAGACCGACCTGCTGCGGCCGGTCATCGACACCGTCGCCGGATATGCACCGCGAGGGTACGGCCAGGGCAACGCCCCCGACGACGTCCGCTACCGGGTCATCGCCGACCACACCCGTACTGCGGCGATCATCATCGGCGACGGTGTCACCCCGTCCAACGAAGGGCGCGGCTACGTGCTGCGTCGCCTACTGCGCCGCATCATTCGCGCCGCCAAACTGCTGGGCATCGAAGAGCCCATCATGGGTGAGTTGATGGAAACGGTGCGCGGCGCGATGGGCCCGTCCTATCCCGAACTGGTCACCGACTTCGACCGGATCTCCCGCATTGCGGTGGCCGAGGAAAGGGCGTTCAACCGCACCTTGGCGTCGGGTTCGAAGTTGTTCGAGGAGGCTGCGGCGGCCACCCGCTCATCCGGTAAGGCCCAGCTGGCCGGGGCGGACGCATTTGCGCTGCACGACACGTACGGCTTCCCGATCGAACTCACGCTGGAGATGGCGGCCGAGGCGGGGTTGTCGGTGGACGAGCTCGGTTTCCGCGAACTGATGGCCGAACAGCGCCGTCGGGCGAAGGCCGATGCCGCCGCCCGCAAGCACGCCCATGCCGATCTCACCGTGTTCCGCGAGCTTGTCGACGCCGGTCCCACCCAATTCACCGGCTTCGAGGAATTGACCTCCCAGGCAAGGATTCTGGGCATCTTCGTTGACGGCAAGCGGGTACCGGTGGTGGAGCACCACCCGCGGGTACATTCGGAGACGGTTCCCCCGGAGCGGGTCGAGATCGTGCTGGACCGCACCCCGCTCTACGCCGAGTCCGGTGGACAGATCGCCGACATCGGGTGGATCGCCGGAACAGGCAGCAGCGCGTCGGCGAAGGCCGCCGTCACCGATGTCCAGAAGATCGCCAAGACGTTGTTCGTGCACCGGGTCAACATCGAGTCCGGCGAGTTCGTCGAGGGCGACACCGTACTGGCCTCGGTGGATCCACAGTGGCGGCACGGAGCCACCCAGGGGCACTCCGGGACTCACATGGTGCACGGCGCGTTGCGGCAGGTCCTCGGGCCCAACGCTGTTCAGGCCGGCTCGCTGAACCGGCCGGGCTACCTGCGCTTCGACTTCAACTGGCAGGGCGCGCTGACCGAGGATCAGCGCAGCCAGATCGAAGAGGTCGCGAACGAGGCGGTCGGGGCGGACTACCCGGTGAACACCTTCACCACCGGCATCGAGAAGGCCAAAGCCATGGGGGCGATGGCCCTCTTCGGTGAGCAGTACCCCGACGAGGTCCGTGTGGTGGAGATCGGCGGACCCTTCTCACTCGAACTGTGCGGCGGCACACACGTGCACAACTCAGCCCAGATCGGACCGGTCACCATTCTCGGCGAGTCCTCGGTCGGCTCCGGGGTGCGGCGGGTCGAGGCCTACGTCGGCTTGGACTCGTTCCGGCACCTGGCCAAGGAGCGCGCACTGATGGCGGGCCTGGCGTCCTCGCTCAAGGTGCCCTCCGAGGAGGTGCCCGGCCGGGTTGCCACCCTGGTGGAGCGGCTCCGGGGCGCTGAGAAGGAACTCGAACGTATGCGCTTGTCGCAGGCACGCGCCGGTGCGGCCGAGGTCGCCGGTGCAGCCGAGCGTGTGGGCAAGGTCCACTTGGTGGCGCAGCGGATGCCGGCGGGTATGACGGCGGCGGATTTGCGCTCCCTGGTCGGCGACATCCGCGGGCGGCTGGGCTCCGAACCCGGCGTCGTCGTGCTCATCGCCGAGGCGGCGGACAGCGTCCCATTTGTGGTGGCCACCAACCAGGCCGCTCAGGACGTCGGCGTCCGGGCCAATGACCTCGTCGGGCTTGTCGCTGCAGCACTGGGCGGGCGCGGCGGTGGGAAGGCCGACCTGGCTCAGGGCTCCGGAAAGAATTCGGGGGGCATCGACGCCGCGCTGTCAGCGGTTCGTGCCGAACTGGCCCGAGGCTGAGCCGATGGCCGGGGGTGGGGTGGTAGGTGAGGCACCCGGGCAGGATCGGTTGCCCGATCGGCCGGGAAAAGACGATCCAGGTCGGGGGCGGCGTCTCGGTATCGACGTGGGCAAGGTCCGCATCGGGGTGGCGGCCAGTGATCCCGACGGGTTGCTGGCCACCCCGGTGGAGACCGTGCGCCGCGACCGCGGCGGTGGACACCTGCGGCGGCTGGCCGATCTGGTCGACGAATTCCAGGCCGTCGAGGTCGTCGTCGGACTGCCACGCACCCTGGCGAACCGCGCCGGAGCCTCGGCTGACGACGCGGTCGCGCTCGCCGAGGCACTTGCTCCGCGCATCAAAACGGTCCCGATTCGATTCGTCGACGAGCGGTTGACTACGGTCAGCGCGGAGCGGTCGTTGCGAGAGGCTGGAGTTCGTGCAAAACAGCAGCGGGGAATGATCGACCAGGTCGCCGCGGTGGCGATCCTGCAGAGCTGGCTGGACCAGCGCCGCCATGCGGCGCCCGACCGCTGAAAGAGTGACGATGGCAGAAGACGGAGAGTTCCAGCGTGCCCAGCCGCAGGCGGTTGGTGCGGTCTCGGGCACCAAGAACCGAACCGGGCGCGGGCCCGGGACCGGCCGCGGCCGGAAGGGGCGCCGCGGCCTCATCCTGGCCGCGGTCGCCGTTGTGGTTCTCGCCATTGTCCTGTTGGCTCCCAAGCTTTTCGGCGGCCCCAAAGCGCCCTCCGATTACACCGGTGCCGGCGTCGAGGACATCGTCATAGAGGTTCACCCCGGGGATTCCGGGTCCGTCATCGCGGCGGACCTAGTGGACAAGGGTGTCATCGCCTCGACCGGGCCGTTCATCTCCGCCGCCCGCGGCAACTCCAAACTCGCCGCAATCCAGCCCGGCTACTACAGGCTGCGCACCGAAATACCGGCGGCCGCGGCGGTGCAGCAGCTCACCGACCCGGCCTCGCGGGTGGGTCTGCTGGTGATCCCGGAGGGCAAGCAACTCGACGACCACGAGGTGATCGGTACCGACACGGTGAATCCCGGGATCTTCTCGCTGATCGCCGACGCCAGTTGTGTCGACCTCAACGGAACCCGCAAGTGCGTCTCGGCGCAGGACCTCAAGGCCGCTGCCGGCGAGGGGACCCTGCAGTCTCTGAACGTTCCAGACTGGGCGCTGAAGGGCGCCGGGGCGATGGGCAACAGCCACCGCCGCCTCGAGGGGCTCATCGCTCCCGGGACCTGGAACATCGACCCGTTCGCGTCACCCAAGCAGATCCTGGCCACCCTGGTCGGGGACAGCGGGAAGCGCTACGTCGACGGCGGCCTCCTCGATGCCGCCAAGGCGCTCAACATGCCCCCGTACGCAGTGTTGGTGGTCGGCTCGTTGGTGCAGAAGGAATCGAAGCCGGCCGACTTCGCCAAAGTAGCGCGGGTGATTTACAACCGGCTGAACAGTGAGTACGACCGGTTGGAGTTCGACTCCACGGTGAACTACCCATTGGAACGCCAGGAACTGGCCACCACCGACGAAGACCGGCACACCGAGACCCCGTGGAACACCTACGCCAAGTCCGGTCTGCCCGCCACACCCATCTGCTCGCCCGGTGATGAGGCATTGGCCGCTGCAGAGCATCCCGAGCCGGGCGACTGGCTGTACTTCGTGACCGTGGACGCGGATGGCACCACGCTGTTCACCAACGACTATCAGCAGCATCTGGCCAACCGGGACAAGGCGTTGGACAGCGGCATCCTCAATTCCGGACGATAAGCGCCTCGGGATGAACCCTGGAACCGACGCCGCTCGGAAGGCGGCCATCCTGGGTTCACCTGTCGCGCATTCGCGTTCGCCGCAATTGCACCTGGCGGCCTACCGTGCGCTGGGTCTAACCGACTGGACCTACGACCGCATCGAGTGCACTGCCGAGCAGTTGCCCTCGGTGGTGAGCGCCTTCGGACCGGAATGGGTCGGAGTGTCGGTGACCATGCCGGGCAAGTTCGCCGCTCTCCGGTTCGCTGACGAGCACACCGCGCGGGCCCGGCTCGTCGGGTCGGCGAACACGCTGGTGCGGACCGCGCACGGCTGGCGGGCCGACAACACCGATGTCGACGGTGTGGCCGGTGCCCTCGGGCACGTCGGCACCATTCGCCGGGCGATGGTGCTCGGTTCGGGGGGAACCGCTCCGGCAGCCGTTGTCGCACTCGCCGGTCTCGGCGCCACGACGATCACGGTCGTGGCGCGCAGCCGCGACCGGGCAGCCTGGCTGCTGGAGTTGGGCCCGGCCCTCGATGTCGAGGTTGTCTTTTGCGGTCTCGCCGACCCCGGACTGCCGACCGTCGTGGCGGACGTGGACGTCCTGGTCAGCACCATTCCTGCCGATGCCGCGGCTCAACACGCCGCGACGTTCTCGCGGGTCCCGGTCTTGTTGGACGCCATCTACGACCCGTGGCCGACTCCGATGGCGACCGCGGTCGCGGCCGAAAAGGAAGGCCGCCCCGGCGGCGAGGTGATCAGCGGGTTGCAGATGCTGCTCCACCAAGCCTTCAGCCAGGTCGAACAATTCACAGGGCGGCCCGCTCCGCGGCAGCAGATGGCGGCTGCCCTGGGCTAGCGTTCGGCCGTGGTCATGATGGCGGGTTATGCCGCATTACTCGTGTGGGCGCTGACGCTGAGCGCGGTGGACATTCGAGAGCGCCGGTTGCCCAACAGGTTGACGTTGACCGGTGCGGTGGTCATCGTGGCCGGGGCCGCCGCCTATGGCCGAGGGGTGGGCGCACTCGTGGGCGGGGCTGCCTTGGCTGGGCTGTATCTTCTTGTGCACCTACTTAATCCGGCTGGTATGGGTGCCGGTGACGTGAAACTTGCACTCGGTCTGGGCGCGTTCACCGGTGCCTGCGGACCGGAGGTGTGGGCGCTGGCCACGTTCGGCGCCCCGGTGCTCACCGCGATTGTCGGTGCCGCGTCGGTGGCACGTGGGCGGAGCGGAATCACGCCGCACGGGCCGTCGATGTGCGTCGCCAGTCTTGCGGCCGCCGCTGTGGCGATGCCCTGAAGCGCAATTGGTTTGGCCCACATTCGAAACTGGTGGGATTGCGCCCTTGCCGCTGATTCGGTCTGACGTTGCCGACGTGGGAAGATGGACGCGTGTTGCGATGGACCACCGCCGGTGAATCACACGGCCGCGCCCTGGTTGCCGTCGTCGAGGGAATGGTCGCAGGCGTGCACCTCACCTCTGACGACATCGCCGCGCAACTGGCGCGCCGGCGCCTCGGCTACGGCCGTGGCGCGCGAATGAAGTTCGAGCAGGACCAGGTGACGGTGCTCGCCGGTGTCCGGCACGGCCAAACCCTGGGCGGACCGATCGCCATCGAGATCGGTAACACCGAATGGCCGAAGTGGGAGACTGTGATGGCGGCCGACCCGGTGGACCCGGCCGAATTGGACGTCGCCCGCAACGCACCTCTGACCCGGCCCCGACCCGGCCACGCCGACTACGCGGGCATGGTCAAGTACGGCTTCGACGACGCCCGCCCGGTACTGGAGCGGGCCAGTGCCCGCGAGACCGCAGCCCGCGTCGCGGCTGGAACGGTGGCCCGGGCGCTGCTGCGGCAGGCCCTGGGGGTGGAGGTGGTCTCGCACGTCGTCTCCATCGGCGCCTCGGAGCCCTATGTCGGGCCGCCGCCGACGGCTGCCGACCTCGACCGGATCGATGCGAGCCCGGTCCGCGCCTTCGACGAGGTTGCGGAGAAGTCCATGATCGCCGAGATCGAGGACGCCAAGAAGGACGGCGACACCCTTGGCGGCGTGGTGGAGATCGTTGCGCACGGTCTCCCGATCGGCTTGGGCTCTTTCACCAGTGGCGAGGACCGGCTGGACAGCCAATTGGCCGCCGCCGTGATGGGTGTGCAGGCCATCAAGGGTGTGGAGATCGGTGATGGCTTCACCACTGCCCGCCGGCGCGGCAGTTGCGCGCATGACGAGATGTTCCTGGGCCCCGACGGACTGTTTCGCTCCAGTAATCGGGCTGGGGGTCTGGAAGGCGGGATGACCAACGGACAGCCGCTGAGGGTGCGAGCCGCCATGAAGCCGATCTCAACGGTGCCCCGTGCGCTGGCCACCGTTGACCTGGCGACCGGAGAGCCTGCCGTGGCGATTCACCAGCGTTCCGACGTGTGCGCCGTGCCCGCTGCCGCGGTAGTGGTCGAGACGATGGTCGCGCTGGTACTGGCCCGCGCCACCCTGGCGAAATTTGGTGGCGACTCGCTGACCGAAACCCGGCGTAACATCAGCGGCTACCTGCGGGCCGCCGCCGAGCGGGAAGCCTTTGACGGGCCGGCTTCGGCGTTGTCGGGATAGCTGTGATGGCACCGAAGGCCGTGCTGGTCGGGCTGCCCGGCTCAGGGAAATCCACCATTGGGCGTCGGCTGGCCAAGGCACTGGGATGTGCCTTTCTCGACAGCGATGCCGCGATCGAGGAGCGCACGGGGCGCAGCGTGGCCGAGATTTTTGCGGCCGAGGGCGAGGCGGGCTTCCGCGGCATCGAAGAACAGGTGATACGTGAAGCGGTGCGGACCCACGAGGGGGTGCTGTCCCTCGGCGGCGGTGCGGTGACATCACCGGGCGTCCGCCAGGCTCTCACCGGCCAGACGGTGATTTATCTGGAGATCAGTGCGGCCGAAGGGGTGCGACGCACCAGTGGGAATACCGTCCGCCCACTGCTGGCCGGCCCGGACCGCGCCGAGAAGTACCGGGCGCTGATGACCGATCGAGTTCCCTTGTACCGGCGGGTCGCGACCATCCGGATCAACACCAATCGGCGTAACCCTGGAGCGGTCGTCCGGCACATCGTGTCCCGTCTGGAAAACCCGGAACCGAGGCGGCTGCGGCCGCCATGGCGCCGGACCGGCGCATCCGCCGCCCCGATCGCGGCCGCCGGGGCTCCGGCGAAAGCTGCGGCACCATCGGCGCCTGCAGGCAAACCGGCGCCTGCGGGCAAACCGGTGCCGGACGAACCAGTCACTCCCGCCACCCTGGCGGCCCGACGAGCGGGGTTTCGGAAATGACATCAGTACCTGAACATGAGGGCCCCGTCACTATCGAGGTGGCGGTCGATCCGCCGTACCCGGTGGTCGTCGGCTCCGGGCTGCTCGCCGAGGTGGATAGCCTGCTCGCCGGACGCCACAAGGTGGTGGTCCTGCACCAGCCGGTCATGGCAGAGACGGCCGAGTCAATCCGGAAGAGTCTGTCTGACAAGGGAGTCGACGCCCACCGCATCGAAATTCCCGACGCCGAAGCCGGCAAGGATCTTCCTGTGGTCGGATTCATCTGGGAGGTGTTGGGACGCATCGGCGTTGGCCGAAAGGATGCCGTTGTCAGCCTGGGTGGCGGGGCAGCGACCGACGTCGCCGGCTTCGCCGCGGCCACCTGGTTACGCGGCGTCGACATCGTCCACGTGCCAACCACACTGCTGGCAATGGTCGACGCCGCAGTGGGCGGCAAGACCGGGATCAATACCGATGCGGGCAAGAATCTCGTGGGCGCCTTCCATCAGCCTACGGCCGTCCTGGTGGACCTTGAAATGCTCAAGACGCTGCCACGCAACGAATTGGTCGCGGGCATGGCAGAGGTCGTGAAGGCCGGGTTCATCGCCGACCCGACCATCTTGGATCTGATCGAAGCGGATCCGCAGGCCGCTCTCGACCCGGCGGGCTCGGTACTGCCGGAGCTCGTCCGCCGGGCCATAGCAGTCAAGGCTGAGGTGGTGGCGGCCGATGAAAAGGAGTCGGCGCTGCGCGAGATTCTCAACTACGGGCACACACTCGCCCACGCCATCGAACGGCGGGAGCGTTACCGCTGGCGCCACGGTGCCGCGGTGTCGGTCGGGCTGGTCTTCGCCGCCGAACTGGCCAGGCTGGCAGGGCGCCTCGACGATGACACCGTCGCTCGCCATCGCGAGGTGCTGACCGCTCTGGAATTGCCCACCAGCTACGACGCCGACGCGCTTCCCGAACTGCTGGAGACGATGGGCGGCGACAAGAAGACCCGCTCCGGGGTGCTGCGCTTCGTCGTACTCGACGGGCTGGCCAAGCCCGGCCGCCTCGAGGGACCGGACCCGGCTCTGCTGGCGGCCGCCTACGCGGAGGTGTCCCAGTGAGTGACCGTGCAGACAGCAAGACGGTATTGGTGCTCAACGGCCCCAACCTCGGCCGCCTCGGCCGCCGCGAGCCGGAGGTGTACGGCGATATCACCTACGACGGATTGGTGGCACTGATCGAGGCGGAGGCCGCCGCGCTGGGGTTGACCGCGGTGGTTCGGCAGAGCGACAGCGAGGCCCAGTTGCTGAGCTGGATTCACGCAGCCGCCGACGAGGGTGACCCGGTGATCCTCAATGCCGGCGCCCTGACACATACCTCGATTGCCCTTCGGGACGCCTGCGCCGAGTTACGCTCACCGCTGATCGAAGTGCACATCTCGAACGTGTATGCGCGCGAAGAGTTCCGGCACCACTCGTTTCTCAGTGCCGTCGCGACCGGGGTGATTGTCGGGTTGGGTGCGCAAGGGTATCTCCTGGCGCTGCGCTACCTGGCCGCCACCTGCTGATCGCCACCGATCTGTCGGGCTGAGCGCGTCGCCCAACCCCAGGATCAGTCGTCCGTGCGCTCGCGCTTGATTTCCTCGGTCTTGGACTCGGCTTCCTCGGCGAGCCCCACCTTGCTCGGGTAGGCCATCGGGGAGTCGACGGAGGCCATTTCCGCAGCGGCTTCGGGCCCGGGGAAATGGCCCGCGACCCGGATATCGCGTTCGGCGTCGATGAAGTCGTCGTCTCGCTGGATCTTGTCGAAGATGCTGTCCCCGCCTTCGCGGCGACGGCCCTCGTAGGGAGTCACCCGATCAACCAGATAGCGGCCGATCGAGGCCGCCATGATGGCCGGCAGGAACACGATGAGTGCAGAGAAGGCGGCGATGGTGGTCAGTTCGGTGAACAGGTTGCCGGCGTACATCTTGACCGTGATCAGCGAGATGATCCAGCACGCCACCCCGCTGACGGCGCCGGCGACCAACCCGGCCAGAAGCCAGCGCATCGCCAGATCGCGGCGCCGGTCTGGATCCGGGCTGTCCTTCGCATCGGCGCGTCCGTCCAACAGACCCCAGATGAACCCCGGGATCGTCATCAGCGCCATGACGGTGACACTGACCAGAGTTGAGTTCGTCCCGTTCGTGTTGACCAGTGTTCCCTGGATCAATCGGGCCACGGTCATAAGGGCGGCGAACACCAGTCCGCGGAACAGCCACGTCGTCATGGGGGCTTAGCCTAGCGAGTACCGTCAGCCACTGTGACACATTCCCGGCGTCGGGCGCGCCTCGCGGCCCGATTGGAGGCTGCGGATCTGGACGCGCTGCTCGTCAGCGACCTGGTGAACGTGCGCTATCTGTCCGGTTTCACCGGGTCAAATGCGGCATTGCTGGTGTTCGCGGGAGACGCCCCTGCAGTCCTGGCCACCGATTCGAGATACCGCACCCAGGCGGCTCGGCAAGCGCCCGACCTCGAAGTGGCGATCGAGCGGGCGTGTGGGCGGCATCTGTTGGCCCACGCGCTGGCGGAGGGCGCCCTGCGGGTCGGGTTCGAGAGCCACGTGGTGACCGTCGACGGTTTCGAGGCGTTGTCCGGCCAGTTGGCGGATTTCGCGGGGACTTGTCTGGTGCGGGCCTCGGGCCTGGTCGAGGCGGAGCGGGAGATCAAGGACCCCGACGAGGTCGCCCTGCTGCGTCAGGCCTGCCAAGTAGCCGATGCCGCTCTTTCCAACCTGGTCGAGGGCGACGGCCTGAGACCGGGTCGCACGGAGCGCGCTGTGGCCCGCGACCTTGAGTCCTTGATGCTCGATCACGGTGCCGACGGACGGGCGTTCGAGACGATCGTTGCCGCCGGTCCGAACTCGGCGGTTCCGCACCACCGGCCAACAGACGCGGTGCTCGAGCGCGGGGACTTCGTGAAGATCGACTTCGGCGCTCTGGTCGCCGGCTACCACTCGGATATGACACGCACTTTCGTGCTGGGTACCCCCTCGAATTGGCAGCGGGAAATCCACGAACTGGTGGCGGCTGCGCAGTCGGCCGGCCGGAAGGCCCTGAAGGTCGGGGTGCCGCTGGCCGATATCGACGCCGCCGCCCGGCGGATGATCGACGAAGGCGGCTATGCCGACCATTTCGGGCATGGCCTGGGGCACGGAGTGGGCCTGGAGATCCACGAGGCACCCGCGATCGGCTCCGCGGCCACCGGCACCCTGCTCGACGGGTCGGTGGTGACCGTCGAGCCGGGGATTTACCTACCCGGTCGCGGTGGTGTCCGCATCGAGGACACCCTGCTCGTCGCTGCGGGGGCAGCAGAATCGCTGACCCGGTTTCCCCGCAACCTGATCAGCGTCGCCTGAAGCGGCGCCTGAAGCGGCGCCGGGTAAGCTCCGGGCGAACCATGTCCGCTTGCACAGTAGGAGAATGACCGATCGTGGCAACCACTGCCGACTTCAAGAACGGCCTCGTGCTGAACATCGATGGCCAGCTGTGGCAGATCATTGAGTTCCAGCACGTCAAGCCTGGCAAGGGGCCAGCGTTCGTGCGCACCAAGCTCAAGAACGTGCTCTCCGGCAAGGTTGTGGACAAGACCTACAACGCCGGGGTGAAGGTGGAGACCGCCACCGTCGACCGGCGTGACGCAACTTATCTCTACCGAGACGGCTCGGACTTCGTTTTCATGGACTCGCAGGACTACGAGCAGCATCCTCTGTCGGAGTCGTTGGTGGGCGATTCGGCCCGGTTCCTCCTGGAGAACATGCCGGTCCAGATCGCGTTCAACGAGGGCGCGCCGCTATACCTGGAACTGCCGGTCACCGTGGAGATCGAGGTCACCCACACCGAGCCGGGTCTGCAGGGCGACCGATCCAATGCCGGTACCAAGCCGGCCACCCTGGAAACCGGTGCGGAAATCCAGGTGCCGCTGTTCATCAACACCGGGGACAAGCTCAAGGTCGACTCTCGCGACGGCAGCTATCTGGGCCGCGTCAATGCCTGACGTCGGCCGGTGAGTGACCGCAAGCCGGAGAAGGGCAGGCATCAGGCCCGCAAGCGTGCGGTTGACCTGCTCTTCGAGGCTGAGGCGCGAGGTCTGTCCCCGGAACAGGTGGCAGAGGGCCGGGTGGTCCTTTCGGCGGCGGACACCGATGTCTCCCAGTTGAATCCGTACACGGTGACAGTCGCCCGCGGCGTCACCGAGCACGCCGCTCATGTCGACGAACTCATCAGTGCCCATCTGCAGGGCTGGACGCTGGAGCGGCTGCCGGCTGTCGATCGCGCCATCCTGCGCGTGGCGGTCTGGGAGCTTTTGTACGCCAACGATGTTCCCGAGCCGGTTGCCGTCGACGAGGCCGTCGAACTGGCCAAGCAGCTGTCCACCGACGAGTCGCCGGGCTTCGTCAACGGGGTGCTCGGCCAGGTGATGCTGGTGACTCCGCAGATCCGGGCCGCGGCCGAAGCGGTCCGGAAACCGCTCGGGGAGAACGGGTAAGAGGGACCGTGCAAGCCGAGCATTTCGCCACCCTGGCGGCCGTGTGGGACGGGCAGGCCGAGGCTCTTGACGCGTCGATGGGGGAGCACGGTACGGCCGCCCGCCGAGCACTGGCGGCCCACGAGGGGGAGCGGGTCGTCGACCTGGGGTGCGGCCCGGGGTTGTCGGCGGTGGCACTGGGTGCCGAGGTCGGAAGCGACGGCTGGGTGGGCGCGGTCGACGTGGTGCCCCAACTCGCCGCCGCCGCGCAGCGGCGGCTGACGGCTGCCGGAGTGCACGGTGTGGGCGTCGCGGCCGACGTGGCCACCGCCGACCTGATGGCGGTCGCCGGCGAGGGCCGGGCTTTCGACGCAGCGCATTCGAGGTTCGGGCTGATGTTCTTTCCCGATCCGCCCGGCGCTTTCGCCAACATCTTTCGTGCGCTGCGGCCGGGTGGGCGGCTGGCCGCGTCGGTCTGGCAGCACCTGGACCGCAATCCCTGGATGAAGCTCACCACGACCACCGCGGTGCAGATTCTCGGGATGGACCGCCCGCCGCTTCCCGTACCGGGCAGCCCGGGTCCGTTCTCCCTCGCCGACCCCGATGCGACGGCGGCCTTGCTTGCCGGGGCAGGTTTCGTCGAGGTTGAGCTGGAATCCGTCGAGACGCCGTTCCTGCTGGAGGGCGACGGCACGGCGGCGGCCGAACGGGTGCTCAGTGCCGGCCCACTCGGCCCTTCGTTTCTTGCGGCCGACGACGCCAAGCGCAGGGATGTGGTCGCCGGCGTCGTCGACGCGCTCAGCCGTCACCGCAGTGCCGACGGTTTCCTGGTGCCGGCCGCGTCGTGGTGCGTCACTGCCCAGCGCCCCTGAACGATCGGCGCCCCTGAACGATCAGCGCCCCTGAACAGGGCTCAGAGCCCCCCGGAGATTCAGAGTCCCAGGGCGGCGTAGGTCCGGCGGACGAACTTGGGCTGTGTGGACTGCAGCCTGGCGAAAGCGGTGTTGCCGGCCACGGCCGCCGCGGCTTCGGTGAGGTCGGGAAAGTTCTGGATCAGGTAGATCAGGATCAGCTCGTTCGCCGGGTCGGCCTGCCACCAGGTCCCGTAGGCGCCGGGCCAACCGAACGTGCCTGCACCGCCGGGGCCAAACAGCCGGGCCGACTTTGACGGGTCGGTGACAACTGAGAGGTTCAGGCCGAACCCCCGGCCCAGCCAGAACGGTGCGCCGAGGAAGGGATGTTGCTTCTGCGCGGCGGTGAGACGGTCGGTCCGCATCAACCGCACCGATTCCTCGGAGAGCACCCGTACACCGTCGACCGTCCCGAAGCCCAGCAGCATCCGGGCAAATCGTAGGTAGTCGTCGGCGGTGGAGACCAGCCCCGCTCCGCCCTGGCAAAACCGTGGCTCCCGTACCGGGATTGGGCCGATCGCGTCGTGCTGCAGCCCGGCGTCCTCCTCGAGTCGGTACATCGTCGCCGTCCGAGCACGCTTCTCGGGGGCGATGTAGAACCCGGTGTCGGCCATGCCCAGTGGGTCGAATATGCGCTCGGCCAGCACCTGCTGCAATGGCTTGCCCTCGATGCGGGACAGCGCGATCCCCAGCACTTCGGTGGCCTGGCTGTAGGTGAGCAAGTCGCCGGGCTGGTGCACCAACGGCAGTTCTGCGACCTCGGCCAACCAGTGGTCCTGGTCCTGGCGCAGGGAAACCCGGTCGTAGGCGCGGCTGATCGGGCCGGCGACCGAGAACGAGTAGGCCAGGCCGCCGCGGTGGGTCATCAGATCCTCGACGGTGATGGCCCGGTGAGCCGGAACCGTCTGGTCCAGCGGCCCGGTCGGGTCCACCAGAACCTGCATGTCCGCAAGTTCGGGCACCCACCGGGTGACCGGGTCGGACAGCGAAAGCCTGCCCTCCTCGGCCAGCGCCATGGCGGCCGCGACGGTCACCGGCTTGGTCATCGAGGCGATCCGGAAGATCGTGTCGCGCTGCATCGGCAGCTTCGCATCGACGTCGCGGTCGCCGATCTCGTTGACCTGCAGCACGTTCCCGCGATGCCAGACGAGGGTGACCGCGCCGGCGAGCAAGCCCGACTCCACCGCCTGGACGATTGAGGCGCGATTGTCGGCGAGAGTCATCGGCGCGAGTCTACTGAACGCGGGTGCTGCGACTGCCGGAAGCCGACATCGTTACGTATGGACAGACGTGGCGGGTTGCTGACGCCCGTCGGGCGACGGGAACTGTTTCAGGTATCACGCTTGCTGCGTTGAAGTCGAAAGACTCCGGGCTTGTGACGCTTGAATCACGGATTCCAAAGAACAGATGGAAAAACCGCCGACTTGTCAAACCGCCCAGCCAATTTCGCGGCGCGACGACGAATGGTCAGGAACGGAAGCTGAATGCCATGAAGTGGTACTGATGGGAATCGACCTCGAACACCGCAAGGGATGTTGCTCCGAGTTTGGTGGTAGTGGTGTGGAGCGACCGGGGATTGTCCGCGGCGACGAACAGAACACCCACGTCGAAGCGGTCCCGGTAGGCCGCCTGAGTTGCCTCATTGAACGCGTTATAGATTCCCCGGCCGCGGGCGGACTCGTCGACACAGACCGGTCCGCGCAACGCAAACCGCTGATGCGCGACGGGCTTTCCCTGGAAATCCAGTGTCTCGGCCAAGTCGAGTACCGCTTGGGCGATAGGGGAGCCACGTAATTGCGAGCGGTCTGGTGGAGCGGTCACGGCGATGAAACCGACGACCGCGTCGTCATCGTTGACCGCGACATGTATCCCCGAGGAGCTCACTGCCCAGTTGAACCAGTCCTGCGACTGCAGGTTGGAGATGAAGCCCTTGTCACGCTCGGACGGATCGATGTTGTCGACGTAGTAGCGCGTTTCCAGCGCCATGATTGCAGGGATGTCGGCCCGGGTCGCCAGCCGAATCGTCACAACGGACGACGTTGATGGGTTCATGTTCGACGTCCTCGACAAGTTGATGCGATTGGAGCACCGCGAGCCCGCTCCGATGCTCAGCGACGACCAAAAGGTACCGCAGGTGCAGTGGCGGATCGGTTCGGAGCCGACACTGGTTGGTGTCAACTGCGCCTGGATCACCCGTGAGTTTGCCCGACCCCCTGGGAGGCATACCGCTGCGTGGGCACACCGACCAGATCGTCATGCGGGTCCGCGTGTTTACGGCGTATCCGCGTCCTGCTGTTTGGCGTCTTCACCGTCTTCGCGGCCTTCGGAAACCTACTTCGAAGAGAGCGGTAAGCCCCTGGTCGGTGGCTTGGCGCGCTCCCGCGAGTGACACACCGCGGGGATGTCTGTGACGACACTCGGGCCCAGGCCGGTCTCGGGTCGCAAATCGGTGTGCTGATAGCCTCAACGCAGCTAGACGTGGAACGGGGAAAAGCCCTTTCTACAAGCCCCCTTTAACGATCCGTCCGGTGAGGCGGAGAAGGAGGTCTGGTCGTGGCTGTCACCGACCGGCAACTGATGTCCGCCGAGGACGTCGGTCGAACTGTTTCCCGTATCGCCCATCAAATCATCGAGAAGACGGCTCTCGACAGCCAAGACTCTCCGCGGGTGGTGCTGCTCGGCATCCCGACCCGCGGGGTGGACCTTGCCGTCCGGCTTGCCAACAAGATCGCGGAATTTTCCGGGGTGACCGTCGAGCACGGAGCGCTGGATATCACCCTCTACCGCGACGATCTGAACTTCAAACCTCCGCGGCCGCTGGAGGACACGTCGATCCCGGTCGGCGGTATCGACGGCGCGCTGGTCATCCTCGTCGACGACGTGCTTTTCCACGGCCGGTCGGTGCGCTCGGCCCTTGATGCGCTGCGTGACGTCGGCCGCCCCCGCGCTGTCCAGCTCGCGGTGCTGGTGGACCGCGGCCACCGCGAGTTGCCGATCCGGGCCGACTACGTCGGTAAGAACGTTCCGACGGCGTTGACCGAAACGGTGCACGTGCAACTCACCGAGCAGGATGGCCGGGACGGGGTCGTGATCAGCGGGGGGAATCGATGACGCTGAGGCACCTGTTGTCGGCGGGGGATCTGTCCCGCGACGAAGCGACCGCCATCCTCGATGACGCCGACAGGTTCCGCCAGGCCCTCCTCGGGCGCGACGTCAAGAAGCTGCCCACTCTTCGCGGGCGAACCGTGATCACGATGTTCTACGAGAATTCCACCCGCACCCGGGTGTCGTTCGAAGTCGCCGGCAAGTGGATGAGTGCCGACGTGATCAACGTCAGCGCTTCGGGTTCCTCGGTTTCCAAGGGCGAGTCGCTCCGCGACACGGCACTGACGCTGCGGGCCGCCGGCGCTGACGCCCTGATCATCCGCCACCCTGCCTCGGGGGCCGCCCAACAATTGGCGGAGTGGACGCGCGAGGGCGACGGCAGTGGGCCCAGTGTCGGGGGGGCCGGTGTCGGGGGGGCCGGCGTCGGGGGCCCCAGCGTCATCAACGCCGGCGACGGTACCCATGAGCACCCCACCCAGGCACTGCTCGACGCGCTCACCGTGCGTCAAAGGTTGGGCGGCATCGAGGGACGCCGAGTGGTCATCGTCGGCGACGTGCTGCACAGTCGGGTGGCGCGCTCCAACGTGGCATTGCTGAAAACGCTCGGTGCGGAGGTGGTACTGGTGGCTCCGCCCACCCTGCTGCCGGTTGGTATCGCCGACTGGGGCGCCGCGACCATCTCCCACGACCTGGACGCAGAACTGCCCGCCGCCGATGCGGTGATGATGCTCCGGGTTCAAGCGGAGCGGATGAACGGGGCGTTCTTCCCCTCGGAGCGGGAGTATTCGGCCCGGTACGGGCTCTCTGAGCGGCGCCAGGCGATGCTGCCCGAGAATGCCGTGGTGCTGCACCCGGGCCCGATGCTGCGCGGCATGGAGATCGCGTTCTCCGTGCCGGACTCATCGCAATCGGCTGTGCTGCAACAGGTTTCCAATGGAGTTCATGTTCGGATGGCGGTGCTGTTCCATCTGCTGGTCGGCACGGACGAGGCGGTGAGCGTATGACCGGTGGTCCGGTTCTGGTCAAAGGTGTCCTGCTCTACGGAGAGGGCGACCCGGTGGACGTCCTGGTCTCCGAAGGTCAGATCGCCGAGATCGGCACCGCGGTTCCGGCGCCGGACGGGGCCGAGGTGGTCGACGCGCCGGGTGGGATTCTGCTGCCCGGTCTGGTCGATCTGCATACGCACCTCCGGGAGCCGGGTCGCGAATACGCCGAGGACATCGAAACGGGTTCGGCCGCAGCGGCGCTGGGCGGCTATACCGCGGTGTTCGCGATGGCCAACACCGACCCGGTCGCCGATAGCCCGGTAGTCACCGACCATGTGTGGCGACGGGGTCAGCAGGTCGGTCTGGTCGACGTCCATCCGGTCGGGGCGGTGACGGTGGGCCTCGGCGGCAGTCAACTCACCGAGATGGGTCTGATGGCCGCTGGCGTCGCCCAGGTGCGACTGTTCTCCGATGACGGGTTGTGCGTGGCTGATCCGCTGGTGATGCGCCGCGCGCTCGAATACTCCGCCGGCCTGGGCGTCCTCATCGCCCAGCACGCCGAGGAGCCGAGGCTAACCGCCGGAGCCGTCGCCCACGAGGGGCCTACTGCCGCACGGTTGGGGCTGGCCGGCTGGCCGCGCGCTGCCGAGGAATCGATCGTCGCGCGAGATGCGTTGCTGGCCCGCGACGCCGGCGCCCGGGTGCACATCTGCCACGCCTCGACCGCTGGGACGGTAGAGATTCTGAAATGGGCTAAGCAGCAGGCCATTTCCATCACCGCCGAGGTAACCCCGCACCACCTTCTACTCGACGACAGCCGACTGGCCAGCTACGACGGGCGCAACCGGGTCAACCCGCCGCTGCGGGAGGCTGCCGATACCCAAGCGCTGCGTCGGGCCCTGGCCGACGGGGTGATCGACTGCGTGGCCACCGATCACGCCCCGCACGCCGAACACGAGAAGTGCTGCGAGTTCTCCGTCGCCCGGCCGGGCATGCTGGGGCTGCAAACCGCCCTGTCGGTGGTCGTGGAGACCATGGTGAACCCGGGTCTGCTGAGCTGGCGTGGTGTGGCGCAGGTGATGAGCGAGAATCCGGCCCGCATCGTCGGGCTGGACGACCAGGGCCGCCCGCTTGAGGTGGGGGAGCCGGCCAACCTGGTGATCGTCGATCCCGACGCGAGGTGGACGGTGGAGGGCTCCGCGCTGGCCAGCCGTTCGGCGAACACTCCGTATGAGGAGATGACGCTTCCCGCACGTGTGACCGCCACCCTGCTGCGGGGCAGGGTTACCGCCCGTGACGGGAATGTTGTCGCGTCATGAACGTTCTCGCGTCATGAACGCCTTCCGGTCATGAACACCGGCACCGCTATCGGAACGTACGTCTTCGGCTTCCTCGTGGTGGTTCTCATCAGCGTCGTCATCCACCGGATGCTGGGTGGCTGGCGGAACCGGGCGCAGCGGCAGGACAGCCTGGTGGGCACCTTGCCGACCATGCCGGACGAGCTCGGCCCGGCCATCATCGCGCCGGCCCAGGGCCTCTATGTCGGCAGCACCCTGGCGCCCGACTGGCTTGAGCGCATCGCTGTGGGCGACCTCGGCTATCGGTGCAAGGCGGTGCTCACCCGCTATCCGGAGGGGATTCTGCTCGAGCGTTCCGGGGCGGGGCCCATCTGGATCCCACAGGATTCGATCACCGGGGTGCGCACCGAACGGGGTTTGGCCGGGAAAGTGCTTCCCGGTGACCGG
This sequence comes from Mycobacterium sp., assembly GCA_020438845.1. Lineage (GTDB taxonomy): Bacteria > Actinomycetota > Actinomycetes > Mycobacteriales > Mycobacteriaceae > Mycobacterium. Next base: position 127,596 of record JAGQTV010000103.1, on the reverse strand, counting down.
AGCAAGGGTGTAAAGGCCGGCACCGGGGGCGGAATCCTGGTGATCCGTTGGCGGTTGCCGTCGGGAACCGAGGTCGACACCGGCTTTCGCGACGAGCGCCGGGACTACTCCCGGTGGACACGGACAGGAGACGCAGCGTGACTCAGCAGAAGGCAGTCCTGGTGCTTGAGGACGGCCGCTTTCACAGCGGAACCGTGTTCGGTGCAACCGGGCAGACTCTCGGCGAGGCGGTGTTCTCCACCGGGATGTCCGGTTACCAGGAGACCCTGACCGATCCGAGCTACCACCGCCAGGTCGTGGTGTCCACCGCGCCGCAGATCGGCAACACCGGCTGGAACCACGAGGACGCCGAGAGCCGGGGTGACCGGATCTGGGTGGCCGGTTACGTGGTGCGCGACCCGTCTCCGCGGGCGTCGAACTGGCGGGCCACCGGCACACTGGACGACGAACTGGTCCGGCAGGGCATCGTCGGGATCGCCGGGGTGGACACCCGCGCGATCGTTCGCCATTTGCGGGATCGTGGCTCGATGAAAGCGGGGATCTTCTCAGGTGCGGCGTTGGCAGACGGGGACGAACTGCTGCGCCGGGTCCGCGGCCAGGCGTCGATGCTGGGTGCCGATCTATGCGGTGAGGTGAGCACCGACAACGGCTACGTCGTGGAGGCGGACGGCGGTGCGCCGCGGTTCACCGTCGCAGCCCTGGATCTGGGTATCAAGACCAACACTCCGCGTAATTTCGCGCGGCGCGGCATCCGGACGCACGTGCTGCCGTCGTCCGCGAGCTTTGCGCAGATCGCCGATCTGAAGCCGGACGGGGTGTTCCTGTCCAACGGGCCCGGGGATCCGGCCACCGCAGACCGCGTGGTGGGCGTCACCCGTGAGGTGCTGGGGGCCGGAATTCCGCTGTTCGGAATCTGCTTCGGCAACCAGATCCTGGGTCGGGCGCTGGGCCGTTCCACCTACAAGATGGTGTTCGGGCACCGCGGCATAAATGTGCCGGTGATCGACCACGCCACCGGACGGGTGGCGATCACCGCGCAGAACCACGGATTCGCACTGGAAGGGGAAGCGGGAGAACGGTTCGACACCGACTTCGGACCCGCGATGGTCAGCCACACCTGCGCCAACGACGGCGTGGTGGAGGGTGTGAAATTGGTTGATGGACGGGCGTTTTCCGTGCAATACCACCCCGAGGCCGCGGCCGGCCCGCATGACGCCAACTACCTCTTCGACCAGTTCGTCACGCTGATGGAAGGTGCGCGCTGATGCCACGCAGAACCGATCTCAAGCATGTGCTCGTCATCGGCTCCGGCCCCATCGTCATCGGGCAGGCGTGCGAGTTCGACTACTCCGGCACCCAGGCCTGCCGGGTGCTGCGGGCCGAGGGCCTGACAGTCAGCCTGGTCAACTCCAATCCGGCGACGATCATGACCGACCCGGAGTACGCCGACTACACCTACGTCGAGCCGATCACCCCGGCGTTCGTCGAGAAGGTGATCGCCCAGCAGGCTGCCCGCGGCAATCCGATCGACGCGCTGTTGCCCACACTGGGCGGTCAGACCGCACTCAACACCGCCGTCGCGCTCTACGAGAACGGGGCCCTGGAGCGTTACAACGTCGAACTCATCGGTGCCGACTTTGAGGCCATCCAACGCGGCGAGGACCGCCAGCAGTTCAAGGACATCGTGGCCAAAGTCGGGGGAGAGTCGGCCAAGTCCAGGGTGTGTTTCACCATGGCCGAGGTCCGTGAGACGGTCGCCGAGGTGGGCCTGCCGGTGGTGGTCCGGCCGTCGTTCACCATGGGCGGCTTGGGCTCCGGCATGGCACACACGGTCGAGGATGTCGAGCGGATGGCCGGGGAGGGCCTGGCCGCCTCGCCCAGTGCCAACGTTCTCATCGAGGAGTCCATCTACGGATGGAAGGAATACGAACTCGAGCTGATGCGCGACGGCAACGACAACGTCGTGGTGGTCTGCTCGATCGAGAACGTCGACCCGATGGGGGTGCACACCGGTGACTCGGTCACCGTCGCACCGGCCATGACGTTGACCGACCGCGAGTACCAGAAGATGCGCGACCTGGGCATCGCCATCCTGCGCGAGGTCGGCGTGGACACCGGGGGCTGCAACATCCAGTTCGCGGTGGACCCAAAAGACGGTCGGCTCATCGTGATCGAGATGAACCCACGGGTGTCGCGGTCGAGCGCGCTGGCCTCGAAGGCCACCGGTTTCCCGATCGCCAAGATCGCCGCCAAACTCGCCATCGGCTACACCCTCGACGAGATCCTCAACGACATCACCAAGGAGACCCCCGCCTGTTTCGAGCCCACTCTGGACTACGTGGTGGTCAAGGCACCTCGGTTCGCGTTCGAGAAGTTCCCGGGCGCAGACCCCACCCTGACCACCGCCATGAAGTCGGTCGGGGAGGCAATGTCATTGGGCCGCAACTTCGTCGAGGCCCTCGGTAAGGTGATGCGCTCCCTGGAAACCACCAAAGCCGGTTTCTGGACCGGACCGGACGACGACGGCTGGACCGACGAGATTCTGGCTCGACTCCGCACCCCCACCGAGGGCCGGCTCTATGACATCGAACTGGCGCTGCGGCTGGGGGCGACTGTCGAGCAGGTCGCCGAGGCCTCCGGCGTCGACCCCTGGTTCGTCGAACAGATCAACGGACTGGTGGCGCTGCGGACCGAAGTGGTGGACGCCCCGGTGCTCGATGCGGATCTGCTGCGGCGGGCCAAACACAACGGGCTCTCCGATCGTCAGATCGCCGCACTGCGGCCGGAACTGGCCGGTGAGGCCGGGGTACGGACGCTGCGCCAGCGACTGAGTATCCATCCGGTGTTCAAGACCGTCGACACCTGCGCCGCGGAATTCGAAGCCAAGACCCCATACCACTACTCCAGCTACGAACTCGACCCGGCCGCCGAGAGCGAGGTCGCCCCTCAGGCCGACAAGCCCAAGGTGCTGATCCTGGGGTCCGGGCCCAACCGGATCGGACAGGGGATCGAATTCGACTACAGCTGCGTGCACGCGGCCACCACGCTGTCGGAAGCCGGTTTCGAGACCGTCATGGTCAACTGCAACCCGGAGACGGTGTCCACCGATTACGACACCGCCGACCGGTTGTACTTCGAGCCGCTGACCTTCGAAGACGTGCTTGAGGTGTATCGAGCCGAATCCCTGTCCGGGCACGGCGGTCCGGGAGTGGTCGGGGTGATAGTCCAACTGGGTGGCCAGACCCCGCTCGGCCTGGCACACCGCCTTGAAGACGCCGGCGTGCCGATCGTCGGCACCCGTCCCGAGGCGATCGACCTGGCTGAGGACCGCGGCCGGTTTGGCCAGGTGTTGGTCAACGCCGGGCTCCCGGCCCCGAAATTCGGCACCGCAACGAGCTTCGAAGAGGCCCGTGAGATTGCCTCGGCCATCGGCTACCCGGTGCTGGTCCGCCCGTCCTATGTGTTGGGCGGTCGGGGCATGGAGATCGTTTATGACGAGAAGACACTGCACGGCTACATCACCCGCGCGACGCAGCTGTCGCCCGAGCACCCGGTTCTGGTCGACCGGTTCCTCGAAGACGCCATCGAGATCGACGTCGACGCCCTGTGTGACGGCACTGAGGTCTACATCGGCGGGATCATGGAACACATCGAGGAGGCCGGCATCCATTCCGGTGACTCCGCCTGCGCCCTGCCGCCGGTGACGCTGGGCCGCAGCGATATCGAGGCGGTCCGCCATGCCACCGAGGCCATCGCCCACGGCATCGGCGTGGTCGGACTTCTCAACGTGCAGTACGCGTTGAAGGACGACGTGCTCTACGTCCTGGAAGCCAATCCGCGGGCGAGCCGGACCGTCCCGTTCGTCTCCAAGGCCACCGCGGTGCCGCTGGCCAAAGCGTGCGCGCGGGTGATGCTGGGCGCCGGCATCTCCCAATTGCGTGCCGAGGGGGTTCTCGCGGCGATCGGCGACGGTTCAAGCCCGGGTCGGAACGCGCCTATCGCAGTGAAGGAGGCCGTGCTTCCGTTCCGACGGTTCCGCCGCCATGACGGTTCCGGGGTGGACTCGCTGTTGGGCCCGGAGATGAAGTCCACCGGGGAGGTGATGGGGATCGACCACGACTTCGGCAGCGCATTCGCCAAGAGCCAGACGGCCGCGTACGGCTCGCTGCCGATGCAGGGAACCGTCTTCGTGTCGGTGGCCAACCGCGACAAACGCTCGCTGGTCTTCCCGGTCAAGCGGTTGGCAGATCTGGGTTTCCGGGTGCTGGCCACTGAGGGAACCGCGGAGATGCTGCGCCGCAACGGGATTCCCTGTGAGGTGGTGCGCAAGCACTTCGAGGCACCGGGGGACGGTCGGCCGGAGATGACCGCGCTCGACGCCATCAACGCCGGCGTGGTCAACATGGTGGTCAACACCCCATACGGGAACTCCGGGCCACGCATAGATGGATACGAGATCCGTTCAGCGGCAGTGGCGATGAACATCCCGTGCATCACCACCGTGCAGGGCGCCTCGGCAGCGGTGCAGGGGATCGAGGCCGCGATCCGCGGCGACATCGACGTGCGGTCGCTGCAGGAGTTGCACGCCGCGCTGGGTGCCGACTGACATGACGGCGCCCGACATGCAAGGGTCTGACAAAAACGCCGTCTCCGGTCCCGGATTCGGTACCCGTCTGGCGGCGGCGATCGCCGCTCGCGGGCCGTTGTGTGTGGGCATCGACCCGCACCCGGAACTGTTGCGCGCTTGGGACCTCCCATCCACCGTCGACGGGCTCTCCCGGTTCTGCGAGATCTGCGTGCAGGCCTATGCGGGGTTCGCGATCGTCAAACCCCAGGTGGCCTTTTTCGAGGCGTACGGCTCGGAAGGTTTCGCGGTCCTGGAACGCACCACCGCGGCATTGCAGTCCGACGGTGTGCTCGTGTTGGCCGACGCCAAACGCGGCGACATCGGCTCGACCATGGCCGCCTACGCGCAGGCCTGGGCTGGCAGTGGTCCGTTGGCTGCCGACGCGGTGACTGCCTCACCGTATCTGGGTTTCGGGTCGCTGGATCCGCTGCTGGAGGTCGCAGCCGCACACGGTCGCGGGGTCTTCGTGCTGGCCGCCACCTCGAATCCGGAAGGCGCCTCGGTGCAACGGGCAACGGTCGATGGGCGCACGGTCGCGCAGTCCGTCGTCGATGCCGCCGCTGAGGTCAACAGAGCGGCGCTTCCGGAGCCGGGATCGGTGGGAGTGGTCGTCGGCGCGACCCTCGACGCAGCCACTGTGCCCGACCTGAGCACCCTGGGCGGTCCGGTCCTGGTGCCCGGTGTGGGCGCCCAGGGCGGACGTCCGGAGATGCTCGCAGGCCTCGGCGGGGCGGGTGCCGGACAGCTGCTGCCGGCGGTGTCCCGTGAGGTTCTGCGGGCCGGTCCAGACGCCGCAGCTGTGCGGGCCGCGGGAGAGCGGCTTCGCGACGCGGTTGCGTATCTGGCCTGATCGGCTGGCCGCGACACGCGCGACACGCCGCCGTGTGGTGAAAAACGCCGAAACCACTGCGGCGGGGTTCCAAATTTCCACCCCGGTGCGGCCCTAAGTCGTACTTGCTGGGTAAAAGTGCTGGTAGAGCCGAAATTTTGCAGCGCCGGCCAGCCGCTGCCCGGTCTGCTGATCGGCCAGTTGGGTCAACCGGCCCGAGCCGGATCCGGCGGGTTGCTCACCCCCTCGTCGTTCTGAGACGGGGGGCGGGTTAGATTTCGTCAGAGAGCGTGGGTACGGTCGTCGTCGCTGGCTGAAGAACCCTGCCCAGGCAGAACAATGACAGTCAGAACGCTGACAGTCATAAACACTGACCACTCAGAACACTGATGGTCAGAACGATGATGGTGATGAGACGGAGGAACCCGTGGCCCTTCCCCAGTTGACCGACGAGCAGCGCGCCGCCGCGTTGGAGAAGGCTGCCGCCGCGCGTCGCGCACGTGCTGAGCTCAAAGAGCGGCTCAAGCGCGGTGGCACCAACCTCAAGCAGGTGCTCAAGGACGCCGAGACCGACGAGGTCCTCGGCAAGATGAAGGTTTCCGCCCTGCTGGAAGCCCTGCCGAAGGTCGGCAAGGTCAAGGCTCAGGAGATCATGACCGAGCTTGAGATCGCCCCGACCCGCCGCCTGCGCGGCCTCGGCGACCGGCAGCGCAAGGCTCTGCTGGAGAAGTTCGACTTCTCCTAAGCACCGCGGATGAACGCCGGCGGAGGGCCGGGCAGCACGGGCGACTCGTCTCCCCAGCGGGAAACGAACGGTCGCATACTCGTGCTGTCCGGCCCTTCTGCTGTTGGCAAGTCATCGGTCGTCCGGCAGTTGCGCAGTCGGATACCGGACCTTTTCTTCAGCGTTTCGGCTACCACCCGGTCGCCGCGGCCGGGCGAGGTGGACGGCGTGGATTACCACTTCGTCTCCCCGGAGCGATTCCAGGAATTCATCGATGCCGGCGAGCTGTTGGAGTGGGCTGACATTCACGGCGGCCTGCATCGTTCCGGGACCCTGGCACAGCCGGTCGCCCGCGCCGCTGCGGCGGGGCATCCGGTATTGATCGAGGTCGACTTGGCCGGTGCGCGCGCCGTGAAGGCAGCATTGCCCGACGTCGTGACCGTGTTCCTGGCCCCGCCCACTCCGGAGACCCTGCGGCAACGGTTGACGGGCCGCGGCACCGAAAGCCCCGAAGTGATGGCCCGTCGGCTAGCGACCGCCGAGGCCGAAATGGCCGCCCGGGACGAGTTCGACGTTGTGGTGGTGAACAACCAATTGGAATCGGCGTGTGCTGAATTGGTATCGTTGCTGGTGGGAAACGCGCCGAAGTAACGGCCTAGTCAATTCCGAAATTTTCAGCCCGAAAACTTTCCAGGGAGAAGCTCTACGTGACAACCACGATGGATCATTACGATCCGGCACCCGGCGCTGCCACCGCCTACGACACACCGCTGGGTATCACCAACCCACCAATCGACGAACTGCTCGACCGGGTGTCCAGCAAGTACGCCCTGGTGATCTACGCCGCCAAGCGGGCGCGCCAGATCAACGACTATTACAACCAACTCGGCGAGGGCATCCTGGAGTACGTCGGCCCGCTGGTTGAGCCGGAGCTGCAGGAAAAGCCGCTGTCGATTGCGCTCCGCGAGATCCACGGCGACCTCCTCGAACACACCGAGGGCGAGTAGGCCCGGCTACCGCGGGTCTGTCATGAGCCGCAAGCGGATCGTCGTTGGAGTAGCCGGCGGCATCGCCGCCTATAAGGCCTGCTCGGTGGTGCGGCAGTTGCGTGAGGCCGGCCACGAGGTGCGGGTCATCCCTACCGAGTCCGCATTGCGCTTCGTGGGTGCCGCAACGTTCGAGGCGTTGTCCGGGCAGCCGGTTCGCACCGGTGTTTTCGATGACGTACCGGACGTTCCGCACGTGCGACTCGGCCAAGAGGCCGACCTGGTCGTGGTGGCGCCCGCTACGGCGGACCTGCTGGCTCGCGCGGTCGCGGGCCGCGCCGACGACCTGCTCACAGCGACTCTTCTCACGGCCCGCTGCCCGGTGCTGTTCGCGCCGGCGATGCACACCGAGATGTGGCAACATCCGGCGACCGTCCAGAACGTGGACATCCTGCGCAGACGCGGTGCCGTCGTTCTCGAACCCGCATCCGGGAGGCTCACCGGATCGGATAGCGGCGCAGGTCGGTTGCCTGAGCCGGACGAGATCACCCTCTTTGCGGGGCTGCTCCTCGAGCGCGCCGATGCGCTGCCCTACGACCTGCGCGGTACCAGGATCCTGGTCAGCGCCGGCGGCACTCGCGAGGCGCTGGATCCGGTTCGGTTCATCGGCAACCGCAGCTCGGGTAAGCAGGGCTATGCGGTGGCCCGGGTCGCCGCCCAGCGCGGCGCGGAGGTCACGCTGATCGCCGGCAACACCGCCGGACTTGCCGATCCCGCCGGGGTCCATGTGCTGCATATCACCTCGGCGGCCCAGCTGCACGAGGCGGTGAGCAAGCACGCACCAGATGCCGAGGTGTTGGTGATGGCCGCCGCGGTGGCCGACTTCCGCCCCGCGCACGTCGCGGCCAGCAAGATCAAGAAGACCGGCGACGTTGCCGAGGGGGACGGTCAGGGGGGCCGCACGGTGGAACTGGTGCGCACCACCGATGTCCTGGCAAGCGCTGTGCGGCAACGCGCCGACGGACAATTGCCCAAGATGCAGACCATTGTGGGCTTCGCCGCCGAAACCGGTGACGCCCAAGGCGACGTGTTGTTCCATGCCAGGGCTAAGTTGCGCCGCAAGGGCTGCGATCTGCTGGTGGTCAACGCGGTAGGCGACGGTCGGGCGTTCGAGGTGGACAACAACGACGGCTGGATGTTGCGGGCCGACGGGACTGAGAGCGCGCTCGAGCATGGTTCGAAGACTCTGATGGCAAGCCGTATTGTGGACGCGATCGCCGCCAGCCTCGCGAGTGGCGAATCGGGGCACCGGTAGGTTTGTGCCCACCATTTGCAAGTGAATTATCGGCAGTAAGAATCAGCTGGGGCTGACCAGTGAGCGATCGAAGGGGTAATTGGCACGTGAGCAACAACGGACGACTGTTCACCAGTGAGTCGGTGACCGAGGGGCACCCCGACAAGATCTGCGACGCCATCAGCGACTCGGTGCTCGACTCTCTGCTGGCCCAGGACCCCCGTTCGAGGGTTGCGGTGGAAACCATGGTGACCACCGGCCAGGTCCATGTCGTCGGCGAGGTCACCACGTCGGCCAAGGAGGCCTTCGCCGATATCACCGATACCGTGCGCAAGCGCATTCTGGAGATCGGCTACGACTCATCGGACAAGGGCTTCGACGGCGCGTCGTGCGGCGTGAACATCGGTATCGGCCGGCAGTCCCCGGACATCGCCATGGGTGTGGACGAGGCCTACGAGGCCCGCGTCGAGGGCGAGCGCGACCCACTCGACGCCCAGGGCGCCGGTGATCAGGGGCTGATGTTCGGCTACGCGATCCGGGACACTCCGGAGCTGATGCCGCTCCCGATCGCCATGGCGCATCGGTTGTCGCGCCGGCTGACCGCGGTGCGGAAGGAAGGCCCGCTGGACTACCTGCGGCCCGACGGCAAAACCCAGGTCACCATCGAGTACGCCGGCACCACACCGATCCGGCTGGAAACCGTGGTCCTCTCCACCCAGCACGCCGAGGGCATCGACTTGGAGAAGACACTGGCCCCCGACATCAGGGAGCACGTGGTCAACCCGGTCATCGAAGAGCTCAGCCACGAGGCCCTGGACACCTCCGGGGTCCGGCTGCTTATCAACCCGACCGGGAAGTTCGTGGTCGGCGGACCCATGGGCGACGCGGGCCTGACCGGGCGCAAGATCATCGTCGACACCTACGGTGGCTGGGCCCGTCACGGAGGTGGGGCCTTTTCCGGTAAGGATCCGTCGAAGGTGGACCGGTCGGCGGCCTACGCCATGCGTTGGGTGGCCAAGAACGTCGTGGCAGCGGGCTTGGCCGAGCGCGTCGAGGTGCAGGTCGCCTACGCGATCGGTAAGGCGGCGCCGGTCGGGTTGTTCGTCGAGACGTTCGGCAGTGAGACAGTCGACCCGGCCCGCATCGAGAAGGCAATCACGGCAGTATTCGACCTGCGGCCTGGGGCGATCGTTCGCGACCTCGACCTGCTGCGCCCGATCTACGCCCAGACTGCCGCCTACGGGCATTTCGGTCGTGACGACCTGGACCTGCCCTGGGAGCGGCTGGACAAGGTCGACGACCTCAAGAATTCCGTTTAGGGGCGAGCGAACAGCCGAAAAAAATCGCGCGGTCCGAACTGGACCCCGCGATTTTTTCGGCTGTGGATTGCCTACTGCGGGCTGTTATCCGATGAACTGGTCGAACGCCCACTGGAACTGCGCGGGGACGACCTGCACGCCGCACTGCTTCTGCAGCGTTCCCAGTGGCGCCAGGATGGCCTTGAAGTCGGCGTACTCCTGAGGATGGTTCGTCGCATAGGCGTTCAGCGTTGCCGCCGCCTGCGGACGCGGCTGTGTGGCCGCGGCCATGAGCGCCCTATTTCCATCGGGATGGCTGCTCATGTAGGCCTGAGCCTGACCCTGAACGTTCGAGACGGTGCTGTCGATCGTGCCCTGGCTGCAGTCGGGGGCGGCGGTCGCGACCGGCGCGGCCAACCCAGCTACGGCCATCCCAGCGACGATGGTGCCGACGCAGGCGAGTGAAAGGCGATCCCCGGGGGGTGACATGGGGCGGGGTGACATGAGCTTGGGATCCTCCATGTGACGAGACGACTGCTGTCATTGTGGTCTGTCGTGTCCCAACCGACAAACGTTACTGATGACCGGCGTTACTGATGACCGGATGGCGCGGCGGCCTCCACGGGACGCCGGGGATGCAGAGCCGCGTGCAGCGCGGCCAGCCCGCGGGCCGTCGCCTCGGTGGCGGCGGGTACTACGGCCGCATAGCCCAGATAGCCGTGGACCAACGTCTCGGCGTTGTGCAGTTCGACGTCCACCCCGGCAGCAGCCAGCAACTCCGCGTACCGGATGCCGTCATCGCGGAGGGGGTCATGTCCGGCAACGGCGATATAGGCCGGCGGGAGTCCCGAAAGGTCGACTGCCCGACCTGGGGCCAGGGTGGCCGGAATGGCCGACAAGTCGAGATGTCCGGCGTACCAGTTGGTGAACTCGGCTATGGCTGCGGTATCGAGTACGGGCGCGTCGGCATTTTCGACGAATGATGGCAGTGAGGTGTCCCACATCGCTGACGGGTACCACAGCAATTGAAAAGCCACCGGGGGTCCAGCGTTACCGGTGCGGGCGCTGTCTCGTGCGATTTGGGCGACTACCGCCGCCAGCGTGCCGCCTGCGGAATCGCCGGCCACCGCCAGGCGGGAGCCGTCCGCACCGAAGCGGTCGGCGTGGCCGGCGACCCAGCAGGTGGCCGCCCAGGCGTCCTCGACAGCGGCGGGGTAGGGAGCCTCCGGAGCCAGCCGGTAGTCGACCGACACCACCACGGTGTCGGCTCCTACCGCGTGCTGGCGTGCCGTGGCGTCATGGGTGTCGAGATCTCCGACGGCGAAGCCACCTCCGTGGAAGTACAGGGTGACCGGGAGCCGATCCGCACCGGTGTCGTCGGGCCAGTAAACCCGCACCGGGATGGGACCTGCTGGGCCGTCGACGTGGTGGTTCTCCACCCGCAGTTCTGGGTGCAGGGGGCGGCGCGGGAGGTCGCGGAACCGGCGGCGGGCCGCCTCCACTCCGCCCTCTGCGGTCAACCGGAACGGCACCGCCTCGAGAATCGTCTGCAGCATCGGGTCAACGGGAGGTCTGGAGTTCTCGGCCACGGACCGACGGTACAAGCCTTCGCGCGAGGCGTCTGTCAGCATGGACACATGCTTGCGCGGCAAGTTCTGGGCATCCTCGTGGCTGCGGCACTGCCGCCCGCGGCGAGCCTGGTCGCCGAGGCCGCAATCCCGTCCGCGGCAGCCGACCCGTGCCCCGACATCGAGGTGATCTTCGCCAGGGGAACCGGCGGCTCCGGCCTGGGCCAGGTCGGCAGTGTTTTCGTCGACGCCCTGCGTTCCAGGGTCGGCAGCCACTCGCTTGCCACCTACTCGGTGAACTATCCCGCGAGCTTCGACTTCCAGCAATCGGCCCCCCTCGGCGCCGCCGACGCAGCCGACCGCGCGCAGTGGATGGCCGCTAACTGCCCGAACACCAAGCTCGTGCTCAGCGGCATATCGCAGGGCGCGGGTGTCATCTCGCTGATCACTGCCAACCCGGGGCCGTACGGAAAGTACACCGCTACCCCGATGTCCGCGCAGGTCGCCGATCACGTCGCAGCCGTCGCTGTGTTCGGCAACCCGATGCGTAACATCCCCGGCGGCGGACCGCTCAATGAGTTGAGCACCGTCTACGGAGCCAAGACGATCGACCTGTGCGCACCCGACGACCTGTTTTGTTCCTCGGGTCTGAGTCTTTCGGCCCACTTCTCCTACGCCGAGAACGGCATGACCGACGAGGCGGCGGATTTCGTGGCGGGCCGGGTGCAGTAGGGCATTCCCGGGCAGCCATTCCCCGAACAAGCGTTGTCGCCGAGCGTCGATAGTCTTCGATGACGACCAGCGGCGCTCGGCCGAAGCGGGGAAGTGGAGGCCCAGACAGGTGAGTACAGGGGGGCGCCGGGCCGCCGACCACGAGCCCATCGCCCGAGTGCTGCCGATGCTCTCGGTTCCGCACCTGGACCGAGAGTTCGACTACCTGGTCCCCGCCGAACAGTCCGACGACGCCCAGCCGGGCGTGCGGGTGCGTGTGCGATTCCACGGTCGGCTGGTTGACGCTTTCATCCTCGAACGCCGTTCCAACACCGACCATGTGGGCCAGCTGGGCTGGTTGGACCGGGTTATCTCGGCGGAAACGGTGCTCACTCCCGAGGTGCGTCGGCTGGTCGATGCCGTGGCGGCCCGCTACGCCGGCACCCGGCCCGACGTGCTGCGGCTGGCCATCCCGCCACGCCACGCCGGGGCGGAGAAGAGCCCGGCAACACCGCCACTGCTGCCCGTGGTCGAGCCGGTGGACCCTGCCGGATGGAGTCGCTACGTTCGCGGGGGGCAGTTCCTCGAAGCCGTGGGCGCCGGTCACGCGGCCCGCGCCGTGTGGCAGGCATTGCCCGGGGACCAGTGGTGTGACCGCCTTGCCGAGGTCGCGGCGGTGGCCGTCGGTGGCGGTCAGGGCGTGCTCATCGTGGTGCCTGACCAGCGCGACATCGACGCAATGTGGCGCGCTGCGACGGCGCACATCGACGAGTCGGCAGTGGTGGCATTGGCCGCAGGCCTGGGGCCCGCCGCCCGCTATCGGCGTTGGCTGTCGGTGTTGCGCGGTCAGGCCCGGTTGGTGATCGGCACCCGCAGCGCCGTATTCGCGCCAGTGGAGCGCCTCGGCCTGGTCATCGTGTGGGATGACGGTGACGACACCCTGGCCGAGCCCCGCGCGCCCTATCCGCACGCCCGGGAGGTGGCCATGCTGCGAGCCCACCAGCTACGGTGCGCGGCGATGCTGGGCGGCTACGCACGGACCGCCGAAGCCCAGGCGCTTGTCGCCACGGGCTGGGCCCATGACCTGGTGGCCGTCCGGCCGGTGGTGCGGGCCTGTGCACCCCGGGTCGTCGCCCTCGAGGACGGGGGATATGCGGAGGAGCGCGACCCCGCCGCCCGGACGGCGCGGCTGCCGTCGTTGGCCCTCCGTGCCGCTCGGACGGCGTTGCAGCGCGGTACCCCGGTGCTCGTCCTGGTGCCCCGTCGGGGATATGTGCCTTCGGTAGCCTGCGCCAAGTGCCGGACGGTCGCCCGGTGCCGGCATTGCACCGGCCCGCTGTCATTGGCCGATCGTGACGTCGCCGGAGCTACCTGCCGCTGGTGCGGGCGCATCGACCTGGGTGTGCGGTGCCGTCGCTGCGGGTCCGATGCGATCCGAGCCGTGGTGGTGGGGGCCCGGCGCACTGCGGAGGAACTAGGCCGGGCGTTTCCCGGCACCGTCGTGGTGACCTCGGCGGGTGACGCCGTGCATTCCGAGATCGGACCCGGTCCGATCCTCGCCGTCGCCACCCCGGGCGCCGAACCGCGGGCACCCGATGGCTACGGTGCGGCGCTGCTGCTGGACAGCTGGGCGCTGCTGGGTCGCCAGGACCTCCGGGCCGCGGAGGACACCCTGCGCCGCTGGATGGCCGCCGCCGCGCAGGTGCACTCCCGCGCTGATGGTGGTTTGGTCGCCGTCGTCGCCGAGTCGGCGATCCCGACCGTTCAGGCCTTGGTCAAGTGGGATCCGGTGGGCCATGCCGAGGCCGAACTCGACGGCCGTAGCGCGGTCGGCCTGCCGCCGGCGGTACACATGGCCGCAATCGACGGCGCCGCCGATGCCGTTGCCACGCTTCTCGACGAAGCTGTGCTGCCGTCCGGCGCCGAAGTTCTTGGCCCGGTAGACCTGCCCCCGGGGGTGCGACGGCCCCCGGCCACCGCCGCGGACGAACGCGTCATCCGTATGCTCATCCGAGTGCCGCGTGACGAAGGCCTGGCCCTGGCGGCCGGGCTGCGCCAGGCGATCGGGGTGGTCAGTGCCCGCCACGACAGCGAAGTTGTGCGCGTTCAGATCGACCCTGTCCACGTCGGTTAGTCGGGCACGTCGGTTAGTTTCGGCACTCCGGTTACACGGATCCTGGCAGGCTCTGTCAGCGCTGAGATTAGGCTGACAAGTCACGACTACCTGGGAGGGCCGCATGAGGGCGACAGGCCGTGCGATCAGATCGCTGATCCCGGTCTTGCTCGTTGTCATCGGCCTGTTCTGGCCGCTGCTCGGCTCGGGAGGCTCGACCTCCGGGGTGCCGCCGTCGGACCCGGTGACCTTCTCCATGCTGCGGGCCGACTTCGTCGTTGACCGCGACGGCGAGATGCAGGCCACCGAGACCATCACCGGGCGGTTCCCGAGTGGCAGGCACGGCATCTTCCGCTTCTGGGACGTCACCAACCCCAACGAGTCGCACGTCCGTCAAATACCGGAGGTCACCGAGATCTCCCTGGACGGCGAGTCGGTGCCCTATCAGCTGCTGTGGCAGAACCACAAGCGGTTCCTCGTGGCCAAGATCGGGGATCCGAACTACTACCTAACTCCCGGAAACCACGTCTTTGTGATCCGCTACACCGTCTCCGGCGTCCTGGATCCCGGTGGTATCGGGGCGGGCAAGAAATTCGCTTCCGCCAGCGGTGAGGCTGATTTCTCCGCGCCGTCGGTCTTCTACTGGAACGTCATAGCACCGGGGTGGAACAACGAGATCGACCGCGCCGAGGTCACCGTCACGCTGCCGGCTGCGGTGCCCGGAGCGCAGTGCTCCGTCGGCAGCGGAGTGGGCCGAGCCTGCGACGATCTGACAGTGCGCGGTGACACCATCGAACTGGCTGCCTCGAACCTGCCCCCGCGGACTCCGGTCTCCGTGCGTGCCGGGGTCGACGTCCCGACCCCGCCCCGGGCCACCCTGCCCTGGTCGCAGCGCTGGGACCCGATCCTGGGCCGCTCGGTGCAGGTGGTCGCGTGGCTGCTGGGGTTGACCGCCACAGCCGGGTTGGCCGGGTTCCTCTGGCGGCGCACCACCGATGAACCGGAACCGGGTTTCCCGCTTCAGTACGCCCCGCCGCCCGGCCTCGGCCCGGTGCAGTGCGAGTACATCCGTACCGAGGCGATACCGCCGCAGGCCCTGACCTCCACACTGTTCTACCTCGCCGAGAAGGGGCTGCTGTCGCTCAACCAGAGCGGAAAGAAAAAGTGGACCGTTACCAGTGTGGGGGAGCGCGGCGCCTGGGCTGACCTCGACCCGGTCAGCGTGGCGGTCGGTACGGCGCTGGGCCTACAGCGGCCCGGCAGCACCTTCTCGGCGAACGGCACGGTGAGTTCGGGCAAGAAGCTCACACGCGCCAAGGAAGACATGAACGCCGCGGTCAAGCAATGGGCGTTCGGCGAAGGACTGTTCGTCACGCGCAGGCGGGAGTTGTGGCTGCGGCTGGCCAACTTCGTCGCGCTGGTTCTGGCCTTCGGCGGGTTCGTCCGTTGGTTTTTCCCCATCACGTTGTGGGGGCTGCCGTTTGCGGTGTTCTTCCTGCTGACCCGGAAGGCGTGGAGCGCGAAGGTCGGCCAGCGGCGGACGCCGGCCGGTCGGCAGCTGTGGTCGGAGGTAGGCGGTTTCCATCGCATGCTGGCAACCGACTCGGCGGAGACCCGCTTCGACTTCTCGGCGCGCAAGGATCTTTACACCGCCTACATCCCCTTCGCGGTGGCCGGCGGGGCGGCTGCGCTGTGGGCGGCCAAGTACCAGGCATCCACCGGGCAGCCGCCTCCGCAGCCGGGCTGGTACCACTCGTCTTCTTCGGACAGTCATTGGAGCATGTCCGGTTCCGGGGGTGCTAGTTTCGACAGCTTCGAGTCGGCGTTGTCGTCGTCCATCGGTGCCTACACCGCATCCCAGTCCTCGTCGTCCAGCAGTGGCGGCGGTGGCGGTGGCGGTGGTGGTGGCGGTGGCGGTGGCGGCGGTGGAGGAGGAGGCGGTTCATGGTGACCCTCGTGCTGGTGTTGGTGCTGGCTGTCCTGGTGCTGGTGCTGATCGGTTTCGTCATGGGCTACAACAAGCTGCGCTCCGCCGACGTGCGGGTCGACGAGGCGCTCGGTGGTATCGACGTCCAGTTGACCCGCCGTGCGTCGCTGATCCCCAGCCTGGTGAAGACGGTGCAGACGTTCGCCGCCCACGAGAAAGGAGTTCTCGAGCACGTGGCGGACGCGCAGGCTGCACTGACTGCGGCGACGGCGGGCAAGTCGATCGCGCAACGCTCCTCGGCAGAGCACGACTTCGACAGCGCGGTCGGACAGGTGTTTGCCCTGGGGCAGGTCTATCCGCAACTGAACTCGTCGACCAACTTCCTGAACCTGCAGCAGAACCTCGCGGACACGGAGGACAAACTCGCCTTCGCCCGGCAGTACTACAACGACGCCGCAGCCTCGGTGAACCGGCTGGTCAGCACCATTCCGTGGATGTTCGTGGCCGGAATGGCCGGGGTAGGGCAGCGGGAGTTCTACCAGGTGCCCCAGTGATCTGCCCTATGGTGATCTGCCCTATGGTGATCTGCCCTGTGCTGAACCGAATCTAGTTCCGTGCGAGTCATTTTCGCAGGCACACCCGAGCCCGCGCTGCCGTCGCTGCAGCGGCTCGTCGGCTCTGCCCACCACGAGATGGTGGCAGTTTTGACCCGCCCGGACGCCATTGCCGGCCGGCGCGGCAAACCGGCCCCCTCGCCTGTGGCCCAGTTCGCCCTCGACGCTGGAATCCCGGTGCTGCGACCTGCCCGTCCGAACGCTCCGGAATTCGTCGCCGAGTTGGCCGAGCTAGCGCCGGAATGCTGTGCCGTGGTCGCCTACGGAGCGTTGTTGGGCACCGGCTTGCTCGGAATTCCCCCGCGCGGTTGGATCAACCTGCACTTCTCGCTGCTGCCGGCGTGGCGGGGAGCCGCACCGGTCCAGGCCGCCATCGCTGCCGGCGACACCGTAACCGGCGCAACGACTTTCCTGATCGAACCCGCGTTGGACACCGGGCCGGTATACGGAGTGGTTACCGAGACGATCCGGCCGGCCGACACCGCCGGCGACCTCCTGGGACGGTTGGCCGTTTCCGGGGCGGCATTGTTGGAGGCCACTCTGGACGGCATCGCTGACGGCTCCCTGACCGCGGTTCCGCAATCTGTCGACGGCGTCAGCGTCGCGCCCAAGGTTTCCGTCGAGCAGGCACGGGTCCGCTGGGAGTTGCCGGCCCACGTCGTGGAGCGCCGGATCAGGTCGGTCACACCAGCCCCCGGCGCCTGGACGACGGTGGGCGACTTGCGTGTCAAACTGGGGCCGGTGGCGATCGAGGCAGGGCCGGACTCGTCGGCCGCAGACCCGTTGTCGCCCGGGGAGTTTCGGGTCGAAAAGTCTCGCGTGCTGGTGGGCACCGGTTCGGCTCCGGTGCGCCTCGGCCACGTTCAGCCGCCGGGCAAGAAGACAATGGCCGCCGCGGACTGGCTGCGCGGCGCCCGACTCGGTGATCGGTTGCGGGCATCATGAGCCGCCCTCAACGCCCCGGCGGCCGGCCGCCTCGACCGAACGATCGTCACCAGCGAACCGGGTCCGAGCGTCCCCGCAGACCCCGGCGTACCCCGCTCGATCCGGCCCGCCGGGCCGCGTTCGACGTCCTGCGGGCGGTCTCCGACCGAGACGCCTACGCCAATTTGGCGTTACCCGCCATTCTCGCCGAGCGCGGGATCACGGGGCGCGACGCCGCGTTCGCCACCGAATTGACCTACGGCGCTTGCCGAACCCGCGGTCTGCTCGACGCCGTTATCGGGTCGGCGGCCGGTCGACCGGTCGACCAGATCGACCCTGTGCTCCGTGACCTGCTGCGGCTGGGCACCTACCAACTACTGCGCACCAATGTCGCCGAGCACGCGGCGGTGTCCACCACCGTGGAGCAGGCCGGGATTGAATTCGATTCGGCGCGGGCGGGTTTCGTCAACGGGGTGCTGCGCGCCATCGCAGGCCGAAACGAGGCCTCCTGGGTGGCCGAACTCGCGCCGTCCGCCGACGAGGACCCGGTTGGTCACCTCGCATTCGTCCACGCCCACCCCCGGTGGATCGCACAGGCCTTCGCCGACGCCCTGGGCGCCGACGCCGGTGAACTCGACGCAGCACTTGCTGCCGACGACGCCCGGCCCGCCGTGCACCTCGCGGCCCGTCCGGGAGCTTTGAGCGCCACCGAACTGGCCGCGCAGGTCGACGGGACCATCGGCCGCTATTCGCCGTATGCCGTTTACCTGGGCGGGGGCGACCCAGGTCGGTTGGCGGCCATTCGCGACGGCCTCGCTTTGGTGCAGGACGAGGGCAGCCAGTTGGTGGCCCGCGCGTTGACCCTGGCCCCGCTGGACGGGGATGACGGCGGCCGATGGCTGGACCTGTGCGCCGGCCCGGGTGGAAAGACCGCGCTGATCGCTGCTATCGCCGCCCAACAGGGCGAGAGTGTCACCGCCGTCGAGCCCAACTCACGCCGGGCCGAGCTGGTGGAGCACAACACCCGCGGTCTGCCGGTCGAAGTGCTACGCGTCGACGGACGCACGACGGGCCTCCCGATCGAGAGCCTCGACCGCGTGCTGGTGGACGCGCCCTGCACGGGACTGGGGGCCCTACGGCGGCGCCCCGAAGCCCGGTGGCGGCGGGTTCCGTCGGATGTGCCTGCCTTGGCCAGGCTGCAGCGTGAGCTGTTGGCTTCGGCGATCACGCTGACCCGTCCGGGTGGGGTGGTGCTGTACGCGACGTGCTCGCCGCATCTGGCCGAGACCGTCGGGGTGGTGTCCGACGCTTTACGCCGCCAGCCGGTTACCGCGTTGGACACCCGGCCGCTGTTCGCCCCGGCTGACAATCTGGGACCCGGCCCCTATGTGCAGTTGTGGCCGCACCGCCACGGTACCGACGCGATGTTCGCAGCGGCGCTGCGCAAGGATGGCTGACCCGATCCCTCACCTCCCCGGGATCGCGCTGTCGGATTGCACACAAGTGCGTTGGGGGTCACTAAGGTTGGCCGAAATAGCGTCGGCACTGGGTACGGCACGTTCACCGAACTGCGGCACCTCCACGTGCACGCGTTGAAGATCGACCGCAGCTTCGTGTCGAACATGCTTGAGGATGCCGCCGACGACGAACGCGTGGTGACAACCATCATCTCCGTCGCCAAGGCTTTCGGGCTGGCCACCATCGCCGAGGGCGTCGAGTCCGAGGCGGTGCTCAACCGGCTTGCGAAGCTCGGAGTGGACCGCGCTCAGGGATACCTCTTCGGCAGACCTAAATTTGCTCTCGGGCAGCCGAGGCGCTCCTCCGTCCTCGGCCGGGAACACGACCCGCGACCACTCGACCCACACCAACTGCCAGCCCCTACAGTGACAGCCATGGCAAAACCGAAACGGCCGATGATCGCCCCGTCGATCCTGTCGGCTGACTTCTCCCGGCTCGCTGACGAGGCCGCCGCCGTCGAGGGCGCCGACTGGCTGCACGTCGACGTGATGGATGCCCATTTCGTCCCCAACCTCACGCTCGGGCTGCCGGTGGTCGAAAGTCTGCTGAAGGCCACCGACATCCCGCTGGACTGCCACCTCATGATCACCGACCCCGATCGCTGGGCACCGCCCTATGCGGAGGCAGGTGCGCACAACGTCACCTTCCACGCTGAGGCGACCGATGACCCGTCCGCGGTGGCTCGGGATATTCGTGCCGCCGGCGCGAAAGCCGGTCTCTCGATCAAGCCCGGCACGCCGTTGGAGCCATACCTGGAGATTTTGCGGGATTTCGACACCCTGCTGGTGATGTCGGTAGAGCCGGGCTTCGGCGGACAGAGCTTCATCCCGGAGGTGCTGGACAAGGTGACGAAGGTTCGGCGGTTGGTCGACTCCGGGGATCTGACGATCTTGGTGGAGATCGACGGCGGTATCAACGCCGAGACGATCGAGCAGGCCGCCGAAGCCGGTGTGGACTGTTTTGTGGCGGGATCGGCGGTCTACGGGGCCGCCGACCCCGGGATGGCAGTCGAGGCGTTACGGCGCCGCGCGGGGGCCGCCTCACCGCATCTGCGCCTGTGACCCGCCGCCCGGTTGGTGATTTCGGTGCGGCGATGCACCTCGCCGTTGAACAGGCGCAGCGGGTCAAGGGCTCGACCTATCCGAATCCGCCTGTGGGAGCGGTGATTCTGACTGCCGACGGCGAGGTCGCCGGGGTGGGGGCCACCTCCCCGGCGGGCGGTCCGCACGCCGAGGTGGTGGCGTTACGTGCGGCGGGGGAGCGGGCGTCCGGCGGCACCGCTGTGGTGACCCTGGAACCGTGCAATCACCACGGCCGCACCCCGCCGTGTGTGGACGCTTTGCTCGAGGCCGGTGTCGCGGCCGTGATCTACGCCTTGGCTGACCCGCACCCGGTGGCCGCCGGTGGGGCAGAACGGTTGCACGCTGCCGGAGTCGCGGTGGCCTCGGGCGTGGGAGCCGATGAGGTGGCCGAGGGCCCATTGCGGGAGTGGCTGCACAAGCAGCGGACCGGACGGCCGCATGTGACATGGAAGTTCGCCACCAGCATCGACGGCCGCAGTGCGGCGGCCGACGGATCCTCGCAGTGGATCACCAGCGAAGCGGCCCGGGCCGACGTCCACCGCCGCCGAGCAGCGGCCGATGCGATCGTCGTCGGAACCGGGACTGTGCTCGTCGACAACCCGAGCCTGACCGCGCGATTGCCCGACGGCAGTCTCGCACCCCACCAGCCGCTGCGGGTGGTTGTCGGCGAGCGGGACATCCCGCCCGGCGCTGCCGTGATCAACGGTGACTCACCCACGATGCAGTTGCGCACCCGGGACCCGCACCAGGTGATCGCCGCCCTTGGTGACCGGACCGACGTCCTGGTCGAGGGGGGTCCCACTCTGGCCGGGGCGTTTCTGAGGGCGGGTGTGGTCGATCGTGTTCTGGCCTACGTCGCCCCCATGCTGCTCGGCGGTCCGATCACCGCGGTCGACGACGTCGGGGTGCCCAGCATCGCTGCCGCACTTCGGTGGCGTTACGACGCGGTGCAACCGATCGGCCCAGACCTTCTGCTCAGCCTGGTGCCTCCGGGGGAATGAACTTAACCAGCGGCCCTGAACTGCTTGTGCTCGATGATGTCGCGGGAACCGCCGGCCCCCAACAGTTCTCGGAAGCCCTGCACGGTGTAGCCGGTGACGACGGCGTTGGTGCGAGCCCGAGCGGACGCCGACCGGGGTAGCGCGAACAGCGGTCCCATCTCGCCGAAGTAATCGCCGGGTTTGGCAACCTTCAGCACTTCCTCCTCGCCCGTCGGCAATTCGCGGACGAGATCGATCTCTCCCTCAGCGACCAGATAGATGGAATCGCCCATGGTGCCCTGTTCGAACAGGATTTCGCCACGCTTGAGTTCGACCTTCTGCGGCTCGTGGTCGGATGCCGAGAGGTGCGGCACCAACTCAACCACCCGGTCGGCCAGCGGCAACATCCGAGTGTCATGGGTTGCCACCACGACCACCCGCGGCCCCGAAGCCAGTTCGCGGATCAGCCTGAGCACGGACTCAACCTGGATGTAGTCCAGGTGCGCGGTGGGCTCGTCGGCGATCAGCAGGGGTGGATCCAGTGCTATTGCCCGCGCGACCGCTACCCGCTGTTGCTGGCCGCCGCTGAGATCGCCGGGGCGATGGTGGATGCGGTTGGACAAGCCCACCCGATCCAGCAGTTCGGCTGCGCGTTGGTGGGCTTCTCGTCGAGAAATCCCGGCCGCTCGCAGCGGCACCATCACGTTCTCGATGGCAGTCAGGCTGGGCACCAGGTTGAACGCCTGGAACACGATGCCGACAGTGTTGCGGCGGTATTCCGAGAGTTGTTCCGCATCGAGTGCCGTCAGGTCGATGTCGCCGAATTCGATCTTGCCGGCGGTGGGATGCAGAATCCCGCCGAGGCAGGATAGGAGTGTCGTCTTCCCGCAGCCGCTCGGTCCCAGCAGGATGGCGAGCGAGCCTTCCGCCAGGTCGAGGTTGAGATGATTGATCGGCCGCACCGCTTCGGTGCCGCTCGCGTACTCGACTACCAGGTCTTTGATCTTCAGGTCGGGCATGGGCTTAAGGCCCTCCGATCAGCTCGGGACATAGTTCACGGTCCTCCGAATGCTAAGGCAGGATCGACGGTGACGGCGCGGCGCAGCCCGGCAAGGCTGGCCAGCACCCCGATGGTCACCGCGACCACCGGAAGTAGAAGGAACGCGATTTGCGGGATATCCACCCGCATCGGGAACAGTGGCCCGAGGAGCACTGAAAGAGCCCCGCCCAACAGAGCCGCCAATACGGCCACAATGACTGCCTGCATCGCCAGCCCGGCAAGGATGGAGCCCGTCGGTACGCCGACCGCCTTGAAGACCGCGAAGTCGCGGGTGCGTTCCAGCGCGGACATGTAGATCATCGACCCGACGATGAGCGCGGCCACCACCCACAACAACCCCGCCATCAGTGTCATGGCCTTGCGGGCGCCGCTTAGTGCGCGCAGCAGGTCGTCGATCGCTCCCTCCCGATTGACCAACTTGAAGCCGCTCGGTGCGCGCTCCGGCATGCTCTTCACGCCGATCGAGGAGATCAGCGACTGGCCGGAGAACAGCAGCTTCTGGGCGCCGGAGACGGTCAGGAAGATATTGGGCTGACCCGCCAGCGCAGTCGAATCGTCAACGATTCCCACGACCTGCAAATTTCGCGAACCGACCTCGATGGTTGTGCCGATCGCTTTCCTCAATGTGCTGGACACCGCGGCTTCATGCGGCTCGACTGGGGGCCGGCCTTTTTCCATGGCCGGCATGCCCGGGCCCCTCTCCGGTGCGCCGAACACATTGACGCTTCGAGCCGAGCCGTCCATGGGCATCGAGGCACTGCCGTAAACCAGTGGAACCGCTATCTCGACGCCAGGTACCTGGAGTTTGGTCGCAGGAAACGCAGACGAGCCCAGGAACGGCCCAGTGGCGCCGGTCTTCACCAGGAAGCCGTCCAAACCAAGGGAATCAACCGTCCGGGTGGCCTCAACGCGAAATCCGTTGGCCAGGCCGGTCAGCACCAGGGTCATCGCGAACACCAGCCCGGTACCGACGATTGCGATGACGAATCGCCGCTTGCGCCATTGAAGGTCGCGCAGCGCTGCTTTCAGCACGGGTTTTCCTGCATAGGGGCGAGGTTACCGACCCCGGTGGCCGCCCTGCGAACGCTTCCCTGTTTTTCGCGGTTGAAGTTTTCGCGGATCAGGTATTCGCGGCTCAATTTCCGGGTTTCCGGGCTCGCGAGGGTGACGTTCACGGCAGCGCCGCTTCGGTCTCGTCCGCGTGTGCTTCGCGGCCACCGATGAACAGGGCGATTGCGGCCCCGGCCAGGCACACGATGGTGGTGATGAAGAAGATCGACCCGTACTGCATGGCGAACGCGGTGCGGTACCGCTCGGCCTCAGCCGCGACCTTCGCGGCCAGGTTGTCGCCCTTCGAAGGCGGCAGCGTCGCCAGAATCTGGTTGAACCGGTACAGGCCCCACGCGCTCAGTGCTGCCACTCCGATCAACATGCCGGTCATTCGGGCCACCACCACCAGCGACGATGCGATGCCGTGCTGTGCCGCAGGCACCACCCGCAGGGCCGCGGAGGTGAGCGGGCCGATCACCAGGCCCAGCCCGAAGCCGGCCAGCGCCAGATCCGTGTCGAACGCCGGCAGACTCAGCGGGCCGACGTGGTGGCGGGCCGAGAGGACGTCGATCCCCCATTTCGACACCAGCCAGTACGCGAAGCCGGCGATCAGCATTCCCACCACCGACACGGGCCGGTCGCCCACCTTGGTGGCCAGCCAGCCCCCCAGCAGGGCGCCGATCGGTAGGGCAGCCAGGAAGTGAAGCAACAGGAGGGCGGCGTCGTTCTGGTTTTTGCCCAGCACCCCCTGACCGAACAGTTCGACGTCGACCAGGGTCACCATCAGGGCCGCGCCCGCGCACATCGACGTACCCAGCGCTGACAGGAACGGCACGAAATGCACCCCGCGGGGCTCGATCAGCCGGGTTGTCGCCATGCGCTCCCACACCGCGAACGCGATCGCGAACAGCGCGGCCCCGACGATCAGCGGCAGACCATAGCTGGGCAGGACCTTCTCGCCATCCGGAGCCGGGTTGTACAGGCCCCAGACCGCCAGGCCCAGTGCAATGGCCAGCAGTACCCCACCCACGACGTCGACACGCTCCGGCTGCTCGCTGCGCTCGTGGGCGGGCAGGCTGAAGTGAATCATCAGCATCGCGATCAGAGTCAACGGCACGTTGATCCAGAACACGTCACGCCAGGTGTTGAGCAGCCACACGATACCGATGCCGTACAGCGGCCCCAGCACACTCCCAAGCTCCTGGGCTGCGCCGATCCCGCCCAGTACTGCGGCCCGGCTGCGGGTTGACCAGAGGTCGGCCGCCAGGGCCAAGGTCACCGGCAGAAGGGCACCGCTGGCGACGCCCTGGATCAAGCGGCCGACCACCAGCATGGTCAGGTCGTGCGACAGGGCGGTCACGACCGAGCCGACGGCGAAGGCCACCAGACTGGCCTGCAGCACAAGTTTGCGGCCGAACCGGTCGGACAACCGGCCCAGCAGCGGCATCGCAGCCACGTAGCCCAGCAGGTACCAAGTGATGATGGGCGTGACTTGCTGAATCTTGTTCAGCGGTATGCCGACGCCGCGCATGATGTCGACCATGATGGTCACGACGACATAGGTGTCCAGCGCGCCCAGCAGCACCGCGAGGCTGCCCGCGCCGATGGCCACCCGTCGGCTGCGCCCGTTCCGCCGCCCCGTGGTTCGGGTCTGCTCCGCTGCGCTGGCTGGCGCTTGGCTCATCACGCTCGTCTCATCGCGCTTGTCTTAACGTGCTCGTCGTAACGGGCATGCCCCGTTACAGCGCGGGCTTGGTGACGGTGACCGGCTTGTCCCACTCGGACAGCGTCAGCGACACGCTGTTGCCCTCGCTCTGGTCGACCTTGGCCTGCACCAGCTGGTGCGGATCATCCTTCTCGATCCAGACCGTCGCCGTTACAGGGCCACTGGCCTTGAGTTGCGGGATCACCTTGTTGACCGCTTCGGCGCCGGCCTTGCCGGTGATCCGGACTGTCGACACTCCGGCGACGGTCTCGATGGCGTCGGCTTTCGCGTCGGTCAAGCTGGCCAACACGCCGGCCAAGCCGCTGTCGGGATTCAGGATCACCGACGGGTCGTAGACCTCGGCGGCTGGTCCCATGTCCAGCCATTGATTGGGCGTCAGCGCTGCGTAGAGCGTGCCGTCGACGACGATGAGTTGGACGTCGACGTCCGAACCGCCCATTGTGATCGTCGACTTGCCCTGAACCGCGACGGTGGGCAC
This sequence comes from Mycobacterium sp., assembly GCA_020438845.1. Classification (GTDB taxonomy): domain Bacteria; phylum Actinomycetota; class Actinomycetes; order Mycobacteriales; family Mycobacteriaceae; genus Mycobacterium. Next base: position 102,087 of record JAGQTV010000103.1, on the reverse strand, counting down.
GTTGGTGAGGTCACCGGTGAGCGTTTTGACCGGCAGCCCTTCGATTTTGCCGGTGATGGCGATCTCCAGATGTGCGCTCTTGAGTGCCTTGGTGGCCGCGATCGACTGCTGGATCAGCGGGGCGGCGTCCGGTAGCGGCTCGGCCTTCTTCGACGAGCAGCCCGCGGCGAGCAGGGCGGCAGCGAGAATGGCAGCCAGGACGGCAAAGGCGCGACGGCGTGTCTGCATAGGTTGCATCGTAGAGGGTCCGACCGACCACACCGTGGCGGTGAGGCCGCAATTGTGTCGGCCGCGCCGGATCGGTAAGGCCATTTGCATACCTACTGAGCTGCAATTTCGGCATTTTTCACCGCCGCGGGCGACGGGACCCAACTCGTGGCGGCGATCACCGCCGAGCTGCGTGAGCTTTACCACTGGAATCGAAGCTGACCAGATCGTCGGCCGCGCGGTGCGACCACGAATCGAGCTCCCTCCCGGTTCATCGAAGCCGGCTTCGATGACGACGGCTGCTTCGAGGTGGGAGGCCGCTGACACGAGTCGGTCAGGGTCTCGCCTGTTCTGGCCGGCAGCTCGCGGGCCAGTCGGCCGGCCTCGGGATCCTTAATGCTCAGCGGGCACAGGATCGATTCTGGATGTCAAAGCGGAATCCAGACGGCCTCCAAGCGCGGAAGCTGGAGTGTTCGGACGCTAGATTGAGTGCGATGTTCACCGGCATTGTGGAGGAGCTCGGCGAGGTCGTCGAAAGAGACGACCTCGGTGACTCGGCTCGGTTCCTGATCCGTGGCCCGGTGGTGGTGTCCGACGCCCGACATGGCGACTCGATCGCCGTCAACGGCGTTTGCCTGACCGTTGTGGACGTTCTGGAGGACGGCCGGTTCAGCGCCGATGTGATGGCCGAGACGCTGAACCGCTCAAGTCTCGCTGTGCTGGGGCCGGGCAGCCTCGTCAATCTCGAGCGGGCTGCCGCCGTCAACAGCCGACTGGGCGGCCACATAGTCCAGGGCCACGTCGACGGCACCGGAACGGTGTTGGTCCGCACCCCATCTGAGCATTGGGAGGTGGTGAGAATCGCCTTGCCTCCGGGGCTTTCCCGCTATGTCGTGGAGAAGGGGTCGATCACCGTCGACGGTGTGTCGCTGACCGTCTCGGCCCTCGACGACGATTGGTTCGAGGTTTCGCTGATCCCCACGACGCTGGCGTTGACCACTCTTGGTCGCGCCGGCATCGGCGCGCCGGTGAATCTGGAGGTCGACGTCATCGCCAAATATGTCGAGCGACTGATGGATTCACGACGTTGAGCGTGTCTTCCGCCGCGCATCCGCCGGAGTCGAACCGGGCTGAGACCCGCCGCGCTGTCTGGAACACCATTCGGGGGTCGTCGGGAAACCTCGTCGAGTGGTACGACGTCTACATCTACACGGTGTTCGCGACTTATTTCGAAAGCCAGTTCTTCGACAAGACCGACAAGAACTCGACGATCTACGTCTACGCGATCTTCGCCGTGACTTTCCTGACTCGGCCGATCGGTTCCTGGTTCTTCGGCCGCTTCGCCGATCGTAGGGGTCGCCGCGCCGCCCTGACCGTCACCGTGTCAATGATGGCGGCCTGTTCGCTGGTCATCGCTTTGGTGCCGTCGCGGTCGAGCATCGGAGCGGCTGCGCCCGCCATCCTCATCGTGGCCCGGCTCGTTCAGGGGTTTGCGACCGGGGGCGAGTACGGCACCTCGGCGACCTACATGTCCGAGGCCGCGACACCGGAACGACGGGGCTTCTTCTCCTCGTTTCAGTACGTGACCCTGGTCGGCGGACATGTCTTGGCCCAGCTCACATTGCTCATCATCCTCAGCGTCCTGGGCCACGATCAGGTACAGGAATTCGGATGGCGGATTGGATTCGCGATCGGGGGCGTCGCGGCCGTCGTGGTTTTCTGGCTTCGTCGCACCATGGACGAATCCCTCAGCGAGGAGGCGCTCGAGGCGGTGGAAGAAGGCCGCGACCACTCGTCGGGGTCGTTGCGCGTACTGCTGGTCCGTTATCGCAAGCCGCTGTTGTTGTGCTTCCTGATCACGCTGGGCGGCACGGTCGCCTTCTACACCTACAGTGTCAACGCACCGGCGATCGTCAAGAGCGCCTACGGTTCCCGGGCGATGACCGCAACCTGGATCAATCTGGCCGGCTTGGTGTTTCTGATGCTCCTGCAGCCGATCGGTGGTCTGATCAGCGACAAGGTCGGGCGCCGCCCACTGCTGCTGTGGTTCGGCGTCGGCGGTCTGTTCTACACGTACGTGCTCATCACCTACCTGCCTCGAGCGCAGACTCCGGTGGTTTCGTTTCTGCTGGTCGCAATCGGTTACGTCATCCTGACCGGGTACACCTCGATCAACGCCCTGGTGAAGTCCGAGTTGTTCCCGGCGCACGTTCGCGCGCTCGGCGTGGGGATCGGATATTCGCTGGCCAACTCGATGTTCGGCGGCACCGCGCCGCTGGTCTACCAGGCATTGAAAGCGCATGACCAGATACCGATGTTCATCGCCTACGTCACGGTGTGCATCGCGGTATCGCTCGCGGTCTATCTGTTCTGCCTCAAGAACAAGGCCGACACCTATCTCGATCGTGAACAGGGACCGGCATTCTCCGCGCGGTCAGCGGAGTGATCTCCCAGTCACGTTCGCGTCCCCGTGGTCTGCCACCGGTGGTTGATCGCCGTGGAGGTCGCCGGCGCGGGGAGGACCGAGCAGGAAGCCCTGTACGTAATCGAATCCCAGCTTCTGAATCAGCTCCAGCTGGCGAAAGTTCTGCCGGGGAGGCTTCCCCGCGCATGTGGGCGAATGTGTCGTCGGAATACGACCAGGGCGAATCCAGCAGAACTCACCGACGGTGACCGCGCCGATGACCAATAAGGCCCAGGCTGCGGCGCCGGACACCCAGACATTCCTGCCCCGGGTGACCCCGATCAGCGTCAACCCGGCCAGTGCGATCCCGACCGCGGTATTGGGCCTGACCGCTTGCTGGTCAGGGATCAGCGAGGTGAACGCCGGAAAATCGAGCCACCACCCGACCACCAGGACCACCAACCCGACAGCAACCGCGGACCAGCCCACGGCCTGAGCCCAAAAATTGACGCGACGAACCAGATACGTCCGTTCCGAATCAAGATCGTTCTACCGTGGAGCCCGCCTTTTCACAGCAGTTCCCGACCGCGCAGCCGACTCCACAGCTCAATCCCATCGTTGGGCAATCACACTCTCGCGCCGCTATGGCGGTGTTCCACCCGTCTCAGTGGCCACGCATCGAGAATAAGCTCTCAGTCGGGTTAACGGCCCTGCTAGGGCGATTCCCGGGCCGCGGATGTCGCTGTGGGTCGTGCATTCCGGGTTGGCGACGGGCTGGTCTTGCCGGTGGTTCATACTTGGGTGCAGACCTTCGGGGCGCATCTCCACGGGCGAACAGGAACAAACGATGACGAGGCTGGACACCGTCGAACGGGCGGTCGCCGACATCGCGGCGGGCAAGGCCGTCGTCGTCATCGACGACGAGGACCGGGAGAATGAGGGCGATCTCATCTTCGCGGCCGAGAAGGCCACTCCCGAACTGGTCGCATTCATGGTCCGATACACCTCGGGATATCTGTGCGTGCCGTTGGACGGGGCGATCTGCGACCGCCTGGGCCTGTTGCCGATGTACGCCGTCAACCAGGACAAGCACGGCACTGCCTACACCGTGACGGTGGACGCGAAAGATGGTGTGGGAACTGGGATCTCAGCCTCGGATCGGGCCACCACGATGCGGCTGCTGGCCGATCCGTCCAGTGGCGCCCACGACTTCACCAAACCCGGTCACGTCGTTCCGTTGCGGGCCAAGGACGGCGGGGTGCTGCGGCGCCCGGGGCATACCGAGGCCGCCGTCGACCTGGCGCGGATGGCCGGCCTTCAGCCGGCCGGGGCGATTTGCGAGATCGTCAGCCAGAAGGACGAAGGCGCCATGGCGCAGACCGACGAACTGCGGGTTTTCGCCGACGAACACGGATTGGCCCTGGTCTCGATCGCCGACCTCATCCAGTACCGCCGCAAGCACGAGAAACACATCGAACGGATCGCCGAGGCGCGGATTCCCACCCGGTACGGCGAATTTCGGGCGGTGGGTTACAGCAGCATCTACGACGGGGTGGAGCACGTCGCGTTGGTGCGTGGCGACATCGCAGGCCCGGTCAACGACGGCACCGACGTCCTGGTTCGCGTTCACTCGGAATGCCTGACCGGTGACGTGTTCGGCTCGCGACGCTGTGACTGCGGCCCGCAACTGGACGCCGCGATGGCGATGGTGGCCGAGGAGGGCCGCGGGGTGGTGCTCTACATGCGGGGTCATGAAGGTCGCGGCATCGGCCTCATGCACAAGCTTCAGGCCTACCAGTTGCAGGACGCCGGTGCCGACACCGTCGATGCCAACCTCGAACTCGGCCTGCCCGCCGATTCGCGGGATTACGGGATCGGTGCCCAGATCCTGGTGGACCTGGGCGTTCGCTCGATGCGTCTGCTGACCAACAACCCCGCGAAGCGGGTCGGTCTGGACGGTTACGGCCTGCACATCGTCGAACGGGTACCGCTACCGGTGCGGGCCAACGCCGAGAACATTCGTTACCTCAAGACCAAGCGCGACCGGATGGGTCACGAACTCTCCGGTCTCGAGGACTACGACGGGGTGGCCGGTGACGCGGGCGGGATGCTGTGAGCGGAGGAGACGGTATCCCGGAGGTCCCGCCGATGGACGCTTCGGATCTCAGCCTGGCCATCGTGGCCAGCACCTGGCACGCCACGATCTGCAACGCATTGCTTGATGGAGCCCGACGGGTGGCGGATGACAGCGGTATCGCCAACCCGACGGTGATCCGGGTGCACGGCGCGATCGAGATCCCGGTGGTGGCCCAGGAACTCGCCCGTACGCACGACGCGGTCGTCGCTCTCGGCGTCGTCATCCGCGGCCAGACGCCGCACTTCGACTATGTCTGCGACGCGGTGACGCAGGGGCTTACCCGGGTGTCGCTCGACTCGTCGACCCCGGTGGCCAACGGAGTGCTGACCGTAAACACCGTCGAGCAGGCGATTGATCGCGCCGGACTGCCAGGCTCTGCCGAGGACAAGGGCGCCCAAGCTGCCGCAGCCGCCCTATCAACTGCTCTGACCCTTCGACATCTGCGCGGGACGTGACCGGAGAACCGCCGGGCGACGGTTGGGACGTCGTCATCACGCCCAAACGGACGCCGGTGTTCGCCTACGTTGCCGCTGGACTCATCGCGCTCACCGGAATCCTCGTTGCGTTACCGCTCAAGCACTCGCGCACCGGCGCAATATTTCGCACCGCAGACCAGTTCGCCATCGCGGGCCTGGCGATTGTGATCGCGGCAGCGGTGTTGTTGTTGACTCGGCCTCGGCTGAAAATCGGCCCTGCCGGCCTGTTGGTTCGAAACGTGCTGGAAGACAAGCTAATCTCTTGGCCCGATGTCGTCGACGTCACCTTTCCGCGGGGCAAGCGCTGGGCGCGGATCAACCTCGAGCACGACGAGTACGTCCCGGTGCTGGCCATTCAGAGCGCCGACCGGGAGCGTGCCGTCGATGCAATGGACACCCTCCGGGCTCTGACGGAGCGCTACCGGGCTGGCTGAGCTTCAGCGTGCTCGCAGTGCCTCCGCGCGAGCGTGCGCTCGCAGTGTGCCCCCGCGAGCGTGCGCTCGCAGTGTGGCCCCCGCGAGCGTGCGCTCGCAGTGTGCCCCCGCGAGCGTGCGCTCGCAGTGCGCCCCAGGCGCGGTATTAACCTCGATACCGTGCCCGATCCCGCGACGTACCGCCCGCCGCCCGGGTCCATCCCTGTCGAGCCTGGCGTCTACCGCTTCTCCGATGCGCACGGCCGGGTCATCTACGTCGGTAAGGCCAAGAGCCTGCGCAGCAGGCTGAACTCCTATTTCGCCGATATCGCCGGCCTGCATCCCCGGACCCGCCAGATGGTCACCAGCGCCGCCAAGGTGGAGTGGACGGTGGTGACCACCGAGGTCGAAGCGCTGCAACTGGAGTACAACTGGATCAAGGAGTTCGATCCGAGGTTCAACGTCCGCTACCGCGACGACAAGTCTTACCCCGTGCTGGCGGTCACCCTCAACGAGGAGTATCCGCGGCTGATGGTCTATCGCGGCCCGCGTCGTAAAGGTGTGCGTTATTTCGGCCCGTATTCGCATGCCTGGGCCATCCGCGAGACTCTCGACCTGCTGACCCGCGTGTTCCCGGCCCGGACCTGCTCAGCGGGGGTTTTCAAGCGGCACAGTCAGATCGAGCGTCCTTGTCTGCTGGGTTACATCGACAAGTGCTCGGCCCCCTGCATCGGGCGGGTCAGCGCCGAGGACCACCGCAGGATCGTCACCGACTTCTGCGACTTCCTGTCCGGTAAGACCGACCGGTTCGCTCGAAACCTCGAGCGGCAGATGAATGCCGCCGCAGCTGAACTGGACTTCGAGCGCGCAGCCCGACTGCGCGACGATCTTGGAGCGCTCAAGCGGGCACTGGAGAAGCAGGCCGTGGTGTTGGGTGACGGAACCGACGCCGACGTGGTGGCCTTCGCCGACGATGAGTTGCAAGCGGCGGTCCAGGTGTTCCACGTTCGCGGTGGTCGGGTGCGGGGCCAGCGCGGCTGGATCGTCGAGAAGCCCGGCGATCCCGGTGACGCGGGGCACGAAGAGTTGGTTGAGCAGTTCCTCACCCAGTTCTATGGGGATCAGGCCGAATTCGGCAGCGTCGAATTAGGCAGCGCAGCGAAGGAAGGTGCTGAGAAGGGCTACACCGAAGACGAGTCCAACAATCCAGTTCCTCGCGAAGTGCTGGTGCCGTGCCTGCCCTCCAATGCCGACGAGCTGGCTACCTGGTTGTCGGGGCTGCGCGGTTCCAGAGTGGCACTGCGGATCCCACTACGCGGTGACAAGCGGGCTCTGGCTGAGACGGTACAGCGCAATGCACAAGAGGCGTTGCAGCAGCACAAGCTCAGGCGCGCAGGCGATTTCACCGCCAGATCCGTAGCGCTTCAGGACATTCAAGATTCCCTGGGTCTGGCTGACGCCCCGCTGCGGATCGAGTGCGTCGACATCAGTCACGTCCAGGGCACCGACGTGGTGGGAAGCCTGGTGGTATTCGAGGACGGTCTGCCGAGGAAGTCCGACTACCGGCACTTCGCGATCAGGGAGGCCGCCGGGGACGGCCGGTCCAACGATGTCGCCTCGATCGCCGAGGTCACCCGCCGCCGGTTCGTGCGGCACCTGCAGGACGCCACCACACAGGCCATCACCAAACAGGACGTCACCAAACAGGACGTCACCAAACCAGACACAGCCGAGCCCACCATCAGGCGCAGATTCGCCTATCCGCCAAACCTGTATGTCGTCGACGGGGGCGCTCCACAGGTCAATGCCGCCAAGGCGGTCTTCGACGAGCTTGGCATCACCGACGTGGCCGTGATCGGTCTGGCTAAACGGCTGGAGGAGATTTGGGTTCCGGCCGAGCCGGACCCGGTGATCCTGCCGCGCCAGAGCGAGGGCCTCTATCTGCTGCAGCGGGTGCGTGACGAAGCGCATCGATTCGCCATCTCCTACCACCGCAGCCAGCGGTCCAAGCGAATGACCAGTTCCGCGCTGGACGGTGTGCGTGGGCTGGGCGAGACCCGCCGCAAAGCCTTGGTCACCCACTTCGGCTCTCTGGCCCGATTGCGGCAGGCCAGCGTCGAAGAGATCACCGCGGTACCCGGAATAGGGGTGGCGACGGCCGCTGCGGTGCTGGAAGCGCTCAACGAATCAACGGATCAGCCGGGTTCGCCTGCATCGGCTGGCGCGTTGGGCGATGATTCCTAGCGATCTGATGACAGAACGCGATTTGATGGCAGAGCACGAGGCAGCAGAGCAGGTCTCGGGTGACGGCACGCCCGATATCGACGTGGTGCTGGTTACCGGGTTGTCCGGAGCCGGCCGGGGAACTGCTGCGAAGGTGCTGGAGGATCTGGGCTGGTACGTCGCTGACAACCTGCCGCCCGAACTCATCGCACGGATGGTCGACCTCGGGTTGGCGGCCGGCTCCCGGATCACGCAGTTGGCGGTGGTGATGGACGTTCGCTCCCGTGGCTTCAGCGGTGATTTGGACTTGGTCCGCACAGACCTCGGTAAACGGGGCATCAACCCGAGGGTCGTGTTCTTGGAGTCCAGTGACGACGTCCTGGTCCGGCGCTACGAAAATAACCGGCGTAGTCACCCCCTTCAGGGCAACCAGACCCTGGCCGAAGGAATCGCCGCGGAGCGGGCGATGCTCGCGCCCGTGCGGGCTGGCGCAGATCTGATCATCGACACCTCCGCCCTGCCGGTTCCCGCCTTGCGGGCCACCATCGAACGGGCCTTCGGCGGCGAGACCATCCGGCAGACCAGCGTCACCGTCGAGTCCTTCGGGTTCAAATACGGCCTTCCGATGGACGCTGACATGGTGATGGACGTACGTTTTCTCCCCAACCCGCATTGGATCGACGAGTTGCGGCCGCAAACCGGGCAGTCGCCGGCCGTGAGCGACTACGTGCTTTCCCAGCCGGGCGCGGACGAGTTTCTGCAGACCTACCACCGGCTGCTCATGCTCGTGGCCGATGGGTACGTTCGGGAGGGCAAGCGGTACATGACTGTCGCCATTGGCTGCACCGGCGGGAAACACCGCAGCGTTGCCATCACCGAGGCGCTGGCCGGACTGCTCGCTGAGAACCCCGAGCTTTCCGTGCGGGTGTTGCATCGGGATCTGGGGCGCGAATGAGGCGGTCCGAAGGTCGGGAAGTGAGTCCGGCGGGCAGGAGCGAAGCGACTCGGGAAGTGAGTCCGGCGGGCAGGAGCGAAGCGACTCGGGAAGCGGGCCCGGCGGGCAGGAGCATCGAGGCACCTCGCATCGTGGCATTGGGAGGTGGACACGGCCTTTACGCGACTCTGTCGGCGGCCCGTCGTCTCACTCCCCAGGTCACTGCAATCGTGACCGTCGCCGACGATGGGGGATCGTCGGGTCGGCTGCGCTCCGAACTGGATATCGTTCCTCCCGGCGACCTGCGGATGGCCCTGGCTGCGCTGGCATCCGACAGCCCGCACGGCAGGCTGTGGGCCACCATCATTCAGCATCGGTTGAGCGGGAGCGGCGCGCTTGCCGGACATCCGATCGGCAATCTGTTGTTGGCCGGGCTCAACGAGGTGCTGGCCGACCCGGTTGCCGCTCTGGATGAGGTCGGCCGCCTCCTTGGTCTCAACGGGCGGGTGCTGCCGATGTGCCCGGTTGCGCTGCAGATCGAGGCCGACGTATCCGGCCTGGAGAGTGACCCGCGGATGAGTCGCGTGATCCGCGGCCAGGTTGCGGTGGCGACGACGCCAGGGAAGGTGCGAAGGGTTCGGCTGTTGCCAGGTGATCCACCGGCCACCCGGCAGGCTGTCGACGCGATCATGGCTGCCGACCTGGTGGTGCTCGGCCCGGGTTCGTGGTTCACCAGCGTCATCCCACACGTCCTGGTCCCGGGCCTCGTGGCCGCTCTGAAATCCACCCCGGCCCGGCGTGCACTTGTGCTTAACCTGGCCGCCGAGCCCGGCGAAACGGCAGGCTTCTCCGCTGAACGGCACGTGCATGTGCTGGCCCAGCACGCCCCGGGTTTCACCGTGCACGAAATCATCGTCGATGCTTCCCGGGTGCCGTCGGATCGGGAACGTGTCCAACTGCGCCGGGCTGCAGGTCTGCTCGAAGCCGCCGTTACGTTCGCTGACGTTTCAAGACCTGGTACACCTTTACACGACCCGGCAAAACTCGCGGCAGCGCTCGAAGCCGTGCTTACCCGGGGACAGGAAGGCGTAACGGAAGCTTCGACAGCTGCTGTTCCGACTGCGCAGATCGACCGTGGAGGTGACGATCGGTGGCGATGACCGCTGAGGTGAAGGACGAGCTGAGTCGGCTGGTTGTCAACTCGGTGAGCGCCCGGCGTGCGGAAGTGGCGGCTCTGCTGCGCTTCGCCGGCGGTCTGCACATCGTGTCAGGCCGGGTCGTCGTAGAGGCCGAGGTGGATCAGGGCAGCATCGCCCGCCGGCTGCGGAAGGACATCCATGACTTGTACGGCTACACCGCCGTCGTGCACATGTTGTCGGCCGGGGGGATCCGGAAAGGGACCCGTTACCTGATCCGGGTGGCCAAAGAGGGCGAGGCCCTGGCACGGCAGACCGGTCTGCTCGACGGACGTGGCCGACCCGTGCGTGGTCTGCCCGCTCAGGTTGTCGGCGGCAGTATCGGCGACGCCGAAGCAGCCTGGCGCGGTGCTTTCCTGGCGCACGGTTCGCTCACCGAGCCGGGGCGCTCGGCGGCGCTTGAAGTCAGTTGCCCGGGGCCGGAGGCCGCATTGGCTCTGGTCGGTGCCGCGCGACGGCTGGGCATCGGTGCGAAAGCCCGCGAAGTGCGCGGCACGGACCGCGTCGTGATTCGAGACGGCGAGGCCATCGGCATGATGCTGACCCGGATGGGAGCCCAGGACACTCGGCTGACCTGGGAGGAACGCCGCATGCGCCGTGAGGTGCGTGCCACGGCCAACCGGCTCGCCAACTTCGACGACGCGAACCTGCGCCGCTCGGCTCGGGCCGCCGTGGCCGCCGCCGCGCGGGTGGAGCGGGCGTTGCAGATCCTTGGCGACTCGGTGCCCGAGCACCTGGCCGCCGCCGGTCGGCTGCGCGTCGCGCACCGACAGGCTTCGCTGGAGGAACTGGGTCGGCTGGCTGATCCTGTGATGACCAAAGACGCTGTGGCAGGACGCATCCGGCGATTGCTGTCAATGGCCGACCGCAAAGCCAAACACGACGGCATCCCCGACACCGAGTCCGCCGTAACCCCTGATCTCCTGGACGACGAAGACGACTGAGTCCGCGGCCGGCTATCCGGCGGTGACGACGTCGGCAGGTCGCGGGGTCGGGTTGGCCGACAGGGCCCAGCGGATTCCGCCGACCAGAATCTGTCCGGACAGCCGAATTCCGGTGGCCTCGAGTACGGGCAGGTAAGGCAACCGCAGCGGCAATCGGGCCCAGCCAGGCAGCATCGAAACCGCTGCGGCGGACAGGACCCCATAGGGCGCCCGCGCCGGTAGCGGAAGCGGGGGAGTGAGCAGCAGGAAGCGGGCCGCCTCGCGGGCGGCCGCAGTGCTGTGCATTTCGCTGCGGTAGGCCTTCAGCCGCGCCCGAAGCTGTGCCTCGGTTCGTGGCGGGTCGATCACCCCCAGAGCGGTCGCGACCCGCGCGGTGTCGGCCACGTAGTCGTCGCGTCCGGCCTGATCCAGGGGGGCCGCCCCGTAGCGCTGGTAAGCCAGCAGGAAGCTGTCCACTTCGGCGATGTGCACCCATTCGAGCAGGTGTGGATCGTCGGCCCGGTAGGGCCGGCCGTCCGGGGCGACGCCGTGCACCCGCCGGTGGATTCCCCTTACCCGGTCGACTGCGCGTTGGGCGTCGTCAGCGGTCCCGAAGGTCGTGACCGCCAGGAATGTGCTGGTTCGCTGCAGCCGACCCCACGGGTCGGCGCGATAGTCGGAGTGCTCGGCGACACCGGCCATTGCCAGGGGATGCAGCGACTGCAACAACAATGCGCGCAGGCCGCCTACGAACATCGAGGCATCGGCATGCACTCGCCGGATCGGTCGGTCGTCGGCGAACCAGCGCGGTCCGGGGGTTGCGTGGATCCTTTCCCGGTTCTGCGGGCCCTCGGGTCCGGCGACCATCTCGAAAAGTCCGCGGCCCAATCGCTTCCGGATCTGGGCGGCGTCGAGGGCCAGCTCGAGGTCGAGGTTCAAGGGCGGTATTCCCAGCGATCCCAATAATCCCAGCGCCATGATCCGACGGTACGCCCTGTTCCGGGCCCGGTCGACGGTTCCCTACGCGGCTTGTCGAGAGCACCACTAGGCTGACCGGGGCAAGCATCGTGAGGCTAAGCAACTTGAGGAGAAAGACGTGACGATCCGGGTTGGCGTTAACGGCTTCGGCCGCATCGGACGCAATTTCTACCGGGCCCTGGCGGCGCAGCAGGCCGAAGGCAAGGCGACCGACATCGAGATCGTGGCGGTCAACGACCTGACCGACATCGCCACCCTGGCCCACCTGCTCAAGTTCGACACGATCCTGGGCCGGTTCCCCGGGCACATCGGAGTCGACGGCGACAGCATCGTCGTCGGTGGCGCCAAGGTGAAGGCGTTCGCGGTCAAGGACGGTCCCGCCGCATTACCGTGGGACGACGCCGGCGTCGACGTGGTGGTCGAGTCCACCGGGCATTTCAACGATGCGAAGGCGCACGGCCACCTGAAGTCGGGGGTCAAGAAGGTCATCATCTCCGCGCCGGCCAAGGACGAGGACATCACCATCGTGATGGGCGTCAACGACGACAAGTACGACGGCAGTCAGAACATCATCTCCAACGCCTCGTGCACCACGAACTGCCTTGGACCGCTTGCCAAAGTGGTCAACGACGAGTTCGGGATCGTGCGCGGTCTGATGACGACCGTCCATGCCTACACCGGTGACCAGAATCTGCAGGACGGTCCGCACCGCGACCTTCGCCGGGCGCGCGCCGCGGCGGTGAACATCGTTCCCACGTCCACCGGTGCCGCCAAGGCCATCGGCTTGGTGCTGCCCGAACTGAAGGGCAAGCTGGACGGCTACGCGCTGCGGGTGCCGATCCCAACCGGTTCGGTCACCGACCTCACTGTCGAACTGAAGAAGTCCGCCAGCGTCGAGGAGATCAATGCCGCGCTCAAGGCCGCCGCCGAGGGGCCGATGAAGGGCATCCTGAAGTACTACGATGCTCCGATCGTCTCCAGCGACATCGTCACCGACCCGCACAGCTCGATCTTCGATTCCGGCTTGACCAAGGTCATCGACAACCAGGCCAAAGTGGTCTCGTGGTACGACAACGAGTGGGGCTATTCCAACCGTCTGGTCGACCTCGTCGGCCTGGTCGGCAAGTCCCTGTAGATCGTGGCTGTCAAGACTCTCGCCGACCTGCTGGCCGAGGGCGTCGAAGGGCGCGGTGTGCTGGTGCGCTGCGACCTCAACGTTCCGCTCGACGCCGGTGGCCACGTGACCGACGCCGGCCGCATCGACGCGTCGGTGCCTACGCTCAAGGCATTGTCCGATGCCGGAGCGAAGGTAGTGGTGACCGCGCACCTGGGCCGGCCCAAGGGTGGGCCGGACCCCAAGTTCTCGCTGGCCCCGGTTGCGGCGGTGCTGGGGGAGAAGCTGGGCCGGCACGTCCAGTTGGCCGGCGACGTGGTGGGGACCGACGCGCTCGCACGCGCCGAGGGGCTCACCGACGGCGACGTCCTGCTGCTGGAGAACATCCGCTTCGATCCGCGGGAGACCAGCAAGGACGACGCAGAGCGGCTGAAGTTGGCCAAGGCGCTGGTCGAACTGGTCGGTGACGACGGCGCCTTCGTCTCCGACGGCTTCGGTGTGGTGCACCGTAAGCAGGCCTCCGTGTATGACGTGGCTTCCCTGCTTCCGCATTACGCAGGGACGCTCGTGGCAGCCGAGGTCAAGGTGCTCAAGCAACTCACCAAAGCCGGCGACCGTCCCTATGCGGTGGTGCTTGGGGGGTCCAAGGTCTCCGACAAGCTGGCGGTGATCGAGAACCTGGCCGGCAAGGCGGATAGCTTGATCATCGGTGGTGGTATGTGCTTCACCTTCCTTGCTGCGCAAGGGTTTTCGGTGGGCACGTCGCTGTTGCAGGAAGAAATGGTCGACACTTGCCGACGGCTGCTCGAAGAGTACGGCGATGTGATCCACCTTCCGGTCGACATCGTGGTGGCAGCCGCGTTTTCCGCTGACTCGCCACCGGAAACTGTTGCAGCAGAGAACATTCCGACCGACAAAATGGGACTGGATATCGGTCCCGAGTCGGTTCGCCGGTTCGGAACCCTGCTGTCCAACGCGCGCACCATTTTCTGGAACGGCCCTATGGGGGTCTTCGAGTTCCCAGCCTTCGCAGCCGGCACCAAAGGAGTTGCCGAAGCCATCATCGGCGCGACCGCCAAGGGTGCCTTCAGCGTTGTGGGCGGTGGGGATTCGGCCGCTGCGGTACGACTGCTCGGACTGCCCGAGAACGGTTTCTCGCACATTTCCACCGGCGGCGGCGCGTCGCTGGAATACCTTGAGGGCAAATCCCTGCCCGGTATCGAAATCCTGAATTAGGAGACTCACCGCCGTGTCCCGTAAGCCGCTGATCGCTGGCAACTGGAAGATGAACCTCAACCACTTCGAGGGCATCGCACTGGTCCAGAAGATCGCTTTCGCATTGCCGGATAAGTACTTCGACAAGGTCGACGTGGCCGTCATCCCGCCGTTCACCGATCTGCGCAGCGTGCAGACCCTGGTCGACGGGGACAAGCTGCGGTTGACCTACGGCGCCCAGGATCTCTCCCCGCACGACTCGGGTGCCTACACCGGCGACATCAGCGGCGCTTTCCTGGCCAAGCTGGGCTGTACCTACGTCGTCGTGGGGCATTCCGAGCGCCGGACCTACCACAACGAGGACGACGCATGCGTTGCCGCGAAGGCGGCCGCGGCGTTCCGGCATGGGCTGATCCCGATTGTGTGCATCGGTGAGCACCTCGAGGTCCGCGAGGCCGGCAATCACGTCGAGCACAACATCACCCAGCTGCGCGGCTCGCTGGCCGGTCTGACCCAGGAACAACTCGCCCAGGTGGTGATCGCCTACGAGCCGGTGTGGGCGATCGGCACCGGCCGGGTGGCTAGCGCCGCCGACGCCCAGGAAGTGTGTGGCGCTATTCGTGCCGAACTGGCCAACCTGGCCTCACCCCAGGTTGCCGAGGGGGTCCGGGTGCTCTACGGCGGATCGGTCAACGCCAAGAACGTGGGTGAGATCGTGGCGCAGCAGGACGTCGACGGCGCATTGGTGGGCGGGGCGTCGCTGGACGGCGAGCAGTTCTCGACGCTGTCGGCCATCGCCGCCGGTGGACCACTTCCATGATTGTTGGGTCTACCCGGTAGGCTGTCGGCATGGTTTTCGCCCTGCAGATTCTGCTTGTGGTCACCAGCGTCCTTGTGGTGCTGCTGGTCCTGCTGCACCGTGCCAAGGGCGGCGGCTTGTCGACGCTGTTCGGCGGTGGAGTTCAGTCAAGCCTGTCCGGGTCCACGGTGGTCGAGAAGAACCTCGACCGGCTGACGCTGTTCCTGACCGGCATTTGGCTGGTCGCGATCATCGGCATTGCGTTGCAGATCAAGTACTCCTGAGCCCCGCTAAACGCCTGGCGCCGGACCGCAGACTTGATCCGGAAATCGGCGCTGCGGTCTTGACAACAATGCGAAGGTTCTCCTAACCCGTCAGCGGTTGAGGAGGCTACGTGCCCATTGCGTTCAGGAAGGCCGTTTGGGTCGCGGCTGCAGCACTCGCGCTTCTTCTGCTCTTTGTCGGACCGCGCACCGTTGGAGGATCTACTCCTGCGAGTCCAGGTGACCGAACTGCACCCGTCTACATGACCACCCGCGATTTCGACACGAGGGACTTCACGACCCTTCCTCTGGCCGGCCCCGTTGGGCCGGACAAGGTGACAGCAGGTGTGTACGTCTCGAACATCCAGAGGGTCGACCGGACAACCAACAGCTTCGACGCCGATTTCTACATCTGGCTTCGATGGACCAACCCCGATATCGACCCGACGTCGGGTATCGAGATCATGAACCTGTACCAGAGTTGGGCACTCACCGTAACGCCGCAATACGACGAGCCACGGCTGCAGCCGGACGGCAGCAAAGTCTGGCTGGCTCGATACCAGGGCTCCTTCAATGCCGCAATGTCACTGGCGAACTATCCGTTCGAAAGGCAGACGCTGAAGATCGTCATCGAGGACGGGGATGAGAGCGTCAAACATATCGTCTACGAACCCGATAAGGACCCCATCGGACTTGATCCGAACATCACTCTCACGGGTTACAACTTCGGTCAACCTCGAATCGAGTTCGGCACGAATACCTACAAGTCTTCATTCGGGGAGATCGACACTTCGCCTGAAGACCGAACCTACACCCGGATCGTCGTGGAAATCCCCGTCTCATCCCCGGCCACGTCTGGCATTGTCTCGATCATCTTGCCGATCGTCATTGTGCTGGTCGCCTCGGGACTTGGATTGGTCATCCCCGCGTCGTACGTCGACTCAAAGGTCAACGTGCCCATCACCGCATTGCTTGCTCTGGTGGCAATGCATTTCGTGATCGCCTCGTCGCTACCGGACGTCAACTACCTGTTGATGATCGACGTTGTCTACATCGTGGCCTATGCGACCGTCACCGCCATGCTTGCCGGCGCGGTCCTTGGTGCCTGGAAGTTGAGGGACCACAGTGAGGACGTGGCGATGGCCCTTCAGCGCCGCTACCTCGCGATAACCAGTGCGGTGTTCCTGGTCTCGCTGGCCGCGGTCTTCGCGGTCTATCTGTGGTGACTTGCGATGGTCAAGTGCGTACCCCCACCGGGAACCAGCGACCCCCGTAGACGGTGCCCAGAATCGGGATGTCGGCCAATCGTTCCGGGTCGACCGCGTAGGGGTCCTCGCTCAACACCGTGAAGTTCGCCGCCTTGCCCGGCGTGATGCTGCCAAGTTCGTCCTCCATCCGCCAGGAATATGCGGCTCCGACCGTGACTGCCCGCAGCGCCTCCTCGACTGAGATGCGCTGTTCGGGTCCCGCCACCCGGCCGGCCGGAGTCCGCCGATTCACGGCGAACGAGGCCAGCGCCAGCGGTGCGGCGGGCCCCATCGGAAGGTCGGAGTGCAGCGAGAGCGGAACGTCGCGGCGAAGGACGGAGGCGGCCCGGACCATGTCGTCGGCTCGCTGCGGGCCCAGTCCGTGGGCCGAGTACTTGTCGGCGAAGCCGACCGGGTAATAGGAGTTGGCCGAGACGATGCAGCCTAGCTGTGCAATGCGGTCGATCTGCTCCTCGGTCGAATTGGCGAAGTGGACGATCACCGTGCGGTGATCGGTCCGGGGCTTCGCGGCCATGCATTCCTCGACCGTCTCGAGCACGAGATCCAGACCGGCGTCGCCGTTCACGTGGACGTGTAGCTGCCAGTCCGCATTCCAGTACGCGCGGGCGAAGGCCCGGAAGGTGTCCGGTTGCATCATCCACTCGCCGTGATGGCACAGGTCCGGATGCCCGGCGTCATCGAGGTAGGGATCGCGCATCTGCATCAACTGGCTGATGATGGCGCCGTCGGCGAACAGCTTGACCTGCTTGGGCAACAGCCGGACCTTCCCCGCTGACGCTCGAGCGACTTGGGCCTCGGCGTCGGCCACCGCGTCGGAGGGTTCCATCCCGGCGTCAGCCTGGCTTCTGGCATCCACGAGAAACGTCGACGTGAAGGGTGTTTCCTCTGCGCCAAGGATCTGCTGATAGAGATCCCATGGTTCGATCGCCCACATGACGCCGGGCTCGTTGATTGCGGTGACGCCGTTGGAATGCAAATAGTCGACCATCTGGCGAAGGCCCGCAACGAGCCGCTGATGCGACATCAAGATCGGCGCCAGACTCGGTAAGAGCAGGTTGGTGCCGGATTCCCACCAGTGGCCGGCGTCGAAGTCCACCATCGCGCTCGCGGCTCCCTGGCCGGCCATTTGCTCGGGAGTCAGGCCCAGGGCCTTGATGGCCGCGGTGTTGAGGTAGAACTCATGACAAGAGCGCTGCCACACCGCGATCGGGCGGGTTGCGCTCACCGCATCGAGTGCTGCGCGGTCGAGCGGTCCGTGCCAGAGCTTGTGGTAGCCCCAGGAGAACAGCCACTCGTCCGGGTCGTCCAGCCCCCGCTCAGCCTCGATCAGGCGTTGCCGATAGTCATCGGCGTTGCGGGCGGCGGGAAAAGTCCGGTTCGGCAGCACCCAGTCCTCGATGGCGATCACTTCGGTCACCAGAGTGGTAGCCCCCAGGATGGGGTGCAGGTGCTGGTCGATGAGTCCCGGGCAGATCACGGCCTCAGCGAACGTGTGATCGACGTTCGCATCGCGTCCGAGCTTGTCGAGGTCACCAACGGCGATGATGCGGCCGTCGGTGACGGTGACCGCGGTGGCGTCTGGGATGTCGGGGTCCATGGTGATGATCCGCCGGGCGACAAAAACGGTGGGTGCGGCCATACAGACATCCTGCCCGCCTGTGTGCTTGCCGAGTGCCTGTTCTTCCCTGCCCCGGTTGACCCGTCTGCACTGCGCGTTTCGGGTCCGACCTCGATACTGGAACCCATGACCGAAGCCCCAGATTCCACCCTCGAGCCGATCGGTGAGGTCCACCGCACCAAAGTGGGCCGTGAGGCCACCGAACCGATGCGCGAGGACATCCGCCTGCTGGGCGCGATGCTCGGGGACACCGTCCGCGAGCAGAATGGCGAATACGTCTTCGACCTGGTCGAACGGGCCCGGGTGGAATCGTTCCGAGTGCGCCGCTCGGAGATCGACCGCGCGGAATTGGCCAAGATGTTCGACGGAATCGATGTTCGCGATGCGATCCCGGTGATCCGCGCCTTCGGCCAGTTCGCGCTATTGGCCAACGTCGCCGAGGACATCCACAGAGAGCGGCGCCGAGCCATCCATATTGCGGCCGGCGAACCGCCGGTGGACAGCACCCTTGCCGCCACTTATCGCAAGCTGGATGCGGCAGACCTCGATCCTGCCGCTGTCGCCTACGGCCTGAGCGGAGCATTTGTGTCGCCGGTGATCACGGCGCACCCGACGGAGACCCGCCGCCGTACCGTTTTCGATACCCAGAACCGGATCATCGAGCTGATGCGCATGCGCCTGCACGGACTCGACGAGACCGAGAACGGCCGGTCGATCGAGACCGAACTGCGCCGTCAGATTCTGATGCTGTGGCAGACCGCGCTGATCAGGTCGTCCCGTCTGCAGGTTGCCGACGAGATCGCGTCGGGACTGCGGTACTACACCGCAGCATTCTTCGACGCCATTCCCAGGGTCAACGCGGAGGTGCGGGACGCGCTGCGCCGTCGTTGGCCGGACGCCGACCTGCTGTCCGAGCCGATCATCCGGCCCGGCTCGTGGATCGGCGGGGACCGCGACGGCAACCCCAACGTCAACGCGGACGTCGTGCAGCTTGCCACCAGCAGCGCCGCATTCACCGCGTTGGAGCATTATTTCGCCGAGTTGGCCGCCCTTCAGCGGGAGCTGTCGATGTCGGCCCGCCTGGTGGAGGTCAGCCCCGAACTCGAGGATCTGGCGGCCCAGCATGAGGACCCGGCCCGTGCGGACGAACCCTACCGCCGTGCAGTCCGGGTGGTTCGGGGCCGGCTCACCGCGACTGCGATGGAGATGGCCGACGCCGGGATGCTTGACCGGCAGCCCGACGGAATGCTGTCCCTGGGTCTGCCGGCCTACCAGACCCCGGACCAGCTGCTCGCCGACCTGGAGGTGATCGAAGCCTCGCTGCGGGATCACGGCAGCGAATTGCTTGCCGAGGATCGGTTGGCCCGACTGGCGAATGCGGTGGAGGTCTTCGGCTTCCATCTGTGCGGCTTGGACATGCGGCAGAACTCCGAGACCCACGAGCAGGTGGTGACCGAACTGCTTGCCTGGGCCGGCGTACACCCGGACTACTCTGCGCTCGCGGAATCGCAGCGTGTCGAGCTATTGGTCGCCGAACTGTCGACCCGCCGTCCACTGATCCGCGAGGGTGCGGAACTGTCGGCGCTGGCCCGCAAGGAATTGGACATCATCGCCGCGGCCGCACGGGCGGTGCGGCTGTTGGGCCCCGCAGCGGTGCCGACGTACATCATTTCGATGTGTCAGTCGGTGTCGGACCTGCTGGAAGCTGCGCTGTTGTTGAAAGAAGCGGGGCTGCTCGATGTTTCGGGGCCGGATCGTTATGCCCCAGTAGGGATCGTGCCGCTGTTCGAGACCATCGAGGACCTTCAGCACGGTGCGACGATCCTGGAGTCGGCTCTCGCTGTGCCGGTCTACCGGGCGATCGTCGACGCGCAGGCAGCAACCCAGGAAGTCATGCTGGGTTACTCCGACTCCAACAAGGACGGTGGTTACCTGGCGGCGAACTGGGCGCTGTACCGCGCCGAACTGGAGTTGGTGGAATCAGCCCGTAAGAACGGAATTCGGTTGCGGCTCTTCCACGGTCGCGGCGGGACGGTGGGGCGTGGTGGCGGCCCGAGTTACGACGCGATTTTGGCCCAGCCGCCGGGTGCGGTCGACGGCTCCATCCGGTTGACCGAGCAGGGCGAGGTGATCGCCGCCAAGTACGCCGAACCGCGCATCGCGCATCGCAATCTGGAGAGCTTGGTTGCCGCGACGCTGGAGTCGACCCTGCTCGATGTCGAGGGACTGGGTGCCGCTGCCGAGTCGGCCTATCGGGTGCTCGACGACCTGGCGGCCCGGGCGCGCCGCGCCTATGCCGAATTGGTCCATGACACACCGGGATTCGTCGAGTACTTCGAAGCGTCGACGCCGGTGACCGAGATCGGCTCGATGAACATCGGCAGCCGTCCCGCAAGCCGCAAGCAGACCAAGGCGATCAGCGACCTGCGGGCCATTCCCTGGGTGCTGGCCTGGAGCCAGTGCCGGGTGATGTTGCCCGGTTGGTACGGAACGGGCACAGCGGTCCAGGAGTGGATCGCCGAAAACGGGGGAGCGGAGGACGGTGTTTCAGTCCTGCGGAAGCTGTATGAGACTTGGCCGTTCTTCCGAACCATCCTGTCGAACATGGCTCAAGTGCTGGCCAAGTCCGACCTGGGATTGGCCGCCCGATACTCCGAGCTGGTCGCCGACCGCGATCTGCGACGCCGCGTCTTCGACAAGATCTGCGCCGAGCACGAGCGGACCATTGCTGCGTACAAACTGATCACCGGTGAGGATGATCTGCTGGCCGATAACCCGTCGTTGGCGCGGTCGGTGTTCAACAGGTTCCCGTACCTCGAACCCTTGAACCATCTGCAGGTGGAATTGCTGCGCCGTTACCGTTCCGGGGAGGATGACGACCAAGTTCAGCTCGGGATCCTGCTCACGATGAGCGGGCTGGCCTCGGCGTTGCGCAACAGCGGTTGATCACTTACGCCGGAACGCCTATCACTTGCGTCTAAAGACGCCGAGCACTCCGCGCACCGCAGACTCGGTGGCCGCCACCGGTGACATCAGCGACTCGGCGACATCCACCATCCGCTCGACCCGGTCGACGATGCCCTCCAATCGGGTGAGGGTGCCGTTCAGCTTCTTCAGGGTGTTGTCGAAGTACTCCAGCGAGTCTTCGAGCCCACCAACGGCCCTGTTCAGGCCCTCGAGGCTCTGATCCAGGTCATCGAGGACCTGGTCGACCTGATCGACGGTCTGATCAGCGTTCAGTGCAGCTTGGGCGAGTGTGCGAATTCGTTCGGCGGCGGTGCGGGGCGGTTGTTTCTCATTCATGATGGTCCTCCGGCATCACGGTCCTGCAGCTTGGTAGCGGCGGCCGCATCCAGCAGCCACAGTGTCTCCTCCCGGCCGACCGCTCCCGCGGCTGGGACGTCCGCCGGATCTGCGCCCCCGACGGCGGCGGCAACCGCGTCCGCCTTGCCCTCACCGGAGACCACCAACCACACCTCGCGGGATCGATGCACCGCAGGCAGGGTCAGGGTTATCCGCCGCGGCGGTGGCTTGGGGGAGTCCTCCACCCCTACCACTGTCCGGTGGGTCTCAGCGACGGCGGGGGTGTGCGGGAACAGCGAGTTGATGTGGCCCTCGCCGCCCATGCCGAGCAGGTGAATATCGAAAATGGGTGTGAATGCACCTGATTCGGCATGTGCGGCCAACATGAGAGCATAGGCGTCGGCAGCAGCATCGAGATCGGGACCGAAGGGTCCGTCGCTGGCCGGCATCGGGTGAATGTTGGCCTCCGGCACGCCGACGTGGTCCAAGAGCGCCTCGCGGGCCTGCTTTTCATTGCGCTCGTCGTCGTCGCGGGGCACGTATCGTTCGTCGCCCCAGAACAGATGCACGTGGGACCAGTCCAGTGGGTGGCTGCGCAGCCGTTTGAGCAGACCGATGCCAGTGCCCCCGCCGGTGAGAACGATCAGTGCCCTTCCCCGAGCCGCGATCGCAGCCGAAATCCCCTGTGCCAAGCGATCACCGGCCGCAGCCACCAGAGTGTCGGTATCGGGGTAGGTGAGGACGCTCACCGACGACACGGTCAGGTGCTCCTGCCGGTCGCGTACTGTACTTTCTCCAGCCCGGCCAGGGCCTCGTGGTAGACCTCGTCCGCGTCGAGTCGGCGCAGATCCTCAGCCAGGCACTCGCGGGTCTCCCGGCGCGGAAGCGGAAGCTGGGCATCGGGCCGACCGGTACGGCTCAGGGTCGCGGTGCTCCCGTTCTGTGGGCGCGCCAGTGTGATCGTCTGGCTGGGCTGGATGAGTTGGACCTTGAGTTCGCCTACCTCGCGCCGGACCGGGCCGTCGATGCGGCCGGCCAGCCAGCCGGCCAGGATGTCCAGCGCGGGTTCGTCTTTGAGTCCGGACACCACCGCGGACGTGATCGACTCGTACGGCGGCTGCTCGATGGCGGAGGCCAGCAGCGCGCGCCAGTAGGTGATTCGACTCCAGGCGAGGTCGGTGTCCCCCTGGGTGTAGCCGGTGAGCCTGCTCCGCAAGGTCGCCAACGGGTCCTCGGCGCCGGTTGCGTCGGTGATACGGCGAATCGCCAAGCGGCCCAGCGAGTCCTGGGCGGGTACGGCAGGTGCGGTCCGCGGCCACCACACCACCACGGGAGTGTCGGGCAACAGAAAGGGGAGCACAACGCTGCTGGCATGGGCGGCCAGCGGCCCATGCGTGCGCAGTACCACCACCTCGCCGGCACCGGCGTCGCCGCCTACCCGAAGCTGGCCGTCCAACCGCGGTTCGCTTGCCAACCGGTCGGCCGGCACCACCACGATGATGCGGCAGGGGTGTTCGCGACTGGAGGCGACTGCCGCCTCGATCGCGTCCTCGAGGATCTCTTCGGCGTCGGGGACAACCACCAAGGAGAGCACCCGGCCGAGTGTGATCGCACCACCCTCTTCGCGCAGCGAGGTGATGCGCTTGTTGATGTCGTTGGTCGTGGTGTTCGGTAGGTCAACGATCATGAGCCGTCAATCCTCACTCGGGCCTTCTCCATTACTAGGGCCTTCTCCATTCGCGGCCCGACCGCTCGAGCATCTCGAAGGCCGAGGCCGGACCCCAACCGCCGGATTCGTACGGATCGGGTTTGCCGCCCGCCTTGTCCTCGGCGGCCCAGTAGTCGAGCACCGGATCCAGAATCTCCCAGGACAACTCGACCTCGGCATTCACCGGGAACAGTGAGGGCTCGCCGAGCAGCACGTCGAGAATCAGCCGCTCGTAGGCCTCGGGTGAATCCTCGGCGAAGGCGGAGCCGTAGGAGAAATCCATGTTGACGTCGCGCACCTCCATGGTGCTGCCCGGCACCTTGGATCCGAACCGCAGAGTGATGCCCTCGTCCGGTTGGATCCGCATCACCAGGGCGTTCTGCCCGAGTTCCTCGGTCATCGTGGCGTCGAAGGGCAGATGCGGTGCTCGCTTGAACAACAGCGCGATCTCGGTCACCCTGCGGCCCAGACGTTTTCCAGTTCGCAGGTAGAACGGAACGCCAGCCCACCGACGGGTGTCGACCTCCAAGGTGATCGCGGCGAACGTCTCGGTGGTCGAAGTGTGCGAGAACCCGTCCTCATCGAGCAGACCCACCACCTTCTGGCCGCCCTGCCATCCGGCCGTGTACTGCCCGCGCGAGGTGGTCAAGTCCAGCGGCTGCGCCAACCGAATGGCGGAGAGCACCTTGATCTTCTCGGCCTTGACCTCCTCGGGGCCGAAATTGACCGGCTCCTCCATCGCGGTGAGAGCCAGCAGTTGAAGCAAGTGGTTCTGAATCACGTCACGGGCGGCGCCGATACCGTCGTAATAGCCGGCCCGCCCGCCCAAGCCGATGTCCTCGGCCATGGTGATCTGCACACTGTCGATGTAGTGGCTGTTCCAGGTCGGCTCGTACAGCTCATTGGCGAAACGCAGTGCCAGGATGTTCTGCACCGTCTCCTTGCCCAGATAGTGATCGATGCGGAACACCGACTGTTCGGGGAAGACGCTGTTGACGACCTTGTTGAGGTCTTCGGCGCTTTGCAGGTCGTGGCCGAAGGGCTTCTCGATCACCACCCTGCTCCACCGGCCGTCCTTGGGGCTGGCCAGTCCCGACTTCTTCAGCTGCTCGCAGACCACCGGGAAGGCGCTCGGCGGAATCGACAGGTAGAAGGCATGATTGCCGCCGGTACCACGGTCGACGTCGAGCTTGTTCAGCGTCTCGGCAAGCCGAACGAAGGAGGCGTCGTCGTCGAAACTGCCTTGGACGAACCGGAATCCCTCAGCGAGCCGATCCCACACCTCCTGGCGGAACGGGGTCCGGGCATGCTCCCTGACGGCGTCGTGGACGATCTGGCCGAAATCCTGGTCGGCCCAATCCCGGCGGGCGAAACCGATCAACGCGAAGGACGGCGGCAGCAGGCCACGGTTGGCCAGATCGTAGATCGCCGGCATCAGTTTCTTCCGGGACAGATCGCCGGTGACACCGAAAATCACCACGCCGCAGGGGCCGGCGATGCGCGGCATCCGCTTGTCGCGCTTGTCGCGCAACGGGTTGTGCCAACCGGCCGGGCCGGGGTGCGGAGCCTCGTAAACCGAACTCACGGAGGTCATTTCGAGGCGGCGTCCAGCGTGGTCTGGGTGGCTTCGAGCAACTCCTGCCAGGACTTCTCGAACTTCTCCACGCCTTCATCCTCGAGGACCTTGAACACGTCGGCCAGGTCGATGCCGACGCCCTCCAGCTTGTCGAACAGCGCCTGGGCGGACTTGGCCGTTCCGGTGATGGTGTCTCCGGTGACGACCCCGTGCTCGGCGACCGCCTCAAGCGTCTTCTCCGGCATCGTGTTGACCGTGTCGGGGGCGACCAATTCGGTGACGTAGAGGGTGTCGGAGTACTCCGGGTTCTTGACTCCGGTGGACGCCCACAGGGGGCGTTGCACCCAGGCGCCCTCCTCGGCGAGTGGTACCCACCGCTTGCTGTTGAACACATCTTCGTAGGCGGCGTAGGCCAGCCTCGCGTTGGCCACTCCGGCCCGGCCCCGTAACGCCAGTGCCTCTTTGGTGCCGATCTTCTCCAGTCGCTTGTCGACCTCGGTGTCCACCCGGGACACGAAGAACGAGGCGACCGACTGGATGTCGTTGAGATCGTGCCCTGCCTTGAGGGCGGCTTCGAGTCCAGCGAGATAGGCGTCCATCACCGCGCGGTGTCGCTCGACGGAGAAGATCAGCGTGACATTGACCGAGATCCCCTCGGCCAGGACCGCCGTGATCGCGGGCAGCCCGGCCAGCGTGGCGGGAATCTTGATCAGCAGGTTGGGCCGGTCGACGATCTTCCACAGCTCGATCGCCTGTGCGATCGTCTGGTCGGTGTCATGGGCAAGGCGGGGGTCGACCTCGATGGACACCCGCCCGTCGATGCCGTCGGAGGCCTCCCACTGAGGGCGCAGCACGTCGCAGGCCTGCCGTACGTCGTCGGTGGTGGCGGTGCGGATCACGGCGTCCACATCGGCGCCACGCGCCGCGAGTTCGGCCACCTGATCGGCGTAGGCGGTGCCCTTCGACAGCGCTGCCTGGAAGATCGACGGGTTGGTGGTGACGCCCACGACGCTGCGGGTGTCGATCAGCTCCTGCAGGTTGCCCGACGTCAGCCGGTCCCTGGACAGGTCGTCGAGCCAGACGGAAACACCGGCAGCGGACAGTGCAGCCAAGTTCGGGTTCTGGGCCATGGTGGGGTACTCCTTACGATCGATATCGGTTTGGCTAGTTGTCGAATGCCCGTTCTGCGGCGGCTACGACGGCTTCCGGGGTGAACCCGAACTCGCGGAACAATGTCTTGTCGTCGGCCGACTCGCCGAATCGTTCGATGGAGACGATCTCGCCGGCGTCGCCGACGTATTTGTACCAACTCTGCGCTATCCCGGCCTCGACCGCGACTCGGGCGGGCACTTCAGGCGGCAGGACGCTGTCCCGATATTCCTGGGGCTGGGCCTCGAACCACTCCACGCAGGGCATGGACACCACGTAGGCGCGGATATCCCGCTGCGCCAACATCTTCACCGCTTCGACCGCCAACTGAACCTCCGAGCCGGTGGCGATGATGATGACATCGGCGTCGCTGGGATCCGCGCCGCCCAACACATAGCCGCCGCGGGCGACGCCATCGCTGCTGGTGCCTTCCAGCACGGGCACGCCCTGTCGGGTGAGGATCAGCCCGGTTGGGCCGTCGCCGCCCGTGCGCTCCAGGATGGCGCGCCAGGCGTAAGCCGTCTCGTTCGGGTCCGCGGGGCGCACCACCGAGAGCCGGGGGATGGCTCGGAGTGCGGCGAGGTGCTCGATCGGCTGGTGGGTGGGGCCGTCCTCGCCGAGGCCGATGGAATCGTGGGTCCAGACATAGATCGTGGGGATGTCCATCAGCGCTGCCAGGCGCACCGCGCCGCGCATGTAGTCGGCGAACTGGAGGAAGGTGCCACCGTAGGCCCTGGTCGGACCGTGCAGCACGATGCCGGACAGGATCGATCCCATGGCGTGCTCGCGGATACCGAAATGCAGGGTGCGGCCGTACCAGTCGGCAGTCCAGTCGTGGGTGGAGATCGACGGCGGGCCGAAGGACGGGGCTCCCTTGATCGTGGTGTTGTTGCTGCCGGCGAGGTCGGCCGAACCGCCCCACAGTTCGGGCAGCGTCTTGCCGAGCGCGGACAGCACTTCACCGGAGGCGGCCCGGGTGGCCACCGCCTTGGAGCCGGGTTCCCAGTGCGGCAGACCCTCGTCCCAACCCTCAGGCAGGGCGCCGGCCAGCAGGCGGTCCAGCAATGCCTTGCGCTCCGGTTCGCGCTGAGCCCAGGCGTCGAAGTCGGCCTGCCAGGTCTCGTGGGCCGCCCGGCCTCGATCGACCAGCTTGCGCGTGTGGGCGATGACGTCGTCGGCGACGTCGAAACTCTTGTCCGGATCGAACCCGAGGACCTCCTTGGTGGCGGCCACCTCCTCGGGGCCCAGCGCCGAGCCATGCACCCCGCCGGTGTTCATCTTGGTCGGTGCGGGGTAGCCGATGATGGTCCTGACCGCGATGAACGACGGCCGGTCGGTGACGGCCTTGGCGTTAGCGATCGCTTCTTCGATGCCGGTGACGTTCTCACCGCCTTCGACGAACTGGACATGCCACCCGTAGGCCTCGTAGCGGGCCGGGGTGTCCTCGGTGAACGCGATCTTGGTGTCGTGCTCGATGGAGATCTTGTTGTCGTCCCAGATGACGATGAGGTTGCCGAGTTGTTGGGTGCCCGCCAGCGAAGATGCCTCGCTGGTCACGCCCTCCTCCATGTCGCCGTCGGAGGCGATGACGTAGATGTGGTGGTCGAACGGGCTGGTGCCTGCCGGTGCGTCGGGATCGAACAACCCGCGTTCATAACGCGCCGCCATCGCCATGCCCACTGCGGAGGCCAGTCCCTGACCGAGGGGGCCGGTGGTGATTTCCACGCCCTTGGTGTGCCTGTACTCGGGGTGCCCCGGGGTCTTGGAGCCCCAGGTCCGCAGGGCCTCGATATCGGACAGTTCCAGGCCGAATCCGCCCAGATACAGCTGGAGGTACAGGGTGAGGCTCGAGTGCCCGCAGGAGAGCACGAATCGGTCGCGGCCCAGCCACTCGGTATCGCTCGGATCGTGGCGCATCACCCGTTGGAAGAGGGTGTAGGCCACCGGCGCGAGGCTCATCGCCGTGCCGGGGTGGCCGTTTCCGACCTTTTGGACCGCGTCGGCGGCCAGCACCCGAACCGTGTCCACGGCGCGGGTGTCGAGGTCGGTCCAATCGTCGGGATGATGCGGCTGGGTCAGCACGGAAATATCGTCGAGCGTCGTCACGAACTCTCTCACTCCTGGGGGTCGAATCAGCAGGCACCCGGTTCTGTGCCCACCCTAGAGTGGGAAGGGAGCCCTAGCGCGGTAATTGGGCCCCGCAGTACCAAATCGGCCACGTTGCGGTCTACCATCCTGTGTAGTAGATGTCGGCCCTGATGCGGTAGAGGGTCGGCATTGAAAAATTCGGGTGAATAATCGGCTGAGGAGTTGACTGCGTGAGAATTCGCGAAGGCCATCTCGTCGGCGAGTCCGGCCCGTCCACCCCGGCAGGCGCACCGAGTCGATTCCGCAGCGCGGCGCTGGGCTACCTGGCGTTGATGAAGCCGCGCGTCATCGAATTGTTGCTGGTCACCACGATCCCGGCGATGCTGCTGGCCCACCGCGGCCACGCCGATCTGGTGCTGATCCTGAACACGCTGTTCGGTGGGCTTCTGGCGGCCGGCGGCGCCAACACCCTGAACTGTGTCGCCGATGCCGACATCGACAAGGTGATGAAGCGGACCGAGCGCCGGCCGCTGGCCCGGGCGACGGTGCCGCGCGGCCATGCCCTGATATTCGGTCTGGCCCTTTCCGTCGGCTCGTTTTTCTGGCTCTGGTGGACCACGAATCTGCTCTCGGCCCACCTGGCGTCGGCCACGATCGCGTTTTACGTGTTGGTCTACACGCTGGTGCTCAAGCGCCGCACCTCGCAGAACGTGGTGTGGGGCGGGGCGGCCGGCTGCATGCCCGTGATGATCGGTTGGTCTGCTGTCACCGGCACAATCGGCTGGCAGGCGTTGGCCATGTTCGCCATCATCTTCTTCTGGACTCCGCCGCACACCTGGGCGCTGGCTATGAAGTACAAGGAGGATTACCGCGCCGCGGGTGTACCGATGCTTCCCGTCGTGGCCACCGAGCAGCAGGTGACCCGTCAGATCGTGATCTACACGTGGCTGACGGTGGCGGCGACCCTGGCATTGGTCCCAGCCGCGGGCTGGCTGTACGCGTCGGTGGCCGCACTGGCCGGCGCCTGGTTCCTGACGCTGGCACACCGGTTGTATGCCGGGGTGCGGCGCGGCGAGGCGGTCAAGCCGCTGCGCCTCTTCCTGCACTCCAACAACTACCTGGCCGCGGTGTTCGTCGCATTGGCGGTCGATTCGGTGCTGGCGCTGCCGACGGTGTTTTGAGCCCCCGCTCGTATCAGCGGCAACCCGCCTAGGGCAACAGCACGATCGACCCCGTGGTCCGACGCCCTTGGAGATCGCGATGGGCCTGTGCGGCCTCGGCCAGCGGGTAGTGGCCACCCACCGTGACGGTCACCGAGCCGTCAGCGAGGGCGTCCAGCAACTCACCCGCCCGCCAGGCGAACTCGTCCGGGGTCCGCAGGAAGTGGCTGATGGTCGGCCTGGTCAGGTAAACCGAGCCGGCAACATTCAGGCGTTGCGGGTCCACCGGGGGAACCGGCCCGCTTGCCGCGCCGAACAATGCCAGGGTGCCGCGCACCGCCAGGCTGGCGAGGCTGGCATCGAACGTCGAGGCGCCTACCCCGTCGTAGACCGCGGCGACGCCGTGCCCGTTGGTGACTTCGCGCACCCGCAGGGCGAACTCAGTCGGATCGTCGGGATAGTCGAGCACTTCTTCGGCCCCGGCTTGGCGTGACAGCTTGGCCTTCTCCGGCGTTGAGACTGTCGTGATGACCCGCGCGCCGAGGCTGGTCGCCCATTGGGTGAGCAGCAGCCCCACACCGCCCGCACCGGCATGCACCAGCACGAAGTCACGCGGTTGTACCGGATATACGGACTTGATCAGATAGTGCGCTGTGATCCCCTTCAGCAGCGCGGAGGCGATGGCATCCGAAGCAACGGCGTCGGGCACGTAGGCGACGAAATCTGCTGGTGCTGTGCAAAATTCGGCATATGCCCCGACCGCGTTGGCGGTCACCACCCGATCACCCACGCCGATGGCGGCGACGTCATCACCCACCGCCGCCACCGTCCCGCACACCTCGGTACCGACAACGAAGGGCAACTCACGGGGGTAGAGCCCGGAGCGGAAGTAGGTGTCTATGAAGTTGACGCCGATGGCGTCGGCCCGGATGAGTAGCTCACCCGGGCCCGGGGAGGGCTTGGCCTTCTCGACGTAGCGCAGAACCTCTGGGCCGCCCGTCTCGGCGACTTCGACAGCGTGCATGCCCTTATCATCCACCCATGGTGAAGCTAGCCCGGCCGAACGTGTTTCATCCCCGCATCGTGCTGGCCTCGTGCCCGCAGCTCGTCGACGGGGACGGGGATGACGATGGGTTGATCAGCGCCTTGCGAAAGCGCGGACTGCATGCCCGGTGGCTGTCGTGGGACGATCCGGCGACGGAGGACGCCGACTTGGTGATCCTGCGGGCGGCGTGGGACTACGCCGAGCGGCTGGAGGAGTTCCTGGCCTGGACCAAACGCGTACGGAACCTTCTCAATGCGCCGTCGGTGGTGGCCTGGAACAGTGACAAGCGCTACCTGCGGGACTTGTCGGAGGCCGGTGTGCCAATCGTGCCGTCGTTCTTTCTCGACCCGGAGGACGGCCTGAAGTCTGGGGACTTCCCGGAGCCGGGGGACTGGAGATCCGGGGGCGAGCTGGTGGTCAAGCCCGCTGTCGGGGCCGGTTCGATCGCCACCCTCCGGTTCACCGACCGGAGAGCCGCCGCCGAGCATGCTTGGACCCTTCTGACTGCCGGCCGCAGCGTTCTGGTGCAGCGCTACGATCCTCGCGTCGAGGACGGTGAGACGGCCCTTGTCTTCCTCGGGGGAGAACAGTCCCACGCCTTCACCAAGGGCCCGATCCTTCCGCCGCCGGGATACGCTCCGCAGCTGGACGAATCCGGTACCTATGCCGAGGAGGCGCTGCGATCGGCGGAGCCAGACTTCGAGATGTGGGACGCCGGCCACGCCGCGTTGGACGCGGCCTGCAGTCACTTGGGCATCCCGAAAGCCGACCTGCTGTATGCGCGGGTCGACTTGATCGGCGGACCCGACGCGCCGACGCTGCTGGAGTTGGAATTGATCGAGCCATCGCTGGGCTGGCGGCAACTGGACGAGAAGACTCGCGAGCTACGCCAACGCAGCTTCGCTGTGTGCGTCGAGGCTGCTCTGGAGCGTCTGGGGCTGGGTCCGCTGTCGCATCGACGCCCATAGCGCTGCAGTACCGGCGGTGCAGGCAGCCGCTCCGGCGACGTGGAGCGCCACCAGGACGGCGGGAATGCCGGTGTGGTACTGGACGATCCCGACGAGGGCTTGTGCGACCACCAGGGCCACGAGAACACGAAGCCGTCTGATCACCGAACGTGGCGCTGCGACGGCCAATAATCCCGCTCCGAGACCGATCAACAGGCTCAGGTAGGCCGTCAGCAGGATGGCGTGAGCGTGGGCGAGCGTGACGATCTCGATCTCGAGTCGGGGCACCACCCGCTGTGGGCTCTTGTCCCCGGCATGTGGACCGGCGCCGGTCACCAACGTGCCGGTCACCAGCGTCGCGCTGAGAGCTAGCGCTCCGAGAAGAGTCAACTGCCGCAGAGGTCTCGCCACCAGCGTGGTGACAGCTCCGTCGTCAGGTTCGCCGATCTTGACGTACAGCAGGGTGGCCAGCCAGACCATGGCCATCGACACCAGCAGGTGTATCGCCACCGTCCACCACAGCAGGCCGGTCCGCACGGTGATGCCGCCGATCACCGCCTGCAGCACCGTCGAGGCCGGCATCAGCCAGGCGTAGACGAGGATTTCGCGACGGCGGCGTGCCCGGGTAACCGCCAGCACCGCCAGCATCGCGGTGATTACCACCGCGAAGGTGATCAGGCGATTGCCGAACTCGACCACCTGGTGGACCACCGGGATCTCGGCCCGCGGCACCGGCGTGAAACTGCCAGGGAAGCACTGGGGCCAGGTGGGGCAGCCCAGACCTGAAGCGGTGACTCGGACCACGCTGCCTGTCACCGAGATCAATGCCTGGCTGAGCAGGACCAGGGCCGCAATCACCCGCTGAGTGCGCAGGATCGGCAGGGGGAGCCGGTCGACCAGGCTCTGAAAGCTCACCTGGCGATCCTAAAGCAGGCGCTCAGGTGAACCGGAACCAGCGCAAAGCCGCCAGCGCGGACACCGCGCCCCAGCTGCCCAGCACTGCGACCCCGAACCCGTCGACCATCGGCGACCCGGTGATCGGGACGGCCTGGGACAGTGCCTCGGTGAGGGCTCCGGACGGCGTCAGTCGGGCCACCCAGGTCAGACCGGTCGGTATCAACTCGTTCTCAATCGTCAGGGCGCCGAGCCCGGCGAAGACGAACCACAGCAGGTTCGCCACGGCGAGCACGATCTCGGCCCGCAGGGTTCCGCCCAGCAGCAGCCCCATCGCCGCGAAGGCCGCTGTTCCCAACGCGATGATCACCGCACCCAACGCAAGCCCAACCAAGGGCGGACGCCAGCCCAATGCCAGGCCGATCCCGCCCAGCAGAATTGCCTGCAGAAAGACGACGGTCACGACGGCCAGGGCCTTCCCGGCGATGATTCCCCATACCGGGAGGGCGGTGGCACCCAGCCGTTTGAGCGCCCCGTACCGGCGGTCGAAGGCGACTGCGATGGCCTGGCCGGTGAAAGCCGTCGAGATCACCGCCAGTGCCATGATCGCCGGCACGAACACCCCGACCCGGTCGGGGCCGAAGTCGCCCAGGGGCAGCAGCGTTAGGCCCACCAGCAGGGTGATCGGAATGAACATGGTGAGCAGCAACTGTTCACCGTTGCGCAGCAGCAACTTCAGTTCCAGGCTGTATTGGGCGGCCAGCATCTGTGTGACGCTGCTCGGCCGCGGGTCCGGAGCAAACGTGCCCGCGGGGAAGCCGGTCATGACCGCAACTCCCGTCCCGTCACGTCGAGGAAGACGTCCTCGAGGCTGCGTTGTTCGACCCGCATGTCGGTGGCCAGGACGTCCTGGCTCGCGCACCACGCCGTCACCCTGGCCAGGATATTTGGATCGATCGTACCGTCGACCAGATACTCGCCGGGGGCGCGCTCGCTGGCCGAGAATCCTTCAGGCAGGGCTGCGACCAGCAGCGACAGGTCGAGTTGGGGGGGTGCGGTGAACCGCAACTGCCCCTCGGCGCCACGACGCATCAGTTCGGCGGGTGTGCCGGTGGCCACCGTGGCCCCGTGGTCGATGATGACGATGCGGTCGGCCAGTTCCTCGGCCTCCTTCAGTTGATGGGTAGTCAGCACCACGGTGACGCCGTCTCGACGAAGGGCGTCGATCAGTTCCCACACCACCAGGCGCGCGTGGGCGTCCATTCCTGCGGTGGGTTCATCGAGGAAGACCAGTTCGGGTCGCCCGACGATGGCACAGGCGAGCGCGAGACGCTGCTGCTGTCCACCTGAAAGGCGTCGGTAGGCGGTCTTGGCGGATGTGGTCAACCCCAGGGTTTCAAGTAGCCAGGATGGATCCAGCGGTCGTGCGGCATACGAGGCGACCAATCGGAGCATCTCGCCGGCCTGGGCGGCGGGATAACCGCCGCCGCCCTGCAGCATGACTCCGATCCGCCCACGCACCCGGGCGTTGTCGGCGACCGGATCGAGCCCGAGGACCTCGATAGTGCCGGAATCGGGCGTCACGAACCCTTCGCACATCTCGACGGTTGTCGTTTTGCCTGCGCCGTTCGGTCCCAGCAATGCCAGCACCTCGGCTTGGTGGACGTCGAGGTCGAGGTTGGATACTGCCGTGGTCGCCCCGTAGAGCTTTGACACTCCGCGCAGCCGCACCGGTGTCTGGTCACGACGAGACTGTGTCTGCTCACGGCGAGACTGTGTCTGCTCACGGCGAGACGGGGAGCCGGAAGTCACGGGGACTCAGCGTAAGCCCCGGCGGCGGGGTTGCCTGCCGGTGGTCGTTGTGTCGGCGTCAGGGCGGCCAGGTCGGGGTTTTGGCCGCTGAGGTTTTGGCCGTCGGGGGTTTGGCCGTCGGGGGTTTGGCCGCTGTAGCGTTCGTCGGTTCCCGGCACGTACCGCCAGGGCAGCCGCCGTGCGGTCAGGCCGATCAACAGCAGCACGATGATGGTGCTCGCCAGGGTCGCGTCGATGATCTGGAACAGCGCGAACCGGTCGCCGTTTGCGGTCGGGCCGAAGATGCCCACGATCAGGGTGACTGCGATCGTGGCGATGCGGAACCGGGGCCGGGTGGCCCACGCTGCCAACGGGATGATGGCCCACAGCAGGTACCACGGCTGTACGACCGGGAAAAGTAACACGGTGGCGCCCAGTGCCACGCCCAGGCCGCCGACCGGGTTCAACCGCCCCCTGAGCACAGCCAAAAGCAGCCAGCTCACCGTGAGGGCGATGATGAGGACGCCGATCGCGCGAGTCAACGACAGGACGGCGGTGGTGTGGTCCCCGAGTCCGAGCAGGATCCCGACCTGGCCGGTGGCCAGCGCCAGCAGTGTGGGCGGTGACATCCAACTGCGCACCACGTTGGCGGTGCCGAGGGTGTAGAGCCAGCCGAAGCCCAGTCCGCTGGCCCAGCCGATGATCGCCATCACAGCCAGTGACACCGATCCCAGAAATGCGCTGGAGGCCAGGAACACTTTGAGGCTTCCGCCCAAGCGGTGTGCCATCGCCATTGCCGTGAAGCCCAGTGCAAGTAGCCCCGGGAGTTTCACCTGGGACGACATGGTTATCAGCACTGCGCCGGCGACGATCATGCCCATCGGGGCCCACGCCGACCAGTCGGCGCGGGAGTGGGGCCGGCGCAGCGGCTTAGGCACCAGCGGACGAGTGCTGGCGATCCCGCGCAGGGCGACCTCGAAACCGGTGAGCATCAGGCCCATCATCAGAGCCTCGTTGTGAATGCCGGCCACCAGGTGCATCAGCAACAGCGGATTAGCTGCGCCCAGCCATAGCGCGCTGACCTCGGCAACCCCGCAGCGGCGCGCCAGTCGCGGCGTCGCCCACACGATCATCCCCACCCCGATCAGGACGACCAGGCGATGGCAGAGCACGGCAGCGACGATGTTTTCACCGGTGAGAGCTGAGATGCCCCGGCCGATCCATAGGAACAGCGGCCCGTAGGGGCACGGAGTCTCCCGCCACAGACTGGGCACGGACAGGGTGAATACGTGATCCAGCCCCAGCCCGGGAGCGGGTCCGACCTTGTAAGGGTTCAGTCCCATGCGGGCGATCTGACTCTGCGCGACGTAGGAGTAGACGTCCTTGCTGTACATCGGGGGCGCGACGAGCAGCGGAACCATCCACAGCAGCAGGGTGCGGTCTAGTTGGCTCCGCGACATCCGCCGCGGTCCGAGGGCAAATCGGCCCAGCATCAACCACGCCAATGCCATCATCACCGCGCCGGTGGTGGTCATGGTGAGCGAGACCGTCTGAATGCGCGACGGGAGGTTCAGCAGCCGCACCCCAAAGGTCGGATCCTGAACCACCGGTCGAGCGCCCGCGCCCAACGCGCCGATTCCCATCATGACGGTCCCGGTGGCCCCGAACAGCCGGGTACGGCGCATGGCAAGCAGTTCTGCTGCATTGAGCGGTGAGCCGACGGTCCGCTCGTCGCCATGCCAACTGGCAATCGACGAACTGAGGGAGTGCTGACGGCCAGGCACGAGAAGACTCTATCTGCCCGGGTAAGGGCCGATGGCCAAGTAAGGATACCCTTGCTGGACCGGCTGTCCTGAATTGCGTCACACTGGTGTTATGAAAATCCAGCCCGATTCCAACGGCGTGATGTCGCCGGTCGTGGGGTCGGCGCAGGACGGCCGGACGCGACGCGCCATCGTGGGCCTGCTTCTGGAGTCCGGGTCGATCACGGCGGCCGACATCGGCAGACGCCTGGGGATTTCCGCCGCCGGGATACGCCGTCACCTCGATGCGCTTGTCGAGGACGGCGATGCTGAGGCCAACCCGGCCGCGGCCTGGCAACACGCCGGCCGCGGGCGTCCGGCCAAGCGGTACCGCCTCACCCCGGCCGGACGTGCGAAATTGGAGCACGCCTACGACGACCTGGCGTCGGCCGCGATGCGTCAACTCCGTGAGATCGGCGGAGACGAGGCGGTACGGACTTTCGCTCGTCGACGTATCGACACCATCCTGGCCGGGATCGAGCCTGCCGATTCCGGCGAGACGGCCGTCGTCGCGGAGACCGCCAACCAGGTAGCCGACGCTCTCACCCGAGCCGGCTACGCGACGACCGCCAACCAGGTCGGTGGTCCTATCCGGGGCATTGAGATCTGCCAGCACCACTGTCCGGTTTCGCATGTGGCCGAAGAGTTTCCGGAACTGTGCGAGGCGGAGCGGCAGGCCATGAGCGAGATTCTCGGTACCCACGTGCAACGGCTGGCCTCGATCGTCAATGGTGACTGTGCCTGCACCACGAATGTGCCGCTGAACCAGGCCGCCCATTCGGCACTCGATGAGCACCTCCATGAGCACCCCGATGAGCAAGGAGCGTCGACATGACGACCACCCCCGAAGCGCAGCCGCTGAGCCAGGACGAGACGATCGCCTCGCTGGGCAATTACGGCTACGGCTGGTCCGACACCGACGTTGCGGGCGCGAGCGCGCAACGTGGGCTTTCCGAAGCGGTCGTGCGTGATATTTCGGCCAAGAAGAACGAACCGGAGTGGATGCTCGACGTCCGACTGAAGGCGCTGCGCACGTTCGACAAGAAGCCGATGCCGAACTGGGGCTCCAATCTCGAGGGCATCGACTTCGACAACATCAAGTACTTCGTGCGCTCCACCGAGAAGCAGGCGACGTCGTGGGAGGAACTGCCGGAGGACATCAAGCGCACTTACGACCGCCTCGGCATTCCGGAGGCCGAGAAGCAGCGGTTGGTGGCAGGTGTAGCCGCTCAGTACGAGTCAGAGGTTGTTTACCACCAGATCCGCGAAGACCTTGAGGCACAAGGGGTTATCTTCCTCGACACCGATTCCGGCCTCAGGGAATACCCGGAGATCTTCAAGAAGCATTTCGGAACCGTGATCCCGGCGGGTGACAACAAGTTCTCCGCGCTGAACACCGCGGTGTGGTCGGGTGGTTCGTTCATCTACGTTCCGCCCGGTGTGCACGTCGACATCCCACTGCAGGCCTACTTCCGGATCAACACCGAGAACATGGGACAGTTCGAGCGGACGTTGATCATCGCCGACGAGGGCTCCTATGTGCATTACGTCGAAGGCTGCACTGCGCCCATCTACAAGAGCGACTCGCTGCACTCCGCGGTGGTCGAGATCATCGTCAAACCCCATGCGCGGGTTCGGTACACGACCATCCAGAACTGGTCCAACAACGTCTACAACCTGGTGACCAAGCGGGCCCGTGCCGAAGCCGGCGCCACCATGGAATGGGTCGACGGCAACATCGGGTCCAAGGTCACCATGAAGTACCCGGCGGTGTGGATGACCGGCGAGCACGCCAAGGGCGAGGTGCTCTCGATCGCCTTCGCCGGCGAAGGCCAGCATCAGGACACCGGCGCAAAGATGCTGCACCTGGCGCCCAATACGTCGAGCAACATCGTGTCCAAGTCGGTGGCGCGCGGTGGCGGCCGAGCCTCCTACCGGGGACTGGTCCAGGTCAACAAGGGTGCCCACGGTTCGCGATCCAGTGTGAAGTGCGATGCGCTGCTGGTCGACACCATCAGCCGCAGTGATACCTACCCCTATGTGGACATCCGCGAGGATGACGTGACGATGGGTCACGAGGCCACCGTGTCGAAGGTCAGCGAAGAACAGCTGTTCTACCTGATGAGCCGCGGACTGACCGAGGACGAGGCGATGGCGATGGTGGTGCGCGGGTTCGTCGAACCTATCGCCAAGGAGTTGCCGATGGAGTACGCGCTGGAGCTCAACCGGCTGATCGAATTGCAGATGGAAGGCGCGGTCGGCTGATGGGCCTTCTGACAGTCAACAAAGGCGAGCAGTTCACCTCTTTCGACGTCGACGCCTTCGAGGTTCCCGGCGGTCGCGACGAGATCTGGCGGTTCACCCCGCTCAAGCGGCTGCGCGGTCTGCACGATGGAACTGCCACCCCGACCCGCCCCGCGAAAATCGCTGTCTCCGGGCAGCCCGGCGTCACCGTCGAGACCGTCCAGCGCGATGACGAACGCCTCGGAGAAGGAGGTGCCCCAGCTGATCGGGTTGCCGCCCAGGCATTTTCGGCGTTTGATACCGCGACTGTCGTCACCGTCGCCCGCAACGCGCACCCGGATGAGCCGATCGGCGTCACCGTCACCGGGCCCGGTCTCGGCAACACCGCCTACGGACACCTCCAGATTCGTGTCGAAGAGCTTGGCGAGGCAGTCGTCGTCATCGACCTGAGGGGCAGCGGAACCTACGCCGACAATGTGGAATTCGTGGTGGCAGATGCGGCACGGCTGACCGCGGTGTGGATCGCCGACTGGCAGGACGACGCGGTGCACCTGAGCGCCCAGCACGCCCGATTGGGCAAGGACGCCGTCCTGCGCCACGTCGCGGTAGCCCTGGGCGGTGACGTGGTTCGGATGGCGGCCACGGTGCGGTTCGACGCGCCCGGTGGAGATGCCGAACTGATGGGGCTGTACTTCGCCGATGCCGGTCAGCACCTCGAATCTCGGTTGCTCGTAGACCATGCTCAGCCGAACTGCCGCTCCAACGTGCTCTACAAGGGCGCACTGCAAGGCGATCCGGCTTTGAAGAAGCCTGACGCGCACACCGTGTGGGTGGGTGACGTGTTGATCCGCGCGGACGCCACCGGCACCGATACCTTCGAGGTCAATCGCAATCTCGTACTCACCGACGGCGCCCGCGCCGATTCGGTCCCCAACCTGGAGATCGAGACCGGTGAAATCGTCGGCGCCGGGCATGCCAGCGCCACAGGACGATTCGACGACGAGCAATTGTTCTATCTTCAGGCCCGCGGTATCCCCGAGGAGCAGGCCCGCCGCTTGGTGGTGCGCGGCTTCTTCGGCGAGATCATCTCCAAGATCGCGGTCCCGGAGGTTCGGGACCGTTTGACCGACGCCATCGAAACCGAACTGGCGGTTACTGAATCCAAATCCGGCCCCGCATCCAAATCCGCCCCCGCATCCAAAACCGGCCCCGAATCGAGAGCTACCGAATGAGCACCCAAAGGCAATCAGTACTGGACATCAAGGATCTGCACGTCGCCGTCACCAACCCGGACGGCTCGGAGAAGGGGATCCTCAAGGGCGTCAACCTCACCGTTAAATCGGGGGAGACGCATGCGGTTATGGGGCCCAACGGATCTGGTAAATCGACGCTGTCCTATGCCATCGCCGGCCATCCGAAGTATCACGTCACCTCGGGGTCGATCACTCTCGACGGCGAGGACGTGCTGGAGATGAGCGTCGACGAACGCGCCCGCGCCGGCCTGTTCCTGGCCATGCAGTACCCGGTCGAGGTCCCGGGCGTGTCGATGTCGAACTTCCTGCGCACGGCGGCGACCGCGGTCCGGGGCGAGGCGCCCAAGTTGCGGTTGTGGGTCAAAGAGGTCAAGGCCGCGATGGCCGACTTGGAGATCGACTCCCAATTCGCGGAGCGCAGTGTCAACGAGGGCTTCTCCGGCGGAGAGAAGAAACGCCACGAGATCCTGCAACTGGGTCTGCTCAAGCCAAAGATCGCGATTCTCGACGAGACCGACTCCGGTCTGGACGTCGACGCCCTGCGCGTGGTCAGTGAGGGAGTGAATCGCTTCGCCGAGGCCGAGCACGCCGGGGTACTGCTGATTACCCATTACACCCGCATTCTGCGCTACATCCACCCGCAATTCGTTCACGTGTTCGTCGACGGACGCATCGTCGAGTCCGGCGGTCCCGAACTCGCCGACGAGCTGGAGGAGAACGGCTACGTGCGGTTCACCCGTGCCGGGGCGGCGTCCTGACAATGGCGGCGACCGCAACGGCGGATACCAGGCTTGACCTGGAAAGAATTCGTGCCGATTTCCCGATCCTGAGTCGGGTCATGCGCGGTGGCCGGCAGCTGGCATACCTCGATTCGGGGGCAACCGCGCAGAAGCCACTGCAGGTCCTTGACGCCGAACGGCACTTCCTGACCACCTCCAACGGCGCGGTTCACCGCGGTGCCCATCAGCTGATGGAGGAGGCGACGGACGCATTCGAGGACGGCCGGGCGGCCGTGGCGGAGTTCGTCGGGGTCTCACCGGACGAACTGGCGTTCACCAAGAACGCCACCGAGGCGTTGAATCTCGTGTCGTATGTGCTGGGGGACAACAGGTTCGCCCCTGCAGTCGGATCTGGTGCGGTCGGTCCGGGCGATGTCATCGTCACCACTGAACTCGAACACCACGCCAACCTGATCCCGTGGCAGGAACTGGCTCGTCGAACCGGGGCGACCCTGCGATGGTACGGCGTCACCGACGACGGTCAGGTGGATCTGGACTCGCTGGAGCTTGACGAGCGGGTCAAGGTGCTCACCTTCACCCACCACTCGAATATGACCGGAACCGGGCCGCCGGTGGCGGAAATGGTGCGCCGGGCAAAGGCGGTCGGGGCGTACACGGTTCTGGACGCCTGCCAGTCGGTGCCGCATCAACCCGTGGACTTCGCTTCTCTCGGAGTCGATTTCGCCGCGTTTTCCGGCCACAAAATGCTGGGGCCCACCGGGATCGGCGCACTCTACGGTCGTGCAGAACTGCTGGCCACACTGCCACCGTTTCTCACAGGCGGCTCGATGATCGAAACGGTCACGATGGAGCGCGCCACCTATGCTGAGCCGCCTCAGCGGTTCGAGGCCGGTACCCAGATGATCTCCCAGGTCGTCGGATTGGCCGCAGCAGCAAGGTATCTCAGCGAAATCGGCATGGATGCGATCGCGACTCACGAGCACAATTTGGTCGCCGCAACCCTGGAAGGTCTGGCCGGAATACCGGAGGTCCGGATCATCGGGCCCACGGATCTGGTGGGCCGCCGATCGCCGGTAGCCTTCGTGGTGGACGGCGTGCACGCCCACGACGTCGGGCAGGTGCTCGACGATGAGGGCGTCGCCGTGCGGGTCGGGCACCACTGCGCGGCGCCGCTGCACCGGCGGTTCGGTGTGGCGGCCACGGTGCGGGCGTCGTTCGCGGTGTACAACACCCTCGACGAGGTCGACCGCCTGATCGCCGGTGTCCAACGGGCCATTGAGTTCTTCGGCGCCGGGGATGGACACAGCCGATGAGAATGGAACAGATGTACCAGGACGTGATCCTGGACCACTACAAACATCCGCACCACCGCGGGCTGCGGGAGCCCTTCGCGGCCGAGGTGTACCACGTCAACCCGACTTGTGGCGACGAAGTCACCTTGCGGGTGAGGCTGTCTGACGACGGCGCGACCGTGGTCGATGTCTCCTACGACGGCCAGGGCTGCTCGATAAGCCAGGCGGCCACCTCAGTGCTGACCGACCAAGTCATCGGCCAGAACGTCGGGGATGCCCTCGATGCCGTCGCCGCGTTCAGCGACATGATCTCGTCCCGCGGGACGGTCGAGGGCGACGAGGACGTACTGGGCGACGGCATCGCCTTCGCCGGGGTGTCGAAGTATCCGGCCCGGGTGAAATGCGCGCTGTTGGGCTGGATGGCGTTCAAGGCGGCTCTCGCGGAGGCTGGCGCATCAAGTTCGGGGGCACCAGCGGCAGATGAGACAGGCGTGGAGGAAAGATGACCGATACCGCATCCGACGAGATGATCGCCGACCTCGAGGAGGCGATGCGCGACGTCGTCGACCCCGAACTCGGTATCAACGTGGTCGACCTCGGTCTGGTCTACGGGCTGAACGTCGAAGAGGGCGAGGCCGGCAAGGTGGCCCAGATCGACATGACGTTGACCTCGCCGGCCTGCCCGCTGACCGACGTTATCGAGGACCAGACGCTCAACGCGTTGGTCGGCTCAGGTCTGGTGAACGAGGTGAAGATCAACTGGGTGTGGAATCCGCCCTGGGGTCCGGACAAGATCACCGATGACGGCCGCGACCAACTGCGCGCCTTGGGATTCACGGTCTAGGCGAGGTCGGGCTCTGGCCTCGGTGGATCGGGCCGCCAGGGGTAGTCGTTCGCTTACCCGGTTCAGCGCCTGCGACTCTCGCAAGTGGTGGACGCAGGACATGCGTCAATACAGTCAGTACCCTAGCGGCGGCGAAGGCGGTACCAATGGCCAGTTACGCTGTGGCTTAAGAGCTTTCGTCTGATGTGGAAGTCTCTGGGCGTGATGTCGTCGACTGCGAAGGCGTGGTCGAACACTGCGGGGATCTCGCCGGGCTTGACGCCGAAGCCTTCCCACATGACAAGTGGTGTTCCTGATGTCATGACTGCGGCCAGTTCGCCTACGTAGGTTTTCCTGGCGTCCTCGGGCAGGGTGTGATAGCAGCCCATGTCGAGCACCAGTGTTATCGGCTGTGCGATGGGCAGTGTCGACAACTTCGTGGCGTCGCCGACCAGGAAGGTCGCGGCGTTGATGCCGTGGGCGGCGCGGCGCGCTTGGTTGATCGCGGTGGGTGAGAAGTCGATTCCGGTGGCCCGCCAGCCGTGTTGGGCCAGATAGATCACGTTGGTTCCGCTGCCGCAGCCGATATCGAGGGCGGCCCCAGGAGGCAGCGCGTCGGGTCCTTCGATGAGCTCACGCAACGGTTCCGGCGGTGGGGTATCCCAGGGCGGTCGACCGATGCGGTAGATCGTGTCGGCCATCAGGCGGCGCCAGTTCATGATTCTTCCTCCGTGGGTGGTTGGTAAGGGCTGCAGCGGTAGTTGGTGGGCTCGTCACGGACTGAGTTCGCCGCGCAGGTATCGCTGCAGGGTGGCACCGAGGTCGGCGGCGAGGCGTTCACGTGGTTGGGTCGTCAGCGGCTGGATGCCGACGATGTAGCGGGCGAGCGTGACTCCGGCGATCTGGGACATCACTAACCCGGCTCGGTAGTGGGCGTCGTCGACTTCGAGGCGTTCCGCGATCGGGATCAGGACGTTGTGTGTCAGGAAGTCGCGGACGAGGCGGGCGGCTTCGGGTTCGCTGGTCGCGGCGCGCATCATGCCCACCATGGGTCGTCGCCGGACGTCGTCGTCGAGGACATCGAGCAGAATGGTTGCCAGCCGCAGCCCGGTCGTATCGGGATCACCGCTGACCACGAAGTCGATCAACGTGCTCGGGTTGATCGGCAACTCGACGACGGCGAGGAACAGATCCAGTTTGGTGCCGAAGAAGTGTTTCACCAGCGCAGGGTCCACCTTTGCCTCCAGAGCGATCTGACGCATCGAGGTGCGGTCGTAGCCCAGCGCCGCGAACTGCTTGCAAGCGATATCTGCGATGAGTTCCCTTGTGGCGGTCGGTCCCGGCCGTCGACCGGTGTGTTTGGCATTGCGTGCATCGGTCGTTTCGGGTTCAGAAGATGACATCGACGCTCCGAGTGTCGATGTTTTCAGTTGGTGTTTCTGTCGTGCCCCGCTCACGGACTTCCCTGACGGACCTCGTCGGCATGAGCAGATGCTATGCCCCGCCCATCAGGAAATCAACACGTATTGAATTGTCTCCCTCGTGCTGGACTGGTGGGCCCGTTGTCGTTGCGCTCGGAACTCGATCCCGACGGTTGGGGCCTGAGATCAACTGGGCGTCAGGCCGTTGTCCTACCCGTCGTTGAAGTCGCGTTCTGGCCGTTCTGGCCCGCGTCGCACCGGCACCGTTGTTGCCGGGGAACACATCCGCCTATCCGTGCGTTGCCAGTGTCATGGCAACCGAAGACCTGACGGTAGACAACTTCAACCAAACCATCAGCGGAAACGACATCGTGCTGGTCGACTTCTGGGCGTCCTGGTGCGGTCCGTGTCGGGCATTCGCGCCGACCTTCAAGGCGTCCTCTGAGAAGAACCCCGACATCTTCTTCGGCAAGGTCGACACTGAAGCTCAGGAGGCCCTCGCGGCTGCCGCTGAGATTCGGGCCATCCCGACGTTGATGGCGTTCAAGAAGGGCCACTTGGTGTTCAGCCAGGCGGGTGCCCTGCCGCCTGCGGCCCTGGAAGACCTGATTCAGCAGGTGCGCGACCTCGACGTCGAGGCAGCCCTCGCTGAGGAATCAACAGAGGTCTGATAACCGGTCACCGGTCAGCGATAGCGTGCAAGCGTGAGTTTCGTACTCGTCGACCGCCCGAGGCCCAACGTCGCTTTGGTCACGCTGAACCGCCCGGAGCGCATGAACTCCATGTCGTTCGACGTCATGCTGCCGTTGCGGGACACCCTCGCCGATCTTGCCAACGACAACGACGTGCGTGTCGTGGTACTCACCGGAGCGGGGCGCGGCTTCTCGTCGGGGGCCGACCACAAATCGGCCGGGGCGGTACCGCATGTTCGTGGGCTGACGCGACCGTCATACGGATTGCGGTCGATGGGGGTGCTCGATGACGTGATTCTCGCCATGCGGCGGTTGCACCAGCCGATCATCGCCGCGGTCAACGGAGCGGCAATCGGCGGGGGGCTATGTCTGGCGCTGGCCGCCGATATCCGTATCGCCGCCACCGACGCCTACTTCCGGGCGGCCGGTATCAACAACGGCCTCACTGCCTCCGAACTCGGGTTGTCG
This sequence comes from Mycobacterium sp., assembly GCA_020438845.1. Lineage (GTDB taxonomy): Bacteria > Actinomycetota > Actinomycetes > Mycobacteriales > Mycobacteriaceae > Mycobacterium. The sequence continues at coordinate 57,523 of JAGQTV010000103.1, read as the reverse complement.
TACCTGCTGCCCAGGGCAATCGGTACCTCACGGGCCTTCGAGATCATGCTGACCGGCCGCGACGTCGATGCCCGGGAGGCCGAACGCATCGGTCTCGTCTCCCGCCAGGTGCCTGCAGACGACCTGCTGCCCACCTGCTTCGCGATGGCCGAGCGGATCGCGGCATTCTCCCGACCAGGTACCGAACTGACCAAGCGGACGCTGTGGACCGGACTGGACGCCAGTACCCTGGAAGGGCACATGCAGGCCGAGGGCCTCGGGCAACTCTACGTGCGCATGCTGACTTCCAACTTCGAAGAAGCGGTGGCTGCGCGCGCCGAGGGGCGCGATCCCGCCTTTCCCGACGACAAGTAGATCCCGGCAGGAGAGCAAGAGCGTGATCACCGCCACCGACCTCGAGGTCCGCGCCGGCGCGCGTACGCTGCTGCTCGCCGAAGGCTCGGCGCTGCGGGTCCAGCCCGGCGACCGGATCGGCCTGGTGGGGCGTAATGGTGCCGGTAAGACGACGACGACGCGGATTCTGGCGGGGGAGGGCGACCCGTACGCCGGAACCGTGACGCGCACCGGAGAGATCGGCTACCTGCCACAGGACCCACGTGAAGGCGACCTCGACGTGCTGGCGCGCGACCGGGTGCTATCAGCGCGCGGGCTGGACACCCTGCTGGCCGACTTGGAGAAACAGCAGGTTCTGATGGCCGAGGTTGTCGACGAGGCGGCGCGAGACAAAGCCGTCCGCCGCTACGGCCAGCTCGAGGAACGCTTCGCCGCGCTCGGCGGTTACGCCGCCGAGAGTGAGGCAGGGCGGATCTGTGCCAGCCTCGGACTACCGGAGCGGGTGCTCACCCAGCCGTTGCGGACGCTGTCCGGCGGCCAGCGCCGTCGCGTCGAACTGGCTCGAATCCTGTTCGCCGCCAGCGACTCCGGTTCCTCGACGACCTTGCTGCTCGACGAGCCGACCAACCATCTCGACGCTGACTCCATCGGCTGGCTGCGAGACTTCCTCAAAGCCCACACCGGAGGCCTTGTCATCATCAGCCACAACGTCGAACTCCTGGCCGAGGTGGTCAACCGGGTGTGGTTTCTCGATGCCGTCCGTGGCGAGGTCGACGTCTACAACATGGGCTGGCAGCGGTATCTGGACGCCCGCGCCACCGATGAGCAACGGCGGCGCCGGGAACGCGCCAACGCGGAGAAGAAGGCCGCCGCCCTGCGCACCCAGGCCGCCAAGATGGGTGCGAAGGCCACCAAAGCGGTTGCCGCACAGAACATGCTGCGCAGGGCCGACCGGATGATGGCTTCCCTGGACGCGGAGCGCGTCGCCGACAAGGTCGCTCGGATCAAGTTCCCGACACCCGCGTCGTGCGGTAAAACTCCGTTAATGGCCAAGGGTCTGACCAAGACCTACGGGTCACTGGAGGTGTTCACCGGCGTCGACCTGGCCATCGACCGTGGCTCGAGGGTGGTGGTTTTGGGCCTCAACGGCGCCGGCAAGACCACGCTGCTGCGCGTGCTGGCCGGGGCCGAGCAGGCCGACGCGGGCGCGATCGAACCCGGGCACGGTTGCAAGATCGGCTATTTCGCCCAGGAACACGACACCCTCGACAATCTCTCGACGGTGTGGGAGAACATCCGCCACGCCGCGCCCGATACCGGCGAACAGGAATTGCGCGGCCTGCTGGGCGCATTCATGTTCAGCGGCGCCCAACTCGACCAGCCCGCCGGGACGCTGTCCGGTGGCGAGAAGACGCGGCTGGCGTTGGCCGGCTTGGTGGCTTCGACGGCCAACGTCTTGTTGCTCGACGAGCCGACCAACAACCTGGACCCAGCATCCCGCGAACAGGTTCTCGACGCGCTGCGCAGCTACCTCGGCGCGGTGGTGCTGGTCACTCACGACCCCGGTGCCGCCGAGGCGCTGGATCCTCAACGCGTCGTGCTGCTGCCCGACGGCACCGAGGACCACTGGTCCGAGGACTACGCGGGCCTCATCGAACTGGCCTGACGACGATCGCTGTGCGACGGCGGGCACTCACGTCGTCCCGCCGCCGCACAATGCGGCGGCTAGCTTTCGGCGAGCACACCGTGCAGAGCCTTGTTGGCCTCGGCGATGGCAGTGGCCAGGTTGCTCCGCACCTCGGCCAGTTTGGCCTTCTGCGCGTCAGTGCCCGACCACATGATTCTTCGGGCCATGCCGGCCGCCTCATGCATACCGGCCCGGATCTTGATCACATCAGCGAATCGGCCAGCTGCCCGCATCATTGCCTGGGCTCCCTGGCCGGTGACCCCGCGCCACGCCAGGATCTTCGTTCCCAGCTCAGTCAGGGTGGCAATACCGCCATCGACAGTGACCAAGCCGCGCGCCGCGAGGACCTCGATGGCCATCTCGATAACTTCCTGCGGTGGGGTGAATGCACCCCCGGTCGCCTCGGATACCCGCTGGCCGATCTGCGCGGCATCGGCTGGACCATCGAGAAGCATGGCCGCCGTGCCCATGACTGCCCGCTTTAAGCGCTTGCCATGCCCGAAACCGCCGAACCCGAAGCCGCCGCCGGTGCCGCCGGGACCGCACTCGTCCGAAGTAGCTCCAAATGCATGCCCACCCCACCCGGGGTCACCGGACAATCCACCACAACCCATCTCGCACTCTCTTTCTCTGACGCGGGCATCGGCCCGCGATGAATTGGTATCAATTAACTTGATACCAAGTAACTTGATATCAAGCAATGAAGGTCCGCTCACAGCGAAATCCACCGGCTGAACTCCAGAGGCCTGACGCGATGCCGGAAGGCCGCCGGTGGGCGGTCTGCATGCGAAAATGTGGACCATGGGTCAGACCGGCGAGCCTCCGCTGGGCTATCTGCTGCGCCGGCTCGCAATGCTGCTGCGCCCTCGGGTAACCGAGGCCTTGGGGCCATTGGGTTTAGGCCTTTCCGAGTTTGCCTTCTTGCGCATCCTGGCGCTGCACCCCGGGAGAACCAGCGCTGAGCTCGCCCGCGACACCCACGTCACGGCCCAGGCGGCCAACCAGCTGCTGCATCGACTCGAAGCGCTCGGTGCGGTGAGCCGACCGGTGACTCCCGCCTCCGGACGCTCACTGCCGGCCGAACTCACACCGGAGGGAAAATCGCTTCTCGCTCGCGCCGAGCGCGCTGTTGAGAAGGTGGACGACCATGTACTCGCCGGACTCACCCCGGCCCAACAGCGCCAACTCAAAGCCCTTCTGGCCAAAGCCGTGGGCAATCAGGCCCGAACCGACTGTGGCCCAATAGTCATATCGGATCCGCCACAGTGAGCTCCACTCTCAGCCGCCGAACAGGTGGATGGCATGGTGTCAATAGCGTTGTGCCGCACAGCGGTTCCGATCAAGGGCGGCAAGGGCTGGCATGTCCCCTTCTGGACGTTCAGCGATGCCGTAATCGGCGACGGTCGAGCGAGATGGATCACATTGACATCGTTGAGTGGGCAGAGAGACCATATACACGTAAGCATCTCGATAGGTGAGGCTTCGGTACGGACAAAGGCCACTGACCCTGAACGTCGAAAGACGCCCCGGGTCAGGACAGCTCTTCCCGGCTTAAGGGTTGAGCCCAGGTGGCTCCCGGTGTTGACCAGGGTACGCCGTGCAGTGCCAAAACTTCGTCGAGAGGGATGCGTTCGACCGTTCGGTCACGCACTCCCGCTTTGCCAACTTAGGACACAGTAAGGTGTCCCGGCCGAGAGGAGGTGAGGGCGAGATGAGTCCTGGAGTTAGTCCCCATCCCGATGGGTACCGGATGTCAATTTCGTCAAATCCATTCCCCGGCAAGCTTTTCGCATGAATTAGTCGTGCGCTCGCCGGGCCAGGAACCGGCTAGGAGAGAGCAATGACAACATTCGCGACGGCCGCCTTCACCGCGGCCGGCTTCAACGATTCAGATCTGGTCAATGTCGCAACCCGCGTGGTGGCCATTCCAATGCGCGAGTTCTACGGGTTGCTGTGGCGGGCAGGCGTTTTGGAAATCGCCGACTGATCCTACTGACGATCCCAGGGAAAATTTCATCATTCCAGCACGGCCACTGACGATCCGGCGGATCGTCAGTGGCCGTGCTGATTCGCATGCCCGAGTAGAGATACGCGTTCACCACCGGGCGCCTTCGATGGCTAGGACGCTCCCGCTTGCAGCATGTTGCGCAGCACGAACTGCAGGATGCCGCCGTTGCGGTAGTAATCCGCCTCGCCGGGGGTGTCGATGCGCACCACCGCGTCGAATTCCACCACTGAACCGTCGGCCTTGGTTGCCGTGACGTGCACGGTTTTCGGCGTCTTGCCGGAGTTCAGCTCCGTGATGCCGGTGATGTCGAACACCTCGGTGCCGTCGAGCTTCAGCGACGCCGCCGACTCCCCGGCCGGGAACTGCAGCGGAATCACTCCCATGCCGATGAGATTCGACCGGTGGATGCGCTCGAACGACTCGGTGATCACGGCACGCACGCCCAGCAGACTGGTGCCCTTGGCCGCCCAGTCGCGCGAGGAGCCCGACCCGTACTCCTTGCCGCCCAGCACCACGAGTGGAATACCGGCGGCCTGGTAGTTGACCGAGGCGTCGTAGATGAACGCCTGCGGCCCACCGGGCTGGGTGAAGTCGCGCGTGTAGCCGCCGCTCACGTCGTCGAGCAACTGGTTGCGCAACCGGATGTTGGCGAACGTGCCGCGGATCATCACCTCATGGTTGCCACGGCGCGAGCCCAGCGAGTTGAAGTCTGCCGGCTTGACGCCGTTGGCTTCCAGGTACTGGGCCGCGGGAGTTCCCTTCTTGATTGCACCGGCCGGGGAGATGTGATCGGTGGTGACGGAATCGCCCAGCAGCGCAAGCACTCTGGCGCCGTTGATGTCGGTCACCGGCACGGGCTCGGCGGGCATTCCGTCGAAGTACGGCGCCTTACGTACATAGGTCGACTGGGAATCCCACGCGAAGGTGTTGCCCGACGGCGTGGGCAGATTGCGCCAGCGCTCATCGCCCTTGAACACGTCGGCGTAACTGTCGGCGAACATCTCCCGGTTGATGGAGGAGGCGATGGTGTCGTTGATCTCCTTCTGCGACGGCCAGATGTCCTTGAGGAAGACGTCGTTGCCGTCGGAGTCCGTGCCCAGTGGGTCGGCCTCGAAGTCGAAGTCCATGGTGCCGGCGATCCCATAGGCGATCACCAGCGGCGGGGAGGCCAGGTAGTTCATCTTGACATCGGGGGAGATGCGGCCCTCGAAGTTACGGTTGCCGGACAGCACGGCGGTCACCGAGAGGTCATTCTCGTTGACTGCCTTTGAGATCTCCTCGGGAAGCGGGCCGGTGTTGCCGATGCAGGTGGTGCAGCCGTAACCGCCCAGGTAGTAGCCCAACTTCTCCAGATACGGCCACAGTCCGGCCTTCTCGTAGTAGTCGGTGACGACCTGAGAGCCCGGTGCCATGTTGGTCTTGACCCACGGCTTGCTGGTCAGGCCCTTCTCGACGGCCTTCTTGGCCAGCAGGGCGGCACCGAGCATGACCGACGGGTTGGAGGTATTGGTGCACGACGTGATGCCGGCAACGACCACGGCACCGTGGTCGAGCACAAATTCCCCACGATCGGAAGACTTCACCAGAACCGGCTTGCTCGGCCGCCCCTCGGCGTGGCCTGCCGCCGACGGCCGCATGTCGATCCCGCCGTTGTCGGCGAATGTCAACGCCGCTGGATCGCTGGCCGGGAAGGACTCCTCGTCGGCCTCGTCGAGTTTGGTGTGCGGCGTCGGGTGGTTTTCCTCGACGTAGTTGTGAATGTCCTTGCGGAAGGCGTTCTTTGCGTCGGTCAACTCGATGCGGTCCTGCGGGCGTTTCGGACCGGCGATCGACGGGACGACCGTGGAGAGGTCGAGTTCGAGGTACTCGGAGTACTTGGGCTCGTGGTCGGGGTCGTGCCACATGCCCTGGGCCTTGGCGTAGGCCTCGACCAGAGCCACCTGTTCCTCGGTACGGCCGGTGAACCGGAGGTAGTTGATGGTCTCTTCGTCGATCGGGAACATCGCTGCGGTGGAACCGAATTCGGGGCTCATATTCCCGAGGGTGGCGCGGTTGGCCAGCGGTACCTCGGCCACGCCCTTGCCGTAGAACTCGACGAACTTGCCCACCACGCCGTGCTTGCGCAGCATGTCGGTGACGGTCAGTACGACGTCGGTGGCGGTCACGCCGGGCTTGATCTCGCCGGTCAGCTTGAAGCCGACGACGCGGGGGATCAGCATCGACACCGGCTGGCCCAGCATGGCGGCCTCAGCCTCGATGCCACCCACGCCCCAGCCCAGCACGCCCAGGCCGTTGACCATGGTGGTGTGGCTGTCGGTGCCGACGCAGGTGTCCGGATAGGCGACACCGTCACGCACCATGGTGACCCGGGCCAGGTACTCGATGTTGACCTGGTGGACGATGCCGGTGCCCGGGGGGACCACCTTGAAGTCGTCGAAAGCGCCCTGGCCCCAGCGCAGGAACTGGTAGCGCTCGCCATTGCGCTGATATTCGAGCTCGACGTTCCTTTCGTAGGAGGCCGCCGTACCGAAGAAGTCGAGGATGACCGAGTGGTCGATGACCAGTTCTGCCGGCGCCAACGGGTTGACCTTCTCGGGATCGCCGCCGAGGGCCGCAACCGCCTCGCGCATGGTGGCCAGGTCCACGATGCAGGGCACACCGGTGAAGTCCTGCATGATCACCCGCGCGGGTGTGAACTGGATTTCGACGCTGGGCTGGGCACTGGGATCCCAGTTCGCGATGGCCTGGATGTGGTCGGAGGTGATGTTGGCGCCGTCTTCGGTGCGCAGCAGGTTCTCGGCCAGCACTTTGAGGCTGTAGGGGAGTTTCTCGGTGCCCGGGACCGAGTCGAGTCGGTAGATCTCGTAGCTCTTGTCTCCGACCTTCAAGGTGTTGCGGGCCCCGAAGGAATTCAGGGACGGACTTGCGCTGCTCACATCAACTCCCGGCGTCGTGATCCCGTCAACGGTTGGCGGGTCAGTCGGATTTTAAAGGTTGCCCCCTCAGCAGAGGACCGCAATCCAGTCTGGTCTCCCTCGGCGCGTGTTGTCACCTCCCGTCGACGGGCGCGGTACGGTCTGGGATCGTGACGAACCTGCACGCCCCGACCTGGATCCCGGTGGAGGTGTGCAGCGCCGTCGGGCTTCCGGTGTCGACGCAGTTGGACACCTGCATGGACAAGGTGAAGGCCGACGTGGCCGTCGACGGCGTCGCTGCCCCTTCTGTCGATGTGGCGGGGCTGCAGAAGGTCGTTGCCAACGCCAAGGACCGCGGCGTCGATCTCAAGGTCGTCGTCATGGAGAAGAGCCCGCCGATCGACACCCCGCTGCGCGACATCGCGACGCAGGTGGGCCAGGCCAACCCGGGGTCGACGGTGCTGGTGGTCAGTCCGGGCTGGGCCGGCAGTTACAGCACAACCTATGACCGGGCTCTGCTTGAAGCCGGTCAGGATCTGGTCAAATTGACCCCCGATCCGGTCCAGGGAACGCAGGATTTCGTGGACCAGTTGGAGACCCCGATTTTTCCCTGGACTGCATTCACGATTGTCCTCGTCCTGGGGGTGGCCGGGGCTGCCGTCGCGACCCGGGTTCTGCAACGGTGGGCAAAGGGCCAAAAGCCTGCGAAAACGTCATCTGAACAGGCCGGATAACCGGCTCCGATATTGCGTTCCGGTCACTTTCCGGTCACATCATTCGAATTACAAACTTGTAATTCTTGCCTCTAGTTTCGTCTGCGACAAACGTGACGTACGGTGCAATTGACGCCACTGTTATTGGAGTGACTTATGTGATCTCAGTTACTCCTGTGGCGAACAGTTGAAGCGCAGTTCGTTCGTCAAGCACAGGTCGTGAAGCTAGGAGTCCCAGCCGAATGAGAAGTCGAATGAGACCTCCCATGAGAGCCGTCTGCCCGTTGGCTCTCAGCGTCGCCATGACTTTCACGCTTCCCGGGCTGGTGACTTCCGGACTGGCCCACGCCGAACCGGACGGTTTGGCCGCTCTGATCGCTGACGTAGCGGAGGCAAACCAACGCCTCGAAGACATTGCTGCCAAGGTCCAAGCCGAGCAGGAGAGCGTCAACAAGGCGATCCTGGACGTGCAGACCGCACGTGATACCGCCGACCAGGCACATGTGGACGTCGATGCCAGCCAGCAGGCGGTTAAGGCCGCGAACGCGGCAATTGCCGAGGCGCAGAAGCGATTCGACACATTCGCGGCCGCCACCTACGTCAACGGACCGTCGGCCTCGCTGGTGATGGCGCGGACCCCCGACGAGATCGTCTCCACCGCGACGGCCAGCCAGACGCTGGCGCTGAGCTCGGAGAATGCGCTGGTCGGACTGCGCCGAGCCCGCACCGAAGCCGTGAACAAGGATGCCTCGGCCAGGCTGGCGGAACAGAAGGCAGACCAAGCGGTCAAAGACGCCCAAGGCAGTCAGGATGCGGCCGTTGAAGCCCTGCGCAATGCCCAACAGACCTTCCGGGATCAGCAGGCCGAGATCGACCGCCTTGCCGCCGAGCGCAAGACCGCCCAGCAGAAGCTTCAGGCAGCACAGGAGTGGGCGGCCCCGGCTGCATCGATCCCGGGTTCCGTGGCTGCAGGTTCACCGGATGCCCCAGTAGCAGGGGGTGTCGCTGAGGAGGCTGCGATCGCCAAGGCCTCGGGTCCGGCCGCCGATCGGTGGGACGGCGCGAATCCGGCCGGTGCCAATCCGGCCTCAGGTAATCCAGCCGCTGTCAAGGTTCCCTACGGCAAGCCATCCGAGTGGGACCTCACCCTGCCGGCGGTGCCCAGCGCATTCCTGTCCGGCGATCCGATCCAGATAATCAATGGGATTCTCGGGATCGCGCAGAACTCGATGAAGACCACCCAGCAGCTGGGCAAGCAGTTCCTGCAGAAGCTGGGCATTCTGAAGCCGGACTCAACGGGCATCAACAACGGCCAGATCCCGTTCGTGTACGGCAACCAGGCCATCGAGTACGTCATCAAGCGCGGAATGGCGCAAATCGGCGTCCCGTACTCGTGGGGAGGAGGGACCGCTTCCGGGCCGAGTAGGGGCATCGACGAGGGCGCGGGCACGGTGGGCTTCGACTGCTCGGGTCTGATCCTTTACGCGTTCGCCGGGGCCGGGATCAAGCTGCCGCACTATTCGGGCTCGCAGTACCAGATGGGCCGCCAAATTCCGTCGGCGCAGATGCGTCGCGGGGACGTCATCTTCTACGGACCGGGTGGCAGCCAGCACGTGACGCTCTACCTGGGCAACGGGCAGATGCTCGAAGCGCCTTATACCGGCGCGACTGTGCGTGTCGCTCCGGTGCGGACCGGCGGCATGACCCCGTTCGTCGTGCGATACATCGAATGGTGAGGCGGGGCATGGTGAAGAGAGCACTGTCCGGCAACCTGCGAATCTCCCGGATTCTCCGGGCGGCGGGGCCCCTCGTCGTTGCGACCGGGCTGGCGCTGGGCTCCGCGTCGCCGGCGGCGGCGGACGGCCCGTGGGATCCCACCCTGCCCAAGATTCTCAGCGCCGGGGCTCCGGGAGACCCGGTTGCGATGGCCCAGGCGTCGCTGGCGTTCACCCAGCAGGCCGCCCAGACGACCATGGATCTTGGCCGCAAGTTCCTGTCCGGCCTGGGTATCGGCGGCAGCCCGACGTCATTACCCGGCGGGCGGGTCAGGGGTCCGCAGGCCGTGGAATACGTCGTCCGCCGTGGCGCCTCTCAGCAGGGCGTGCCCTACTCCTGGGGCGGTGGTGCCATCAACGGGCCGAGCGCCGGGGTGGAAGAGGACGCCGGCAAGGTCGGCTACGACTGTTCCGGCTTCACCCGCTTCGCGTTCGCCGGCGTCGGGGTCCAGATTCCCAAGTACTCCGGTGACCAGTACACCGCAGGCCGGCACGTCACGCCGTCGCAGGCTAAGCGCGGCGATCTGATCTTCTACGGACCGGGCGGAACCCAGCACGTCGCCCTCTATCTGGGCAACGGTCAGATGCTCGAGGCCTCCTCGGCAGCCGGTCGGGTCACCGTCAGCCCGGTTCGTACCGCCGGGATGACGCCCTATCTGACGCGCATCATCGAAACCTGAGTGCCCGGCACCCTGACCCCGGATACCCCGGCCTGGGCCACGCCGAGGAACGGGCCACGTCGACGGATTTCGAAACGCCTGGAATAGTTGTGTGCGGGCACCGACTGGTCGTGCCATCCAAGTTTGTGGAGGAAGTTGATGACGTCACCCGGAGGCTACCCCGGCCCGAGTGGAGCCAGCCCGAGTGGAACCACAGCAGTGTTGCCGTCCAGCGGCAACGGGCTGGCCGCTGAGGTGCACACCCTGGAGCGGGCCATCTTCGAGGTCAAACGCATCATCGTGGGCCAGGATCAGCTCGTCGAGCGGATCCTGGTCGGCCTGCTGGCCAAGGGGCACGTACTGCTCGAGGGCGTTCCCGGCGTCGCGAAGACGCTGGCCGTGGAGACCTTCGCCAAGGTGGTCGGCGGTACGTTCGCCCGCATCCAGTTCACCCCCGACCTGGTGCCCACCGACATCATCGGCACCCGCATCTACCGCCAGGGCCGTGAGGAGTTCGATATCGAACTCGGCCCGGTGGTGGTGAACTTCCTACTCGCCGACGAGATCAACCGCGCGCCGGCGAAGGTGCAGTCCGCCCTGCTGGAGGTCATGGCCGAGCGCAAGATCTCCATCGGCGGCAAGACCTATCCGCTGCCCAAGCCGTTCCTCGTGATGGCGACCCAGAACCCGATCGAGAACGAGGGCGTCTATCCGCTGCCCGAGGCGCAGCGCGACCGCTTCCTGTTCAAGATCAACGTCGAGTACCCCTCTCCGGAGGAGGAGCGCGAGATCATTTACCGGATGGGCGTCACCCCGCCCGAACCCAAGCAGGTGCTCGACACCGGCGACCTGCTGCGACTGCAGGATGTGGCCGCCAACAACTTCGTCCACCACGCACTGGTCGACTACGTGGTGCGTGTGGTGACCGCTACCCGGCGCCCGGAGCAGTTCGGTATGCCCGACGTCAAAGCGTGGGTGGCGTTCGGTGCCTCGCCGCGCGCCTCGCTGGGCATCATCGCCGCCTCGCGGGCATTGGCCCTGGTGCGCGGCCGTGACTACGTGGTGCCGCAGGACGTCATCGACGTGATTCCCGACGTGCTGCGCCACCGGTTGGTGTTGACCTATGACGCGTTGGCCGACGATGTCAAGGCCGAGACGGTGATCGCCCGAATCCTGCAGACCGTCGGGCTTCCACAGGTGAATGCCGTTCCGCAGCAAGGTCATTCGGTGCCCCCCATCGGCGCCCCGGCGCCGGGCATGCCGCCGGCGGGCGCTAACGGTCGGTGAGCGACTCCGCTTCCGCCTTCGAGGCGGCCGGTCCGCCGCAGGCAGTCCACCCGCCTTCCTTCGAGCGCGGTGAGATCGGTGATGCCAAGCTCTCGGCGGCGCTTCGCACTCTGGAGCTCACCGTCAAGCGTCGCCTCGATGGTGTGTTGCAGGGCAACCACCTCGGGCTGATCCCCGGTCCCGGCTCCGAGCCGGGCGATTCGCGGATGTATCAACCCGGCGACGACGTCCGCCGCATGGACTGGTCGGTCACCGCCCGCACCACCCATCCGCACGTTCGGCAGATGATCGCCGACCGCGAGTTGGAAACCTGGATGGTGGTCGACATGTCGGCCAGCCTGGACTTCGGCACCGTCGGGTGCGAGAAGCGCGACCTCGCGGTGGCCGCCGCCGCGGCGATCACCTATCTGAACAGCGGTGGCGGCAACCGGCTCGGTGCGCTGGTCACCAACGGCCGGGACGTCATCCGCGTTCCCGCCCGGTCCGGTCGACAGCACGAGCAGAGCCTGCTCCGGGCCATCGCCACCTGCCCGCGGGCGCCGCTGGGGGTGCGCGGCGACCTGGCCGCCGCCATCGATGCGCTGCGCCGCCCGGAACGCCGTCGGGGGATGGCGGTCGTTATCAGCGACTTCCTCGGCCCGATCAACTGGATGCGTCCGCTCCGAGCGATCGCTGCCCGCCACGAGGTGCTCGGCATCGAGGTGCTCGACCCACGGGACGTGGAACTGCCCGACGTCGGGGATGTGATCCTGCAGGACACCGAGACCGGCGTGACCCGGGAGTTCACCATCGACGCGCAACTGCGGGACGACTTCGCCCGCGCGGCCGCCGCTCACCGCGAGGAGGTGGCCCGCACCTTGCGGAGGTGTGGGGCGCCGTTGATGACGCTGCGCACCGACCGGGACTGGATCGCCGACATCGTGCGCTTTGTGGCCTCACGGCGGCGCGGGGCTTTGGCGGGCAGCCAGTGAAGCCGGGTAGTCAGATCTCCGCCGCCACGACTCAGGATCGCCGATGACGCTGCCGTTGTTCGGGCCGATGTCGCTGACCGACTTCGCCCATCCCTGGTTCTTCCTGCTGTTGCTGGGCGTCGCGGCACTGGCCGGGTACTACGTCTTCGTTCAGTTCGCCCGTCGGAAGCGCATCCTGCGGTTCGCCAACATGGAATTGCTGGAAAGCGTTGCTCCCAAGCGCCCTAACCGCTGGCGGTACCTGCCGGCAATACTTCTGCTCTGCTCGCTGGTGATGCTGACCGTCGCCATGGCGGGGCCCCGCAACGAGGTCCGGGTCCCGCGCAACCGTGCTGTGGTGATGCTCGTCATCGACGTGTCGCAGTCCATGCGGGCCACCGATGTCGAGCCGAGCCGATTGGCGGCGGCGGAAGAGGCCGCCAAGCAGTTCGCCGACCAGCTCACCCCCGGCATTAACCTCGGCCTCATCGCGTACGCCGGAACCGCGACCGTCCTGGTGTCGCCGACGACCAATCGGGAGCCGACCAAGATCGCGCTGGGCAAGTTGCAGCTGGCCGACCGCACCGCCACCGGTGAGGCGATCTTCACCGCACTGCAGGCCATCTCCACCGTCGGGGCAGTCATCGGCGGGGGCGACGACGGCCAGGCCCCGCCTGGGCACATCGTGCTGATGTCCGACGGCAAGGAGACCGTGCCGTCCAACCCGGACAACCCCAAGGGTGCCTTCACGGCTGCACGGACCGCCAAGGACCAGGGCATCCCGATTTCCACGGTCTCGTTCGGCACGCCCTACGGGTACGTGGAGATCAACGACCAGCGTCAGCCGGTGCCCGTGGACGAGGAAACCCTGAAGAAGATCGCCGAACTTTCTGACGGCAATCACTACAGCGCGGAGAACCTCGAACAGCTGAAGCAGGTCTTCACCCAGGTCCAGGATCAGATCGGCTACGAGACCGTCAAGGGTGACGCCAGTGTCGGTTGGCTTCGGCTGGGGGCGCTGCTGCTGGCGCTGGCTGCGGTGGCCGCTCTGGTGATCAACCGCCAACTCCCCGGTTGATTTCCCGCCCAAACCGACATTTGGGCGGCACAGACCGAGTGCGGCGCGCCGCTACGTCGATTTCGACAGCCCGGAAAGCCCGGGAGCCTGATTTCGGGGTCGCAGCGGTGAGGCACTAAGTTGACGGGAATGAGCGAGACCACCGAAAGCCAGGTCCCCGGCGGCCGTCCCCCGTTCGTCTCACGCTCGGTGCTGGTCACCGGCGGGAACCGGGGTATTGGTTTGGCGATCGCCCGACGGTTGGCCGCCGACGGTCACAAGGTGGCCGTCACTCACCGCGGATCAGGAGCACCCGAGGGGCTTTTCGGCGTGGAGTGTGACGTCACCGACACCGAAGCCGTGGACCGTGCCTTCAAGGCGGTCGAGGAGCACCAGGGTCCGGTGGAGGTGCTGGTGTCCAACGCCGGCATCACCGCGGACGCTTTCCTGATGCGGATGACCGAGGAAAGGTTCGAGAAGGTCATCGACGCGAACCTCACCGGGGCGTTTCGGGTGGCACAGCGCGCGGCCCGCAGCATGCAGCGCAACCGGTTCGGGCGGATGATCTTCGTTGGCTCGGTCTCGGGCAGTTGGGGCATCGGAAACCAGGCCAATTACGCCGCTTCGAAGGCCGGGCTGATCGGGATGGCCCGCTCGATCTCCCGGGAGCTTTCCAAGGCCGGAGTCACAGCGAACGTGGTGGCACCCGGCCTGATCGACACCGACATGACCCGTGCGATGGACGAGCGGATTCAGCAGGGGGCGTTGGAGTTCATCCCGGCGAAACGGATCGGAACCGCCGAGGAGGTCGCCGGCGCGGTGAGTTTCCTGGCGTCGGAGGATGCCGGATACATCGCCGGTGCGGTGATCCCGGTCGATGGCGGCATGGGCATGGGACATTAGAAAGGACTGATATGGCAGGGTTTCTCGAAGGCAAGCGCATCCTCGTCACGGGGATCATCACGGACTCGTCGATCGCGTTCCACATCGCGAAAGTGGCTCAGGAGGCCGGCGCGGAGATCGTCTGCACCGGGTTCGACCGAATGAAGCTGATCCAGCGGATCATCGGGCGGCTTCCCCAGCCCGCCCCGTTGCTGGAATTGGACGTGCAGAACTCCGAGCACCTGGACAGCCTGGCGGCTCGGGTCACCGAGGTGATCGGGGAAGACAACAAACTCGACGGTGTGGTGCACTCGATCGGCTACATGCCGCCGAGCGGAATGGGTATCAACCCGTTCTTCGACGCTCCCTACGAGGACGTCGCCAAGGGCATCCAGATCTCTGCGTTCTCGTATGCGTCCCTGGCCAAGGCGGTCCTGCCGATCATGAACCCGGGCGGCGGAATCGTCGGGATGGACTTCGACCCGACCCGGGCGATGCCCGCGTACAACTGGATGACTGTGGCCAAGAGCGCGTTGGAGTCGGTCAACCGCTTCGTCGCCCGCGAGGCCGGCAAGGTGGGCGTTCGGTCCAACCTTGTTGCGGCAGGACCGATCCGTACCCTGGCCATGAGCGCGATCATGGGTGGCGCGCTCGGCGACCAGTTCAAGGACGAGATGCAGATGCTCGAGGAGGGCTGGGACCAGCGCTCGCCGCTGGGCTGGGATATGAAAGATCCGACCCCAGTCGCCAAGACGGTCTGTGCCCTGCTCTCGGACTGGCTACCCGCCACCACCGGAACGGTCATCTATGCCGACGGTGGCGCCAGCACCCAGCTGCTGTAATGGAGTTCGACGCACTGCTGCTGCTTTCGTTCGGCGGGCCGGAGGGTCCGGACGACGTCATGCCGTTCCTGGAGAACGTCACTCGAGGCCGCGGAATCCCACGGGAGCGTCTGGAATCGGTCGCTGAGCACTACCTGCACTTCGGCGGTGTGTCACCGATCAACGCCATCAACCGGGCGTTGATCGACGAGATCCGCGTCGAACTCGCCCAGCGCGGCGACGACCTACCGGTGTATTTCGGCAACCGCAACTGGGATCCGTTCGCAGAGGACACTGTTGCGGCAATGGCGGCCGACGGGATCACGCGGGCAGCGGTTTTCAGCACGTCGGCCTGGGGTGGCTATTCGGGATGTGCGCAGTACCAGGAGGACATCACCCGGGCCCGTGCCGCGGTAGGTTCCGGCGCGCCGGAGTTGGTCAAGCTGCGGCAGTACTTCGACCACCCGCTTCTCATTGAGATGTTCGCCGACGCAATCGCCGAGGCTGCCCGGAGCCTGCCGGAGGAAGTGCGTTCTGAGGCACGGTTGGTTTTCACCGCGCACTCCATCCCGCTGCGTGCCGTCGACCGCTGCGGGTCGAGTCTCTATCCGCGCCAGGTGCTGTACGCCTCCGAGCTAGTCGCGGCCGCCGCAGGGTATCCCGACTATGACGTCGTCTGGCAGTCGCGATCCGGACCGCCACAGGTGCCGTGGCTGGAACCCGATGTGAGCGAGCATCTTTCCGCTCTTGCCGAGGCCGGGGCCAAAGCTGTCATCGTCTGTCCAGTGGGGTTCGTCGCCGACCATATCGAAGTGATCTGGGACCTCGACAGCGAATTAGCAGCGCAGGCCGGGGAACTCGGAGTCGCGCTCGCCCGGGCCAAGACGCCGAACTCACAGCCCCGGTTCGCCCGTCTCGTCCTCGACCTGCTGGACGAAACGCGCGAAGGCCGCAAACCGAATCGGGTCGACCCGAAAATCGCTGGGACCGAATGCGTTCCTGGATATGGAAGCAGCGTCAATGGACGCTACTGCACCGCTGAGTGTGAAGCGGGCGCTAACTCTGCCAGGCCGACTTCAGGATCGCGCTGACCGCTGCTGATCGCGCGGCCCGCACCACCGAGGCCAGTGGGCGCAGCGCGGCGTCGGCGATGCGCGCCTCCGACGCGCTCTGGGTACCTATCGTTGTCAATCCGGAGCTGACGGTGATGATGGCGTCGACGTGGGCCGCGGTAGACAACACCCGGATCGCCCGGGTCGGTGCGTGATCGGGCACCCGGTGGTGCTGATTGGCTTGCAGCACCTCATCGACCAGGGATCGGGGATCGCCACTGGTGCCGCTCAGCTGCAGGCTGGTCAGCGCGTCTGCGGCTGAGCGGACCGCCGACCGCAGCGCATACTCGGCTTCCCCGAGGTCCAGGTGATCAAGGGCGGGGCTGCCCGGCAGTGAGTAGACCGACCAGGACAGCACCACCGGATCGCCGGCGGCGTCATCCTGCGCCCCGTCGCGGTCCTCGCATTCGAAAGCCGGTACGACCCCGACGGTCTGGCCGTCTGGCGCGCCGACCACCACGGCCTCCCCGGCAGCCAGCGCATCAACGGCGAACTGACTTCCAGGGGCCAGCCCCCGGACGTCGCCGGGTGCCGGGAGCAGTACCGCGATGGTCGGGACTGCCGGCCAGGCCTGGTCGGCGTAGCCGGCCGCGGGGCGGGCGCCTACGGCGGTGCGTACCGTCTGCAGCAACGACATCGGGCCGGCGGCGTCGACGTCCGGCCATGGCAGCCCGGTGCGGCCTGCTGCCACTGCGTCGTAGGCGAGCACCGAATGCTTTGGCGCCCAATCGCTTAAGGCGTCCAGGACGTCATCAGGCGCGGCGCGGCCGGCGAGCCAGGCGTTGGCCCACACCGACAGCGAAACACTCGGGCACCACATGATGGTGGAGAGTGTAGTGGCTCGCTGTCGCAGTGGCCGGTTGGCGCATGGGCAGATTTGCGTCGGGCTCTCGGCGTATCGTGGACCCATGCCCGTGGCGCTGATCTGGCTCCTGTTCGCCCTGGCACTCGCCGCCTCAGAGGTGCTCACCGGCGACATGTTCCTGCTGATGCTCAGCGGCGGTGCGCTGGCGGCGGCCGGCTCGAACTGGCTGTTCGGCCTGCCGATCTGGGTCGACGGCGCGGTTTTTCTGGTCGTTTCGGTGCTGCTGCTGGCCCTGGTGCGGCCCACTCTCCGGCGCCGACTGACCACCGGCGCAGGCCTGCCCGAGCCGGTGAAGGCGCTCGAGGGTCAGCATGCTCGCGTTCTCGACGAGGTCAGCCACGACCGAGGCCAGGTGAAACTCGATGGCGAGGTGTGGACCGCCCGCGCTCTGAACGAGGGCGACATCTACGAGCCTGGCGATCATGTGACCGTCATTCGCATCGACGGCGCCACCGCCGTCGTCTGGAAAAATTCCTAAGGAGAAGCCGACATGGATGGTGCAACCGCAGGCCTCGTGGTCCTGGCGGCGCTCGTGTTGTTCGCGATCGTCGTCGTCGCGAAGTCCGTCGCACTGATACCCCAGGCCGAGGCGGCGGTCATCGAGCGGCTCGGGCGATACAGCAAGACGGTGTCGGGGCAGCTCACCCTGCTGGTTCCGTTCGTCGACAAGATCCGGGCCCGAGTCGACCTGCGTGAGCGGGTGGTGTCCTTTCCGCCGCAGCCGGTGATCACCGAAGACAACCTGACGGTGAACATCGACACGGTCGTCTACTTCCAGGTCACCAACCCGCAGGCCGCGGTCTACCAGATCAGCAACTACATCGTGGGTGTTGAACAGCTGACCACCACCACGCTTCGCAACGTCGTGGGCGGTATGACCCTGGAGCAAACTCTGACCAGCCGCGACAAGATCAACGCTCAGCTGCGGGGCGTGCTGGACGAGGCCACCGGGCGTTGGGGACTGCGCGTGGCGCGGGTGGAACTGCGCAGCATCGACCCGCCGCCCTCCATTCAGGACTCGATGGAGAAGCAGATGCGCGCCGACCGGGAGAAGCGGGCGATGATCCTCACCGCCGAGGGCACCCGGGAAGCGTCGATCAAGCAGGCCGAGGGGCAGAAGCAGGCGCAGATCCTGGCCGCCGAGGGTGCCAAGCAGGCCGCCATTCTGTCGGCCGAGGCTGAGCGACAGTCGCGTATCCTGCGGGCAGAAGGCGAACGGGCTGCGCAATACTTGCAGGCCCAAGGTCAGGCGAAAGCGATCGAGAAGACCTTCGCGGCGATCAAGGCCGGCCGCCCGACGCCGGAACTGTTGGCCTATCAGTATCTGCAAACGCTGCCTCAGATGGCCCGCGGCGAGGCCAATAAGGTTTGGCTCGTGCCCAGCGACTTCGGTGCCGCACTGCAGGGCTTCACCAAACTGCTCGGCGCGCCTGGATCGGACGGTGTCTACCGTTATCAGCCTTCACCGGCCGACCCCGAACCCACCAAGGCGCAGGACGACTCCGCTGAGGTCGCCGATTGGTTCACCACCCAGCCCGACCCGGCCGTCGCGCGAGCTGTCGCCACTGCCGAGGCCGAGGCTCGCAAGTCGGTGTCCGCACTGGATCCAGGGCTGGGCGCACGGCACGGACTGCCGATGCAACCGCAAGGAGGGCCGGGCGCCGTCGATGGCCCGAAGGTCTAACCCCGCCGCCTCAGCAGCCGGGCCTCGTAGACAAGTCCTGCGACACCGAGGCTGGCGGTGCAGAGTGATACCAGCACCAACAGCGGGCTGACGTTGCCGGTCATCGCATCGCCGAGGATCACCACCGCGGCGGTGCCCGGTACGACGCCCACCAGGGTGGCCAAGGTGTAGGGCAGCGGTCGCACGGATGACGCGCCGGCGGCGTAGTTGAGCACCGAGAACGGGACAGCCGGAATCAACCGCAGGGACAGGACCGCCGGCCAGCCTCGTTCACGCAGCCGGGAATCGATCGATTCCAACCTCGGGTGGCCGACCTCGCTGAGCTGCCAGCCGAGCGCACGTACCGCAAGCAGGGCGATCAGGGCGCTCAGGGTGCTCGCTGCCACCGCGATGATTGCGCCCAACACCGGACCGAACAAGAGTCCGGCTGCCAGCGTGAATGCGGTGCGGGGGAACGGCAGCGCCGTCATTACGACATGGACGCCCAAAAACGCCAGCGGAAACCAGGCTCCGAGCGAGGTGGCCCAGTCCCGCAATTGCACTGCGGTGGGCATGGGCACGAACAACACGACCGCGACGACGGCCACGGCGGCGCCTGCAGTGACCATCACCCGGGTGCGACTCACCTGACGAGCGGTGCTGACGAGCGCCGAGCCCACGCTGCGTAGGGTGCTCACAACCTTCTTCGAGAAGTGGCCCGAGGCAGGCCCAGAATCAGGCCCGGAATCAGGCCCCGAGGGAGGCCGCGAGAAAGGCGCGGGCACGCTGACCAAGGTTACGTGCCGATCCTTTAGCCTGAGGGCAGGTGGCCGATGACGTCCTGGACATGCCGCCGCCCGACAACAGGAGGCGCCCGTGTCTTTGGCACCCGAACAGGATTTGGAGGTAGCGCGCGCCCGCTGGCGGAGCGCTGTCGCCAATGTCGTGAGCAAGAGCACTCGCCGGGACCGTGCCGATTTGCTTGCAGATCCGGAGCGGTTGCTGGACTCACCGACCTACGAGGGCTTCCCCATCCGAGCGTTGTACACCGCGCTGGATGCCCTGCCCGAAGCGCCGTTGCCTGGGCGCTGGCCGTTTGTCCGGGGCAGCGACCGGGACCGCGACGTGCTGTGTGGATGGAAAGTCGCTGAGGCGTTCGGTGGCGCCGACTCACCTGACGACACGGCGGCAGCTGTCAACCAACAGATTCTCGCGGCACTTGTCGACGGCGTCAGTGCGCTGGTCATCCGCGTGGGCCGCGGCGGCCTCGCGCCGGCGGATCTTCCCCGCGCGTTGGAGGGGGTTTACCTCGAGCTGGCCCCCGTTCTGCTGGACGCCCCCGCCGACTTCCGAGCCGCCGCCGAGTCGCTGCTGGAACTGATCGCCGGTGCCCGATCGGTCGAGTCGCAGCTGACGGTCGATCTTGGCGCCGACCCGTTGACGGCACCCCTCGGCAACCGGGATGCCCCACCCGAGGATGACGTGCTCGCGGTGGCCGCCGCTGCAGCCCGCTTCTCCGGGGTTCGGACGATCACCGTGGACGGTCCGGTTTTCCACAACCTAGGTGCCAGTGCCGGCTGGGAACTTGCCGGAGTGCTCGCCGCAGGCGTGGAATACCTGCGACTGCTGACCGAAGCGGGTCTCGGTTCGGCCGAGTCGTTACGACAGATCGGATTTCGACTCGCCGCTGATGATGATCAGTTCATGACCATCGCGAAGTTCCGGGCGGCCCGGCTGCTGTGGGGCCGGGTTGCCGAGGCGATGGGCCAACCGGACAGTGGCGGAGTCCGACTCCACGCGGTGACGTCGCTGCCGATGATGACCCAGCGCGACCCGTGGGTGAACATGCTGCGCACGACGGTCGCCGCGTTCGGCGCCGGGGTCGGGGGAGCGGACACGGTCCGAGTCCTTCCTTTCGATGCCGCCATACCGGGTGGGTATCCGGGCGTGCAGCAGGGGTTCTCCCGGCGCATCGCCCGGAACACGCAGTTATTGCTTCTGGAGGAGTCGCATATCGGACGGGTCCGTGACGCCGCAGGCGGTTCCTGGTACGTCGAAGACCTCACCAAAGCCCTTGCTGAGCAGGCCTGGTCGCATTTCCAGCAGATCGAGGTCCGGGGCGGATTCCGCATGGCTCGCGACTTCGTCGTCGACGGGATCGAACAGGTGGCGAGTAACCGCGCAGCCGACATCGCGCATCGGCGTACCTCCATCACCGGGGTCAACGAGTTCCCTAACCTGGCTGAACCCGCTCTGCCGCAATTCGATTCGATACCCTCGGAGATTACGCAGGCTGTCGAACGCTACGCCTCACCTTTCGAGGCGCTGCGGAACCGCTCGGATATGCACCTTGAACGCACCGGGGCCCGTCCGCGAATGCTCTTGTTGCCGCTCGGTCCGCTCTCCGAACACAACATCCGTGCCACCTTCGCGGTAAACCTGCTGGCATCCGGCGGGATCGAGGCGGTTAATCCCGGCACTGTCGGCGCGTCCGGTGTTTCCGACGTCCTCACAGGAGAGACCGTGGCGGTCGTGTGCGGGACCGACTCCCGGTACGCCGAGGAGTTGGCTGACGTGGTGACGGCGGCCAGGGCGGCGGGGTGCGAAGAGGTGTATCTGGCCGGACAGGAGAATGCCGTGGACGCCACACTTGCCGATGCGGCCGCCAGCGCTCGGCCGGACGGTTATCTGAACGCCAAAGTCGATGCGGTACAAGTGCTATCGGCACTGTTGACCCGATTGGGGGCGTGAGGTGCGGATATCTGATCGGATCGTCCCGAATTTTGCCGAAATTCCGTTGAGTATCGGCCATCCGGCTGAGCGTCCGACGCCTGCCGCAGCCGCCGATCTCGTGGCGTCGGCAGCGTCGGCGAACGGTTACGCAGCAGAGCAATTCGATTGGCAGACACCGGAGGGAATCGTTGTCAAGCCGATCTACATCGGTGCCGATCGCCAATCGGCTGCGGCCGCCGGCTACCCGCTGGACAGCTTCCCCGGTGAGCCCCCGTTCATCCGCGGACCGTATCCGACCATGTACGTCAACCAGCCGTGGACCATCCGTCAGTACGCAGGATTCTCCACCGCCGCGGACTCCAACGCCTTCTACCGCCGCAACCTCGCCGCCGGGCAGAAGGGCCTCTCGGTGGCCTTCGACCTTGCCACCCACCGCGGTTACGACTCCGACCATCCCCGGGTGCAGGGCGACGTCGGCATGGCCGGAGTGGCCATCGACTCGATCCTGGACATGCGTCAGTTGTTCGACGGCATCGACCTGTCGGCGGTGTCGGTCTCGATGACAATGAACGGCGCAGTGCTGCCGATTCTGGCGCTCTACGTGGTGGCCGCCGAGGAACAGGGTGTGCCGCCGGAGAAGCTGGCCGGGACCATTCAGAACGACATTCTCAAAGAATTCATGGTCCGCAACACCTACATCTATCCGCCCAAACCCTCCATGCGGATCATCTCCGACATCTTCGCCTACACCAGCGCCAGGATGCCGAAGTTCAACTCCATCTCCATCTCCGGCTACCACATCCAAGAGGCCGGTGCCACAGCCGATTTGGAGCTGGCCTACACCCTGGCCGACGGAGTCGACTACATCAAGGCCGGTATCGATGCCGGCTTGGACATCGACGCCTTCGCCCCCCGGCTGTCCTTCTTCTGGGGCATCGGGATGAATTTCTTCATGGAGATCGCCAAGCTTCGTGCGGCCCGTCTGCTGTGGAGTGAGTTGGTAGCCGCGTTCGGCTCCCGGAACCCCAAATCCCTTTCGCTGCGCACACATTCGCAAACCTCGGGCTGGTCTCTGACCGCCCAGGATCCGTTCAACAATGTCGCCCGCACATGTATCGAGGCAATGGCCGCCACCCAGGGCCACACCCAGTCGCTGCACACCAATGCTCTGGACGAGGCTTTGGCGCTGCCCACCGACTTCTCCGCGCGCATAGCCCGCAATACACAGCTTCTGCTGCAGCAAGAGTCGGGCACCACGCGCCCGATCGATCCGTGGGGTGGTTCCTACTACGTCGAATGCCTGACCCAGCAGCTCGCCGAACGGGCCCGCGCTCACCTTGCGGAAGTGGCCGAACGGGGCGGGATGGCGCAAGCCATCAGCGAGGGAATACCGAAGCTGCGCATCGAGGAAGCCGCCGCCCGGACTCAGGCCCGGATTGATTCCGGCCAGCAACCGGTGATCGGCGTCAACAAGTATCAGGTCGAGGACAACCCCGACATCGAAGTCCTCAAAGTCGACAACACTCGCGTCCGCTCCGAGCAGCTTGCCAAGCTGCAGCAGTTGCGCACCGAACGCGACGACGCCGCGGTGCGTGCTGCCTTGGGCGAACTGACCAGGGCCGCAGGTACCGCTGAGAAGATCGGAACGGACGGGTTGGGCAACAACCTGTTGGCGCTGGCCATTGACGCTGCACGGGCGAAGGCCACCGTCGGGGAGATCTCCGACGCGCTGGAGAAGGTCTACGGGCGCCATCAGGCCGAGATCCGGACCATCTCCGGGGTCTATCGGGATGAAGTGAGCCGTGATGAAGTGAGTCGGGCGCGAGCAAGCACAGCGGGAGCAAGCACAGGAGGAAGCATCAGCGGGCTATCCGAAGCCACCCGACTGGTGGAGAAGTTCGCCGAGGCCGACGGGCGTCGTCCCCGAATCCTGGTCGCCAAGATGGGGCAGGACGGCCATGACCGCGGGCAGAAGGTGATAGCTACGGCCTTCGCGGACATCGGGTTCGACGTGGATGTCGGCTCGCTGTTCTCCACGCCGGAAGAGGTCGCACGGCAAGCCGCCGACAACGACGTGCACGTGGTGGGAGTTTCGTCCCTGGCCGCGGGTCACCTGACTCTGGTGCCGGCGCTGCGCGACGCACTGGCGGTCGTGGGTCGGCCCGACATCATGATCGTGGTCGGGGGAGTGATACCGCCCGGGGACTTCGACGAACTCTACGAAGCCGGAGCGGCGGCCATCTACCCGCCGGGAACGGTGATCGCCGACGCCGCCATCGGCCTGCTGCACAAGCTTGCCGAGCGGCTCGGCTACGACTTGCGCTGATGGCAGACAGCGACATCGGCACCGTGGCAGAGGCGCTGCGCCGGGGTGACCGGACCGCCCTGGCCCGCGCGATCACCCTCGTCGAGTCGACCCGCGCGGACCATCGCGAGCGGGCGCAGCGTCTGCTCATGGAGTTGATGCCGTGCGCCGGTTCGGCGATGCACGTCGGCATCACGGGTGTGCCGGGGGTGGGCAAGTCGACCACCATCGAGGCCCTCGGCATGTATCTCATTGAGCGGGGTCATCGGGTGGCCGTGTTGGCGGTCGATCCGTCGTCCACCCGAACGGGCGGCTCGATTCTGGGGGACAAGACCCGGATGGCGCGTCTGGCCGTCAACCCGGATGCCTACATCCGGCCATCGCCGACCTCGGGAACTCTGGGTGGGGTCACCAGGGCGACTCGCGAGACAATCGTGCTGCTCGAGGCGGCCGGCTTCGACATCGTTTTGGTGGAAACGGTCGGGGTTGGACAGTCTGAAGTCGCTGTCGCCAATATGGTCGACACCTTCGTGTTCCTGACTCTGGCGCGCACCGGCGACCAACTCCAGGGCATCAAGAAGGGCGTTTTGGAGCTTGCCGACATTGTTGTGGTCAACAAGGCGGACGGCGAGCACGCCATCGAGGCCAAGGCTGCGGCCCGCGAACTGGCAGCCGCGCTCCGGTTGATCTACCCGGCCGAAGCGCTGTGGCGGCCGCCGGTGCTGACGATGAGCGCGCGGGACGGAACCGGGCTGGCCGAATTGTGGAACGCCGTGTTGCACCATCGCGAGGTCCTCGTGGACGCGGGCGAGTTCGATGCCCGTCGACGCGCCCAGTTGGTCGACTGGACCTGGTCGATGGTCCGCGACGCTGTTCTGGACCGGCTGCATAGTCACCCCGGGGTCCGCGACATCCGGGCGGAGATAGAGCAGCGGGTCCGCGAGGGTGACATCACCCCGGCGCTGGCGGCCCAACGGATCCTTGCCGCGGCAGAAGACCCTCAAGAAAGTTAGACCCCGAAGAAAGTTAACAGCTTTGTAACACGGCGGCCTGGCTACCGACTTGACGCCTAAAATTGGGATATGAGGCAACCGGCAGCGCGAAATCGAATGTCGAGCCTGCCGCACGGCGTTCAGGGTGCTGCTGACCCGAATTTCTCCCGTGCTGTTCGGGCCTTTTCGAGTCTGTTCCCCCACCCGCGATTCGGCGGGGGAGCCTTGGCGGTGTACCTGGACGGCCAACCCGTCGTTGACGTGTGGACCGGGTGGCTGGACCGGCGCGGCCGGACCCACTGGGGAGCTGACACGGCGCCGATGGTGTTCTCGGCGACCAAGGGCGTGGCTTCCACCGTCATCCATCGGCTTGCCGACCGGGGTCTGATCGACTACGACGTCCCGGTGGCCGAGTACTGGCCCGAATTCGGTGCCAACGGCAAGTCGGAGATCACCGTCCGCGACGTGATGCGGCACCGCGCCGGTCTCTCTCATCTGCGCGGAGTGCGGAAACGTGAACTTCTTGACCACCATCACATGGAGGAGCGGATTGCTGCAGCGCCGGTCGGCAGGCATTTCGGTAAGTCCGCTTACCACGCGCTGACGTACGGATGGCTGCTATCCGGCCTGGCCCGATCGGTAACCGGCATGGGAATGCGGGATCTGATCCGTGCTGAAGTGGCCGAACCGCTCAACACCGACGGGATTCACCTCGGTCGTCCGCCGGCGTCCGCGCCGACCCACATAGCCAAGATCATCGGCCCACAGCACAAGATTCCCAACCCGCTGTTCAACGCCGTCGCCCCGGCGTTGGCCGCGATGGAGGCGTCTGCCGCGTTCGGGTCGATGTACTTCCCTGGCATGAGAACGGTAGTGCAGCGAGATATCCCGCTACTCGACACCGAACTGCCCTCGGCCAATGGAGTGGCGACCGCACGTGCGCTGGCCAGGATGTACGGCGCGATTGCCAATCAGGGCGTGATCGACGGCAAGCGGTATCTGTCGGCCGAGCGGGTCGCGATGCTGACCGGCCGCCGCGACCTCAGTCCGGACCGAAATCTGATCATGCCGCTGGCTTTCCATCTCGGCTATCACGGGCTACCGATCCCCGGAGTGCTGCCCGGGTTTGGTCATGTCGGGCTGGGCGGATGCTTCGGTTGGGCCATCCCGGAGTCGGGGCTGTCGATCGCGCTGGTCCACAACCGACTGCTGACTCCCTTCCTGCTATCCGACCAGACCGGATTCATCGGGACCGCGGCGCTGGTACGGCTGGGGGCGGCTGAGGCCCGCAAGCGGGGATTCGCATCGGTCACCGAATTCGGGTCGCCCTTTGACGCGGCGCCGGAGGCGGCCGTCGGCTGAACCCGGCGTCGGGTCCTGTCGGTTGGGGCGCTGTCGGTTGGGGCGCTGTCGGTTGGGGCGCTGCCTGTCGGTCCCTGCCGGTTGGGCTGGGCCACCCCGGCTCTCGCAATGCCGCTTTACCAGGTAATTCGTAGCGATTCCGCAAGGCTGGATTGTCGGGGGCCTGCGCGGATCTGATGATCACGCTGGTACGGGTGGGGTGCAAGTTTTGAATCGTCTGGCACCAGTTTCGGTGATGCTCTGGCGCGGCAGCAAACCCACCGCGAGGTGCCGTGATGAAACGGAAATCGACCGCTGGCGGGTCCCCAAACCGGCGCGTGGGTGTTTTCTCAGGTAAAAAATATCTATCAATAATGCTATTTTCTGTAATTCGCCAATGATTTTGCTGCAAGCCGGATAAAGCAGTCATGGGCATGGTTCGAAGGCCAAACCAATGGCGGACAAATAACACGATTCACAGCACTCGGGGCTGAGGTTCGCTGCCCGAATGGTTGTGCAGCCGGAGTTGCCCGTACCGGTTAGCCGTTCGCCTACATACTGGTAGAAGATGTTTTTGGGAGGCGGCGAGCTGTTTGCGAGCGTCTCCAGACGGTGCTCGTTTGGCGTTCGCCGTCGCATCGGGGACGGCCCGGTAGGCGGTCGTCGGGTGGCTGAGTTTCCCGATTGGGGTGGGCCAAAAAAATGACGCTGCGGCTGTTCTTTGTGTCATTTGCTGCAATGGTTAGCAGGCGACGGCGGTGGGTTATGCGTCCAGCGAACCCGTGGCAACCCTCGATCGCTTCGTGCCGGGGGGCCGAGCTGGATGGGCTCTGAACGCGGTTGTTGGAGCTGCACAGCGCTGTGAAATGCAGGTTTAGGGCGAACGCAGGGCATCTATGAGCGCTTCGCTGTGCTGGCTGGGCGGCGCTGGCGAGAGCCTCGACGGCGGACACAGCTAACAAAATGGGCCCAAGCCTGGCGAAAACTAGGATTGCGCGATACCGTTCGCTCATGACGTTTTTCCGACATCGCGATTTAACTCGCGTTATTGGCGGGAACCGGCTAAGCTACCGCCAACGCTGGCAACTTCTCGGCGACGTTGACGCTCCGTCTAGGTCCGTAACGGAAGTTGCTGCTGCGGCGAAATGCTGCTCAGCATGTGACCAACGATGAAGGACGAGCTGTGAGCGAAGTGCGCGGTAAATCCCTGACGCCGATTGCCGTTGTCGGCATGGCTTGTCGGCTTCCTGGTGGCATCGACTCCCCGCAGAAGCTGTGGGAGGCCCTCATGCGTGGCGACGACCTGATCACCGAGGTGCCCGCCGACCGTTGGGACATCGAGGAGTACTACGACCCACAGCGCGGGGTGCCGGGTCGGTCCATCTCGCGGTGGGGCGCCTTCCTTGACGAGCCCACCGTCTTCGACGCCCCGTTCTTCGGACTCGACGACGCCAAAGCCGCACGAATCGATCCCCAGCATCGGTTGCTCATGGAGACCTCATGGGAGGCGATCGAGCATGCCGGTATCGACCCGACTTCTCTTGCCGGCTCCTCCACGGGTGTCTACCTCGGGATTTCCCACGACGACCACACCGGGCGTGCCTACGACGCCGGCGTCTACGGGTACACCGAGACGGCCTCCTGCATGGCGTCGGGGCGGGTGGCCTACGTCCTGAACGTCAATGGTCCAGCCCTCACCTTCGACACGGCCTGCTCGTCCAGCCTCACCGCCGTGCACGTGGCGGCCCGCGGGCTGATCTCCGGCGAGACCGACCTGGCCCTGGCCGGCGGTTGCCTGGTGATGAGCGAACCGCGCACCAACGTCTGGGCATCGGCGCAGGGGATGCTGTCGCCGACCGGACGTTGCAAGGCGTTCGACGAGTCGGCCGACGGATTCGTCCGTTCCGAGGGCTGCGCCGTGCTGTTGCTCAAGCGTCTGGAGGACGCCCAGAGCGACGGCGACAACATTCTCGCCGTGCTGCGCAGCACGGCCGCCAACTCCGACGGCCGGACCCGCAACATCGCCACGCCGTCCATGGATGCTCAGATCGCCGCCAGCCGGGCCGCCCTCGCGGCTGCGGGTGTCGACCCCGACACGATCGGTGTCGTCGAGGCGCACGGCACCGGCACCCCGGTCGGCGATCCGATCGAGTTCGGAAGTCTTGCGACGACCTACGGGAAGACCGGCACGGTTCTGCTGGGTTCGGCGAAGTCGAATTTCGGTCATACCGAAGCGGCAGCCGGCGCAGTCGGCCTGGTCAAGGCGATTCTGGAGCTTCAGCACGGGGTTGTGCCACCGATGGTGCACTTCACCCGTTTGCCCGAGAAGCTCGCGAACATCGAGACCGGGCTGACCGTGCCCCGGGAGGCCACCGCCTGGCCGGAGGGCCATGGCGACGTCCGGCGCGTTGCGGTGTGCTCCTACGGCATCTCGGGCACCAACGTGCACGCGATCCTCGAGCAGGCCCCGGAGGCGGAGCGGCCGCAGGACAGCGGCGACGAGGCAGCCACCGGGCCGATGGTGTTCGCGTTGTCCTCGACTTCTCCGGAAGGACTGCGGAGCACTGCCGCGCAGCTCGCGGAATGGGTCGCCGACGGGGCGAATGAGGCCCCGCTGGTTGATCTGGCCTCCACGCTGGCCCGTCGGCGCGGCCACCGCTCGGTGCGGACCGGCGTGATCGCCGACAGCCGTTCGGCCCTGGTCGACGCGTTGCGCGCGGTTGCCACCGGAGACGAGCCCTACCAGGCTGTGGTCGGCAGAGACGATCGCGGGCCGGTGTGGGTGTTTTCCGGACAGGGATCGCAGTGGGCCGGGATGGGGGCCGAGTTGATGGCCTCCGAGCCCGCCTTCGCCGCGACGATCGCCGAGTTGGAGCCGCTGATCGCCGCCGAGTCCGGATTCTCGATCACCGAGACGCTTCTGGCGTCGGAGACAGTGACCGGCATCGAGCGGATTCAGCCGAGCATCTTCGCCATGCAGGTCGCTATGGCGGCCGCGATGAAGTCGCATGGGGTCCGACCGGGCGCAGTCATCGGACAGTCGCTCGGTGAGGTGGCTGCCGCGGTCGTGGCCGGTGCGTTGTCGCTGCGTGACGGCGTCAAGGTCATCTGCCGCCGCTCCCTGCTGTGCCGCGAGATCGCCGGCGGCGGCACCATGGCCTCCGTCGAGTTGCCGGCCCAGCAGGTGCGCGCCGACCTCGAAGCACAGGGGATCGAGGACGTGACGATCGCCGTCGTGGCATCGCCCAACTCGACCGTGATCGGGGGCGACATCGAGACCGTCCGTCGCCTGGTTGCCGACTGGGAACAGCGCGACATCATGGCGCGTGAGATCGCCGTTGACGTCGCCTCGCACACTCCCCACGTCGAGCCCGTGCTGGCTGAACTCGGTGTCCTGCTCGAAGACATCACGCCGATGACGCCGGAGGTGCCGTACTACTCGGCGACGCTGTTCGATTCCCGCGAACAGCCGCACTGCGACGTCGAATACTGGCTGGACAATCTGCGCTATACGGTGCGCTTCTCCGCGGCTGTTCAGACCGCGCTGGAGGACGGCTTCCGGGTGTTCGCCGAGTTGTCGCCGCACCCCGTCGTGGTCCGGGCGATCGGGCAGATCGCCGCCGCGCTGGACATCCCGGTGGCCGCGGTCGCCGGCATGCGCCGCGGCCAGGAGATGCCGTACGGACTGCTCACCCTGCTCAGCGATCTCTATGCGGCCGGGGCCGCCGTCGACCCCGCGGCCAAGCTCCCCGCGGGGCGGCTCGTCGATGCTCCGCTGTCAGCATGGACCCACCGCAAACTCACCTTCGACGTGCCGAGTGCCGACCAGGCCCGCGGCGCGCACGTGGTTGCGGCCCACCCCCTGCTGGGCTCCCATGTGCGTCTGCTCGACGAACCGGAACGGCATGTCTGGCGCGCCGAGGTCGGTACGACGGCAATCGGGTGGCTGGCCGACTACAAGATCGACGATGTTCCGGCCATGCCGGTTGCCGCGTTCTGCGAAATGGCGCTGGCTGCGGCACGGACCACCATCGGCGACGTAGCCGAGGTGTGGGATGTGCGCTTCGAGCGCACGCTGGAGCTTGAGAACGAGACATCGGTCAACGCGACCGCATCCGCCCAGGCTTCGGGTGCATTCGATTTCGTCGTCGAGACCGGCCAGGGTGGTGAGCGCGAGCGTCGCGCCAGTGCTGTGTTGCACGCTGTGGAGAACCCGGATGACGACCGGCCGGCCGACTACGACCTTGCCGAGTTGATCGCCGCTCTTCCGCAGCGCGCCGACGGCGCTGAGCTGCGTAGGTGGTTCGAGGCTCGCGGTGAGACCTTCGGTCCGGCCTTCTCGGCTCTCACCGCTGTCAACGTCGCCGACGGAGCCGACAGCACGATGGTCGCGGAGATCGCCCTACCGTCAGTCATCCGCGGCCAGCAGAATGCCTACGGGGTGCACCCGGCCATGCTCGACGCCTGCTTCCAGTCGGTCGCTGCACACCCGGGAGTCCAGATCAGTGCCGGTCGCCTGCTGCCTCTCGGGGTGCGTCGCCTGCGCGCCTATGGGCCTGCCGCCAAAGCCCGTTTCTGCGTCACTCGCGTGGTTCGGTTCGACGGCTCCGCAGTCGAGGCCGACATCCACCTGGTCGATGCGCACGGCACGGTATTGCTCGCCGCGGAGGGATTCTCCATGGGCGTGGGGGCGGCAGACAACGGCCGCCTTCTCAATGAGCGGCTGCTGGGCGTCGAATGGCGGAAGAAGACCTTGCCCGCCCTCAGCGAGGACATCAACCCGGGCACCTGGCTGCTGGTCAACACTTCAGATTCGACCGACCTGCTGGCCTCCGAACTTGCAGATGCGCTCAAGCTCAACAGCGCTGATGTCACGATGATGTCGTGGCCGCAGAACGCCGACCACGTGGTCAATGCCCAACGGCTGACCACCTATCTCGCCGAAAGCAGTTTCGGCAGCATCGTCGTGGTCTCCACGCCGCGCACCGGCTGCTCCGCAGAGCAGGTCGTCTACCGCGGAGCCGATCACGTCCGCCACCTCGTGCGCATCGCCCGGGAGCTGGCCGAGGCAGTCGGCGAAGCCCCCAGGCTGTATGTCGTGACCCGCAATGCCCAGACGGTGCGGGCCGGCGAGCGTCCCAACCTCGAGCAGGCCGGCCTGCGCGGGCTGCTCCGGTCGATCGGTGCCGAACATCCCCAGTTGCAGCCGACCCAGATCGACGTCGACGACATCAGCCTCGGCAAGTCGGTGGTTCACCAGTTGCTGCTCGGCTGCGAAGAGGACGAAACCGCCTTCCGTAACGACGAGTGGTACACCGCACGGCTGACCCAGGCTCCGCTGCGGGCCGATGAGCGCTACACCACCGTCGTTGACCACGCGCGGGACGGTATGCGCCTAGAAATAAGGACTCCCGGTGACCTGACGTCGCTGGAACTGACCGCCTTCGAGCGGGTTGCTCCCGGCCCCGGCGAGATCGAGGTCGCTGTCAGCGCATCGAGCCTGAACTTCACCGACGTGCTGGTTGCCACGGGTCGGTACCCGAGCGACGCCGGTACCCCGCAGTTGGGCAGCGACTTCGCCGGAGTCGTCACCGCAGTCGGCCCGGGGGTGAAGACCCACCGGGTCGGGGACCACGTGGGCGGCATCTCGCCGAACGGCTGCTGGGCCACGTTCGTCACCTGCGATGCCGACTTGGCGGTGGCGCTGCCGCGAGGATTGCGCGACGATCAGGCTGCGGCTGTCACCACTGCCGCCGCGACCGCCTGGCACGCACTGCAGGACCTGGCCCGGATCAAGGCCGGCGACAAAGTTCTGATCCACTCCGCCACGGGCGGCGTGGGTCAGGCCGCGATTGCCATCGCCCGGCGTGCGGGGGCGAAGATCTTCGCCACCGCCGGCAGCGAGGAACGTCGGAACCTGCTGCGCGGCATGGGTATCGATCATGTCTACGATTCGCGCAGCGTGGCGTTCGCCGAGCAGATCCGCCGCGATACCGACGGCCAGGGCGTCGACATCGTGCTGAACTCACTGACTGGTGCGGCCCTGGAAGCCGGTATGGGCCTGCTGGCCTCCGGCGGGCGCTTCGTCGAGATCGGCAAGGCCGCCGATCAGCCGATCGGACAGTTGCCGTTCCGCCGAAACCTGTCCTTCTACGGCGTCGATCTGGCGCTGATGTGCGCGACTCACCCCGACCAGATCCGCGAACTGCTCAACACCGTGTACCGGCTGGCCGCCAAAGGTGTTTTGCCGCAGCCGGAGAGCACGCACTACCCGTTGACCGAGGCTGCCGCAGCACTCCGGACGATGAGCGCGGCCGAGCACACCGGCAAGCTGATCCTGTCGGTGCCCCGGGTTGGCCACAGCAGCGTGGTGGTCCCGCCGGAGCAGGCACAGGTCTTCCGCCCCGACGGTGCCTACATCGTCACCGGAGGCCTGGGCGGCCTGGGTCTGTTCCTCGCCGCCAAGATGGCGAAGGCCGGTGCGGGCAGAATCGTGCTCAACTCGCGCTCGGCGCCGAAGGCAGCCGCGATTGCCGAGATCGCGCAGATGCGCGCTCAGGGTGCCGAGGTGGAGGTCGTTACCGGGGACATCGCCCTGGTCGGCACCGTCGACCGGCTGGTGGCCGAGGCCACCGCGAGCGGTCTCCCGGTCCGCGGCGTTCTGCACGCGGCGGCGGTGGTCGAGGACGCGATCCTGACCAACATCAGTGGCGAACTGATCGAGCGGGACTGGGCACCCAAGGTGTACGGCGCCTGGCACCTGCACCGTGCAACCGCGACGCAGCCCTTGGACTGGTTCTGCTCGTTCTCCTCGGCTGCTGCCCTGATCGGGTCGCCCGGGCAGGGCGCCTATGCCGCTGCCAACAGCTGGCTCGACGCCTTCACTCAGTGGCGGCGTGCGCAGGGTCTGCCGGCCACGACGGTCGCCTGGGCGGCATGGGACGAGATCGGTGCGGGCAAGCACCTGGCCGAGTCCGGTGCCACCGCGATGATCGATCCGGAAGAGGGTGCCCACGCCTTCGAGGCGCTGCTGCGTCATAACCGGTCCTACGCCGGTTACTCGCCGGTGAAGGGTGCACCGTGGCTGACCGACCTGGCTGCCCGTAGCTCGTTCGGTGCGGCCTTCGCCTCCAGCGCCGATCACTCGTCGGACAAGAAGGGTCTCCGATCAGAGTTGCACTCGCTTCCGCGGGAGGAGTGGCCGCTTCGGGTCCGTCGCCTGGTGGCCGATCAACTCGGTCTGATCCTGCGGTCGTCGGTTGACCCGGACCGTCCGATCACCGACTACGGTCTGGATTCCCTTGGCCACCTGGAGTTACGTACCCGTCTCGAGAGCGAAACGGGCGTCCGGGTCCGGTCGGCGGACATCACGACCGTACGAGGCTTGGCCGATGCTCTTTGCGGATCCCTGATGGGCCTGCTGGCGACGGTCCGCTGACCCGGGGCCTGGGCGGAGAGCGAGCGCGGTGGTCGCGTTAACGGCAATCAACGATTGGGTGGATGCGCCGGGCTCCGTAGTGTCGTGGAGCCCGGCCCCTGCTTGCGCTGAGAAGGTTCGGCAGGCGCCGACGAGTTCCGTCCCGCCCAGCTATCAGCAGGAACAGCACATCCGCGCCTACCGGCGCCACGCTGCGGACGGGCTGGACATGGCGCGGTTGATGGTCCCGTCCTGGAAGATCCCTGGGCGTTGTGACATTCGGGCCATGACGTTCGTCATCAATGCCTACCTGCGCCGAAACGACACTTACCACAGCTGGTTTGAGTTCGACGACTCCGACCGGGCCGTGCGGCACACGGTCGCCGACCCGACGGACATCGCCATGGTCGCGACTCGCCACGGGGAAATGAACTCGGCGAAATGGCAAGCACTCGCCATGGACGTCCCCGGTCCGCTGCAGTGGGATTGCTTCCGGTTCGGCGTGATTCAGCGAGCCGACCATTTCACCTTCTATGCCAGCATCGACCACCTCCACGCCGACGCAATGTTCGTCGCGGCGCTGTTCGTGGAGATCCATACGAACTACGCGGCCGTGGTCGAGGGCGGTGTTCCCGTCCGCTTCCCGGAATCCGGCCGCTACCTGGACTATTGCAGCCGTCAGCGGGAGTACACCGCCGGGTTGACGCTGGAGTCGCCCGAGGTCGCGGATTGGTTGGACTACCTGAGGAAGAACGGCGGAAGTCTGCCGAAGTTTCCCATGCCGCTCGGTGATCCGGACGTTCTCTGCACCGGCGAGCTCAACAAAGTGAAGTTGATGGACGTTCATGAGAGCGATCGCTTCGAGGCTGTCTGCACCTCGGCCGGGGCGCGATTCATCGGCGGGGCGTTCGCCTGTGCCGCGCTCGCCGAACGGGAGCTCACCGGCATCGACACCTACAACGTGATCACCCCGACCACCACCCGTCGCACGCCGGCGGAGTTCGCGACCACCGGCTGGTTCACCGGCGTCGTGCCGATCTCCATCCCGGTGGCCGGGAAGTCGTTCGTCGAGGTGGCCAGGTCGGCCCAGGAAGCGTTCGACGCCCACCTCAAGTTGGCCCACGTGCCGATCGAGCGTGTACTGGAACTGGCGGAGTCATTGCCCGATATCCGTCCGGCCGGTCCCGGTGTGCCCATGCTGTCCTTCTTCGACTCCGGCCTGCCTCCCTTGGATCCCGTCGTGATGGGACAGTGGTACGCCCAGGAGGGCACTCTGTACGGCGGCGTGGGCGCGGCGAGTCAGATCGGGATGTGGGTCAACCGTGGTCTTGAGGGAACCACCATCTCGGTGGCCTACCCGGACAACCCGGTGGCTCGGGAATCGGCCACCCAGTACGTTGAGCTGATGAAGATGTTCTACCTGCGGGCTGCAGGTGGCCGCGCTGACGCGCTGTCATCGCCGCATATTCCGCGCGCTACGGTTTAACGCCGTGGCAGGCGAAATTCGTACCCCCCAGGGCCCCGGTACGTCCCAGAGCAATGTGTTGCCCTACCCGGATCAAGCGTTGTTCCTGGCGCTTCGGGGGGCCGGCCAGGACTCGGTGATACAGATCATCTGGATCTACGAGCATCCCGTCGACTTAGTCGCACTGGAGCGGTTCCGGGACAACTGGGGCAGCGGCTGGATGGCACGGCTGATCGAGCCTTCGCCGGTTCCCTTCGGCCGCCACCGGTGGGTCTCGGCCCCTGCGCCGAGTGCTGGACTCGACGTTGCCACGCACCCGCGCCCCCGCGATGAGCTCTACGACTGGGCCGATGAGCAAGTGCAACTGCCGCTTGATCCACAACGCGGACCTGCCTGGCGCTTCGCTGTGCAGCCTCTCACCGACGGCTCTACAGCGGTCAGCCTGCTGGCGTCGCATTGCATCGCTGATGGCAGGGCCGGCATCGATTCGATCACCGATGCGGTGAAGGGCAGGGTGCGGAAGCTGGACTATCCGCCGCCCGGGTCCCGGACCAAGGCCCGCGCCATCCGGTCGGATCTTCGTCAGACCCTTAGCGACGCGGGGGAGATACGGCGCACCGTCGGTAAGGCGGTCAGAGTGCTAACCCGCCGGCGCGCGGCGGACGGCGGGTCTGGCGAACGTGCGACACGGGCACGGCGTAAGTCGCGGCGGGGCTCATCGGGGCCGAGCCTTACGCTGCCCTCGGTGGCGCTGAGCGTCGACATCGCACAATGGGACGCGCGGGCCGCAGAGCTCGGAGGAAACAGCTTGTCGCTGCTGGCCGGATTCGCCGGTCGCCTTGCTCAGCATCTTGGCCGGGTCCGGGCCAGTGACGGAGCGGTGACGCTGATGATCCCGGTCAGCGAACGGGCTGACATCACAGTCGACACCGGTGGGAATGTCGTATCCATTGCCCGGGTCAGCATCGATCCCGAGCCGCTGACCACGGACTTGTCCGGGGCCAGGTCGGCGATCCGGATGGGCTTGAAGTCTGCCAGGGAAAAGCCCGACGAGATGATCGAACTGTTGCCGCTGATTCCGTTTGTCCCTAAACGTGCGGTGACGTCGATGGCCGATATGGCCTTCGGGCTTTCCGAAGACCTCCCGGTGTCGTGCTCCAACATGGGGGACGTGCCGGCGGAATTGAGGTACGTAGACGGCACCGCGGCGGAGTACCTCTTCATTCGGGGAATGGATCGCGACTTGTCCCGTGAGCTCATCGAACGAAAGCGCGGCGTGCTCACCTTTATCTCGGTCCGGTCCGAAGGCGCGGTCATCGTCACCGTGATCGGCTATCAACCTGGCCGTGAAAACAGCCGAACCGCCCTGCGTCAGCTTGTCGCCCAGACCCTCGAAGAGTTCAATCTGACTGCAACGATCATTTAGATTGGCTGACTTTTGAGTACCGACACCCAGCCCAAGCGCCGTGCTTTGCTGCGTCGTGCGGCGAGTGAAACCCCTGACGAGCATCGGTTGGCTTACCTCGACCAGACTGCTCTGGAACTCGCGCGCGCAACCGGCCGAGGCCAGTTGATGCAGTGTGTCTGGGTTTACGAGCATCCGCTGAACTATGAGGGGATCGAACGGTTCAATCGGAACTTCATCGACTCGTGGGGCAGCCGGCTCATCGAACGCTCGCCGTTGCCGTTCGGCCGGCACCGATGGGTACGCCCGGTCGGGCGGCCGCACCCGGTTCGGGTCGCCGACAAGCCCATACCCCGGGCGGAGCTGCTGGAATGGGCTGACGGGCTCGCCGACCTGCCGATCGACCCGGTCCACGGTCCAGCCTGGCACGTGGTGGTCCAGCCACTCACTGACGGTTGCACGGCGGTCAGCATGCTTGGGTCGCACATGATCGGCGACGGGGTCGGAGCCCTGCTGGCCATCTTCGAAGCGGTCACTGGCAACACGCGGAATTTCGGTTACGAGCAGCCGGGCTCCCGCACCCGGCGGCAGGCCCTGGTCGCGGACCTCCGTCAGGCGGTCCGGGATCTGCCGGACACGGCCCGCACTGCGGTGAAGGCGGCGAAGATGTTCAGGGCGAAGCGGCAGGAGTTCGCCGTGGCCCGCGCCGCACATCGTGCCGTCGAGGATTCCCGCCGGGTGGTCGTGCCCTCGGCAGCGATCTACGTGGATGTTCCGGAGTGGGACGCCAAGGCCAAGTCCCTTGGTGGGAACAGCTATTCGCTTGTCGCCGGATTTGCGGCCAAACTTGGCGAGCACTTGGGCCGGCAGGGTGCCAACGGCAAGGTCAGTCTGATCATCGCGATCAACCTTCGGGAGAGCCTCGACGACGACCGGGCGTTGGCGATGGCATTCGCCAACGCCGAGGTCGATCCGACCAAGGTCACGGCTGATCTGAGGGACGCTCGCGCAGCGATCAGGGACGCCCGTGAGAGGGCCAAGAACGAACCCGACCCGACTATTGAATTGCTCTCTGTCGCCCCGTGGCTGCCGCAGAGTGCCATCAAGGGCATCGCCGAAGTGATGTTCGGATACTCCGAGGGTTTGCCGGTGTCGTGTTCCAACCTGGGTGACCTGCCACCGGATCTGGGTCGAGTCGACGGCACCGACGCCGAGTACGTCTTCATCCGGGCTCTGGACACCAATGTCACCCTGCATGAGTTGAAGCGATCCAAGGGCCAACTCGTTGTCGTGTCGGGTCGGATCAACGGCAAAGTGTCAATCGCTGTTGAGGCCTACCAACTCGGAGCGGAGAACTCCAAAGAGCGGTTGCGCGCTCTGGCCAGACAAACGCTGGACGAGTTCGGTCTCAGCGGCCAGATCGACTGATTCCGCGAACAGCGCCGAGCGGCCCCTGGAAATAAGGAGAAAGGGGCTGGCGGGTCAGAGGCGCTTGATCCCAACCGCGATCAACAAGGCCCCGGCGATTCCGAGCAGTAAGGCGTAGTCCCGTCGGCGTCGTGCGAGGACCCAACTGCGCAGCCCTTCAAGAACACGGATCGTCCGTTCCTTGGCAACCAGGTAGCTGAAAATGGGAACAAGCAGAACGGTATTCGCAATGGTAAGGAACGTGAAGAGTGCCGTGATCTGCATCCTCGGCGACATCCCGGACGTGGCGATGAGCAGGAGAAGCGCAATGTAATCCACGGATGGCAGAGCAATGCCGACGCCGAGGATCACGGCGAGCCAGGGGGAGCTCTCCTGAACGAGTCTGGCTGCCCCGGAGAATTTCCTGGTGATCGTGTCCACCAGTGGGTTTCCACTCTTCTGCAGGGTCTCCGAGCCATTCCCCTCAGCGTGTGGTGCGGCGACGCTCTCCTGCGAGTGCCGACCGACGGAAATGTTGCTGAACAACACTGCCGCGACAATGAACAGGACGGCCCCGATCACGATCTGCATTTTCGCGCTGCCGGAACCGCCGTTGATGAGTGCGGTGCGGTCCACCGCGAACAGAATGAGCAGGCCGGCAGACGCGCTGACCGCAAAGCTCGTGACGAGGAAGATCAGCAGTTGGCGAATCGGATGACGGCCGATCAGTAGCAGCCCGATGATTCCAAGCCGGTGTGGCTCGAAGTTCAACGCCAGGGCGAGAACAAGAACCGTCGTCCACATGGTTGTTGAGAGTACCGCCGCCGGTTTCGCCCATCGGATGCCGTCACCGGGGGATTCCGGCCGGTCTCATTCCGCCGAACCGGATGTCCCGGTTGCGTCGGTGTCGGGTGGCTCGGTTCCGGGTGGCTCGGTGTCGGGCGAATCGGTCCCGGGTGCCTCGGTTTCGCGTGCCCCAGTTTCAGATGTCTCAGTCTCAGATGTCTCAGTGTCGGGCGAATCGGTCCCGGGTGCCTCGGTTTCGGGTTCGGGCTTTGGGGCGCGCCGGGTCGGGGCCGGCGGCTGCCACTTCGACGGCCACCAGTTCGCCTTGCCGACGAGCACGGCCATCGCGGGCACGGTCACGGTTCGGACCAGGAAGGTGTCCAGCAGAATGCCGGCACCGATGACGAAACCGATCTGGGCAAGTGTGGCGATGCTGGAGAACTGCAACCCGATCATCGACGCGGCGAAAATCAGGCCGGCCGCGGTGATGACGCCGCCGGTCTGGCTGACGGTGCGGATCACCCCGGAACGGATGCCGTACGGAGATTCATCGCGGATGCGGGAGATGAGCAGCAGGTTGTAGTCCGCACCGACGGCAACCAGGATGATGAATGTGAGGCCGGGCACGCTCCAATGCAGGTCCTTTCCGAGCCCGTACTGGAAAACGGCGACCCCCATGCCCAGTGCGGACAGATACGAAATCACCACGGAGCCAATCAGATACAAAGGCGCGACCAATGCGCGCAACAGGAGTATCAGGATTCCAAGAACGACGAGAATCGTCGCGGTGACGATCAGCCGCAGGTCTTCGCGGTAGTAGTCGCGGGTATCACGCAGGGTCACCGTCAGACCGGACATCGAGATCGATGCGTCTGCCAGGCTGGTATTCGGCTGCGCGCCCCGGGCCGTGGCCAGAATGTCGTTGACCTGGTCCATCGCTTCCGGGTTGAAAGGATTCAGCTTGCTCTGAACCAGATACCGGGCGGTGTGGCCGTCAGCGGAGAAGAAGACGGCAGCGGCTTTCTTGAACTCGTCGCTGGTGAGGATCTGTGGTGGGACGTAAAAGCCGGCCATCGACGGAGTTTTCGCGTCATGCTTCATCATCAGCAGAAACGTTGAGGCCTGGTCGAGGCCACTTCCCAGCTTCTTGGTCTGATCCACCAGAAGTTGAACGCCGTCGGCGACCTGGCGGCTGGCATCTGCCAGGGTGTTGACCCCGAGTTCGAGCTGTGAGAGCTGGGCCTGCAAATCGGCCGGACTGTTGAGTCCGGCGGCGTGGAGGGTCTGGGTCACCGAATTGAGGGCGGCGTTGAGGTTGTCGGCGGTGGCACCCAGTGTCTGGTTGCCCCTTACTGCCTCGAGTTGGCGCCCCAGTTCGGCGATGACGGCCAAAAGGCCGTTGTCCCGTGCGGCCGCGGCCTGCTCCAACTGGCTGCGCGCGGCGACACAGTTCGGGTCGGAGTCGCACACCGGGCTGGTGCCGAGCGCGTTAAGGACTGGGTCGACGTTCTGCCCGAACGCGGCAATGGCGTCTGAGACGCTCATGCCGAGCGTCGCGCCCAGCGCGTGCATGGCGTCGAGCAATTTGTTGGCCTGGTCGAACTGCTGCAGGGTTTGGTTGCCGCCGAATTGGTTCTGCATGGCGACCAGCGATTGCACGAGTCCGCTGACGGTGGCGATCGCCTGACCCATCTGACTGCGAATCGATCCGAGGACGTCAGCGATCTGGTTCGCTCCGCTGGCCAGCAGGTTCAACTGAGAAGTGTTGCTGTTGATCAGATTGGAGGCTTCGCCGATCTTGCTACCCACCTCGCCGGCCTGGAAGGACAGCTTCCCCTGCTCCAGTCGTTCCCCGGTCGGCCGGGTGATACCGCGCACCAGGTCCATATCCGGCAGCTGGCTGACTCGTTGGGCCATCTCCTCCATGTCGGCCAGTGCTTGCGGGGTCCGCAGGTCGTGCGGCGAGGTGATCAGGATGTACTGCGGCAGGCTGGCATTCAACGGGAAGTGCCGACTGATGGCGTCGTAACCTTCGATGCTGGCGCTGGCGGCAGGTAGGACCTTGCGGTCGTCGTAGTTGTAGTGCGCGAGCGCCGAAGTGCTGGCCAGCGCGGCCAAGATCACGAGGCTGACCAGGAGGTTCACCTTCGGGTGGCGCACGATGCGGATGCCGGATCGCTTCCAGAACCGGCCGGTCAGATCGCGCCTCGGTTTGACCCATCCCCGTCTGCCGGCCAGCACCAGCAACGCGGGCAGGAACGTCAGCGCGCCCAGGCAGCCGACGGCGATTGCCGCCGCCAGTGCGATCCCGACGGTGGAGAAAACGGTCAGTTTGGTGAACACCATGCCCATGAACGTCACCGCGACCGTGGCGGCGGATGCGGCGATGACCTTGCCGACGGATTCCATGGCGTCGCGGATGGCGGTGTCCGAGTCCGCACCCGCTCGGAGGAAATCGTGGTAGCGGCTGATGAGGAATACCGCGTAGTCGGTTCCTGCGCCGGACAACATGGCAGTGAGCAGCACAATGGTCTGCATCGAGACGCTCAGGCCGGCTGTACCCATGCCGGCCACCACTCCCTGGGCCGTGACCAACGACACTCCGATTGTGATCAACGGCAGGATCATGGTGAGCGGGTTGCGGTACACCATGAGCAGGATCGTCAGGAGTGCGACCACGGTGGCGATCTCAATCGTCATGCGATCTCGCTCGCCGATGTCCTGGAGGTCATTGAACGTGGCGGCGGGTCCGGTGGTGTAGACCTCCATGGGTTGGCCGGCGGTTTTCTCCCGGACAATTTCCAGCGCGTGTTTGGTGGCATCCGTGGCTTGCGGGGTGCCTATCTCGCCAGCCAGACTCACGGGCATCAGCCATGCTTTGCTGTCTTTGCTGACCAGCACCTCCCGCAGAGGGGGAGTAGTGACGAAATCCTGCAACGCGAGGACGTCTTCGGAGTCGGCGCGCAGCGCTTTGGCTAGGTCGCGATAAACCCCCTCGTCCGCGGGCGTGAAGCCCTTGTCATTGGTCAGGACGACGAGCAGGATGTTGTCCGAACCGGCTTCCTTGAACGCCTCGGCCATCTGCTTCTGCGCGACGGTGGACGGGGCATCCGCCGGGAGTATGGCCGCCGGGGCTCGCTGGGCCAGGACGCTGAGGGGCGGAAAGACTTGTGTGAGACCGACTGCCAGGCCGATCCACAACGCGATGACCAGCCACGGCCAGCGGACGACAAAGGCCCCGACCTGCGCGAAGAGTCGACTGCTTTCGCCGGTCGGGCTTTTCCCTGCCGGCAGGCCCTCCTCTGCCGGCAGGCCATTCTCTGCTGGCAGGCGCCGACCCATTTGGTCCATGATACGGACCCCGGACCAGCAGCCCGGCGTGGAAAACCGCTGCGTCGCAGGTGCTGGTCGCCGAAGACGGTACACTCAGCCCAGCGGCATTGATCCGGCCATCACCGGGGAGCCTCCGGAAGAACAGCCGTCCCCGGGCCTTTCTCGGGGAGCCCAGTAGAACCGGACGGGTGGGCCCGTCATAGTCCCTGTTGAGCGATGCTCGGTCGGCTGCACGGCGGGCCGTGCGTAAGCGGGGTGGTACCGCGGCGCTCGCGCACCGCGCGTCGTCGTCCCCGTGCCCGTACCGGCACAGGAGTCCCGCGACCGTGACCGATCACACCCCCACTGTGCCAGGACTCCCAGGGCCCGGCTATCCCCGGCCGGCCGGCGGGTCTCCCGATTTCCCCGCCCTGGAACGCGAGGTTCTGGCGTACTGGGCGGCCGACGACACCTTTCGGGCCAGTATCGAGCGCCGCGACGGGGCTGATGAGTATGTCTTCTACGACGGGCCGCCGTTCGCCAACGGCTTACCCCACTACGGCCACCTGCTGACGGGGTACGTCAAAGACATCGTCCCGCGCTACCGCACCATGCGCGGTTACAAGGTCGAGCGCCGGTTCGGCTGGGACACCCACGGCCTGCCTGCCGAACTCGAGGTCCAACGCCAACTCGGCATCACCGACAAGGCTCAGATCGAGGCCATGGGCATCGAGAAATTCAACGACGCCTGCCGGGATTCGGTGCTCAAGTACACCAGCGAGTGGCGCGCCTATGTCACCCGTCAGGCCCGCTGGGTCGACTTCGACAACGACTACAAGACACTTGACCTGTCGTTCATGGAGTCGGTCATCTGGGCGTTCAAGCAGCTGTGGGACAAGGGACTGGCCTACGAAGGTGTGCGGGTACTGCCGTACTGCTGGAACGACGAGACACCGCTGTCCAGCCACGAACTGCGCATGGACGACGACGTCTACCAGAGCCGACAGGACCCGGCGATCACCGTGGGGTTCCGGATCGACGCCCCGGGATCCGATCTGGACGGTGCGCACCTGTTGATCTGGACCACCACTCCCTGGACGTTGCCGTCCAACCAGGCCGTCGCGGTCAACCCCGAGGTCGAGTACGTCGTGGTCGCGGTTGACGGACGCCGTCTGGTGCTGGCGCGTCCGCGGCTGGGCGCCTACGTTCGGGAGTTGGGGGAGGAGCCCGAGGTAGTCGCCTCCTACAGCGGCGAGCAGCTGATCGGTCTGCGGTATCTGCCGCCGTTCCCGTATTTCATGGGATCAGACAACGCGTTTCAGGTGCTGCGCGGCGACTTCGTCACCACGGACGACGGCACCGGCGTGGTCCACATGGCACCGGCCTACGGCGAGGATGACAAGGCGACCACCGACACCGTCGGGATCCTGCCGGTCACCCCGGTCGACCCGAAGGGCCGGTTCGACTCCCAGGTGCCCGACTACCAGGGCCAGCATGTCTTCGACGCCAACCCGCAGATCATCCGCGACCTCAAGAACGGCACCGGGTCCGCGGCGGCCAACGGAGCCGTGCTGATCCGGCACGAAACCTATGACCACCCGTATCCGCACTGCTGGCGGTGCCGCAATCCGCTGATCTATCGGGCGGTGTCGTCCTGGTTCGTGCGCGTCACCGAGTTCCGCGACCGCATGGTGGAACTCAACCAACAGATCACCTGGTATCCCGAGCACGTCAAGGACGGCCAGTTCGGCAAGTGGCTGTCGAACGCACGGGACTGGTCGATCTCACGAAACCGATACTGGGGCACGCCGATTCCGGTCTGGGAGTCCGACGACCCGGCCTACCCGCGGATCGACGTCTACGGAAGCCTCGATGAACTCGAGCGTGACTTCGGGGTGCGGCCGGACAACCTGCACCGGCCCTACATCGACGAGCTGACCCGGCCCAACCCCGACGACCCGACCGGCAAGTCCACGATGCGCCGCATCGAGGACGTCTTCGACGTGTGGTTCGACTCCGGGTCGATGCCCTACGGTCAGGTGCACTACCCGTTCGAGAACCAGGACTGGTTCGCCGGTGTCGCGTCCGCCGACCCCGACAAGCGGGTCGACGGCCACTATCCGGGCGACTTCATCGTCGAGTACATCGGTCAGACCCGCGGCTGGTTCTACACGCTGCACGTGTTGGCCACCGCACTGTTCGACCGGCCGGCGTTCAAGACCTGCGTGTCGCACGGCATCGTGCTTGGCAACGACGGTGCGAAGATGAGCAAGTCGCTGCGCAACTACCCGGACGTCAACGAAGTGTTCGACCGGGACGGATCCGACGCCATGCGGTGGTTCCTGATGGCCTCTCCGATTCTGCGGGGCGGCAACCTGATCGTCACCGAGCAGGGCATCCGCGAGGGGGTGCGTCAGGTTCTGCTGCCGTTGTGGAACGCTTACAGCTTCCTGGCGTTGTACGCCCCGGCCAAGGGCGCCTGGCGCACCGACTCGCCGCACGTGCTGGACCGCTACATCCTTGCGAAGCTGGCCGAGTTGCGCGACGACCTCACCGCTGCGATGGACGTCTGCGACATCTCCGGTGCCTGCGAGCAGTTGCGGCAGTTCACCGAGGCGCTGACGAATTG
The DNA here is from genome assembly GCA_020438845.1 of Mycobacterium sp. Classification (GTDB taxonomy): domain Bacteria; phylum Actinomycetota; class Actinomycetes; order Mycobacteriales; family Mycobacteriaceae; genus Mycobacterium. The sequence goes on along the minus strand of JAGQTV010000103.1, from coordinate 13,004 downwards.
GTATGTGCGACGGTCCCGTTCGCGGTTCTGGCATGAGGATTCCGATGCCATCGACACTCTGCACACCGTCCTGGAGGTCACGGCGCGGTTGGCGGCACCGCTGCTGCCGATGGCGTGCGAGGTGATCTGGCGGGGTGTCACGGGGGAGCGGTCGGTGCACCTGACCGACTGGCCGCAGGCCGGGGTTTTGCCCGCCGATCCCGCATTGGTCGCGGCCATGGACCAGGTTCGCGAGGTGTGCTCGGTGGGGTCGTCGCTGCGGAAGGCCAAGAAGCTGCGGGTACGTCTGCCGCTACCGAAAATCACTGTTGCGGTGGATAACCCAGAACAGCTTGCGCCTTACGCCGACTTGATCGCCGACGAACTCAACGTCAAGGCGGTCGAGCTGACCGACGACATCGCCGCCCACGGCCGGTTCGAACTGGCGGTCAACGCCCGGGCCGCCGGGCCGCGGCTGGGCAAAGCCGTGCAGGACGCCATCAAGGCTGTCAAAGCGGGGGCTGGGGTGCTCAACCCGGATGGCACTCTGGCCGCCGGGGACGTGGTGCTCAACGCCGACGAGTACAGCTCCCGCTTGGTTGCGGCCGACCCGGATAGCACCGCGGCGTTGGCGGGCGGGGCCGGCCTGGTGGTCCTGGACTGCGCAGTGACACCGGAGCTTGAGGCCGAGGGCTGGGCCAAGGACCGAATCCGTGAGCTTCAGGACCTGCGCAAGTCCTCGGGCCTCGACGTCAGCGACCGGATTCGCGTGCTGATGGCGGTGCCGGACGGGCGGATTCCGTGGGCCGAAGCCCACCGTGGCCTCATCGCGGGTGAAATTCTGGCCACCAGCTTCGACTTCGGAGAGCCGGTCGACGGAGTGGAGATCGGCGATGGGGTTCGGGTGGCGATCGCGAAGGTCTGAGTCGAAGCGCCGACAGTGGAGGCGCCGACAGCGGGCGATAGGGAGGAGATCCAGGGCGTCGGTGTCCACAGCGCCCACCCTGGGCGCGGATAACCTTCAGGGGTGGGCCGCTGGGTGCTGCATTTCGACATGGATGCGTTCTTCGCATCCGTCGAGCAACTCACTCGCCCGACGTTGCGGGGCAGGCCGGTGGTGGTCGGGGGTACCGGCGGTCGCGGGGTTGTGGCCGGGGCCAGCTACGAGGCCCGCGCCTTCGGGGCCCGCTCGGCGATGCCGGTGCACCAGGCCCGGCGGCTGATCGGTCCGGCGGCCGTTGTTCTGCCACCGCGCGGTGCCGTCTACGGGCTCGCCAGTCGCCGGGTTCTGGAAGCGGTTCGCACGGTTGTGCCGGTGCTCGAACAGCTCTCCCTCGACGAGGCTTTCGGCGAGCCGGCAGAGCTGGTCGGAGCCTCGCCGCAGGAGGTGGAACGGTTCTGTGTCGAACTGAGGATGACGGTACGCGAGCAGACCGGACTGATCGCCTCGGTGGGCGCCGGTTCGGGCAAGCAGATCGCCAAGATCGCCTCCGGCTTGGCCAAGCCGGATGGCGTTCGCGTGATTGCGCGCCGCGAGGAGGGGTCACTGCTTGAGGGGCTGCCGGTGCGGCGGTTGTGGGGCATCGGCCCGGTGGCCGAGGAGAAGCTGAATCGGCTCGGTGTTGACACCGTCGGGCAGCTCGCCGCGCTGTCGGATGCCGAAGTTGCCGACATCCTGGGTGCGACGGTGGGGCCGGCCCTGCACCGGCTGGCCCGCGGCGTCGACGACCGACCGGTCGCCGAACGGGCTGAGGCCAAGCAGATCAGCGCCGAGTCCACCTTCGCTGCCGACCTCACGACGATCGAACAGCTCCGCGAGGCGGCCGGCCCCATCGCCGAGCACGCCCACCGGCGGCTCAGCCGGGACGGTCGGGGCGCCCGCACCGTCACGGTCAAACTCAAGAAATCCGACATGTCGACACTGACTCGATCGGCGACCCTGCCCTACACCACGGCCGACGCCGGGACCCTGACGGCCACGGCCCGCCGGCTACTACTCGACCCCCGCGAGATCGGCCCGATTCGGCTTGTCGGCGTTGGGTTTTCCGGCCTGAGCGACGTTCGGCAAGAATCGCTGTTCCCCGAGCTCGAACAGCAGGAGGCCGAACTCACCGATAATCCGCTGGCGCAGCCGGTACCCGAACCCGTTGCCGAGACGGGAGGCTGGCGGATCGGTGACGACGTCAGTCACCCGGAACATGGCCATGGTTGGGTGCAGGGAGCGGGGCACGGGGTGGTGAGCGTGCGGTTCGAAACGCGCAGTAGCGGGCCCGGCATCATGCGCACCTTGCCCATCGCCACCTCCGGCCTGGCCCGGGCCGACCCATTGGACAGTCTGGACTGGGTTCTGCCGAAATGAGTTCCGCGTACTCAGGCGAACGATTCAGGAGCAGGCAGGTGGCTGCAGGTCTTGGTGGAATCGAAAAACGGCCCCACCGAGGCATCGTCGGCGGCGTTCGGAATCATCCCAACCGGGTCACGATGTCACCGACGGGCAGCCCGGCGCCCAGCGCCGCCATCACCAGAACCCGGGCCTGACTGGACTGCAGCCGGGGAACCATGATCGCGCCTGCGGCGGTCAGATCGTGGCCGGGCCCGTACGTCGCCAGGGTCTGAGCACCCCGGACGCGGGAAGTGACTGCGACCGCCACCCCGCGCCGGCAGGCCCGCGCCACTGCCTCGATGGTGGCGGCGCCGACGTTGCCCGCTCCCATCGCCTCGACCACCAGACCGCGCGCTCCGGCGGCGGTGAAGGCGTCCAGTGCGGTCCCATCCGACCCCGGATAGGCCATCACGATGTCCACTCGCGGCGCGCTGGTCACTCGTCCCAGGTACGGCCGTTCCCTCTCCCCGGGGAGCGTAATGACCGGGGCATCTGACTCCCGGGAATCGGCCACGTGCCCCAGCGGCGTCGTTCCGCCGAATACCGCCGTGCCGCCTTGTTTGGTGGTGCCCAGTGGCGTGAACACCGTTCCGCTGAAGCTCAGCAGCACACCCAGCCCACGGGCCGCGGGGCTGGCCGCCACCCTCAGCGCGTCACGCAGGTTCCCCGGGCCGTCCGGGTCGGGGTCGTCGGATGGCCGTACGCCGCAGGTCAGTACCACTGGTGTGTCACCGTCGTAGGTCAGGTCAAGCCACAGGGCGGTCTCTTCGATCGTGTCCGATCCGTGGGTGATCACCACACCGTCGGCGCCTGCTGCGACGGCGTGCTCTGCGGCGTCCCGGATTTTCAGCCAGTCGGCCGGGGTGAGCTGGGAGCTGTCCACCGACATCAGGTCGACGACGTCGATGTCCAGGTCGGTGTCCGGTCCCAGCCCCGCCGCGCTCACCAGCGCAGCGCCGCTCTGTGCTGGACGGAGCACCCCGTCCGTCCCGGCGGTGGTGGCAATCGTGCCGCCCGTGCTGATGACTACCAGATGTGGCATGCCCGACATCATCTCAGCAACCTGCTTTAGGGAATGATGGGGACCGTGACCGAGGAGACCGATCTGGGCAACAAGCCAGCCGTGGGGCCACGGCGCCGGGTTCGCCTGCTGGTGTCGGTTGCTGCGATCGTGCTGGCACTCGACATCGTTACGAAGGTGTTGGCCGTGAAATGGCTGACGCCGGGGCAGCCGGTGTCGATCATCGGCGACACCGTCACCTGGACGCTCGTCCGCAATTCCGGCGCGGCATTCTCGATGGCTACCGGCTACACCTGGGTGCTCACGCTGGTCGCCACGGCAGTGGTGGCCGGGATCGTCTGGATGGGCCGCCGGTTGGTCTCGCCCTGGTGGGCCATCGGGCTGGGGATGATCCTCGGTGGCGCGCTGGGGAACCTGGTCGACCGCTTCTTTCGTTCCCCGGGCCCGCTGCGCGGTCACGTGGTGGATTTCTTGTCGATCGGCTGGTGGCCGGTGTTCAACGTCGCTGACCCCGCGGTGGTCGGTGGAGCCATCTTGTTGGTCGGCCTGTCGCTACTGGGTTATGACTTCGACACTCCGGGGCGCCGCGGCGGGCATACCGGACTTCCGGCGGAGTCAGGGACGGCCGCGGAAACCGGAACCGGAGCCGAGTCGGCCCGATGACGGAACGGTCCATGCCGGTTCCCGAGGGGCTGGCCGGAATGCGCGTGGACGCCGGGCTGGCGCGGCTGCTCGGGTTGTCGCGAACGGCGGCGGCAGCGGTCGCCGAGGACGGCGGCGTGCAGATCGACGGCGTACGGGTGGGCAAGTCCGACCGGCTGATAGCGGGGGCGTTGCTGATCGTGCAGCTGCCCGAAGCGCCAGCGCCGGTGGAGAACACGCCCGTCGAAGTAGCGGGTATGACGATCCTGTACTCCGACGCCGATATCGTCGCTGTGGACAAGCCGCCGGGGGTGGCGGCGCATGCGACGGTGGGTTGGCACGGTCCGACGGTGCTTGGCGGCCTGGCCGCCGCGGGTTTTCGGATCAGTACCTCCGGCATCCACGAACGGCAGGGCATCGTCCACCGCCTCGATGTCGGCACTTCAGGGGTGATGGTGGTGGCACTGTCCGAGCGGGCCTACACCGTGTTGAAGCGGGCCTTCAAGCAGCGCACCGTGGACAAGCGCTACCACGCAGTGGTGCAAGGGCATCCTGACCCGTCGAGTGGCACCATCGACGCCCCGATCGGTCGGCATCGCGGCCACGACTGGAAATTCGCTGTGACCGAGGACGGCCGGCACAGCATCACCCACTACGACACCCTCGAAATGTTCCGGGCGGCCAGCCTTCTCGACATTCACCTGGAGACCGGTCGCACCCACCAGATCCGGGTGCATTTCGCCGCGTTGCACCATCCCTGTGCCGGGGACCTCACCTACGGCGCCGACCCGGTACTGGCCAAGCGCCTGGGTCTGGAGCGTCAGTGGCTGCATGCCCGGTCGTTGGCGTTCGCCCATCCCGACGACGGCAGGCGGATAGAGATCACCAGCCCCTACCCGGCAGACCTTCAGCACGCTCTGGACGTTCTGCGCGACGATTCGTGACCGGCTCCGGCGAGCCTCCGATCACCCTGGGACCTGTATCGGTGTGAAACCCAGTTCGCAATCTCGTCTCAACGCCACCGGGCTGCTGTGCGCCTTCGGTGCGTATGGCCTGTGGGGCCTGTTCCCACCGTTCTTCGGTGCTCTTCAGCCGGCCACGGCACCGGAGATCATGGCCCATCGAATCATCTGGACCTTCGTTTTCATGGCCGCTGTCATTGCGGTCCGGGGTGTGGGCGAGGTGCTAGCGATCCGCCCGCGAACCTGGCTGCTGCTGGTCTGTGCCTCGGCATTGATCTCCTGCAACTGGCTCCTCTACGTCTACGCGGTCAACAGCGGGCACGTGGTCGACACCGCGTTCGGATACTTCGTCAATCCGCTGGTGAGCGTGTTCCTCGGAGTCGTCCTATTCGGTGAACGGCTCAACCGGGCGCAGTCGCTCGCCCTGTCCATCGCGCTCGCCGCCGTCATCGTGCTGTCTCTTGACCTCCATGGGCGTCCGCTGATCGCACTCGGTTTGGCCGTCAGTTTCGCGCTGTACGGCGCCGTGAAGAAAGTCGTGCCCACCGATCCGCGGGTCAGTGTGGGGGTCGAGGCGGCCCTGGCCACCCCGTTCGCCGCCGCCTACCTGATCTGGCTCCATATCGGCGGTCACGCTCAGTTCCTCAACCATGGTCCCGCCCATGCCGTGCTGCTGCTCTTGTGTGGTCCGGTAACCGCGATACCGCTGCTCCTGTTCGCTGCCGCAACCCACCGACTGCCCCTGGTCACCATCGGCTTGATTCAGTACCTAACCCCGTCGATGCTCATGGCCTGGGGCGTGCTGATCGGCCATGAAGAGATGCCGCCAGCGCGGTGGCTGGGATTCGGCTTGATCTGGACTGCTCTGGCGATCTTCAGCTTTGACGCGTTGTCCCGCGGGTACCGCTCCCGCACACGGGTCCCGGCCGGGTGATCCGGGCCGCTGACACCAGCGGTGCGGGGCCCTTGCCGCCGGATATCGGGGACGGGGCCGTGCGCGGTCGGTGCGCCGCCTTTCGGACGCGACCTTCGCACAGGTAACTTGCACGCATCATGACTGTAAAAAAGAGCCGTAACAAGCGCATCATGATCGCCGTCGTCGCCTCCGTTGCTGCATTATCGGCGATTCTTCTGCAGGTAGTACCGTGGGTGTCGGCGTACCTCGGCTCGAATCAACAGGCCAGCACACCGATCACCACAACCACCACCAAGCCGGTCCTGACCATCAAGCCGCTCCCCATACGGCCGGTCACCAGCGCATTCGTCACCACGCCCGAGCAATGTCCGCCCCCGACGCCCGTACCGCCGGACAAACCGATGCGGATATGCGACATCGACAAGACAGCGGTCTACGAGTTGCAGCCCGAGGCGATGCGCATGCAGTTGATCAAGGTCGAGGCCTTCCGCAACCCGCTGACCGGCGTCGAACTCGTCCAGATGACGATGACGCCCGAGTCGGCTGAGGAGTTCTCCAAGTTCACCGCGACCCAGGTGGGCAAGCAGGTGGCGTTCGTCCGGGGCGGGACGGTGTTGTGGGGCCCGAAGATCACCGACCCCATCGACGGCACGGTGCTCCAACTGTCCGGTGAGAAGTTGACCCCCGAGCAGGCAGCGGAAATCGCCCGGAAGATGAAGGACGAGGCGTGAACCGGGACACGTCGGACGACACGCCGGGGCCTGTCGTTCGGCGCACCTAGACTGACGTGCCTATGGGTGATTCGTTGGCTCCTCGCGCAAACGCTCGTCGCGGCGATTCGTTCGTGCACCTGCACAACCACTCCGAGTACTCGATGCTCGACGGCGCTGCCAAGATCACCCCGATGCTGGCCGAGGCTCAGCGACTGGAGATGCCCGCGATCGGCATGACCGACCACGGGAACATGTTCGGCGCCAGTGAGTTCTACAACGCCGCGACCAAGGTGGGAATCAAGCCGATAATCGGGGTCGAGGCCTACGTGGCTCCCGGTTCGCGTTTCGATACCCGCCGGATTCTGTGGGGCGACCCGAGCCAGAAGTCCGACGACGTGTCCGGCAGCGGGTCATACACGCACCTCACGATGGTCGCCGAGAACGCGACCGGCCTGCGCAATCTGTTCAAGCTGACCTCGCTGGCCTCGTTCGAGGGGCAGTTGGGCAAGTGGTCGCGGATGGATGCCGAGATCGTCGCTGAGCATGCCGAGGGCATCATCGCGACCACCGGATGCCCGTCTGGCGAGGTGCAGACCCGGCTGCGATTGGGGCAGGATGCCGAAGCGCTGGCCTCGGCCGCCAGGTGGCAGGAGATCTTCGGCCGGGAGAATTACTTCCTCGAGCTGATGGACCACGGCCTGTCCATCGAGCGGCGGGTCCGCGAGGGCCTGCTGGAGGTTGGTCGCAAGCTGGGTATCCGACCGCTGGCCACGAACGACTGCCACTACGTGACCCGCGAGGCAGCTCACAACCATGAGGCGCTGCTGTGCGTGCAGACCGGCAAGACGCTGTCCGACCCGAATCGGTTCAAGTTCGACGGCGACGGCTACTACCTGAAGTCGGCCGCCGAGATGCGTGCGTTGTGGGACAGCGAAATACCCGGGGCGTGTGACTCCACCCTGTTGATCGCCGAGCGCGTGCAGTCCTATGACGACGTATGGACTCCGCGGGACCGGATGCCGATATTCCCGGTACCCGAAGGGCACGATCAGGGGTCCTGGCTGCGTCACGAGGTCGAGGCGGGCCTGCGCCGGCGCTTTCCGGACGCTGTGCCACCGGAGTACACCGAGCGGGCCGAGTACGAGATCGACGTCATCTGCGGCAAGGGCTTTCCGTCCTACTTCCTGATCGTCGCGGATCTGATCAACTACGCACGCTCCATCGATATCCGGGTCGGCCCGGGGCGAGGATCTGCCGCCGGCTCCCTGGTGGCCTACGCACTTGGGATCACCAATATCGACCCGATCCCGCACGGGTTGCTCTTCGAGCGTTTCCTCAACCCGGAACGCCCGTCGGCGCCCGATATCGACATCGATTTCGACGATCGTCGCCGCGGCGAGATGGTGCGCTACGCCGCTGAGAAGTGGGGCAGCGACCGGGTCGCCCAGGTCATCACCTTCGGCACCATCAAAACGAAAGCAGCGCTGAAGGATTCGGCTCGAGTCCACTTCGGTCAGCCGGGCTTTGCGATCGCCGACCGGATCACCAAGGCGTTGCCGCCGCCGATTATGGCCAAGGACATTCCGCTGTCGGGGATCACCGATCCCACCCACGAGCGATACAAGGAGGCCGCCGAGGTCCGCGGACTGATCGATACCGATCCCGACGTCCGCACCATCTACGAGACAGCCCGCGGGCTGGAGGGGCTTGTCCGCAACGCCGGCGTGCACGCGTGCGCGGTAGTCATGAGTTCCGAACCGCTCATCGAGGCAATTCCGTTGTGGAAGCGCCCACAGGACGGTGCCGTCATCACCGGCTGGGACTACCCGTCGTGTGAAGCCATCGGCCTGCTGAAGATGGACTTCCTCGGTCTGCGGAACCTGACCATCATCGGTGATTGCATCGAGAACATCAAAGCCAACCGCGGCATCGACCTGGATCTGGAATCGCTGCCCCTCGACGACCCGAAGGCCTACGAACTGCTGGGGCGTGGCGACACCCTGGGAGTGTTCCAGCTGGATGGCGGCCCGATGCGGGATCTGCTGCGCCGGATGCAGCCCACCGAGTTCAACGACATCGTCGCCGTGCTGGCGCTGTACCGGCCGGGCCCGATGGGCATGAACGCACACAACGACTACGCCGACCGAAAGAACAACAGGCAGGCCATCAAGCCGATCCACCCCGAGTTGGAAGAACCGCTCAAGGAGATTCTGGCCGAGACTTACGGCCTGATCGTCTACCAAGAGCAAATCATGTTCATTGCGCAGAAGGTCGCCTCTTACACCATGGGTAAGGCCGACGCGCTGCGAAAAGCCATGGGCAAGAAAAAGCTTGAGGTGCTCGAAGCCGAATACAAGGGCTTCTACGAAGGCATGACCGCCAACGGCTTCTCCGAGCGTGCGGTCAAGGCCCTGTGGGACACCATCCTGCCTTTCGCGGGATACGCGTTCAACAAATCCCACGCGGCGGGCTACGGGCTGGTGTCGTACTGGACTGCCTACCTCAAGGCCAACTATCCCGCCGAATACATGGCGGGTCTGCTCACCTCTGTCGGTGACGACAAGGACAAGGCTGCCGTCTACCTTGCCGACTGCCGTCGGCTGGGCATCACGGTGCTCCCACCCGACGTCAACGAGTCGGTGCAGAACTTCGCCTCGGTGGAAAACGACATCCGATTCGGTCTGGGCGCAATCCGCAACGTCGGGGCCAATGTGGTCAGTTCCCTGATCGCCACCCGCACCGCCAAAGGCAATTTCACCGACTTCTCCGACTACCTGCACAAGATCGACATCGGGGCGTGCAACAAGAAGGTCACCGAGTCGCTGGTCAAGGCGGGTGCATTCGACTCACTGGGCCATGCGCGCAAGGGTTTGTTCCTGGTGCACTCCGACGCGGTCGAGTCGGTGCTGGGAACCAAGAAGGCCGAGGCGATGGGTCAGTTCGACCTGTTCGGCGGGGGATCGGGGGATGGCGGCGATGGCAGCACCGATGCTGTGTTCACCATCAAGGTGCCTGAGGATGAGTGGGAGGACAAGCACAAGCTTGCCCTTGAACGAGAGATGCTCGGCCTCTATGTGTCCGGCCACCCACTCAACGGCGTCGCGCACCTGCTGGCCGGGCAGGTCGATACCCAGATCCCAGCGATCCTGGACGGGGACGTCGCCAACGACGCCCAGGTCCGAGTCGGCGGGATTCTGGCAGCGGTCAACCGCCGGGTCAACAAAAGCGGAATGCCCTGGGCCTCAGCGCAGTTGGAAGATCTGACCGGCGGTATCGAGGTGATGTTCTTCCCGCAGACCTACTCGCTGTTCGGAGCGGAGATCGCCGACGACGCCGTGGTTGTAGTGGGCGCGAAAGTTCGAATTCAGGATGACCGCATCAGCCTGATCGCCAATGACCTCGTGGTGCCTGATTTCTCGAACGCTCAGCGGGAGCGGCCGTTGGCCGTCAGCCTGCCCACCCGCCAGTGCACACTGGACAAGGTCACCGCACTCAAGCAGGTGTTGTCCAGGCATCCCGGGACTTCCCAGGTTCACTTGCGGCTCATCAGCGGCGATCGAATCACCACTCTGGAGTTGGACCCGTCTTTACGCGTGACGCCGTCGTCGGCGCTAATGGGGGATTTGAAGGCGCTGCTCGGGCCCGGTTGTCTGGGCGGCTGAACGCCGATTGGCGTTCACGCTGAGGTGGTGGCGGGCTCGAATCCGCGCCGCTCAGCGGGCGCCTTGCCATCCTCAGCAAACGTACCCTAGTGTTCTCAGCAAACAGGCAAGGGGTGATTGTTTGTCGTTGTCTGACGCAGAGCCAGCTTTGGACACGATGCTGACCGTGTCCCCAGCGAATGTCAAAATTCGCGGTCGAGCACTGAAGGCTTCCAACCACACAGCCGCTATCGCGGGAATGGCGATGGCGATGGGGTTTGGCGCAGCGACGTTCACCGGGTGCGGGGTCGCTTGGGCGGACGACGATTCGTCCGGGTCGTCGGCTCCCGCAACCCAGCGTTCAGGCCGAACCAGCAACTCAGCCCCCGGGTCGTCGGCGAGTACGTCGGCGAGCAATGGAACATCCGTTACTCGCACGAGAATTCCGGCAGGAGTCGGCACTACCAACATCTCAGACCGTCTCAGGCCCAGGCTTCCCGAGACCACTGGCGCGCGTCAGCCATCGGCCGGATCGACTACTCAGGGCTCATCGACTACTCAGGGCTCCAAGCGAGGCGCCAAAGCCGCTACCGCCGCCTCCCGCCAAATAGGGGAGTCGATCGACGGCGCCGTGCGGGATTCGATCAAAGGCACCGCCCCCTCGGCAGCCGCAGAGATCGGGATCCTGGAATCGACGACGGCAGAGGCCACCGAGTCCGCCCGCGACGGTACCGTGACGAATGGTCAAGGAAGTACGGTCTTGGCTGCTGCGTCGACCACCGGTCTCAACACCACGTTCGCGTCGGCGGCGAAGAGTGTGGCTTCCGGCGATTCGACCGGAGTCGCCAACGTGGTCGGCCGTGCCGTCAGCGTCCTGGCGGGGAACACGTGGAACGGGACCACCGGAGACTCCCCAGCCATGTGGACGTTGCTTGCGGCGGCGCGCCGAGAGCTTTCGGGCGCGGCTACCCCTACCGCCAACGCCGAGGCAGTGGCCCCAACTCTGGTGGTCGGCGACTACGACCTCTTTGCCACCACCCCGTTGCATGTCGTGTCGTTCTACGGCACTCCAGCGCGTTGGCCGGCGCCGCCGGGAACGGTTCAGGGCGTTCAGAATTTCGACATCAAAGACTCCAATGGCGTCACGGTCCAATCCGTCACCGCCGTGGTGGACAACACCAATGACGATGCGAAGAACGGTGGCAGGTACAACGAGATCCTCGTCACCGACGTCACGTACAGCAGTGGCGAGACAGATCCGCTGCCGGTGGGCTCGATCGTCGCCGACTACAACCTGTACGGCTTCGGGTACACCTACTCGGCTATACCTACCGAGTCCGGCAAGGACAAGGTGTCCTTCGCCATCGTCACGCCGTTGGGAAACATCCCGATACGCCATACGCTCATCACGACATTCGACGCCGCGGAATACCTGGACGACAACTCTTTGACCAGCCACGTCCAAGTGGGCCTGGCCAACGGCTACTACATCTCGGCGGCGAGGGTCGGCACCGAAGACATCACCGCCGTCGGGGGCATTCCGCCGCTCTTCAACTGCATACAGGGTCAGGACGTATTCGCCGTCTACCAGGACGGCACCGACACTCCGGTGCCCGGCAACTTCACGGCCTACGTGACCACGACCAAGGACTTAGTCGGCGGTTACACCGAGTTGATCATGGTCACCGACACCAACGGATCGACCAATGTCGGCACCGATCCCGGACAGATTCCGCCGGTCGGTTCGGTCTTCAACGTCTACCACGCCTGGAATCTGAAGTCCTACATCATCTACGCAGCCATGCCGACCGACACAGGTACCGACGTCTACCTCAGGCTGGCGACGCCGTGGCTCACCATCACCATTCCCCGCATTTTCGTGAGTGTCGATGCCACGATGCCGTATTCCACCGCAGTGGTACCGCTCAACAACGGCAACCTCCTGGAGGCGACGTCCGACCTTCGGATAAGCGGCGGAAATGGACTGCCTCCCCGGGAGATGATCACCCAGGGTTACCAGCAGTTCGTCTACAAGAATGCCGACGGGATTCCGATCGAAGCCTTCGACTCCGACGTCACCACTCAGACGTTGGCAAGCGGGGACTCCAGGGTGTCCATCCTGGTCACCAAGGTCAACTCCAGCGACGGCGACGCGGTGCTGCCGGTCGGCTCGGTAATCAACATCACCTACTCCAAGATTCTCGGCATCGGAACCTACTATTCGTCGGTCCCCACGGCCTTGGGCACTGTGGTCACCTACCAATACGTGATGCCTTGGGGAAGGATTCCGCGCTACACGTCCTACAACGCGAGCGACGGCCTGACCGGATACACCTACTACACGCCGTTCTCCGAGGAGCTCCTCCCAGAGGAATGAGTGGTAATCGGTCTTCGGGCCCCTGGTGCACGCACGCCGGAACCGTCCGCCCGCCGAAGGTCCGCTGTCTCACCGGGCGGACTGTCCAGAGGGCGGTTCATCGGAACCCGCAAGGCAGCGCAGCCGACCGTTACAGTTCCGCTCCCTTCCGCGCCCGTTGTTCGGGGGGAAACGTCTTTGACGCGGTCTCTAAGGTGACCCTAGCGATCTCAGGTGCCGTTGGTTGTGGCAGGGGCCTCAAGGTCGTAGGCGTCGTAGACGAACCCTAGGTCGTGGCGGATGCGGTCGGGGTCGAGGTGGAATTTTTCGGGGGAGTGTTGGTGGCGGCTTTTGTAGGTGCGTTGTTTTTCGTGTTGGGCGTGGATTTCGT
>JAGQTV010000102.1 GCA_020438845.1 Mycobacterium sp. | reverse complement strand
TTCCATCCCGGCCGCACAAGCCAACGTCGTCAACATGGTTGTCATTTCAGGGAGCCTCTCCATCCCCGCCCTCACGGTCACTAATTGTCAGGGAGCGGGTGCCTCACCCCAGGTTGACAGAGAGGGCTTCCCCGTCCGAGTAGCCCAAAAAAGCGCGCGCGGCGGCACCCAACCGGACGATCTTGCCCTCGCGATCAAGCTTGAGGGCCGCCCGGTCAGTGATCGCGTCAAGCATCTCTTCTGCGTCGCTTCGCATTGCGTCCCCAATCACCGCAGTTCCTACGTGACGATTTCGATAGCCGTCTACCGAATCTGAACAGTCCCACCGGCAGGAATCCGGGCACCGATGGTCGGTGTCTAGCGAGTAGTCTCGACCTCTTTCTTGAGGTTCGCGAGCACCTCGTCCTGGATCTTGCGCAGGCCCAGCGGAGCGAAGGTCTTCTCGAAGAAACCCTTCACGCCGTCTGCGCCGTTCCAGGTGGTCTTGACCGTGACACTGGAGCCGGGGCCGGCCGGGGAGACCGTCCAGTTGGTGACCATCGACGAATTGGCGTCCTTCTCGATGACGGTGTGCCCGGCGACGTCAACATCGGCCTGCACCTTCCGTACCCGCGATTTGGTGGCCTGCAGCTTCCAGCTCGCGACGGTTCCCCTGCCGTGGCCACCCTGAAGCACCCGATATTCGCTGTACTGCGGCGACAAAATCTTCGGTCGCACGCCCTGATAGTCGGCGACTGCATCGAGCACGGTAGCCGGATCCGCATCGATCAGGACGGTGCTGGAAGCACTGACATTTCCCATCACAACTCCTCCCATCAAAATTCATCGCTGTGGGCTAATCCCGGCCGGCCAGAAGTAGCGTCGGGCGCGGTTCGCTGACTAGCGTAGTCAACGTGACCGAAGGCCTGTTGGCTCACAGGAGTGGGCGGCACCGGTTGCTGGAGAGCTATCGCGCCATCCCGCCCGGTGCGCCGGTAAGACTGAAAAAGCCCACATCCAACCTGTTTCGTTCTCGCGCGCGGCATGACGCCCCCGGTCTGGACACCTCAGGGCTGACCGGCGTCATCGCAGTCGACGAGGCGACCCGCACGGCCGAGGTTGATGGCATGTGCACTTACGAGACTTTGGTGGCCGCCACCTTGCGGTCCGGGTTGTCCCCCTTGGTGGTTCCGCAATTGAAGACCATCACCCTCGGTGGCGCCGTGACCGGGTTGGGCATCGAATCGGCTTCGTTCCGGAACGGAATGCCGCACGAATCGGTCCTGGAAATGGACATCCTGACGGGGGCCGGCGAGATCCTGACCGTCAGCCGCGACCAGAACTCGGACCTGTTCCGGGCATTTCCGAATTCCTACGGCTCGCTCGGCTATGCCGTGCGACTGAAGATCGAACTGGAGCCGGTCAAGCCCTACGTCGCCCTCACGCACCTGCGTTTTCACAGCGTGGCTGCGCTTGTCGAGGCGATGGACCAGATAGTCGCCACCGGCAGTCACGACGGAACGCCCGTCGACTACCTCGACGGCGTGGTTTTCAGCGCCGATGAAAGCTACCTCTGCCTGGGCACCCGGACCGACGCACCCGGCCCGGTCAGCGACTACACCGGCCAAGAGATCTACTACCGCTCGATACAGCATGCCGCCGGCGAAAAGCCCGACCGGATGACCATCCACGACTACCTTTGGCGCTGGGACACCGACTGGTTCTGGTGTTCCCGCGCCTTCGGGGCGCAGCACCCGGTGATACGGCGGCTCTGGCCGCGGCGCTACCGGCGGAGCAGCGTCTATTGGAAGCTGATCGCCCTCGATCAGCGATTCGGTGTGGCCGACCGCATCGAGGCCTGGCATGGACGGCCACCACGGGAGCGGGTGGTGCAGGACGTCGAGGTGCCGATCGCCCATTGCCAGGAATTCGTGAGCTGGTTTCTGGCCGAAGTGCCCATCGAACCGGTGTGGCTGTGCCCGCTACGGCTGCGGGATCCGGACGGCTGGCCGCTGTTCCCGTTGCAGTTCGGGCGTACCTACGTCAACGTCGGCTTCTGGTCATCGGTCCCAGCCGAGGGCAGTCCGGGGGAGGGCAGTGCGGGAGAAACCAACCGCCGCATAGAACGCAAAGTCAGCGATCTAGACGGGCGCAAGTCGTTGTATTCCGATGCCTACTACCCTCGCCCAGAGTTTGACCTGCTTTACGGTGGGAACGACTATCAGAGGGTGAAGAAGGCTTACGATCCCGACTCGCGCCTGCTCGAACTCTATGACAAGGCGGTACAGCACCAATGACGATCTCGGCAGGCAAGCTGAGTTTGGCCGAGAGCGTGCAGCTACTGGCCGGTGGAGACCTTCCGCTGCAGTTCAGCGCCTACGACAACAGCACCGCAGGCCCAGCCGAAGCTCAGTTCGGGTTACACCTGGAGAGCCCGCGCGGCACCACTTACCTTGCCACGGCCCCCGGGGAGTTGGGCCTGGCCCGCGCATACATCTCCGGTGACCTCCGGCTTCTCGGAGTCCACCCGGGTGACCCCTACGAACTACTGAAAGCGATGGCGGCCTTCGACGTGAAACGGCCCCCGGCTCGGGTGCTGTTCGAGGTGATCCGCTCGCTGGGCATTGGGCATCTGATACCGATCGCCCCGCCCGCCCAGGAGGCACGGCCGCGCTGGCGCCGTTTCGCGGAGGGTTTGCGGCACAGCCGCAAGCGCGACGCAGAGGCGATCCAACACCACTACGACGTGTCCAATCAGTTCTATGAATGGGTACTGGGACCCTCGATGACTTACACCTGCGCGTGCTATTCCGATGCCGGGGCAACGCTGGAGCAGGCCCAGGACAACAAGTACCGGCTGGTGTTTGAGAAGCTCCGGCTGCGGCCCGGGAACCGGTTGCTCGACGTCGGCTGCGGCTGGGGCGGCATGGTGCGGTACGCGGCGCAGCGCGGGGTTCAGGTGATCGGCGTGACGTTGTCTCGCGAGCAGGCGCTGTGGGGACAGAAGGCACTGGCGGAGGAGGGCCTGACCGACCACGCCGAGATCCGACACAGCGATTACCGTGACGTGCTTGAGAGCGGTTTCGACGCGGTGTCCTCGATCGGGCTGACCGAACACATCGGGGTTGCCAACTATCCGTCGTACTTCCGGTTCCTGCAGTCAAAGCTCCGTCACGGCGGTCTTCTGCTCAACCACTGCATCACTCGGGCCGATAACCATAGCGCTTGGGCCACAGGACAATTCATTGATCGGTATATCTTCCCCGACGGGGAGCTGACCGGCTCGGGACGGATCATCACCGAAGCTCAAAACGTGGGCCTGGAGGTGGTTCATGAAGAGAATCTCCGCCAACACTATGCACTGACGCTACGGGACTGGTGCCGCAATCTCGTCGCACATTGGGATGAGGCGGTAGCCGAGGTAGGACTACCTGTTGCCAAACTGTGGGGTCTCTACATGGCCGGTTCGCGGCTTGGTTTCGAAACCAACACCGTTCAGCTGCACCAGGTTCTGGCGGTCAAGCTTGACCGCAAAGGCAACGACAACGGGCTGCCGCTGCGACCTTGGTGGAATCCCTGACCGCTGCCGCTCAGCCGTCGATGCGCCGAGCTCCTAGTTCGGCCTGCAACAACTCCAGCGCGGCTTCCTCGGGGTCGCGTCGGGGTGTGGCATCCTCGTCGCGTCCCACTTCGGCGATCATGCTGTCCTCTTCGGCGCGCTGTCGCTGCGCCGGGTCGGGCTGGGATGCCGGTACGGGAGGCTCGGTGGCCTCGACGACCGGTAGCGACAGGCCGGCACCGACCTCGCAGCGCACCCGCCAGTCCACCCCGAGGACGTCCTTGAGGGCCTCCCGGATCACGTCGGCGTTGCGCTGCTCGCACAACCGCTTGGCCAAAGGCGCCGACTCGTGTGACAGCACCAGCGTGTGGTCATCCACGGCCCTTACGATCGCCCCGGCGAGCATGACCTCGGTGGTGCGACTGCGCTCGCGCACCTTCTCCCGCACCGTGGACCACACCTGACGAACAGCCGCGGCATCAGGCTGCGCAGCAGCCGGGGGCGCGGGCGGTGCCGCGGGTGGGGGTGCGGAGGGACGCGGTGGTGCCGCCGCAGGAGGGGGTGCGGGCGGCGCAGCGGGCGGCTGGGGCGGTTCAGCCGTTTGGGGTGGTTCAGGAGTTCGGCGTGGTTCAGCCGTTCGGGGCTGTTGAGGGGCCGGGGCCTGCGTTTTCCGGACGTATTGCTTGGGTGGCGCCGCGGGCGCACTCGAAGCCGCCTCAGTGGCCGGGATCGAGATATCAAGTCGCTTCTCAATACGCTCGACCCGTTGCAGCAGAGCGGATTCGGTATCGCTGGCCGACGGAAGCAACAGCCGCGCGCAGACCACCTCAAGCAGCAGTCGCGGAGCGGTGGCCCCACGCATTTCGCCCAGGCCCGCGTGCACCACCTCGGCGTACCGGGCCAGCGTGGCCGACCCGATGCGAGCTGCCTGGTCGCGCATCCGGTCCAATACGTCGGCGGGGGCATCCACCACGCCGCGGCTGGCGGCATCTGGAACCGCCTGCAGGACGATGAGGTCGCGGAAACGTTCGAGCAGGTCGGTGGCGAACCGACGGGGGTCATGTCCGGCGTCGATCACCGACTCGACCGCGCCGAACAACGCTGCGGCGTCCCCGGCGGCCAGGGCGTCCACGGCGTCGTCGATCAACGCGACGTCGGTGGCCCCGAGCAAGGCCAGCGCCCGCTGGTAGTGCACCCGGTTGTCCTGCGCCCCGGCCAGCAGCTGATCGAGCACGCTTAAGGTATCGCGCGGCGACCCACCACCAGCCCTGATGACCAGCGGAAACACCGCGTCGTCGACGTCGACGTGCTCGGAATCCAGAATCCTTTCAATGAGACCACGCATGGTCCGCGGTGCCAGCAGCCGGAAAGGATAGTGATGGGTTCGCGAGCGGATGGTCGGCAAGACCTTCTCCGGTTCGGTGGTGGCGAAGACGAAGATCAGATGCTCCGGCGGTTCCTCGACAATCTTCAGCAGCGCATTGAAACCCGCGGTGGTGACCATGTGCGCTTCGTCGACGATGAAGATGCGGTAGCGGCTCTGCGCGGGCGCATAGAAGGCGCGGTCGCGCAGTTCACGGGTGTCGTCGACACCGCCGTGGCTGGCCGCATCGAGTTCGACGACGTCGATTGAACCGCTGCCGCCCGTCCCCAGCGATACACACGAGTCGCACACCCCACACGGCGCCGGGGTGGGACCTTGCACGCAGTTCAGCGAGCGGGCGAGGATGCGCGCCGAGGAGGTCTTGCCGCAGCCACGTGGGCCCGAGAACAGGTAGGCATGGTTAATCCGGCCGGCCGCCAACGCCGTCGACAGCGGTTCGGTGACGTGTTCCTGGCCCACCACCTCAGCGAAGGTCGCCGGTCGGTACTTCCGGTAGAGCGCCACGTCAGCAGGCTACCCACCCCGCCTGACAGCCCTCACGCCAGCAGTGATTCCGTTGCCGCCAGTAGGGCGCAGGTTGCCAGCCCGTCGACGGCCTCACCGACGTCGGACAGCAGTGGGAAACTCGGCGCAATGCGGATGTTGGTGTCGTCGGGATCCTTGCGGTACGGGAATGCGGCGCCCGCCTCGGTGACTGCGATGCCGGCGTCTTTGGCCAGCGCAACCGTCCGCTTAGCGGTGCCGGGAAGCACGTCGAGACTGATGAAATAGCCGCCCAGTGGTTCGGTCCACGAGGCGATCTTTGAGTCGCCCAACCGCCGCTGGAGAATTTCCAGCGCCAGGGCGAACTTGGGTGCCAGAATCTCCCGGTGGCGCAGCATGTGCGTGCGCACCCCGTCGGCGTCGCGGAAGAATCGCAGGTGCCGCAACTGATTGACCTTGTCAGGACCGATCGACTTCTTGCCGGAATGCTGTAGAAACCAGGCAATGTTGCCCAGCGATCCGCCGAAGAAGCTCACCCCGCCGCCTGCGAAGGTGATCTTTGAAGTCGAGGCGAACACGTACGGCCGGTTGGGATGACCGGCAGCGGCAGCGAGCCCGAGCACGTCGATCTGCCGGGGAAACGTCGTCGTCAGGGGGTGAATCGCGTAGGCGTTATCCCAGAACAGGCGAAAATCCGTTGCCGCGGTGTTCATCTGAACCAGCCGTCGGGCCACTTCCCACGAGTACACGGTGCCGGTCGGGTTGGAGAACAGCGGCACACACCACATGCCCTTGATCGCCGGATCGGCAGCGACGAGTTCCTCGACAAGGTCGACGTCGGGGCCGTCTTCGCGAATCGGGATGGCGATCATCTCGATACCCAGACTTTCGGTGATCGCGAAGTGGCGGTCATACCCGGGTGCGGGGCAGAGGAACTTGACGCTCGGCTCGGCTACCCAGGGTCGCGGCGAATCGACGCCACCGTGCAGCAGCGAGAAGACCACGGCATCGTGCATGAGTTCCAGGCTGGCGTTGTTGCCGGCAATCAGGTTCGGCACGTTGATGCCGAGAAGCTCGCCGAAGATCGCCCGCAATCCCGGCAGGCCATGTTGGCCGCCGTAATTCCTGGTATCGGTGCCGTCCTCATCACGGTAGTGACCCTCCCCCGGCAAAGTCAGCAGCCCGTTCGACAGGTCAAGCTGCTCTGGGGCGGGCTTGCCGCGGGTCAGGTCCAGCGACAAATCCTTGGCCCGCAGGCCGGCATAGTCGCTCCGATGCCGCTCGTGAAGAGCTTTCAGCTCGTCACGACTTAGAGACTGAAACGCCATCAGGCCACCCTTTCACGAAAAGGGGACCCCGCGCACCCGCCAGAGCCCGTTGACCCTTGCTGCCTTCCAGCCCTGGGGGAGTTCACAGGATGGACGCCGCGCGGGGTCCATGGCGAGTGTAGTACTCCCGCTCGGGCCTGTGACAGGCAGGCGAATTCCGGGTACAGCCGGGTCGGCTAACATGGCCGACGGAGGATTCGCCTAGTGGCCTATGGCGCTCGCCTGGAACGCGGGTTGGGTTAACAGCCCTCAGGGGTTCAAATCCCCTATCCTCCGCACCCGTCCGGGGTGCGACCGGCAATTCCAGCGCGGGTCGCACCCCGGACCCCTGATACCACCGAGGAGGGGCATGACGCGGCGCGCTGCCACAGCCCTGCACGTCACGTTGATCCTGATCGGCGCCTTGCTTTACTTCTTCTTCGTGATCCCGCGCTGGTGGGTGCTTATCGGCGACATCCCGGGCACGCTCGCCACCACGGGCCGGATTGCAGCCGGTGTTCCGATCGCGTTGGCGGCGGTGCCGGTGGTCCTTCTCCTGCAGCGCTCGATCGAGCCGACGGAGAACACTCCCGAACTGGCACTGAGGTTTCGCGCCTGGTCGGCACTGTTGCTGGTCGTGGGCGGGGCGCTGATCCTGGTGCCCGCCATCGCCGAGATCTGGCTGGGCCTGGGCGCGGCCGGCGTGTGGCTGTTCGCGGTGTACGGCGCAGCGGGTGCCATCGCGATTCTGGGTGTCCTTGCCTACTCCCTGTCCTTTGTTGCCGAGAAACCACCGGCCGAGCCCAAGGCACCCAAGCCGAAGAAGGAAAAGCGGCGGCGGGGCAAGCGGGGTGCGACACCCGAGGAGGCAGATGCCGACCTCGAACCGGAACTCGAAACAGACACCCAGGCAGAGCCCGAAACAGACACCCAGGCAGAGCCCGAAACAGACACCCAGGCAGAGCCCGAAACAGACACCGAGCCGGAACTCGATACGACTGCAGTCGAGGTCACCGACGCTGACATCACGGAGCTGACAGACACCGAAACAGTTGAGGCTTCTGCGACCGTCGAGACCTCCGGCGGTCTGCGCAACAAGCGCCCGACCGGTAAGCGCCGCTACCGCCTCAACCGCTGACTAGCCCGCGCGGTCTGTAACAGACCTCGCTGTCAGTGGTAGACGAAGTCCGTCGAGCCGATACCGCCCGGCGCTGCGTCAGCGGCGTAATTGATGTAGACCGGCCCCTGCTGGAACGGGATGTAGCCGGTGTTCATCAACTCGCCCGAATCAACCACGGTCGGCGCATCGGAGGCACCGACGGTGTAGGTGTACAGCAGCACCGATCCATCACCGTTGTAGACCGAGATCTTGGTACCCGACGGCACCGAGGATCCCCCACCGATCAAATAGGCCGGCAGGGTGCCGTACACCCCGCCGGAGTCGATGATCGCGTTCGCATCCTGCTTAGGACCGTCGTTGATCGCCACCTGGACGTAGGCGTCCGGTGTGCCTGGAACCGAGACCCGAACCGGATATGGGTTGGGTCCGAAGATCAACACGCCACGCAAACCGAAGAGGCCCCTGTTCTGGTAGAGCGTGAAGCCGTCGCTGAGTTCACCAGGCAACGAGGTCGTCGGGATACTCGGGCCCGGGCCGGCAGTGTTGGCGCCCACACCAAGGACACCGACAACACCCGCAGGCGCCAGGTAGTCCGTGAACGCCTGGGCGTCGGCGGCGTCGACGACGTTGACCGAGGTGGGCTCGGTGACTGCGCCGCCGCCGAAGTCGACCACCGTGTCGTAGGTGGTGTAGTCGTAGGTCAGACCGCCGCTGTAACCGCTGGTGCCGGTGCCGGTCGCCGGGCCGAGGTCACCCGCGCCCACGGCGTCGCGGGTCAACACCAGGCCAGACGAACCGGTATCCACCAGCACGGGGACCTTCTTGCCGCCGTTGACCGAGATGTAAACGACTGGCTCAGTGTTCGCCTTCATCGTCACCGGCACGGATACGTACACCTTGCCGTTGCTTCGAGCACTGCTGACCAGGGATTCGGTTGTGGCGGTCGACGCCCCCAGCAGGTTCACCAGCGGCATCAACAGGGCCGCTCCGGAGAGACCGACCTGAGCGAGGGTCGGTAGCGCCATCGTGATCTGCAGGTTCAACTGTGCGATCTGGTGCATGACCGGGATGCCCTGGGCGTCGGCGAGCCTCTGCTGGGCTTTGGGCATCTGCGTCTGCCAGGCCTCGAGCGCAAAGGCCGACCCGGAAAGGAACAGTTGCGGGCCGATCGCGGCAACGCCCGCCACGACCTTGCCCGAACCGAAGGTCTCCTGGTTGAGGTCAGTTTTCGCGGCAGCGATCTGCTCCAGCGCCAAGGTCACGTGCGCACCGGGAACGATGGGCGTCGCCGGCAGGTACGACGTCATGTTGTAGGACGGATCGGCAGCCGGGTTCGCCACCGCGGCCGGGGAGGCTTGGGACGCAGCAGTTGAGTTCGAGGCGGTTGATTTAGAGGCAGCGGCTGCGCTCGGTTTCGAACCGCGGCTCAACCGGGGCGATACGGCGGCGGCGGGCTTCGGCACGTTGGTCAGCGCAGCGGGCGGTGCGACCGCAGCGCGGCCCCTGGCCTGCCGGGTGACAGCCGAGGCATCAGGCGCGCTGCGCCGTGAGGACCTGGTGGCCGAATTCTTGCCCGCGGAGGATTTCGGCGACGACGTGTCGGTGGCAGAGCTGTCCGACGCGGAGGCAGAGTCGGTGCCGGTATCCGCGAATGCGATGGCAGTGCCGCCGACCATCGCAGCACCCAGACTGAGCGTCACCGCACCGGCACCGAGCCACGCGTACGGTTGGAGGCGGCTCTTCCTGGCTCGCTTGCAAGTAGCGTTCGACATGTGTCCAGGACCCCTCTGACGCGTATGAAGATTGTTTGCTGAAGTTCTACCACACATTTGCTGTTCCACGAAAGACGGCGGCCCTATCTGGGCTGATAGCAATCACTTTTCGACCTCTGGCTTGCCGTGGGCTGCCCGGCTTGGTTGCACCCGCTTGGGTTCGCCGGGCATCCTCGGAGTGCCCACCGGTTTGGCGTTATGCCGGCCAGGGATCTTGCAGGAATTGCAGTTGCGTTGTGCGCCCAGTTATCGGCCGAGTGTTCGCCCCGCAACCGAGAAGCCCAACCATGTCCACCAGCGGATCTGCCACCTGGCGGGATCTCGCCGGTACGGGATTGGTCAGCTCGTGCAGGGGTCTTGTACCGGCACGCTGAGCCACTCCGATCCGAATTGGCCTGCTTCGCAAGCCTGCGAGGCCTCTGAGGATCCCCCCTCAGGCGACCGCGCGTCGAGTGGGTTGCTCGTAACGCATTCCCCAGCACTGTTCACTTGCATAGGTGGAGCGCAGTCCGGATCAGCCTGCGCAGGAGCAGTGCCGGTGGACGCGGCAATGCCGATAGCGATTGCTGGGCCTGCGATCACGAGGCCAATTCCACCGAAAGCCGACCCGCAGCGGATTGTTGTATACCGAGCTGACCTCAATGCAGCTCCCCTCTCCATCTTGTCCCCGTGATAAACCATTGTGGACCGGCCCCACTTTGCGCGCGAGGCATTGTCAATTCGATGTCAATTCCATGGATCGAGGTGCTTTCAGGCGACCTCCGTTCCGGTTTGCTGATGGTCCACCGTCCGATGGTGGAGTCGGTGGGGTGACGTAGGTGGGACGTTCGAGGAGTTTGCCGTTGTGGACGATCGCCTCGATAGGCGAGTTCAGCATGAGCGGATGTTGTTCCGGGAGCAGCAATTGCCACTGCGTGCGCACGTGTTCGGCGGAATCCTCGGCCGTTCCAGGCGGCGAGTAGTGCGGTCAGGTGATCGACTGGCCGAGCACGCGTGTGCGATCGGCCTTCCCTTGAACGCGCGGGTAGCGATTGATACTGGCCCGCAGGCTTTCCCAGGGCCACGTGTGACGCTACTTCGACTTGTTTTTCCTGTTCAGGTCGGCATTTCGGCTTGGTTGCACCCGCTTGGGTTCGCCGGGCATCTTCGGATAGTTAGGCGGATAGGGCAGGTCTCCCAGCCCGCGGTCGGCGTCAGCGGCGGCCATCGCCAGCAGTGGTTCGATCGTCTGTGCCAGTGCGTCCATCGCGGCCATCGGATCACCGCGCCGGGCCACCAGCGCGGGCACGGTCGCAATGGTGTAGTCATCCGGGCTTACGGCATTGGCAAGTTCAGCCCACGTCAACGGCGTCGATACCGTCGCGATCGGAGTGGGCCGAACCGAGTAGGCGGCGGCAAACGTGCGGTCCCGTGCGTTCTGATTGAAGTCGATGAAGATCTTCTCGCCACGCTCCTCCTTCCACCAGGACGTCGTCACCAGGTCCGGTGCCCTTCGCTCCGCCTCCCGCGCCAGCGCGATTCCCGCGCGGCGGACGGCAACGAAGTCCCAGTCGGTCCTGATCCGCAGGAACACGTGCACTCCGCGGCCGCCGGAGGTCTTGGGGTAGCCGACCAAACCGAGTTCGTCGAGCAGCGGTTTCAGGATGTCCACCGCCACAGTCCGGGCCTCGGCGAAGCCGGTGCCCGGTTGCGGGTCGAGGTCAATCCGCAGTTCGTCGGGATGGTCTGTGTCGGGGCACCGGACCTGCCACGGGTGCAACGTTATGGTGCCCATTTGAGCTGCCCAGACAACCGCTGACGGATGGGTCACCATCAGCGCGTCAGCGGTGCGACCGGAGGGGAAGGTCACCCGACAAGTCTTGAGGTAGTCGGGGTGTTTTTCCGGGACACGCTTCTGGAAGATCTGCTCTCCGTCGATGCCATCGGGGAAGCGTTGCAGGTGCGTCGGCCGGTCCCGCAGCGCGGTCAGCAGCTCGCCTCGACACGCCACCGTGCGGTAGTAGTCGATCAGCGCGCCCTTGGTTCCTCCTGAACCGAGCAGCGGGAAGTACACCTTGTCGCGGTTGGTGACCCGGACCGCGACACCGTCGACGTCGATCTCCTCAGCTGGCGTGTTCGAGGGCATCAGCGGGTCTCCAGGACGTCGTAGAGGTCGTAGTCCACGGGAACATCGAGTTGGTCGAAGGTGCAGCTTCGCGGTTCACGGTCCGGACGCCAGCGCAGGAATCGCACCGTGTGCCGGAAGCGACTGCCCTCCATTTGGTCGTAGGCCACCTGCGCAACCCTCTCCCGGCGGACCGGGATCCACCGCTTGTCGGCCGCCGCGTTCCACCTACTGGGTTCGCCGTCGTTGACGATGCCCTCGCCGATGCGCAACGGCTCCAGTTCAGCCAGTAGGGCGATCCGATCCCTGGTGCTGAAGGACGCCGCTCCACCGACCATCTCGATGTCACCGTCGCCGCGATACAGCCCGAGCAGCAGCGAGCCCAGACCGACACCGCTCTTGTGGATGCGGTAGCCCATCACGACGCAGTCCGCGTCGCGCGCGTGCTTGACCTTCACCATCTCCCGTTTGCCCGGCAGGTAGAGACCCGCGAGCCGCTTGGCAACCACGCCGTCGAGGCCCGCACCCTCGAAGGTCTCGAACCAACCGGTCGCCAACCCCGGATCCTCGGTGGTGCGGGTGACGTGACACCAGTCGCCTTCGCCAACCGACTCTGTCAGCGCCGACCTACGCACCCGAAACGGCTCCGCCATCAGCGACCGGTCCCCGACCGCCAGAGCGTCGAACCCGATGAAGTGTGCGGGTGTCTGTTCGGCAAGCATCCGCACCCGACTCTCTGCCGGGTGGATACGCCCCGAGAGGGAGTCCCAGTCCAGCCGCACCCGACCGTCGATCTCCCGGGGCACCACAACCTCTCCGTCCAGCACGCACCGCGGCGCCAGTTCGTCACGCAGAGCAGTGATCAGTTCGGGGAAGTAGCGGCCGAGCTCCTTGCCGTTGCGCGACTGCATGACGACCTCGTCGCCGTCGCGGAACACCACAGCACGGAAGCCGTCCCACTTCGGTTCGTAGGACCAGACTCCCGGTTCGGACGGAACTTTCGCCTGCGCTTTGGCCAGCATCGGCTCCACCGGAGGTGCGACGGGCAGGTCCACGGAACCAATCGTCGTACATTCGACGGCGATGCACACCAACTCCGGGCACACCAACTCCGGGCACACCAACTCCGGGGCCGGCCGGTTCGCGCCCAGTCCGTCGGCCGACTTACACATCGGCAACCTGCGCACCGCCGTGCTGGCCTGGCTGTTCGCCCGTTCGACGGGTCGGCGCTTTCTGATCCGCGTCGAGGACCTTGACGACCGCACCCATGACGACATCGCCGAGCGCCAGTTGGCCGACCTCGCCGCCATGGGAGTCACCTGGGACGAGGAGCCACAGTGGCAGTCGACTCACCCCGACCACTACGACACCGTCGTCGACGATCTGGCCCGGAACGGGCTGGTCTACGAATGCTTCTGCAGCAGAAGGGAAATCCTCAACGCACCGCGAGCCCCGCACGCCCCGGAAGGGGCCTATCCGGGCACCTGCCGAGAGCTTCACGCCGCCCAACTCGCGGACAAGCGGGCGGCGGGCCGGTCACCCGCATTGCGCCTGCGCGCGGGCGTCGATCACTTCACGGTGACCGACCTGCTGCACGGTGAGTTCACCGGGGTGGTGGACGACTTCGTGCTCCGGCGCGGCGACGGCGTCGCGGCCTACAACCTGGCGGTGGTGGTGGACGACGCCGCCTCGGGAGTCGACCAGGTGGTACGCGGCGACGACCTGCTGGCGTCCTCCCCCCGGCAGGCCTATCTGGCTGCTCTGCTCGGCCATCCGCAACCGGTGTACGCCCACGTTCCGCTGGCGCTCAACGCCGACGGCAAACGACTGGCCAAGCGGGACGGTGCGGTGACGCTCGCGGAACTGGGAGCGCAACGAGCGTTCGCCTTGATCACGGAATCGCTGGGCTGCCCGGCGGCGAACATGGCTGAGTTGCTCGATCAGTTCGACCCGGCACGGCTTCCACGCTCGCCGTGGATCTTCCGCGAGTCCGTCTAGAGGGAGACTTCCAGGCTGGCCATGCCGCGTAGCGTGACGTGCGGCTTGTAGACCGGTTCTGCCGCCAGCTGCGCGCCGGAGAACCGTTTGGTTACCGCCGACAGCGCAACCGCAGCCTCCAGTCGGGCCAGCGGGGAGCCCAGACAGAAGTGCGCCCCCAGACCGAAAGCGAGGTGGCGGATCGAGGGCCGAGTGGGGTCGAATTCGCCCGGCCGGTCGACCACCGCGGGGTCGCGGTGGGCGGCTGCCAGCAGCAGCATCATGTTGTCCCCTTTGGGGATGTCAGTGTCGCCGACTGTCATGTCCTCACCGGCGACCCGCCCGACCAATTGCACCGGCGGATCGAGACGCAGTGTCTCCTCAACGATCCCGCTGGCCCGCTCCGAGTCGTCTGCCAATGCGGTCCAGTACTGGCGGTTGCGCAACATGGCCAACACCGCGTTGGCGATGAGATTCACCGTCGTCTCGTGACCCGCGATGAGCAGCAGGTTGCACGTCGCAACGATCTCATCTTCGGTGAGCTGGTCTCCGGACTCCTCAACAGCGATCAGCGCCGACATCAGGTCGTCGGCGGGGTGCGCACGACGCTGTTGCAACAGGTCCCGAAGATAGGCCCGCAACCAGAGTCCGGCCTCCAGTCGCTCATCGAAGCCCTGTGTTTCGCCGGTGAATGCAATGAAAGGATCCAGGCCCTGGGCCAGCAGCCCCGAGGCCCTGCTGAATTCGGGTTCGTCGTCCAGCGGTACGCCGAGCAGTCGACAGATCACCGCGACTGGGAGCGGGTAGGCCAGGTCCGGGACTGCGTCGAACTGACCCTTCTCGGCCACTGCGTCCAACAGCCCGTCGACCAGATCCGCGATATCGGGTTCGAGAGCCTTGACCACCCTGGGCGAGAAGGCCTTGCTGACCAGGCGACGCAACCGAGTGTGGTCCGGGGGGTCGAGGAACAGGAAGCCCGGCGTACCCAGGGGCCGAGGATTCTCGCCGGCGGCCAGCAATCGTTGGGCCGAGGTCGACTTCATTCGGTCGCTGCACGAAGCCGGGTTGCGCAAGACCTTTTCGCAATCCGAAAAAGACGAGAACACAACGAGATTGGATTCCGGCAACAGTAGCGGGCCGCTTTCCCGAAGTCGGTCGTACACCGGGTAGGGGTTCGCCCGGTTGGCCGGTTCGAGCAGTTGCACCAGCAGCGCCTGTGTCATCCGCTAACCCCCGTCATCCCCGGAACCGTCATCCCGGCACCCGACCTTGTCCGCAACCGGGAGGAATCTCGGGGCCCTTCGCCAGCGAGTCGCCGAGTGCGAGCGTGTTGTCGGCCTTTTGGTCGGCGAGAAGGTCGACGACGGAGGGGAGCGACAGGTGGATCTCGTAGACAATCGACTGACCGTCGACGTCGCGGCAGGTCAGGCCAATTCTATTGCCTGCCCTGCCGCCGAACGCGGCGTCGAGGCTCTCCTGCAGGGCGCGGGGTGACAACTGGTCTCCTTTCGCATTCACGAAAACCGGGTCCAGAAGCGAGCGCACCTGCGTCGCAAGGGTGGTGGCGACGCCGAAGTACTCCGGTGGTGTCACTCCCGAGCAGGTGCCGTGTGCGTACCATTCGTGCGGAGCCATCGTGGTTTCGTCGGACATCATGTCCTGCAACGTATTTCGAACCCCATCCGGCAAATCGACCGACCGTCGGTCCGCACCGCGCACAGGCACGCCGCAGTACTGCTCCGTCGACGGTTGCGGCCACAGCCCGTGCAGCACGAGGGACTGTCCCATCTTGCCGACATGACCGGATTTGCACCCTGCGTTCTTGGCTTCCACCATGCAGAGGCTCGGCCCCCAGGTCATCGTCAACCAACTCGACGAACTGCTCCCCGGCGCCGGCCCCTCCGGCCGTCGATCGATTATGAAGCTGTAGACGATGGCGGCGACGACGACCACCGAAAGTCCGGCCGATATGGCTAATACCTTTGCATCACGCCGCTTCATGGCGCACTCTATTCAACAGCCAACGGGCCCCGACGTCCACCACCGAGACACCCACCAGGATCGAGCCAGGCCGGAACGTGAACGAAGTCGACCGCTGGTTCGAGCGCACCGCGGGCCAGCAGGACCGTGTCGTGTCGCTGTACTCCAGCTTCCTCACCGGCCGGTTATTCGCCTATTTCCGCTACCGATTGCGATTCCCCTTCCTGGTTTCGACGGTCCGGTTTGCCGTACACGTCGCGGAATTCTTCATTCTGCTTTCCGCGCTGGGCGGCGTGGCGACTTTCACGGTGATGGTGCTTCGCGCCGGCAGCCTGATCGTGGCCGGCGGTTGGTGGGGACTCCTGGAAGTGATGCGAGACCGCCTGCGGGCTTTCGCCAAGTCCGGGGAACGCGACGCCGCCGAACTCGAAATCGGCCGCTGGTTCCTCCTCGGCGCAGTTGCGGCTCTCCTCGCGACGATCGTCGGCGGACTCGTCCTGCACAAAGCGAGCCTGGCCGGCGAGGCTCCGGTCGGGCGCTTTTACGCGTTCCTGATCATCGTCGAACTCGCAATCGGGTTGCCCGTCCGGGTGTTGCATTCGGGCATCTACGCGACCCGGCGGGTGCACAAGCCCACCTGGTCGATGTTCGTGCCGACCCTCGTGCAACTGGCAGTGATCGGCGCTGGATTCTTCTACTACCCCGCCGCCGCGATCATCATCGCGATCATCGCGTCGAACGCGATCAGCATCTGGATCACCGTGCACTTCTGCCTGGAGGCCTACCGCCTAACGGGAATCCGTCCACGTCTTGCCGATCGGGGCTTCTGGAGCCGGTTCCCGAAAATCCCGCCCATGCTCGGCCTGGAGACGACCCTGTCGGGCCTGAGCCTGCGTCTCGACGCTGTACTTGTTTTGGCGCTCGTCGGCTTCTACGGAACCAACACCCGCACCTTCGACCTCACCGCCGCGTCGGCGGCTTGGCGGCACATCAATGCGTTCCAGTTCTTCTACCTGATCATGCCGCTGTTCCGCGGCACCTATGAGAGCGCCGGGATCTTCTACTTCGACTTCGTTCGACTACGCAATGCACCCGCCATTCGCCCGCTTGCGATCCGCTTCTTTCACACCCTGCTGTGGGTGGCCCCGGTCATCGCGTTGTTCTACTGGCTGCTGGCCTTCGCCTTGGCCCGCTTCCTGCTGCACGGTGTGCCGATCAGTTTCCTGCTCGCCTTGATCCCGTTGTTCGTCGTTCGCAGCGTGATCGGCATATACCAGATCCGCCTCTTTGCCGAGGGACGATTCGGCGCCCACATCGCTACCTTCCTGCTGCTGATTGCGTTGCTCTGGCTGGTGTGGGTGAAGCCGAATCCGGCCTCAGATCTGATCGAAATCACCGCCGCAATGCTCCTCCAACTCATCGTCTTGATCAATCTGCAGCACCTGCAGGACCGCCGCGACGCGCCGCTGCCCACCCTGTTGAGTTACGGCGAATGGCGGCAGGCACTGGCAGCAGAACCTGGTCCGGTCATAGTGGGAACCGGCGCCATTCCCCAAGCGATCACCAGCAAACAGCGGTCGGCGGTGCTGGCCCTGATGCGAGATACCTTCGGCGGAAAGGGTTATTTTGCGTTCCGTTCAGCCACGGCTCTGGTCTTCTACGAGCGCGTGCCCGTCGACGGCGCGCCCAGCGCTCATCTTGCACTCCAGACCGCCACCGGCGGCACGATGAGTCTGCGGTCGTCCACCCCGCCGGACGAGGGTAAGCCGCATTCGCCGCAGGCCCTTACCGCACAATTCCGACGGCTGTTCGCCGACGGGATCGCTTTCGACACCGAGACACTCGACGGCGCCCAGAACATGCGCGGTGTGGAACACAACATCTTGGCCAGAGCCCTGCCCACCGCGATGGCCAGCCTCGAGGACGGAGCCGACCAGGTACCCCTGGACGGTCGCCGCATCACGCCGGTGTTCTGCCGGGGAACGCTGCGACTGCTGTTCGTGCTGCCACCGGAGCCCGAAGTCGAGCAACTCCGGGCCTGGCGACGCATCGTGAAAGCCGGGTGCGCAGCCGATGGCTGACCACGTCCAGCGCCCCACGCCCATCGACATCGACCGAAGCCTCGCCGACCCGAAAGCCTATGAGGACGTCATCCTCAAGATTTTCGCCAAACGGAGCCAACGTGGTCAGGGCTATGCCACCGCCGGCCCCGATGTCACCTATTTCGACACCGCCGCCAACCGCCACGGGCTGGCCCGGGCCATCGCCCGCGCCGTGGCCGACGGCCGCTATACGCCGGAACCAGTCGACCTCTGGGTGCTGGAGACAAAGGGTAAACAACGTTGCGCCCACATGCCTGTCTTCGCCGACCACGTGGTCGGGTCGGCGCTGTACCAGCTTCTGACCCGCAATGCGCGATCCCGCGGCCTGCCCGGCGTCTACTCCTACCTGCCCGCGATGACCAACGTCGGAGCATTGCGCGGCCTGGGCGCGTTCATCCGAGCGCATCGTGATCGGGTGGGCCCCAAAGGGCCGCCGCTGTATGTCCTGCAGTCCGACTTCGAGCACTACGGCGACAACCTCCCGATGGGCCCCGATGCCCCACTTTGGCCACTGCTACGCGAGGTTGCCGGGCTGGGAAGCCCAACCGGAGAACCCTCGGAGACCACCTGGAATCTGATCACTGGCCTGGCCCGCCCAGTGGTCACCGATTCCGACGGCACCCAGTTCACCCGTTTGCGCGGTGTCGCCATGGGAACCCCCATGGTGCCCGTACTGGCGAATCTTGCGGTCATCCCGATGGACAATTCGATCCTGGCCACCGACGGCATCTTCTACGCCCGGTACAACGACGATTTCCTGCTGGCTCACCCCGACCTCGACGCACTGCGGGAAACCGATGCCCGCATCGACTCGCTGGTCGATGAACTCGGCGTGAAACGCAAGGCCGCAAAGGAAGTTCGCAGCACCCTGAGCGCGACGGGCAGGTCTGCCGAGGCGGACCCCGCTTATCGAGGAACCAACCGGATCGACTACCTGGGGTTGTCGGTGAACCACGCCGGTGCCATCACGGTAGGCCCGCACCGGCTGCGGCGCTTTCTGGATCGCATCACAGCTCGGATCGACGGGGCCACACCAGCCCTGGCCCGCTTACCGGTGGCAGACCGGGCCCGACAGTTGGTGGCGATGACCAACGTCATGCTCGACGTCACCAATCCCTTTGCGGTTCCAGGCTTGCCGGCTTTACTCGACACCACCACCGATCGGGGCGTCCTCAAGGATATGGATTACCGAATCGCCCGCAAGATCGCTCAGGCCGCAACCGGCCGCCCCGGTGTGCGGGGCTTCCGGCTCCTGCCGCCCGCTGTGCTGCACCGACAGATGGGTCTTGTCTCCCTGGTCCACCTGAAGAACTTGCGGTGACCGGTACGGGTGCGGTTCGATAGTCTTCGAGGGCGCGGACCCCGCATTCATGCGGCTGTTTCGCGAAGGACCACAGAGGCTGCGGCTTTCGATCCTTCAATTTTTCGGTTTTTCCCCGTGCCCTCTCATGCCCTCTCATGCCCGCTTCGCCCCGTAGTAGCGGCCGAGGACTTCCCGACCGAGTTCATCGAAATCACCGGAGACGATGGCGTCGCGAATAGTGTCGACGAGCCGAATGATGAAGCGCTCGTTGTGAATTGTGCACAGCGTAGCCGCGAGGATCTCCTTGGCCTTGAACAGGTGGTGCAGATAAGCGCGGGTGTAGTGGGCGCAGGTGTAGCAGTCGCAGTCGGGATCGACTGGCGAGAAATCGCGCCGGTAACGCGCGCCGGTGACGTTGAACCGGCCATCTGGCGAGTAAAGCGCAGCGTTGCGGGCCACCCGCGACGGCGACACACAGTCGAAGGTGTCCGCTCCCGCCTCAATGGCGGCGAACAGGTCGTCAGGTTCGCTGATGCCC
Organism: Mycobacterium sp.; assembly: GCA_020438845.1. Lineage (GTDB taxonomy): Bacteria > Actinomycetota > Actinomycetes > Mycobacteriales > Mycobacteriaceae > Mycobacterium. The sequence continues at coordinate 128,096 of JAGQTV010000102.1, read as the reverse complement.
AGTAGGTGACGGGGCTTGGAGTCGGGCAGTTCTTCGGTGCACCACCCGACGATGGTGGCCAGGTTCTGCTTTTCCAGCGCCCCGCCGATTCCGTAGCCATCGAATCCGAGACCGTTTTCGTCGACGATGCTCTCCAGTCCGCGACAGGCCTGCCGGCGCAGGTCTTCGTAGTGAGCACCTTGCACCACACCAAAGAGGGCCTGGGCGGACCGCGACGGCGCACGAAGCGCGGTCAACCGGCGGTGCTCGGCCAGGCAGCGTTGCGCCCACGCGTGGGTACGGGCCAGTGACTCTTCCTGATAAGCGCGGGTGTTCACCAGGGTGGTCAACTCGTCGAAGGCGAAGATGATGTCCGCACCGATCTGGTGCTGGATGCCGATGGACACTTCGGGGGTGAATCGATGCCGGGACCCGTCGAGGTGCGAGACGAAGGTAACCCCGTCATCGTCGACGTGGGCCAACCGCTGCTTGCCCTTGGCGATGATGTCATCGGACTGCACCCGGCCGGGATCCTCCATCAGGACCTTCCGGAACCCCGCGCCGAGGGACATGATCTGGAACCCGCCGCTGTCGGTGAACGTCGGGCCGGGCCAATTCATGAATGTCCCGAGACCGCCGGCTTCCGCGACGATATCGGCGCCGGGCTGCAGGTAGAGGTGGTAGGCGTTGGCGAGAACAGCCTGGGCCCCGAGCGCACTCATCGTTTCGGGCAGCACGGCCTTGACCGAGGCTTTCGTCCCGACCGCGATGAACGCCGGGGTGCGGATATCGCCGTGCGGAGTGTGGATGACGCCGCTGCGCCCCCGGCCGTTGGGCAGTGCTGCCTCGACGGTGAAGCAAGGTCTCGTCACGCCAGTCATCTAACCAAGCGATACCCGGTGGCTGGACCAACAGCGCAAAGGGCATTCCCTTTCCGCCCGTATTCGGCAGATAATGGTCCGCGGCGGCCCGTTCCGGCCGTAGCAAACAGAAGGAGAAAACTGTGGTGCGTGGTGTGACGGTTGCCGTATGCGGTGCCGCGATCGTGGTGGCTGGTCTGTCCGGCTGCTCCAGCAAGAAGGAGGAGAAGGCGAGCGAATCGAGCAAGCCTTCGGCTACTGCGTCGGCGTCGATGACCTCGGGCTCGGTGACTGCATCGGCGGGTTCGGGTACCGCCAAGGTCACCATCGACGGTGCGCCTCAGGACGTCGACGGCCAGGTGGTGTGCTCGACGGTCGGCGACAACTTCAACATCGCCATCGGAAACCCGACCACCGGCATCGGCGTCATGATGGCCGAAGACGGCTCCAAGGTGAACTCGGTGGGCTTGGGCAACGTCAACGGCGTGGCACTGGGCTTCCAAGAGGGTGCGCCGGGCGGCGAGGCGTCGGCAACCAAGGACGGAAAGACCTACACGATCAAGGGCACTGCCACCGGCGTTGACATGGCCAACCCGATGCAGCCGATGACCAAGCCGTTCGAGATCAGCGTCACCTGCCCCTAGCGGGAAGCTGGTTCTTCACTGTTCGCGGAAGCGGCGGTCCTCTCACTGGGGGCCGCCGCTTTCTTCGCGGGAGCCTTTTTTGCAGGAGCCTTCTTCACTGGAGCCTTCTTCACTGGAGCCTTCTTCACTGGGGCCCTCTTGGCGCTGCCGGCCTTATTCACCGGGGCCCCCACTGCGCGCTCGAGGTCGGTCAGCGAGTCCTCGAGATGGCCCAGCAGCCGTTGCAGGCTCGGCACACTGCGCCGGCACCCGACCAGGCCGAAATCGAGGTTGTCGGCATTGTTGGTCAGCGTGATGTTCATCGCCTGGCCGTCCAGGGCGATCGACAACGGATAATTGCCGTTCAGCCGAGAGCCATTCCAGTACAAGGGTTCCCGCGTTCCCGGCACGTTGGAGATCACCAAGTTGAACGGTGGTGCCGCCGAACCGAGAGCCGGTGCCACCATGCTCAGCAGTAGCGGCGAAACGTTGAAGGCCGACAACGCCAACTGCTGCAACTTCGGCAGCTGGCTGAACAACTGCTTGTTGCTGCGCATGGACGCGCTGACCGCCTCCAGTCGCTTGGCCGGATCCGGAAGATGGGTAGCCAGATCCGCCAGTAACGCTCCCACCTGGTTACCGCCACTGGAGTCATCGTCACGCAAACTCACCGGCACCATCGCGATCAGAGGCCGGTCCGGAAGCGCGTTCTGCTCGAGCAGATAGGCTCGCAACGCGCCCCCGCACATGGCCAGCACCACATCGTTGACCGTGACCCCGGCAGCCTTCTTGATGGCCATGACCCTGGCCATCGGCCAGGACTGGGCAGCCACCCGTCGTGCGCCGCCGATCGGCACGTTGAACATCGTCCGCGGTGCTCCGAACGGCAGGGTCAACTGCTGCTCCAGCAGCCCGCGGCGCGCCAGCGTGTACGTCGAAGGCCCGAGCTCGACCACCGAGCCTGCGGCTTTCGCGAGTCCACCCAGAAGTGAGACACCCTGCGCCACTCCCCGGGGGACCCGGCTGGACTGTCTCTTGTTGGTGCCCCACGGCACCCGCACCTCGCTGTCCTCGGGATCGGTGGACAACGACCGGCGCATCAACCGCATCGCGCTGACACCGTCGACGAGCGCGTGATGAATCTTGGTGTAGACCGCGAAACGGCCATCGGTGAGGCCTTCGATCAGATGGGACTCCCATAGCGGACGGTGCCGGTCCAGCAGCGTGCCGTGCATCCGTGAGGTGAGTTCCAGCAGCTCACGTACGCGGCCCGGTGAGGGCAGCGCCGAGCGCCGCATGTGGTACTCCAAGTCGATCTCATGATCGAAGGCCCATGCAAGATTGGCGATCCCGCCGAACAGCTCGGAGGGGTGCTTACGGAAGGTCAGGGAGACGTCGTCCCGGTGGATCAGGTCGAGGTACATGTTGCGCACGTAGTCGGGCCCGACGCCCGCGGGGGGCTCGAACAATTGCAGACCACCGACATGCATGGGGTGCTCGCGCGACTCCGCAAGCAGGAACATCGAATCAACCGGTGATATCAGTTCCATTGATGTCCCTGTCTTCGATGTTTCCTGTTCTCAATGTTCTCAATTGAAGCGGGTCGCACGCCGCATCGCGAGGCTTTGAGGGAATAATCACGCTGCGCTGCTCACGGCGGCCAGGTCACCACTCGGGCCTAAAGACCCTGTTCAACCGATGCGATCGGTCGCAGTGTGGGGAACTGTGAGGAGGCGGTGCACCGAATCGCTGGTGTTCGGCGCTCGGCTGGCTTCGTTGCTGGCGGGGCTGGCTTCGTTGCTGGCGGGGCTGGCGCCGTTGCTGTCGGGTTGCGGACACCCCTCTGAGCGGGCCGCCCCGAGTCAGTCAGCGCCGGCCGTCGGGCTCACCACGCCGTCCGCGCCCACAACCCCGTCAACCGACGCCGCCATGCGGGAATGGGAAGCTGGTGCGCGCAACCACTTCAAGGAATCCGCTCAAGCGCTGCAACATATTTGGGACGGGTCCGAAACAGGCGACGAGGCGGCGGTGCGCTCGGGATGTGAGCAACTGCACGACACCAACATCATCGGGCTGCAGCAGCATCTGCCAACCCCCGACAAGGGGCTGACCGCTGAATTGCAGAGGATGATCGACGACATCAACGTGGCAACGCGTGCCTGCCTGAGGTTCATCATCGGACGGCAGCACGCGGACGCGGCCAACTATCAGGACTACCTGTCCCGGGCGGTCGACCATCTGCATCGCGCGAAAGCGATCCTCGATACCGACCTGCGCCCCGGCTAGCGGTGCGGTCCGCCCCCGGGTCCTTGTCCGCCGCCACCGCCCGGCGTTGCTCCCCAGCCGGGTTGCGCTACCTCTTCCTCAGTCAGTTGGTCGCTGACATCGGGGATGACGGTAGGCACACAGTTCATCGAAAAGCTGTCGGTCGTATCGACGATGTCGTTGCAGTCGGCCAGCACCCGCGGCGGCGGAGAGCCGTCGGCAAGAACCGCGACGGCCGGCACTGCCGCAATCGCCGCAAGCAAAGCACCAACGACGAATCGCCGGCCGGCGAGTGAAAGATTCACCATGCTTGTCCCCCTGGACACTGAAGGGTCAACCAACTCCAGAATAGGCCCGATCGGGTAGGACGTGGTTGACGGTGGCGGCGTGCTGAATCACGTTACGCAAAGGCCATCGCGATGCCATCCCGTCACTCGGTGTCGATTGTGGGTAGATTTGTGGGCAAGCCCCCATCAGATCGCGGCATCAGGCTTATCTTGGGCCAATGCGACGCCTCCTTTCCCCCGGGGCGCGTCGCTGGCTTGTCGCCGCTGGGGTGCTGTTGCTGGGGTTGACGGTCGGCGGAATCGTTGGACTCTATGCAGTAAAAGCCGAGGAAGCTGCCGCCGACGCCAGGGCTGTGGAGGCGGCCGGTACGCTCGCCAACACTGTCCAGATGGCGCTGGGGGCGGTCACCGGGCCAGCCGACGCAGTGCGCGCCCAGATAGTCGCCAAGCAAGGTCGACCCATCCCTGACGACTTAAGGACCTTCGCACTGCAACTGCTGAACCAAAGCACCGAGGAGGGACGTTCCCTCAAATCGCTCAGCATCGCCCCCGGCAACGTGATCGAAGCGGTGTGGCCGCTGAAGGGCAATGAGGCCGCCATCGGACTGGACCTCGCTGCAACCCCGGCACAGTGGGACCCCATCAAAGATCAAATCGCCGCCGGGAAATCGGTCCTGACCGGTCCGATCAACCTGGTTCAGGGTGGGCGGGCCTTCGTCTACCGAACCCCCGTCTTCCTCGAGGATGGAACCTACTGGGGGTTGTCCAGTGCCTTGCTTGACTACAGCACTGTGGCTGACCCTGCCACGGCGGCGGCGCTGAAGGCCGACGTGTACATCCGCTCTCGCTCGCCCTCAGGTGATGTCGTCGACGTCTTCGGTTCGCCGGAGGCGCCGGGCCAGTACGTCGCCACCAAGGAGTTTTCCGTGCCGGGTTCGACGTGGCAGGTCGCTGTCACGGCCACGCCTGACAGCACGCGCGTAGTCAGAAGCATCGGGGCGGTCAGCGTTGTGGTGTCTTGCGTGATAGCGGCCCTGAGCTACTGGGTCGTCAAGTTGAGGCAGCGGAGCAACAGGTCTCGCGAGCGACTCGAAGTCCTGGCCCGTGAAGAAATCGCCCTTCAGATGACCGCCGATCTGCGTTCCAGGAACAAATCGCTGTCGGGGTTCATGCAGATCGTCGAAAATACTCCAGACTTCGTCGCGATTTTCGGACTAGGCGGAGGCCTGCAACACCTCAACCGAGCCTGGCGGGGCTTGTTGGGTCTCTCCGATCACGATCCTCTGCCGAGCACTATTGGATCGCTGTTCGACAGTGTTGCTCTCGACCAGCTGCGGGAGGTGGCAGTGCCCACCGCGTTGCGGGATGGAATGTGGTCCGGTGAATCGACGCTCACGGAAGAAGGCGGGCATCAGCGTGAAGTAAGCCTCACCGTGCTGCGTCAGGAAGGACCGTCCAAACTGGACCAAAACCGACTGACCATTGTCGCGCATGACATCACGGCCTACAAGATCATCGAGCGACTGACGGCGCTGACCGAGGAACTCCGGCGGAACCTCACCGTCGGCGCCGACCCCATCCAATGCATCCAAGCCCTCGGCGCCGACGCCTTGACGGCAGTGCAGGCCGACGGGCTGGTGGTTCGGATGGGCCGCAAGGTATACCGCCTCGGGGATACGCCCGACCAGGACACCCTCGACCGGCAGGTGCGTGAACTGAGTTCAGCCGGGCCGAGTCTGGTGCAGGTGACCGACTGCCTGGCCGCCGACATGCCCGAACTGGCCACCTCCGATACCGCGGGGGCCATCGTGGCCCGGCTGCCTGGCACTCCGGACTACCTGGCCTGGTTCCGCCGGCCCTTGACCGCGGCCGGTCACCTGGACAGCCGCAGCCGCCCATGGTCCGACAACGATCGAACCGCGGCCGAGGGGCTCTACCAGGCGGTGCAGTCCGGCCAGCTCGAGTACTCCTACCGGCAGCTCGCTTTCGAGGCGACCATCGATCCCCTCACCGGGCTGGGCAACCGCCGCGCCCTGTCGATGACGATCGACAACGAGACGCGATCCGGATCGGCTCGGCACGCTGCCGTAACAAAACGCAGCCTGCTGTTCCTCGACCTCGATCGCTTCAAACAGCTCAACGACGCATTCGGACACGCCCAGGGCGACCTGGTGCTGCAGAGCGCCGCCAAGCGGCTCGAGGCAGTGACCTCCGAACACGTCGCACGGTCCGGCACCGTGTTCCGCCTCGGCGGCGACGAGTTCGTCGTGCTCCTGCGCGATGTCACCCCCGATCTGGTTTTGCGGCTCGCCGAGGCGATCGTGACAGCGTTCCGGGATCCGTTGACCTTGGGCGGCTCCACGCATGTGGTGCACTTCAGCGTCGGCGCCGTCATCAATGAGGATGGCGACACCGATGCCGTCGCAGCCGACGACCTGCTCCGACGCGGCGACCTGGCCATGTACTCGGCCAAACGTGCCGGCGGGTCACGTGTCGCGATCTACGAGGACGACTTCTCACGCCAGGCGGTCCAGCGGCTGAAACTCGAACAGGAGCTCTATCGGGCGCTGGAGAACGATCAGCTGATTCCAGCGTTCCAACCCGTCATCTCCCTGCGAACCGGCCAGATCATCGGCGCCGAGGCGCTGGCCCGCTGGCGCCAACCCGACACCGGCGCCTTTGCGCCCACCGAGTTCGTCCAGCTCGCCGAGGAGACGGGTCAGATCCGCCAGCTCGATCGGCAGATCGCCGAGCGCGCTGTCGCGCGCTGCGCAGAACTGCTGCGCGACCGTAGCCGGGAGTTCCACCTGGCGATCAACGTCAGTGCCAAGACGCTCGACGCGCGGTACATCAGCGACCTCGCCGAACTGATCGAGCGCTACGCGATCCCCCCAGAGCGCCTGACCATCGAGTTGACCGAGTCAGCGGTGGTCGGGGAATCCGGCCGTCTGAGGCAGTTGTTGATCGCACTTCGCTCACTCGGGGTGAAGGTAGCCATCGACGACTTCGGAACCGGCTACTCCTCGCTGGCCTATCTGCAGAACCTGCCGGCCGACGCGGTCAAGTTGGATCGCACGTTTGTCGATCGGCTGCACGGCAATCCCGGCGAGGAGGTCGTCGCTCGCTGGGCGATCCAGCTGGTCTCTGACCTCGGGATGCGAATGATCGCCGAGGGCGTCGAGACCGCGGAGCAGGAGCAGGCACTGCTCTCCCTCGGCTACGACTGGGTGCAGGGCTACCGATACGGCAAACCGATACTCGACCCGCCACTGCCCGGCGATGACAAGAACGTGGGGTAACACGTCGCCCAGTTAAGGACATCCGAGACCGGCGAAAACCGACCTTCCGACTGCGGGAGAAGAATTAGGGTATCGCGGCATGAGGAAAAGACTGGGCCGCCCGATAGCCTCGGTCGGCACAAGCTGTGTCGCGATGGCATTCCTCATGCCGGTGTCCGCTCACGCCGACGACACCCGGACATGCGAGCCCTGGTACGGATACTCCGTGTGCTTCCAACAGTCGGATACCACATGGTGGATGTGCAACCCGGACTGTTCACAGATTCCCCCACCGGTACGTCCGTTCCCCGGCCTGCCCCCGGAACTGCCACCGGACGCGCCGCCTCCGCCCCCTCCGAGTCCGACCCCGCCGCCACCGCCATGGCCCGTGCCGCCTCCGGTGTTTCCCGGCTGCCCGGTCATCAACGGTTGCACCCCAAATCCCTGGGATCCGAACTCGTCGAGCCCGCCCTACCTCTACATCCCCGCCCCGATTTTCTAGCGGAGGGGGGTCTGCGGCGGAGCCTTCAGGGCCATGGCGGTGGCAGAGTTTTAATTCCTAATCCGGCGCGGCCGTGAGACTGCCCGGATGGTGCTGACCTGCGAAATCACGTTCCACTAATGCTGTGCCCTGCAATCGCTGACAAGACCTGATCAATGAATGTCTCGATTTTTTCACGCTCCTCGGAGTCCGGCACCGAGGCCGGCGATGCGTCCAACTTGATCCGGTCGCCGTGTGACGCTGAAATGGACAGGACACGTCCAGACTCGGCCTTGTCGTTCGATCTGTCGATATCGACCTTCAGTGCGACGTACGCAACGTTCAGTTGAATCACCTGCCCGTCGATAGTTGCGCCCAAGTCATGCGATCCACGGCATTCAAGCCAGCCAAGACTGCGGCCATTAATCCAGTACACCCGCCTCTTCGTCCCGTCGACCTCCCCCAGATACGCCACCGATGTCTTCAGGAGTCGCCTGAGTGCAGCAATGTATGCCTTGGGTGTATTTTTGGCGCCGACCTTGCCGAACAGGGCTTCTTTGAATTCATCGTCATTTGTGTTCATAGGCGATAAGCCTACGGGCCGCCGTAGTCGAAGCCCCGGCCCTTGGTGCAGGAACGGCACCGGAAGGGCACACTGCCGGTCAGCCAACAGAAAAATAGCCCCTTACCTGCGTTGCAGGGTTCAGGGCTATGGCGGTGGCGGAGGGATTTGAACCCTCGGACGGGGGTTACCCGTCACACGCTTTCGAGGCGTGCTCCTTAGGCCGCTCGGACACGCCACCGGGAGGAATCTTACGGTCCGGCCCGAAGGAGCCCAAATCGCGATGGCGGGCGAAGAAATCGTCCAGCAATGCGGCGCAATCCTCGGCCAGTACCCCGCCGCGCACCTGCGGACGATGCGTCAGACGCCGGTCCCGAACCACGTCCCACAACGAACCGGCCGCCCCGGTCTTGGGCTCCCACGCACCGAAGACCAGGCGGCCCACCCGGGCCATCACCAGCGCTCCCGCACACATGGTGCAGGGCTCGACCGTCACCGCAAGGGTGGTGCCCTCCAATCGCCAGCCGTCACCAAGCACCCTGGCGGCAGCCCTGAGCGCGAGAATCTCCGCGTGCGCCGTGGGGTCGCCCAACTCCTCCCGGGCGTTGGCCGCCCGGGCCAGTTCGGCTCCGTCTGAGCCGAAGAGCACTGCGCCGATCGGCACGTCCTCCGGTCCGGCCTGGCGGGCCGCAGCAATCGCAGCGCGGATCAGCTCTTCGTCCGGCGCAGCACCGGGTGCGCTCACCGCCCGAGACGGTCAAGAACCGCCGACAGCTGTTCGGCGAAGCCCATCTCCCGAGCGATGCGGCCCAGCTGCTCATCGGCGTACAGATCGGTCTCGTTGAGAATGACGCTGAGCACCGCGTCGGGCAGGCCGACGTCGGCCAGCACCGCCAGGTCACCCTGCTCGAATGGATCGGAGTCTTCGAGCTCCTCGGGCGCGATGTCGGCGGCGAGCATCTCCAATGCTTCGGCAGCGATGTCGTAGTCCAGTGCCGCGGTGGCGTCCGAGAGCAGCAGACGTGTTCCGGACGGGGCCGGACGGACGATCAGGAAGAATTCATCGTCGATGTCGAGCAGCCCGAAAACCGCTCCGCCGCTGCGCAGTTCCCGTAGCTCGGTCTCCGCAGTCGACAAGCTGGTCAACGCCTTGGGGCTCATCGGTGAACAACGCCACGTCGAGTTCTCCCGCACAACGGCCACGGCGAAGCCGGAGGATTCCATCCCCGCAACGCTAGTCGCTGAGCGGCCGGGTTGACCAGACAACTGGAGTCCTGGGTGCCGGCGCAGCTTCGCTCATATGCCAACCTGTGCGGTGTGGGAAAAACACCCGTATGCGTGCTCGGGTTGGGCCTGATCGGCGGGTCGGTGCTTCGCGCCGCCGTGGCGGCGGGCCGTGAGGCGCTTGGCTACAACCGCTCGGCGGACGGAGTTGCAGCGGCCCGATCGGACGGGTTCACCGCGACCGCCGATCTCACCGAGGCATTGGCGTGGGCTTCCGCACGTCAGGCGCTGATTGTGGTGGCAGTCCCGATGCCCGCGGTCGGCTGGCTGCTGGACCACATCAAACAGATCGCCCCGGATTGCCCGATCACCGACGTCATCAGTGTCAAGAATCCGGTTTTGCAGCAGGTGCGGTCCGCGGGACTCCTCAAGCGCTACGTCGGCGGCCATCCGATGGCCGGCACCGCCCATTCCGGCTGGCTGGCCGGAGACGCCAGGCTCTTCGTCGGGGCGCCTTGGGTGATCACCGTCGACGAGCATGTCGACGCACCGGTGTGGGCGATGGTGATGAACTTGGCCCTCGATTGCGGCGCTGTTGTCGTCCCGGCTGAGTCCGTCGAGCACGACCGCGCGGCGGCAGCGATCTCGCACCTGCCGCACCTACTTGCCGAGGCACTGGCCGCCACCGCCGGCCAGGTGCCATTGGGATTCGCCTTGGCAGCCGGATCGTTCCGGGATGGAACCCGGGTCGCTGCCACCGCCCCGGATCTGGTGCGCGCCATGTGTGAAGCCAACGCCGACCAACTGCTGCCCGCTCTCGACCACACGCTGGCACTGTTGCACCGGACCCGAGACTCGTTGGCCGACAGGCACTCGGTGGCCGAGTTGGTCGATGCCGGGCACGCCGCTCGAATGCGTTTCGAGAGCCTTTCGCGATCCGACATCGTCGGTGTCGCTCTCGGCGAAGAGAATTGGCGCGAAACCCTGGCCGCCGCCGGCCGGGCCGGCGGGGTGATCAGATCCGCTCTGCCAGGCCCGGGTAATCCAGGATGAAGCCGTTGTCGTCGACGACGACGGTGGTATCGGCAACCGGGGACACCAACTTGATCCCGCTGCCCGGCCCCGTGCTGGTGTAACTGATAGTCACCGGAGCCACGGTCAATTCGGGCAGGTTCACGTAGAGGACTGGGACCCGAACCGACTCGGCCGCGCGGTGCAGCCCCAACCGACGGATCGGCAGGGCGTTGAAGAACGGACTCAGCACGACGTCGACGTCCATCGCGCCACCGTAGTCACCGCGGGACTCGCCCTCGTAGCCGGAGATGAGCCACTTGCTCTCCTCGTCACGGGCGATCGACAGCTGCCGGTCCCGGTCAGCGAGGGTGACATCGAGTGACAGCCGCTTCGTGACGCCCCTGTCGTCGGTCACCAGGTCATAGGACGCGCTGAACGCCGGGTTGGTCCCGCTGCGGGCGGCGACTATCCGTCCCACCGCCCTGATCCGGCTTCCGCTGAGGTGAATCCGGGTGGACTCGAGCCGCGTGACGTCGTGAGAGCGCCAGGTCAGGATCGCCGGCCAATCCCGGTCGTCTGCTCTTACCACCCCTCTACCGTATGCGACGAGACCCCGGAAGCGTGCGCATCCCGCCCAGACTCCACCTTCGCCTCGTCATCGAGCAAGGGCTGCGGCAAGCGTCCAGCGAGGCGCCCCGCGCCCGGCATCGAAGCCCATACCGCCAGCGCCAGCAGACCGTCGAGCAGCAGGGCGAGCACTGTTACCAACAGCGCGCCCACCAATGCGATATGGAACTGGCGGACCTTGATCCCATCGATCAGATAGCGGCCGAGCCCGCCCAGGCTCGCGTACGCCGCCACTGTGGCAGTGCCCACTACCTGCAGCGTCGCGGTACGCAGGCCGCCGAGGATCAGCGGAAGCGCGTTGGGGATCTCCACACCGGTGAGAACCTGGCGGCCCGTCATACCCATCGACCGCGCGGCGTCGACGATTTTGGGGTCCACGTTGGCGATACCGGCATAGGTACCGGCCAGAAGTGGCGGCACGCCCAATAGGGTCAGAGCGACCGTGGGCGGCAACAATCCCAGCCCCCAGAGCAACACACCGAGAAGCAGCACCCCCAGCGTCGGCAGCGCCCGGAGTGCGTTGACGGCGGTGACCAAGAGAATGGAACCGCGGCCCGTGTGGCCGATGAAGAGGCCGAGCGGGACCGCGATCAGCACCGATACCCCAACTGCGACCCCGGTGTACTGCAGGTGCTCAAGAGTCCGAGCCCCCATGCCGGCTTTGCCGTTCCAGTTTTCGGCGGTGAAGATGTAGGTCAGCGCCTGCTGAAGGAAGTTCATCCCGCCACACCGGTTTTCCGGGAGTGCGCTCTGACCCACGGGGTGAGCGTTCGGCCGATCAGCAGGATGGCGATGTCGAGCACGACCGCCAGCACGAAGATCGCGATGATCCCGGCGACGATCTGATCGCTCTTGTCGGCCTGGTACCCCTCGGTGAACCAGACCCCGAGACCTCCGATTCCGATAACCGAACCGACGGCCACCATCGAGATATTGGTGACGGCGACCACTCGAATCCCGGCGACCAGAACCGGTATCGACAGCGGCAGTTCCACTTTGAGAAATTGCCCGAGCCGCGTGTAGCCGGTGGCCGCAGCCGCGTCGCGGACATGGCCGGGCACGGCGTCGAGCGCCTCAGGGACTGCGCGCACCAGCAGAGCGGTGGTGTAGAGCGTGAGCGCGACGATGACGTTCGCCTCGTCGAGGATCCGGGTGGGAATGATCAACGGCAGGATGACGAACAGCGCCAGCGAAGGGATTGTGAAGATGATGCTGGCCGATACCGTGGTGAGCCGCCGCAGCGCCGGCCGTGGCCAGGTGAATGCGCCCAGCGGCACGGCGATCAGCAACCCCAACAGCACCGGGATCAACGCCAGCCGGACGTGAATGAGCGTCAGCGCCCAACCGGCATGCAGATGGGTGAGCAGATAATGCACAGATTCAGTCCTGCCCTTATCCAGCCTGCGAACCCGCGCGGCGCTGGTCTTCAAGTGCGTCGATCACATCGTCGGCCGGCACTCCGCCGATGACCGCGCCGTCGTCGTCGACGGCCACCCCGATGCCGGCCGGGGAGGACAGCGCAGCGTCCAGCGCCGCCCGCAGCGTTCCGTCCGGGCGGAACAGCGAGCCGCCGGCGGTGACGCTGTCGTAGAGCAGACCGCCACCCCGATGTCGGTCGGTTCCGGGTGCATCGATCCAGCCGTACGGCGAGCCATCTTCGCGGACAACCAGATACCACTCGTCTTCGACGAGGTGCAGCGCATCGATCTCGCTTTCGGTCACCATGGGAATGGGCTGCAGCACGAGGTCGGCGGCGGTGCAGAACTGCAACGCCCGGTAGCCGCGATCGGCGCCGATGAACGCCGAGACAAAGTCGTTGGCCGGGCTCGACAGCAACCGGGGGGGCGAGTCGTATTGCTGGAGCACCCCGCCGCGGCCGAACACAGCAACGGCGTCGCCGAGCTTTATCGCCTCATCGATGTCGTGGGTGACGAAGACGATGGTCTTGCGCAATTCGGATTGCAGGCGCAGGATTTCGGCCTGCAACTCCTCACGCACCACTGGGTCGACCGCGGAGAACGGTTCGTCCATCAGCAGAATCGGCGGGTCGGCGGCCAACGCCCGGGCCACCCCGACCCGTTGCTGCTGGCCGCCGGAGAGTTGCGCGGGATACCGCCTCCCCAACTCGGGGTCCAGACCCACCCGCTCAAGCACTTCATAGGCCGCCTGCCGCGCCTTCCGCCGCGATTGCCCCTTGAGCACCGGCACTGTGGCGACATTGTCGATCACCCTCTGGTGCGGCATCAGTCCACCGCTCTGGATCACGTACCCGATACCCCGCCGCAACTTCACCGGATCGGTGTCGGACACATCCTGACCATCAACGGCGACCGTGCCCGACGTCGGATCGATCATCCGGTTGATCATTCGCATGGAGGTCGTCTTGCCGCACCCCGATGGCCCGACGAAGACGGTGAGGGTGCCCGCGGGCACCTCCAGGGTCAGGTCGTCGACCGCGACGGTGCCGTCGGGGTAACGCTTGGTCACGCCGGTGAACGTGATCATCTTCGCTGTCGGCCTACTTCCCGGCAGATTCGACAGGTTTGTCTAATCCCTTGTCCTGCAACCATTTTTTCGCCGCTTCGTCGGGATCGATACCGGAGTTCCCCGATACTTCGGTGTTGAGTTCGACAAGGTCGTCGGTGGTCAGCCTGTTCGACACCGCGTCCAGGACGGTTTTGAGCGGGTCGGACTTCTTCTGCGAACTGACCAAGGGAACGACGTTCCCGGCCAAGAAGTTGTGTTTGGGGTCCGTCAGTATCACGAGGTCGTTCTGTGGGATCGCCGGCGACGTGCTGAATATATTGGCCGCAGTGACGGTGCCGTCGACCAATGCCCGAACCGTTGCCGGACCGCCGCCGTCGCTTATGGCGACGAAATTGTCCGCCTTGATATCGAGGCCGTACCTGGCCTTCAGCCCCGGCAGGCCCTGAGCACGGTTGAGAAACTCCGACGGTGCCCCGAATTTCACCTCAGCAGAATGCGCGGCGAGATCGCCGATGCTCGTCAGATTCCACTTCTGGGCGGTTGCCCTGGTCACGGTCACGGTATCGGTGTCATCGGCCGGCGCGGGCGGAAGGATCGACAGGTCGCCCGGGAGCGCCCGGAACAACGCCAACTCGACCTCATCGGGTTGTGTGACGGTGCTGTTCGGCTGAAAGTACTGCAGCAGGTTTCCGGTGTAATCGCCGATCAGGTCTATGGATTGGTCACGAAGTGCCGGGATGTAGGTCTCGCGGCTGCCGATGCCGAGGCGACGCGCCACAGTGAACTCGTTGGCCTCCAGAGCCTGCGCGTACAGTTCGGCGACGATCTTCGATTCCGGGAAATCCGCCGACCCGATGGTGATCGATCTCAGGTCGGCCGAGGCCGCTCCCCCACCCAGCGGGTTGGAACTTCCGCACCCGGCCACCGGCATCACCGACGCCGCAGCGACAACAGCCGCACCCAAGCGTCGGCTCATCTTCACCCATCGACCCTAACCCGCCGGGCCTTTTATCGGTTCGTATCCCCGCGCGACCCCGGAAAGGCGAAGATGGACGACATGAGCAACGATCCCCAGCCGACGCCCGACGAGCCGTTACCCCCGGTTGTGAGCGACTCCGGGACTGACGCTCCGGCAACCGCCGAAGTCGGACTCACCCGGGCCGGTGCACTGTGGACGTCGCTGATCCTCGGCTTCCTGGTCCTGATCGTCCTGCTGATCTTCATCACCCAGAACACCGAGTCGGTGACGCTGACATTCTTGACCTGGCGCTGGAGCCTGCCCCTCGGCGTGGCTATCCTGCTGGCCGCGATCGGCGGTGGCCTGCTCACCGGGCTCGTTAGCGCTGCCCGGATGTACCAGTTGCGGCGGGCAGCCAAGAAGAACCTCAAGGTTGCGCTCAGCCGATAACAGAGCCTCTCGGAAAACTCACCGAACCCGGTTTCGGGGCAACAGGTCCCAGACGTGTTCGATGACGTTGACGCTTGCCACCGTGGTCCGGCCCTCCCGGGAATGCCGTAACTGCGTCACTGAGGCGTAGTCGATCGGGAAGGACAACAGCCTTGCCGTGCCAAGGATTTCGTGCAGGATCACGTTGATCACCCCGCCATGGCTGACAACTGCTGCGGTCTCCCTGTGGTCCGTGGAATCGACGATGTCGGCCAGCGCTGCTCTCACCCGGCTGCGGAACGCCCCGGAGTCGACACTCTCCGGCAGGTGGCCGAGCGCCATCCGGGCCCAATCCCCCGGCCGTTCGGCACGGACCTCCTCGATCGGCACGTAGTGCGACAGCCCACGGTCGTACTCCGCCAGACGTTCGTCGACCTCCATGGCCATAGCCCGCGAGTCGGCCACCGGCTCGGCCGTTTGGATCGCCCGGATCTGCGGACTGCTGACCAGTCTGCTGATCGGAAAGCGTGCCAGTGCCTGGGGCAACCGACGGGCCTGTTCCCAGCCCAGATCGTCCAGTTCCGGATCGGAGCCTTCCCCGGCTGCGGTGCGCTGCGGCAGCGCATGCCTGATCAGGAGCAATTGCATGCGTGGTCGCCAGCCCTACGGGGTGATGATGTTGAAACCCGGGTCCGGCTTGTCCACAACACTCATCAGGGTCTGCAACGCGCCGGTGTCGCCGGCGATCTCCAGACCCGGTGAGCTCAAGTCACCCATGGCCGCCGCCATCAGCCGCATCTTGCTGGCCAGCCTTACCGTCGCTGCCGCCGATTCGGGCTCCGCCGGTCGTTTGCGGTGCACCAGGACCCCGTTGCGCAGTGTCAGCCGGTAGTTGGCGTCCAGGTCGGCGAAGAAGATGTCCACGGCCAGGTCCAGATCCCAGGCCCGGGGCCCGTTCACCGAGAGTTTCAGAATGTCCAACATCTGATCCGGCGTGAGCTGGCTGAGCATGCTGGTCGATGCGGTGCTCACCGGCGTGCCGAAGTTGCCGGTGCGCAGCTCGGTGGCACCGGATAGGAAGAAGTTGCGCCACGGCGCGCACTCGGCGCCGAAGCCCAGTTGCTCAAGGGTGTCGGCGTAGAGCGAACGCGCGCCGGCGTGGTTCTCATCGGTGAACATCACATGGTCCAAAAGGGACGCCGCCCAACGATAATCACCCGAATTGAAGGCTTCTTGGGCAATCTGTACCACTCGGTCAACACCCCCCATCGCATCGACGTAACGGGGTGCCGCAGCCTCTGGAGGGTGCTGCCACAGCCGCCCCGGGTTGCCGTCGAACCAACCCATGTAGCGCTGGTAGACCGCCTTGACGTTATGGCTCACCGAGCCGTAGTAGCCATGCGTATGCCAGGCCTTCTCCAGTGCGGGCGGCATGTCGAAGTCCTCGGCGATCTCGATGCCGGTAAAACCTTGGTTGAGTCGACGAACTGTCTGATCGTGCAAGTAGGAATACAAATCTCGTTGCAGCGAAAGGTATTCCACAATGCGCTCACCGCCCCAGGTCGGCCAGTGGTGCGATGCGAACACGACGTCGGCGCGTTCGCCGAAGGTGTCGATGGCGGCGGTGAGATACCCCGCCCAGGCGTGCGGGTCGCGGACCAGGGCACCACGCAGGGTTAACAGGTTGTGCAGGTTATGTGTGGCGTTCTCGGCCATGCACAGCGCCCGGAACCTCGGGAAGTAGAAGTGCATCTCCGCGGGCGCCTCGCTACCGGGCGCCATCTGAAACTCGATCTCCACACCGTCGACGGTGTGGATCTCACCGGTGGTGGTGATATCGAGGGTAGGCACGATCACGGCGACTTCACCGGTCGAGGTGTTCTGGCCCAGACCACATCCCACTTGACCACCGGGTCCCCGGTCGAGCAGGGTGCCGTACATATAGGCGGCCCGGCGGGTCATCGCCGTACCCGCATAGATGTTCTCCTGCACGGCGTGCCCGATGAAACCCTCCGGGGCGAGGACGGCGACCTTCCCTGCGTCGACGTCGGCCTGCGTCGTCACACCCAGCACGCCGCCGAAGTGGTCGACGTGACTGTGGGTGTAGATGACTGCACGGACCTCACGATCACCCCGATGACGCCGGTACAGAGCCAGCGCGGCGGCAGCGGTCTCGGTGCAGATCAGCGGGTCGATGACGATGATCCCGGTGTCGCCCTCGACGAAGGTCACGTTGGACAGGTCCAGACCGCGAACCTGGTAGATGCCCTCCACCACCTCGTAGAGGCCCTGCTTGGCACATAGTTGGGACTGGCGCCACAGGCTGGGATTCACCGTTGGCGGCGCCTCACCGTCCAGAAAGGCGTAAGAGTCGTTATCCCACACCACGCGGCCGTCGGCGGCAGTGATGACGCAGGGTTCCAATGCGCCGAGGAATCCCCGGTCGGCGTCGGCGAAGTCTCGGGTGTCCTCGAATGGCAATTGCATGACGCCGATTCTTCCGCATTCAGCAACTGACCGTCAGGTCATAGACCTCCGTGCCGCCGACTTCCCGGGGAATGAAGACCTGCTTGACCCAGCGGGTGATCTCGGTGCCCACGGCCGACTCGGGGCCAGGCCCCCGGTGATCCTCTGGGCTGGCGACGAAGTATCGAATCTGCCTCTGGGCGACGTAGGACTGGAACTGTTGCAGGGTCGGTGACGGGTCGCCGCCGTTGAAGCCACCTATCGACATCACCGACGCCCCGGTAGCCAATTCCAGACCGGCTGCGGTGTGAGATCCCACGGTGGCTGCGGCCCAACGGTTGTCGGTACGTTCAATGAGGTCGATCAGAGCGGTGTCATCGGCGGCGCGTGGCCCATCGACCGGGCCCTGGCCAACCGGCTGAAAGCGGTGGGGGCCGGAGACCGGGATCGGTCCACTGCCCCCGGCGAACACCGTGTCCACCGTGTAGGCGGCCGCCCCGCCGAGGCCGACCAGCAACCCCGTCGCAGCCAGCATCGCAGTCCACCGACCAGATCGCTGGGCGGACAAGCCCACTACTGCGGCCAGAGCAAGGGCCATTACCAGCAGCACCCAGCGCAATCCCGGCAACCAGTCCGGGGTGCGCCACAGCAGCACGAAGGTCCACACGCCGGTAACTGCCAGCATGACGGCCAGCGTCCACCGCGCAGATGCGGATTGCCGCCGGCGCCAGAGTTCGATGACTCCGGTTCCGACCAGCGCCGCGACTGCTGGGGCCAGTGCCACCGTGTAGTAGGGGTGCATGATCCCCTTCATGAAGCTGAACACCAGTGCAGTCACCAGCAGCCAGCCACCCCACAGCAGGAGCGCGCCACGTAAGCGGTCGGTGCGCGGCGCCCGACGGGTCTGCCACATCGCTGCGGCCAAACCGATCAGTGCTGCGGGTAGCAACCAGCTTATTTCCGTACCCATCTCGGAACCGAACAACCGGGTGAGCCCAGTCTGACCACCGAACATCGGCGGCGTGGAATCACCGGGCGCGCCCGGTGAAAGGCCGATCGGATTGCCGTTGCCGCCGAAGACGCGACCCAGGCCGTTGTAACCCAGCGTCAGCTCAATGAGGCTGTTGTCGGTAGATCCGCCGATGTGGGGCCGAAAGTTGCTGGGCCACAACGAGACCAATGCGACGTACCACCCCGCGCTGATGACCATGGCAGCGAGGCCGGCACAGAGAGTTCGGATCCGCGCCCACATGCCACCGGGCAGCGCAACGAGAACCACCGCAGCGATCGCAGGGCTCACCAGCAATGCCTGCAGGAGCTTGCTCAGGAAAGCGAACCCGAGCGCCGCCCCTGCCAGCACAGTCCAGCGGAGCGGGGCGCTCTCCAGAGCGCGGATCACGCAGTACGCAGCGACCACCAGCAACAGGACAAGGAGTGCGTCAGGGTTGTTGTAGCGGAACATCAACGTCGCAACCGGGGTTAACGCCAGCACCGCACCCGCCAACAGCCCGGCACCGTGGCCGCTGACCCGCCGCACCGCCCCGTAAACCAGCACTACGGCCGCGACTCCCATGAGCGCCTGCGGCACAAGCATCGACCAGTGGCCGAAGCCGAACAGACGTCCGGACAAGCCCATCACCCAGAGCGACGCCGGCGGCTTGTCGACGGTGATCGAATTCCCTGCGTCCAGCGAACCGAACAGCAGCGCCTTCCAACTCTGGGTTCCGGCCTGCGCCGCTGCCGCGTAGTACTCATTAGCCCAGCCCGCAGAACCCAGCCCCCACAGATAGAGCAGAGCGGTGAGGCCGATCAGCGACCACAGCGAAAGGCGCGCTTTGACGTTCATCAATTCGCTCCTACTCGACGCGGGTGGAATACCCAGCCCCGCAGCAACGCGAACCGCACGACGGTGGCGATCAGATTGGCCAGCATCAACACCAGAAGTTCGAAAGCCCTTGACGGCTCTACGACGTAGTGGAGCAGCGCCAGCGCTCCACCGGTTAGCGCCAGACCGATCCCAAATACGGTCAATCCCTCGAATTGATGGCGCACCAGAGCATTTCGCCCGCGCACTCCGAACGTGAACCACCGGTTGGCAGCGGTATTGGCGATTGCCGTTAACAGGAGAGCTACGAGATTGGCACTCTGGGCTCCGAAGGGGCGAAGTAACAGGAAGATCAGAAGGTAGGCCACTGTCGACATGACGCCCACCGCGGCGAAGCGCACACTCTGATGAAGCAGTGAGCGCGGCGCCCCAGCGCGGTCTCCAAACTGAGCGCGGATAGCCTGCATCGGAATATCGCCTGTTGCAAAGCCTTTCAGTAGTCGCACCACTCCCTTCAGGTCGGCGACGGCGGTGGCGACGAGGTCGACTCGACTGTTCTCATCGTCAACCCAGTCGACCGGCACCTCGTGAATCCGCAATCCGCTTCGCTGTGCGAGCACCAGCAGTTCAGTGTCGAAGAACCAGCCGGTGTCCTCGACATGGGGGAGCAGTCGTTGCGCAACGTCAGCGCGGATAGCTTTGAAACCGCACTGGGCATCACTGAACCGGACGGCCAACGCCGCCCGGAGGATGAGGTTGTAGCACCGCGAAATGATCTCCCGCTTGGCGCCGCGCACCACCCGCGAGCCCCGCCCGAGCCGGGTGCCGATTGCCAGTTCAGAATGCCCGGACGCCACCGGCGCAACCAGTGTGGACAGCGCCCCCAAGTCGGTGGACAGGTCGACGTCCATGTATGCAAGCACAGGGGCGTCCGACGACGACCAGACTGTACGCAGGGCGCGGCCTCGACCCTTTTCCGCAAGACGCACCACGCGCACTCCAGGCAGTTCTGCAGCAAGGCCGGCTGCCACCGCAGCGGTGCCATCGACGCTGGCGTTGTCGGCGATGGTGATACGGAACGACAGCGGGAAGGTCTGGCTGAGATGCTCGTGGAGCCGGTGAATCGAATGGGCCAGCACGGTCTGCTCGTTGTGCACCGGCACCACGACGTCGAGAATCGGAACATCACGCTCGGCAGTGGTCACGTTTCGAGCATCGGGACCAAGCGTGGGTAAGGAATTGGCCCTGGCTGTGCCCCCGCTATGAGAAGCGCGGTAGTCGCACGGTGAACTCCGTCTCTCCGGGCACACTGCGCACTTCGATGACGCCGCCGTGCGCGCGAACCACCGCCGACGCGATGGCCAAACCCAGTCCGGTAGATCCAGCCTTACGGGAACGAGAGGTATCGCCGCGTGCGAACCGCTCAAAAGCCTGAAGATCGGCCGGGATGCCGGGTCCGTTATCGGAAACTTTCAGGACGGCGCAGTCGGTTCGCGCCTCCAGCGACAGCGTCACAGCTGTGCCGGTCGGGGTGTGTATCCGAGCGTTGGCCAGGAGGTTGGCGACCACCTGATGCAGCCGGGCGGCATCACCTGGAACATCCAGCGGGTCGGCGGGAACATCGAGGTACCACTGATGGTCCGGGCCGGCCGCGTGAGCGTCGCTGACGGCATCGGCGCACAACCTCGACAGGTCGACCGATTCGCGTTCCAGCGGTCGCCCGGCGTCCAGTCGGGCCAGCAGCAGCAGGTCTTCGACCAGCCGCGTCATTCGGTCGGCTTCGGACTCCACCCTGGCGATGGCATGTGCCACGTCGTCCGGCAACTCGGCTCTCTTTCGTTGCGCCAGTTCGGTGTAGCCGCGGATGGCGGCCAGCGGCGTACGCAGTTCATGGCTGGCATCGGCGACAAACTGACGCACCCGGCTCTCGCTGGCCTGCCGCGCCGACAACGCTGCCGCGATGTGGTCGAGCATCCGGTTCAGCGCCAAGCCCAAGCGCCCGACTTCGGTGCGCGGGTTCGCGTCCGAATCGGGAACTCGGACCGGCAAGGCCACCTCACCACGATCAAGGGGAAGATTCGCCACCTCGCCCGCTGCTGCGGCTACCCGGGTCAACGGGGCCAGGGCTCGTCTGATGATGAGAACACCGGCGGTTGTCGCAACCGCCAGGGCAGCTGCCGTCACCACCGCGAAAATCAGCGCCACCCGCACCAGTGTCTGTTCAACATGGCTCAGGCTGAGTCCGACGACCAGTTTCTCGCCCGGTCGCCGGGTGTTGGCGCCGACCACGCGATAACGACCGAGTCCATCGAACGTGCGAGTAACCGGCTTACGCTCGCCAGCGAATTCGGCCAACTGACTCATCGCGACCGGTGAAACCTGCTCCCGGACACCCCCGCCGGCCAGCACACCGGAACTGACCGTCACGCCGTCGCGCACCACGCCGGCCACCACTCCGACCGGCTGTCCGGGAGCGTCGAGAAACCCGGGTCCCGGCCCGAGCCGCGACGGGGGAGGGCGAGACGGGGGAATGGGTAGCGGACGAGGGGGCGGCATCGGAGGGCCATAGATCAGCGCCGAGCGGTGTGCGGTGTCGCGCAACTGGTGGTCGAGCTGACCGATCAAGTAGTGCCGCAGGGCGAGTTCAGTGGCACCGGCGACACCGATACACACGGCTGCCAGCAACAGGATCTGGCCGGCCAGTAGGCGTGCCCGCAGTGACCAGGCTCTAGATCGCGGGTTTGAGGACATATCCGGCCCCGCGCAACGTGTGGATCATCGGCTCACGCCCGTTGTCGATCTTTTTCCGCAAGTAGGAGATGTAAAGCTCGACGATGTTGGATTTACCGCCGAAGTCGTAACTCCAGACGTGGTCGAGGATCTGCGTCTTGGACAGCACCCGCTTGGGATTACGCATCAGAAAGCGCAGCAACTCGAACTCGGTGGACGTCAACGAAACGGATTCGCCGGCCCTGCTCACCTCGTGGCTGTCCTCGTCGAGAACGAGATCACCGACCACGATCTTGGCGTTGTTCTCGTCGATACTTGCGCCAGTGCGGCGCAGCAGACCGCGAAGCCGCAACACCACCTCCTCGAGCGAGAAGGGCTTGGTCACGTAGTCATCACCGCCGGCAGTCAGACCCGCGATACGGTCCTCGACCCCGTCCTTGGCGGTCAGCAACAACACGGGCAGGTTCGGGATCTGCTCACGGAGCATGCGCAGCACCTCCAAACCGCTCATGTCGGGAAGCATCACATCGAGCACCACGGCATCCGGGCGGTTCTCCCGCGCCGCCGCCAAGGCCTCGGCACCGTCACCGGCGGTGACGGTGGTCCACCCCTCGTAACGCAATGCCATCGACACCATTTCGGCCAGCACGGCCTCGTCATCGACGACGAGGACCCTGATCGGGCCCCCGTCCGCGCGCCGCATGACCACTCGTTCGCCCGCCGGTGAGGTCATGCACCCAGTATGAGCCCCCGCCTACTACCTAGAATTCGCCGATGAGCTTCTTCGAGGTCATAGATACGGTCGGCAAGGCCATCGACGCCGTCGGCGTCGCGGTGATCGCCTTCGGCGTGCTGATTTCGGCGTCTATTGCGGCATCCCGGCTACGACGCCGAATCCCCGAGGTCTACCGCCCGTTTCGCCAGCAGCTCGGCCGGTCGATCCTGCTCGGCCTGGAGTTGCTGGTCGCCGCCGACATCATCCGCACCGTCGCCGTCCGGCCCGACCTGCGCAGCGTCGCAGTGCTGGGTGGGATCGTGCTCATTCGAACCTTCCTGAGCTTCTCGCTGGAAATGGAGGTCACCGGCTACTGGCCGTGGCAGTCGCGCAAGAAGCAACAGGCCGAATCGGCCCAGAAGTGAGCCTCCACCAGCTCCGACAGCGGATCGTCAATGCTCTTCGCAAGACCACACCCGCGCCTCTGCTGCAACCCGGCTCCGTGGACGAGGCCGAGGTAGCGGCCATGCTCCGAGCCATCGGGATCGCTCTGATCGAAGTAGCCCAGCCCACGTTGCTGGTGGAGGCGCGACTACTGGAAATCGCGCGCCGTTATACCGACAAACCGGTTCGCGTGGTGGCATTGCCGACGGTGCTGTTGATCCAGATCGGTGACGTCGGATATGAGCTGGAGGGATCGACCCACTCGAGTCTCCAGTTGGACATGGCCGGCCGAATCGACGACATCGCCAGCCTTGCCACAGCCGGTGCCATCAGCCCGGCGGATGCCATCGAGGCCATCGAGGAAGCCCGCAGTCTGCGGCCCCGCTTCGGCACCGCCGCTAATATTTTCGGATACGCCGTCACCACCGTCGGCTTCGGCTTGGTGATCAATCCGACCTGGTCGGCCTTACCCGCCTACCTGTTCCTCGGTCTGGTTGTGGGGGCGATCGTCCAACTGACCCGCCCCTTCCCGTCGTTGGCGCCGGTGTTACCGGTCATCGCCGCAATGGTGGTCACCGTCCTGGCCGTCTGGTTCGTGGACGCCACCGCCAATGACGGACTGCTTCGGGTGATCAGTCCGGCGCTGGTTGCCACGCTGCCGGGCATGTCCCTGACGATCGGGGCGATGGAGCTGGCCAGCACCCAGATCATCTCCGGTTCCAGCCGGCTGATCTACGGGATGTCCCAATTGGCGCTGCTGGTGTTCGGAGTCGCGATCGGTCTGCATATCGCCGGCTACGTTCCCCAGGAGAGCCAGGCCCCGCTGATGGGTTCCTGGTCGCTGTACGTGGCGATCGTCGTGGTGTCAGCCGGCCTGTACGTCTACCTGTCCGCTCCGCCAGGATCATTTTTGTGGCTGATGGCGGCGATCGGGGTGGTGCTGTTGGCCCAGGCTGCTGCAGGGCAGGTGATGTCGCCGAGCCACTCCGGATTCGTCGGGGCTATCGTCGCGGTGCCGTTCGCGATGCTGGCCGCGCGGATCAGGACCTCGCCACCGGCCATCGTGATGATGCTGGCAGCATTCTGGTCTCTGGTACCCGGGGCGCTCAGCTTCGAGGCAGTGGGGCAGGCAGCCAGCGGCGACACCGGTCCCGGCGCGACGAGCCTCGGAGCGACTGGAGCCGCCATCCTGTCGATCGCCTTGGGCACGCTGGTGGGCTGGAGCATCTTCAACACCATCGATAGCAGGTTGAAGTGGTCGAAAGGCGGCATCATCAGACCGTGAGGTAGCTTCGCCTGCGTGGAGGACCTCACCCCCGAAATGGCCCACGACATCGGTGGGATAACCGCCTGGATGTCAGACCAGGGCCTGGGCGACGGCCCCATTTCCGACGTCAGCGAGATCACCGGCGGAACCCAGAACATCATGCTGCGGTTCACCAGATCAGGTCGCCAGTACGTGTTCCGACGCGGGCCCCGTCATCTGCGGCCGGTGTCCAACGCCGTCATCCTGCGCGAGACCCGAGTGCTCCGCGCACTGGCCGGAACCGGTGTCCCGCACGCAGGCATCATCGCGGTCTGCGAAGACCCCTCAGTACTCGCCTCATCTCAATCGGAAGGCGCGGTGTTCTACCTGATGGAACCCGTCGACGGCTTCAACGCCGGTGCCGGCCTGCCCGCTTTGCACGCCGCCGACGCCGCGGTGCGCCACGGAATGGGGCTATCGATGGCCGATGCCGCCGCCCGCCTTGGCGCCGTCGACCACGTGGCCGTCGGACTCGGCGACTTCGGTAAGCCGGAGGGATTTCTGGAACGCCAAGTGCCACGGTGGCTTTCCGAACTGGAGTCCTACGCCAGATTCGACAACTATCCAGGACCGGAGATCGGCGACGTCAACGGCGTAGCCGCGTGGCTGACCGCCAATCAGCCAGACCATTTTCAGCCCGGCATCATGCACGGCGACTATCACGCTGCCAACGTCATGTTCTCGCGCACCGGATCCGACGTGGTCGCAATCGTCGACTGGGAGATGTGCACGATCGGGGATCCCCTTTTGGACCTGGGCTGGATGCTGGCAACGTGGTACCGACCCGGCCAGGAACCGGTGCTACCCAACGAGTTGATGACCGCAGGTGGCCTGGCCACCCCGGACGAACTGGTGGAACGCTATTCACACAACACCACGCGCGACCTGTCGAAGATCGACTGGTACACGGTAATGGCCTGTTTCAAACTGGGCATCATTCTCGAGGGATCTCACGCCCGTGCAGCAGCGGGCAAGGCGCCCAAGGAAATTGGCGAGATGTTGCATACCGCGACCGTGCGGCTGTTCCAGCGCGCGGTCGCGATCATGGATGGAGAGAAATGATCGACTTCGACATTCCAGAGGATTTGGCGGCGCTGCGCGACGAGATCCGCGGCTTCGTCATCGATGCGATCGTTCCCTACGAAAGGGATCCCCGTCTGACCCGCCACGGTCCCGACGAGGAACTGCGCACCGAATTGGTGGGTCTGGCCCGCAAGGCGGGACTGCTGACCTTTCAGGCGCCACGCCGATTCGGCGGCCGCGAGCCGTCCCACCGCGAACAGGCGGTGCTGTTCGAGGCGGCCGGTTGGTCGACACTGGGCCCGGTGGCTCTGAACTGCGCCGCGCCCGACGAGGGCAACATGTATCTGCTGTCCAAGATCGCGACCGCCCAGCAGACGGAGGAATTCCTGGTCCCGGTGATCGACGGCCGACAGCGCTCGGTTTTCGCGATGACCGAACCCGGGGGCGCCGGTTCAGATCCCGGCCAGTTGCGCACCGAAGCGGTGTTTGACGGGGCCGATTACGTGATCAACGGCCGCAAGTGGCTGATCACCGGAGCCAACGGGGCCCGGACGTGGATCATCATGGCGCGGGTTGCCCCCAACTCGCACGGCGCGGACGGCCCGACGTTGTTCTTGTGCGACGGGAATTCTCCGGGTATCGAACTCGAGCGCGTGATGAACACCATGGACCGCAATTACGTCGAGGGCCACGGCGTTGTGCGATTCGAGAATCTTCGGCTGCCGGCCTCGGCGGTGCTCGGCGAGGTGGGCCAGGCGTTGCGGTATGCGCAACTGCGGCTGACCCCCGCCCGGCTGACCCATGCCATGCGGTGGCTTGGCGCCGCCTGCCGTGCGCAGTCGATCGCCGTCGAGCACGCCCGCTCCCGAACCGCCTTCGGTAAGCCCCTCGGCGAGCATGAGGGCGTCGGATTCATGTTGGCGGACAACGAAATTGCTCTCCAGCAGTGTCGACTGGCGATCTGGTGGGCGTGTTGGACGCTGGACACCGGGGCCAAGGGCCGCCATGAGAGTTCGATGGTGAAGGCGTTCGTCTCCGAGGAACTGTTCAAGGTGGCGGACCGTTGCGTGCAGATTCTCGGCGGCCAGGGCATTTCCGACGAGACTCCGGTCGGGATGATCTTCTCCGATATGCGGGCCTTCCGGCTCTATGACGGCCCCACCGAAGTGCACAAGTACGCCATTGCCCGACAGGTTCTGCGCACTCCCCGCGGAGGCACCCGATGAGCGTGTTGGACTTCTTCCGCCTCGACGGCAAGGTCGTGATCGTCACCGGAGCCTCATCGGGTCTGGGCGTCGCCTTCGCGCAGGGGTTCGCCGAAGCCGGCGCGGACCTGGTGCTCGGGGCACGGCGGGTGGAGAAGATGGCGGGCACCGCGGCACTGGTCGAGCAGGCCGGCCACCGGTCCTATCTCCGCAAGACCGACGTGGCCGACCCCGAGCAGTGCCAACAACTTGTGGACGCCGCGATGGCCGAATTCGGCCGGGTAGACATCCTGATCAACAACGCAGGCGTCGGAACCGCAGTGCCGGCCACCCGAGAGACCCCCGAGGAGTTCCGCAGCGTCATCGACGTCAACCTCAACGGTTCCTACTGGATGGCCCAGGCCTGCGCGCGGGTGATGAAACCCGGCAGTGCGATCGTCAACATCGCCAGCGTTCTCGGGTTGACCACCGGAGGTCTTCCGCAAGCCGCTTACAGCGCATCCAAGGCCGGTGTGATCGGCCTGACCCGCGATCTGGCCCAACAATGGAGCGGACGCAAGGGGATTCGCGTGAACGCGATCGCTCCGGGGTTCTTCGCCAGCGAAATGACCGACGATCTGAAGCCGGGTTACCTGGACAGCCTGATGCCCCGGATTGTTCTGGGCAGACTGGGGGATGCCGCCGAACTGGCGGCCACCGCGGTCTGGCTCGCCTCCCCCGGCGCCGGGTACGTCACCGGTCAGACCATCGTCGTCGACGGCGGACTGACCATTGCCTGAGTCTAGAAGGGCGGGTCGTCCCCTTCGGGGTTCGGATCGATGGATCCCTTGAGCACGGAGGCGATTTCGGCGTCGCGTTGACGTCGGACCAGATGGTTTTCGTTGCGCTCGGCGGTAATCCGGCGCGCGCGATTCTGCGCTCGGGTGGTCTTGCGCCGCGGCATCATGGCGGCGCGGTCGCCACCCACGACGGGCTCGCGGGCCGTCGGCTTCGGCAGGCTGCCGGTGGGGTTCGTAAGGGCCGGGAACAGCAGAGCACTGCCGGGGGTGGTGACGTAGGTTTGCCCATCGGGGATGGTCCAGATCACGGTTCCGTCTGGCAACTGGCGATCTTTCCAGCCCCAGAACGTTTTGATCAGATGGTGAACCATGCAGAGACACTTGATGTTTGAGGCGTGCGTTACTCCGCCGTCCTGAAACGGCACGGTGTGGTCAAGCTGGCACACCGTAGCCGGACGATCGCAGCCGGGCGCCCGGCAAGTCAAGTCCCTGGCGCGTACGAAATCAGCCAATGCGCGCGAAGGCCGGTAACCCTTTTCGACAGGCGACCCAGCGGGCAAGAGCGGCCGCAGCTTGGCTTCAGCAGCCAACTCACGGAGCAAATCGGCACTGATCAGCGCATCGGCACCGAGCAAATAACCGGGAATGTCGTCGGCGCCGTCCAGGCTGGAGCGGTTGGCCACTACATGGATGACCACCCCCGACGCGGTTCCGGTTGTGGCCGAGCAGTCTGGGCCGCCGCATTGGCAGCGCAGCCGGTCGGCACCTGCGGCCAGCGCCCCGAGGGCATCGGCGCGGCGCTGTCCTAGGGTCCGTGGATCCTGCGCGCACACGGTCGCAGCCAGCGCGTCGAGACGCTTGTCCAAAAGCGCGGCATCAGCCGCGAAGAGGCGCCCCGACACGTCGGCGGTGTCTTCACCGCCCTGCCAGACCGTGACGTCACGATCCCGGACCCGTTCCCGAGTCCGGCGTACCGCATCCGGGTCGCGGGTCTTGATCACCCGGTCGATCTCGGCCGTCAGCTTCCCGCGGGTCATCGACGGCCACCGGGCAGCCCGCAGTGCCAGCAGACTGTCGACGTCGGCCAGGACCGCATGGTCGGTAATCAACTCGGTCCGGTAGACGATCGTGGTGAACAGCATCAGGTCGATATCGCCCGCTGCGAATACCGCCGCCACCGCGGGCAGTCTGCTCATGGCCAGCCCGTAGGCCATGAAGCTGCCGGCTTTGCCAAGACTCACCCGCAATGCAGCCGCGACTTCGGCCCCAACCGCGGCCCAAGTGTCCACCGCCCAGTCGGCCTCCTCGCCGTGTTCAACACGCCGCATCTCGAATAACTCTCCAACCGCAGCCAACCGCCTCGCGGCCGCTTGATTCTCTGCCCTGCTTGCGGCGACTAACTCCTCAACCAACTCGCGCGACCGTGACGTATCGGGCGGCTCCCAATAGTCATGAACCTGCGTACCAGTACCGAACATATGTTCGATATTGCCAGACATGACCGACAAGAGTGGAGGCCGTCCCAAGGCGGCCGATACTCTCCTGTGGTGACTGTCGGAGAACAAGTTCGGGATTCGCTCAACCACTGGAGCGCGCGGCAATGGCGTCAATCGATGTGGCATGCCAGCGAAGCACTCGATGAGACCGCCCGCAAGCGCTACCCGACTTTGGGCGTCGCCGCTCGGTTCAAGCGAACCGTCCGCGATGACCTCGACATTTTCACGGCGATGATGGCGCCTGATATCGACCTCGTCCGCTCCCGATTCCCGGTTCGGGTGCAGTCCGACGCAACCGACGGCCGCCCGGACGTCGCTGACCTGCTCTTCGCAACGCATCGCTACCTGCACGGCCATGAGAACGACTTTCCGGGCGGCTGCGAGATCATGCCTCATATCGACGGAGTGCCGGCATTCCACATCTCCGAGGGACATCTGCAACTGCGCGCGTCGGCGGCACTCGGATTGCTGGCCATCGCAGTGTTTTCCCCTGAGAACCGCGGTGAACAGATCCCGGGTTCCTACCAATTGGGCTGGCAGCAACACATCTTTCACGTCCGAGGCTGGTGGGGCTGGCGAGATCACTTCCGGGAAATTCTGCGCACCGAGCCGATCCCCTCGTACCCGCTGGACTTTGGTCCCGAATGGTCAAACTGGCAGCCAGTGCGCTGAGCGGATCCCCAACCCAGCCCAAGCCCGCCTTGGTGCTCCTGCACGGCATGACGTCGTCCGGCCGGGCCTGGCAGGAGCTCGTTCCAGCGCTGTCGCAGGTGCATGAAGTGCACACACCGACCGCACTGGGACACCGTGGCGGGACGCCAGTGTCCCGCCCCACCACCCTCACCGACGTCGTGGATGCCGCGGAGCGACAACTCGACGAGGCAGGCCTGGATCGGCCGCACCTGACCGGGCACTCGCTGGGTGGCTACGTGGCGATCGAACTGGCCCGGCGTGGCCGCGCCGCAACGGTGCTTGCCCTGTCTCCCGCCGGTTTCTGGTCCCCGGGCGACGGTACTGCCACGTTGGTGATGCACGGGCTGCGCCGAAGCACGCGTATCGCCCGCATGGTTCGCCCGTTGATCAAAGCCGCGGTGGGCACCGCTCGGGGCCGGCAGGCGTGGATGGGTTCTGCCCTACGTAGACCGGATTCAATGACGCCGGCTCAGGCTCGGAACGTCATCGACGACCAGGTCCGCTGCACCCTCGCCGAGTGGCTCTTCATCGACGATGACCATCAATTGGCCCCGCTCGATCCGTTGCCGTGCCCCATCACTGTGGCCTGGGCCGAACACGACGAAGTGCTGCCTTTGGAGAGCTACGCTGAGGCCGTCCACGCCCGTCTTCCCGGGGCCACGTTCATGGTGCTACCGGGAGTGGGGCACGCCGCAATGGTCGACGACCGCGCCCTGGTCGAACAGACAATCCTGAGAACGAGCCGCTCATGACGCGATACCGAAGCCTGACTGCGATCGCCGGAAGTTTTCTGGTGGCCACCGCGAGTATCCTCCCGGCTAGCCCGGCTACGGCCGCGGCTCCGACGCTGACGTGGACGCCCTGCGGAGAACTTCCGGACGAGGTTCGTGAGTGCGCGAGCCTTCAGGTTCCCCTGGACTACGCAGATCCGACCGGGCCGATGATCACGCTGGCACTGGCCCGCATCCCCGCCCGCGGCCCAGGTCCGAAGCTCGGCTCGATAGTGGTCGATCCCGGCGGCCCCGGGATTTCCGGGGTAGACGAGATCCTGACTCTGCAGTCTCAACTGAGCGACGCCGTGGAATCCAGCTACGACATTGTGGGCTGGGATCGACGAGCGGTGGCTCGCAGCAGCCCGGTCTGGTGCCGAACTGCGGAACAGATGGGCGACTACGCCCGCGCACTGGCAGCGGCGCAGTGGTCGACAGACCCGGCCGCGCCCGAAGTCCTGGCTTGGGCCGAGCAGGCCCAGGCCTTCGCCGACGGCTGCGCCGCCCGTAACCCTGAATTGATCGGACATATCGGAACCCGTGACTCAGCCCGTGACATGGAGTCGATCCGGATCGCACTCGGCGAGCCAGTGATGAACTACGTCGGCTGGTCACACGGCACCAAGTTGGGGGCCTTCTACATCGACATGTTCCCCGAGCATGTCGGGCGGATGGTGCTCGACAGCGCGATCGACCCGTCGCTGTCCATCACCGACTACAACCGGGACCAGTCCCAGGCGTTGGAAGCCCAATTGATGCGGTTCGTGGACTACTGCACCGCTTCCGGCGACTGTCCGCTGCCTGCCGACCACGCGGCGGCCACACAATTCCTCAAGGACTACCTCCTTGGTCTGCCGACGACCCTCTCCGACCCGGCGGTGGCGAATCGCGCCGACGTGATGGCAGCGTTGAGTTCGGCCATGTACGTGCCGCCGGACTCGTTCCCCGAATTACTTGACGGACTACGCACGGCATTGGCCGGAGACGACAGCGTCCTCATCGACATGGGAGGACTGCGTGTTGATCCGGACTCGGATCCGTCAAACATGTTGAACGCCCTCTATGCCATCAACTGCTATGACTCGACGCCTACACCTGATGTGTCCGGCAGCGCGCAACTGGCAGCTCAGTGGGACGCCGATACCCCGATCTTCGGATCGGCCAACGCATGGGGGGGCCTGCGCTGCAGCACCTTCGCCGCCCACGATCCGGTTGGCCCGCAGCGGGTCCGCGGCGAGGGCGCCGCACCCGTCCTGGTCATCGGGGCGTTGAACGATGGCGCCACTCCCGTGCATTGGTCGGTCGCGCTGGCCGATCAGTTGGTCTCGGCGCATCTGGTGGTGGCCGACACCGACGTGCACTCGGTCTATCCGTCCTTCAACCTCTGTGTCAGGCACATCGTCGACGCGTATCTACTCGACGGGGCGTTGCCGCCGCGGCGGTCGGATTGCCCGGCAGACTGAGCTCTGGCCAACGCTGCCACAGAATCCCTACCGCGCGCCTTCGCCGGGTTCGGAGCGCTTCACGCTAACCTCCGCTCCACGGTAACCGTCGATATGCGCTAGAGGGGCAGTCCCATGG
The DNA here is from genome assembly GCA_020438845.1 of Mycobacterium sp. Lineage (GTDB taxonomy): Bacteria > Actinomycetota > Actinomycetes > Mycobacteriales > Mycobacteriaceae > Mycobacterium. The sequence goes on along the minus strand of JAGQTV010000102.1, from coordinate 95,989 downwards.
ATTCGTCGAAATTCGTTGGCCGGGTAGGTGGATTGGCGGTCGCCCTCGGGGTCGGTGCAGCCATCTACAACGGGACGGCAGTCGCCTGGGCCGACGACACCTCGTCGGGCTCGACATCGCACGCCAGTACCGGCCGGTCGGCCGGTTCACATGCATCCAGCAAAGCCGCGACGGGCGCAAATCGGGCAGCGGGCTCACCGGCGGCGAAGTCGAGTCTGGCCCGCAGGCCGGGGGCGGCCGCATCCGTCTCCGCTGTCCGAGCCCACAGGGCAACTGGCTACGGTGCGAACCACAGCAGCCTGCCCGACCGGTCTGTGTCCGCTGCCCCCAGCGCCGACCCGCCGACGCAAGCCACCACAACCGATTCGTCCGCGACAGCTTCGCAGCCGGCGGACACCGCCGAAACACTCAACGCACCGGTCGCGGCGGCCGCACTCACCGCCCCAGCACTGCCTGAGGGCACCCCGGTCTCGCCCACTGAAACACCGCTTGACTGGTCGCTATTCGCATACGCTCTGCGCCAAACGACGGCCGCAGCCACCGCAGCCGTCGTGCAGCCCGCTGCCGCCCAGAACATCGCTCTGATCATGGGAGGCAGCGGCGTCCCGATACCCGACGCGGACTACATCGCGGCGGCATTCACGAAGTTCGTCGACCCCAACGCCCCAGCTGGCAGCATCCCGCAGCAACTGGTCACCCCCGAGGGGTTGTATCCGATCACTCCCTACCCCTACGTGAAGGTGCTGCCGCTTAACACCTCAGTCGACCAGGGCAACCAGATCCTCTATGACGAGATACTCCACCAAATCGGAGCTGACAACACCCTCACCGTCTTCGGCTACTCGCAGAGCGCCATCATCTCCTCGTTGGTGATGAACCCGGACAACGCCGGTTGTGTCAACACCACCACGTGCGGCATCCCCTCGGACGCCCCCGTCAATTTCGTGTTGATTGGCAACGAAATGAATCCCAACGGCGGTTTTCTGTCCCGCTTTCCGGGCCTGAATCTGCCCAGCCTGGGTATCCCGTTCTACGGCGGAACACCTGAGGACTCGTTCCCTGTCGCCAACTACATGCGGGAGTACGACGGCTTCGCCGACTTCCCGCAATATCCCATCAATTTCCTGGCGGACCTCAACGCCGCACTGGGCATCGCCACCGTCCACGGCTTCTACCTGGAACTCAGTCAAGAGGAGATCGACAACGCCATCGAGCTGCCGACCACCTCGGCTACGCAGAAGTACTACGTCATCCCGACCGCGGACCTGCCGCTAGTCGCACCTATTCGGGCGATTCCGGTTGTCGGCAAACCAATTGCCGATCTGATGCAGCCGTGGTTGCGGGTGCTGGTCAACCTCGGCTACGGCGATCCGAAGTACGGGTGGTCCACTAAGGGCGACGCGAACGTGGAGACCCCGTTCGGCTTCCTGCCCCACGTGAACTGGGGCGAGACCGTTCAACTCTTGGTCGCCGGCGTCCAACAGGGCATCAAAGATTTCGTAGCCGACATCAAACCGGGCGGAAGCATGTGGCAAGACTTGGGATCACACTTGTCTACGGCCAGTCAGAATTTGGCCTCGCTTCCCGCCCTGACGGCAGGCGGGATCATCCCGACGATCCAAGCGATCGTTACGGGCGTCTCGCAGTTCGTCTCCAACGCCGCTGCCTCGCTGTACGCAGCCCTGCTCCCCACCGCCGACATCGTCAACGCAATCGTCGCGGTTCTGCCCGCCTACGCCTTCAACCTGTTCCTGGACGGGATCCAGCAAGCGATCAGCGGCGAAGTGATCGCCGGGCTGGTCAACGCCATCGGGCTTCCGTGGGCCGCCAGCGTCGGCCTGGTCACCACGGCTTCGCTGATCGAGGTGCTGGTCGTCACAAACGCAATCACGGGCGCCTTCAAAGTGGCGTGATCCGCCCGACCACCTGGAGTCCTTATCGCACCAGCGGTTGTCCAGCAGCCGCCCACCCCGTCGTCCCGTTGGCCAGTTCGTAGATGCTCGCGATTCCGGCGTCCTTCATCACGGACACAGCGGCCTGGGAACGGTTGCCGCTGCGGCAGTAGACGGCGTAGGTAACCGCGGGATCGAGCTGGCCAACGCGTTCTTTGAAGGTGTTGCTCTGAATCGGGATGTTGACAGCGCCCGCGATGTGCTCCTGGACGAACTCTTCGGGTGTCCGCACGTCGATGATCTGGACCCTCGGCGAGGCGATGATCCCAGCGAACTCCGCGACGCCCACCCGCTGATAGCCGGCCGGCCGTTCGGCAGCCAGGCCAGGCCCTGATGCGCCGGCAGCAGGATCAGCCGAGCAACCGGCGACGGCGGCGGGCAGAGCGAGACCGAGGGCGCAGGTGGTGAGGGCGAGGATTCGAGGTACCTTTTTCATACCCCCAAGGGTATTCAACGGGCAGACGTTCGTTGTCAGGTCTTGGTGCCCGACTTTCGCCTGGTCCATGATTTTCCGGGAACCAGATCAAGGAAATTCCTTGCCGCCACGGTTATCCTGCCCATGCGGAATGTCGGGCAGGATTTTCGATGAAGACTTCGGGGCGCCACCCACTCTCATCTCCAAGTATCTCAAGCCGCCCAGCCCTGCCCATCGGCTCGGCAGCGCAAACCTCGCCGGCGCGCCCCGCGCGGGAACGGGTTAGCCGAGAACCCAGCGCGAGGTAGCCACGAGGTCGCCCTGGGTCAGGGCAGCTGCCCGATGTCCGTGGATCTGTTGGTAGCCCGGACTGGTCACCATGTTAGTGAAAGCCTGCGGTGAGGGGTACTCCACGACCAGAATGGCGTCCCACCATGGGGTTTCACCGTCGCCGATGACATTGACCGGGTTGGTTCCGGCGTAGCGAATGGTTCCACCAACGCTGTCGAGGTGAGGTTGCACCTCCCGGCTGTACCGCAGATAGTGGTCTCGGCCAGCGGCGCTTTTGAACTTCAGCAGGTTGACCATCACTACTGGTGTACCACTCGGCAACTTTCCCAGTGCCTTGAGGTTGACGGGACGTTCATCGGATTCGGTTGCCATGACTGTTCTTTCTGTTCGTCGGAGTGGCCCTTAGGGATCCGCCGGCCGGCTTGACGCCGAGGTTGACTCACACCAGCCTCGTCTACGAACACCGAGGGCCGGTGGGCGTCGTGACGATCAACGACCCGCCGAACAACCGGATGTCCTTCACTTTCATGAACGAACTCGAACCCCTCGTCGATGAAATCGCTGCGGACGGCACGGTGCGTTCCGTCGTGCTCACTGCGGCGGGTGACCAGAACTTTTCAGTCGGCATGAATCTGAAAGAGTTGGCGCCCGCCCTGGGCGACCGACGGCGCGTTGACGAGATTCTCGATCAACGACTGCGCGTGTTGTCCGCCATCGAGAACATGAGAAAGCCCTGGGTCGCGACGCTGTTCGGGCATTGCCTGGGCGGCGGGCTCGAGTTGCCCCTGGCATGCCACTTCCGGCTTGCCGCGAAAGAAGGAGCCCGAATCGGGTTGCCTGAACTGCACCTGGGGTCGGTGCCGGCCTGGGGAGGAAGCGCGCGACTCGTTCGCACGATCGGCCGTGACCATGCGATGAATCTCATCCTGCGCGCCAGAAGCGTATCGGGACCCGAGGCTCTCAATCTGGGCTTGGTCACCGAGGTGTGCCCGAACACCGAGCTCAAGCAACGGGCCCTAGATCTGGCTGGCGAACTAAGCGCACTTCCGGCCACCGCGATGGCGGCGATCTTGCCATGCCTGGTCAACAGCGAGGATCGGACCCTCGCCGAATCTCTCCGGGACGAGCGTGCGGCCTTCCACGCCACTCTCGGTAGTCCGGACATGATCGAGGGAATGACCGCGTTCACGGAGAAACGGCGACCGGAGTTCAACCGCCGCGACACCAGGCAGGAGGAAAGCGCTGTAGGCGGAGTGACTGCTGGCGTGGATGATTGAGAATTCAAGCAGACGATGGATGCAGCGGATTCCGAACGGTTCCACCCCACGCCTTGAGCCGTTTCCGCAGCTAGAAAGCGCGCCCGAAGGGATTCGAACCCCTAACCTTCTGATCCGTAGTCAGATGCTCTATCCGTTGAGCTACGGGCGCCTTCATTCAATTGTTCGTGGCTGAGCATTCAGCCGCGGCGGAGGCGAGAGGATTTGAACCTCCGGTCCCCTTGAGGGGGGACAACTCATTAGCAGTGAGCCCCATTCGGCCGCTCTGGCACGCCTCCTGAACCACATGAGCGTACCGGAGCCATCGAACAGCACCGGAACCGCCGGAGGATGAGATTACACAGCGCCATACCGGGATGGCAAAGCCATCAGGGCAGCACCTCCTACACTGAGTCCGGTGACAGCCCGCCTACGTCCGTTATTGGCCGACCTGCCGGCCTACACCCCGGGCAAGACAGTTCCGGGCGCGATCAAGCTCGCCAGTAACGAAACCGTCGACGGCCCGCTTCCCGGCGTTCGGGATGCCATCGCCGCAGCGGCTGAGACGATCAACCGCTATCCCGACAACGGCCATGTCGAACTCAAGGAGCATCTGGCCCGGCACCTGAGCAAGGACGGCGACTTCGCTCCGGAGAACATCGCCGTCGGCTGCGGATCGGTCAGCCTGTGCCAGCAGTTGGTCCAGATCACCTCCAGCGTGGGCGACGAGGTCATGTTCGGCTGGCGCAGCTTCGAGGTCTACCCACTTCAGGTGCGGGTAGCAGGCGCGGTGCCGGTGCAGGTGCAGGTGCAGCTAAACGACCACACCTTCGACCTCGACGCCATGCTGGCCGCGATCACCGATGCCACCCGCCTGATCTTCGTCTGCAACCCCAACAACCCAACGTCCACAGTCGTCGATCCCGACGAATTAGCCCGGTTCGTCGCCGCCGTCCCTTCCGACATCGTCGTCGTCATCGACGAGGCCTACGTGGAGTACATCCGCGACGGAATGCTGCCCGACAGCCTCGGCCTGGCCCTGAGCTACCCCAACGTCGTGGTCTTGCGCACCTTCTCGAAGGCCTACGGTCTGGCCGGACTGCGGGTGGGTTATGCCGTCGGCGATCCCGAGGTGATCACCGCCCTGGGCAAGGTCTACGTGCCGTTCACCTCCAGCACGATCTCTCAGGCCGCGGCGATCGCCTCGCTGCAGGCAGTCGAGGAGTTGATGGCGCGCACCGACGCGGTGGTGGCCGAACGCCGACGGGTCAGCGCCGAATTGGCCGCACTGGGTTACACCTTCCCCGCCTCGCAGGCGAACTTCGTGTGGCTGCCACTGGGCGATCGCACCGCCGCATTCACCCAAGCTGCAGCGCAGGCCCGGGTGCTGGTGCGCCCCTACGGCAACGACGGCGCCAGGGTCACCATCGGCGCCCCCGCCGAGAACGACGCGTTCCTGCGGTTCGCGACGACCTGGGCGGGATAGCCTTCTTGCCATGAGCGCGCGGTACGAATCTCTCGAAGTCGAGGTCAAAGACAACGTCGCCCAGGTGACACTGATCGGGCCGGGTAAGGGCAATGCCATGGGGCCCGCATTCTGGGCCGAGCTGCCGGCGGTGTTCGGCGAGCTTGACGTCAACCCCGAAGTTCGCGCGATCGTGTTGACCGGGTCGGGTGCCAACTTCAGCTACGGCTTGGACCTCATGGCGATGGGAAACACACTCGCGGACACGATGTCCGCCGGGGAGGTCTCGGCGCGGCCCCGCTCCGAATTCCACACCACGCTCAAACGCATGCAGCAGTCGATCACCGCGGTGGCGGACTGTCGAACACCCACCATCGCCTCGATCCATGGTTGGTGTATCGGCGGCGGCGTCGACCTCATCAGTGCCGTCGACATCCGCTACGCCAGCGCCGACGCGAAGTTCTCGGTTCGCGAAGTGAAACTGTCGATCGTGGCCGACGTCGGCAGCCTCGCCCGGCTGCCCTACATTCTCAATGACGGCCACCTGCGCGAACTTGCACTGACCGGCAAGGACATCGACGCCGCCCGCGCGGAGAAGATCGGCCTGGTCAACGAGGTGTTCACCGACGCCGAAGCCGCGCTGGCCGCAGCGCACGCCACCGCCACTGACATCGCCGCGAACTCCCCGTTGGTGGTACGCGGCATCAAGGACGTCCTCGACGAGCAGCGCACCGCCGATGTCGCCGCCAGCCTGCGCTACGTGGCGGCATGGAACTCCGCATTCCTGCCATCCAAGGATCTCAAGGAAGGCATCTCGGCGCTGTTGGCCAGGCGTACTCCCAATTTCACCGGCGAGTAGCAGGGCGGCCCTCCGCGAGGGCTAACCGGTGCCGGTGTTGCGGACAGCTGCGAGCCGCCTGTCAACCTCGGCGAGCAATGGCCGCACCGCCGAGTCCGGTAATTCCTTCTCAGAGCGCAGCCGCTGAAGTTCTCGTTGCTCGGCCTCGAACATCTCCACCTGAAGTGCGCGCACACGCTCATGACCCTGCCGAGTGACCGACCCTTTCGATACGCCGACGCGGTCGACGGTGGCGGTTCGCAGCGCCGCGATCGCCATGGCCGGGAAGGGCTCGTCGCGCCGGTCGGCCTCAGCCGTCGCGGAGTCCAGCTTCGACAACGCCGCCTGCGCCATCGCCAAACGCAGCCGGCTCTCAACCGCGCCGGTATCCGATGACTGAATTTTCAGGAGTCGCGCCAGCGGAGTGAGCGTGGTGGAGAGCAGCAGCGTCACCGCGACAGCCAGCAATGCCGCGGCGACAACTACGTCGCGGGCCGGAAGCGCCAACGGAAGCGAGAAGGCAGCCAGTGCCGACACCGGCCCGCGAGCCCCCGCCCAGCCAACGAGTGTGGCGCCGCTCCAGCGCCTCGGAGTATCGAAACCGGTGAGCCGACTGAGTCCGAAAGCCGCCCAGACCACCACCATGCGGACGACGATGAGCCCCGCCACGATCGCCGGAACAGCCCACCACAACGTCGCGCGGTCCGATGCGGACAGTTGCCGCAACGATGCGGGCAGTTCCAAACCCAGCAGGAAGAATGCGAGCGCCTGCAGCAGGACCGTGATCGCCCGCCACACTGCGGTCACCTGAAGGCGCCCCTCGTAGGCCGGATCGGCATAGGTCGCGTGCGAGGCCATCAGCGCGGCCAACACGACCGCCAAAATTCCCGATCCTCCCGCCGTCTCGGCGCTCAAATAGAGTGGCACCGGTGCGACGAGCAGGACGGCGCCATGTCCGGCGACGTCGGCGCTTCGCCGGAGCAGCAACACCAACAACCAGCCCCCGAACAGGCCGAACGCAACCCCCAACGCCACAGTCTGCGACAGCAGATAGGCCGCCTGCCCGCCACTCACCGAGCCTGCGAGCGCGGCCAGCGTCGCTACCCGTAGTGCCGTCAGACCAGTGCCGTCGTTGAGCAGACTTTCCCCCTCCAGGATGGTCACCAGCCTCGGCGGCAGGTTGGCCCGCCGTGCGGCGGAAGCTACGACCACCGCATCGGTCGGCGCCAAGATGGCGCCCAGTGCCAATGCCATCGCCGCCGGGATCGCCGGCAGCAGTACTGAGGTGAGCCCGCCGATTGCGAGTGTCGAGACTGCGACAAGGCCCACGGCCAGCGCGAACACCGGCCTTCGGACCGACTTCAAGTCCACGTACGACGATGACAGCGCCTCGCCGAAAACCAGCGGCGCCAGCACCAGCACCTGGATCAGTTCCGGCTCATTAGGCGCGGAAGGCCCCCACGGCAGCACCCCGACCACCAGCCCGCACGCAAGTAAGGGCAGTGCAATGCCCCAGCCGCGGGACCGCACGAACAGTGCGACGAGTGCGGCGATCAGTGCGATCCAGACGGAATTCGCCAGCGTGTCCACAGTCACTCCTCTCACACGGCCTTCTCGGCGCTCCAGGCTACGTACGCTCTCTGAGCGTCTGATGTGCCTAAACTTGTGATGTGTCGTCTGACCGGGCACGACGCTTCGCACTCGTGACGTTCGTCGCAGTAGGTTTCCTGGGCTTACCAGTGGCTACTGCAGGACGCGCGCATGCCTGCCCGAGCGGGTTTATGTCCGACCCGATCACCGGCCAGTGCTACACGCCCAACGCATTACCGACGGTCGGGGGCATTCCGTGCATTCCGGGTAAGTCGCTGGGTACCTGCCTGGGCATCCTGCAGAATCAGTCCCCGCCCGGCGGCGGTCCCCCACCCGGCGGGGTATGGCCGTAACAGGTCCCCCACGGCCCTCGGTAAACGCCCATTTTCTGGACTGCGGTGGGCGGCGACAGCGCGGGGCCTACCGATCCGGTTTCCGCCCCGATATGTCCAGGCGACTTTACGGGATTAGGGCTCGGGCCGACTACGCCACAGAACCCAACGCGAACGGCCCCAATGTGCCGCTGCCACTTAATGGGGTGTCGTTTTTGATGTCCTGGCTGATTGCCATGCTTGGGATGAGAGTCATGGGTCCGACGGGCTGACCCAGGTTCTCGTCGATCAGGGTGGAGCCCGCGACCGAAGTGCTCGGCGGGAATGGACCCGGCGCGGAGCCTTGCGGGCTGCCTCCATTGACGTAGGTGAGGAACTGATTGAAGTCCAGATTGGTGCATGTAAGCCCGCCTGCGGCGCAGTAACCCACCCGCTGGTAAAGCAGAGCCAGAACAGGCAGCGACAGGTCGAACTGCTGCAGGTCGAGCGAGCCAGTGCTGCCGTCGATGGGGACGTCAACGGCGACATTGCCGAGGTAGGAATACGGGAACGCCTCGACCTCCTTGTTCGCCAGCGAGACGTTGATCGGACCCAGCGCTCCGGCCACGGATGCCTCGACGCCCTTGTCCGGGCCGCCGATGGTCAGTGACAACGCCTGGTCACCCGGGAAGCCGAGCTCGATGGGACCGGCCGTGATCGGTCCGATGTTGATCACCGGCGACAGCTGCAACGCGATGCAAGCCCGAGTGCACGGGTTCCGAATAATAGTGCCGGCGGACGGCGGCGTGGGATTGCCCTTGATCGCCCCCTGGAAGATCAAACCCTGCAGAGTGTTACCCACGGGGGCGGTGCCGATGGCGATCTGGGGAATGGTGATCTCAGAGACGGTGAGCGGTGTAGCGCTGAGGCTGACCGGCACATCCGCCGTGGCACCGAGGTTCGCGAAGAGCGGGATCTGGCTGACCAGAACCTGGTCGACGTTGATCGACGGCTTCGGCAGCAGCTTGACACCTACCGGGGCGTTGATCGTGAACGGGCCGATTCCGGCATCGAGATTAAGCCCCAACCCTGCACCAGGTCCTCCAATGTTGCCGGTCAGGGTTGGCAGTCCGATCGTCACCGGGTCCAGAGTTATGTCACCGACTGGCAGCACGGTGCCCGGTGCATTGAAGTCGAGGTAGAAGCTGCCCAGCAGTGACGGAACCGGCTCGTTGCGCAGCGTCTGCCAGTTGCTGGTGGTGACGTCGAAGCCGGGGATGGTGACGCCCTGCAGGGTGAGGTCGCCGAAGTCAGCGGCGAAGGGGACGTCGACGGGGATGTCGGCGTTGAGCGTGATCGGGGTCTGGGCGACGTCGGCGTTGAGGTCCACCGAGAAGCCACGGGTGTCGGTGCGGTTGAGGCTGATGAGGGCCGATCCGCCGTTCGAGTTCGGGCCTATTGCACCGCTGATCGTGATCGGGATCGTGGTGTCCGGGCCGCCGATCAGGCCAGACAGCAGTGGATCGGCGGAGACGAGGCTGATGTCGGGCACCGTGATTGGGCCGATTCCGATGTCGGTTGTCAGTGGGATCACGGCCGGCCCGAAGAGGTCCGGGACAGTGATGGTCATCTGCGAGCCCTGCTGCAGTTCGCCGGGAATAGTGGGGATGGTGAAGCCGCTGACGGTGATGGGGCCCGTCAGGCTGGCGCTGAGCGGGACGTTGAGACCGATGCTGCCGTCGAAGTTGATCGGAATCTCGGAGATATCGACGTTCGTGTCGATGCCCAGCTGCCAGCCGCGCTTGCCGTGGTGTGCGAGGCCAGCGCTCTTGGCGCCCCACGCATTGACGAAGATTCCTGACAGGTTGGTTCCCACGTTGCGAAGGCCCGAGATATAAGCGGGCAGCGCCGGGTCGTTGAGTGAACTCGTGTTGTGCTTGCCCGAGATCGCCGAACCCAGGTTGGAGAAGCCCGATCCCGAACCCTCGTTGCCGTGGCCGGATAGCCCGGCCTGCAACGCCTCATTGTTCAGGCCTGAGATGCCTGCGGCGCCGGAGTTCAGGAATCCCGAACCCCCGCCGCTACCGGAATTGAACAACCCGGACGAGGGCGCGTCGGTGGAATTGAAGAATCCCGGCCCATCCAGGCGGAAGAAGGAGATCCGGCCCGGCCCGATGGTTCCGTTCAGCGTGACCGGGATCGACACCCCCGGTCCGCCGAGGGTTCCGACCAGCTGCGGCACGGTGATATCCGTGCCCGGGAAGGTGATCGGACCGAGGGCCCCGGTGACGTCCAGGACTATGTCGGCGTTAATGCCTGGGGCCAGTTCGACCTGTGTGGTGATGCTTGTCGCGATCGGATTAGCGGGCACAGTGATGCTCGGGATCGAAATCGGATCGGTGAGCACCGCGGTGATCGGGATGTTGACCGGGATGTCGGCGTTGAGGGTGATCGGCACCTGGGAGAGATCGGCGCCGAGATCGATGTGGAGCTGGCCGCCGCCGTTGCGCCGCCAGAACAGCCCGTTGTTTCCGTCACCGGTATTGACGCCGCCGGTGTTCAGATCCCCCAGATTCGCCCATCCGGTATTGGCGTCGCCGACATTGGCCCACCCGGTGTTGCGGTCGCCGAGATTGGCCCAGCCGCTGTTGGTGTCCCCGGCGTTCACGGGGCCGGTGTTGGAACTGCCTGCATTGAGGCTGCCGGTGTTGAAATCACCGACATTGCCCGTACCGGAGTTCCCGTCACCGGCGTTGAACAACCCGGTGTTCAGGCTTCCAGAGTTACCGAGTCCCCAGTTGTTGGCCCCGGAGTTGAAGAACCCCTTGTTCCCGCTTCCGGAGTTGAACAACCCCTTGTTCCCTGATCCGGAGTTGAACCCGCCGAACCCGAATTGATGATCACCGGTCAAACCTATGCCGATGTTGCCCGTGCCGGTATTGCCGAAGCCGATATTGCCATTGCCGGTGTTACCGGCACCGAAGTTGCCGTCGCCGTTATTGCCGATGCCGAAGTTCTTGCTACCGAGGTTCCCGGTGCCGACATTGCCGGACCCGGCGTTACCGCCGCCGAGGTTCTTGTCTCCGGTATTACCCGAGCCGAGGTTTCCGTCACCGACGTTGCCTGAACCCAGGTTGCCGCTGCCCTGATTACCCCAACCGAGATTGTGACTGCCCAGGTTGCCCTTGCCGAAATTGCCGAACCCGAGGTTCCCGGCGCCGAGGTTGAATGTCGGCGTTCCGGTCAGCTGATTGATGAACCTTCCCGACATCATCACCCCGATGTTGCCCCAGCCCGAAACGAAAGCCGGCACGGACGGGTCGAGGGAACTGGTGTTGTGGGCGCCCGACAAGGCCGAACCCAGGTTCGCGAAACCGGAACCCGACCCGGTGCTGGAATAGCCAGACAGGCCCTCACCGGCCAGCAGGGCATCGTTGAAGAAGCCCGACACCAGACCGACGCCGATGTTCAGCAAACCCGAACCGCCGCCGGCGCCGGTGTTGAAAAAGCCTGAGGAGGCCACCGTTCCGGTGTTGAAGAAACCCGGCCCGGCCGGGATGTCGAGGATGGTGATCTCAATCGGGCCGGTGCTTCCGGTGACGTGGGCGTCGACCGTCGTCGGCCCCACCGTCACCGTCAACGGTCCGAGTGGGATCTGCTGGTTGATATCGATCGGCAAGGTCTCATCGATAGTCATCGCGGGGACCGTGTAGGCGACATGAATGCCCGGGAACCAGTTCTTGTTGTCGCCTTTCTGGAAGAAGCCGTTGTTCGCGTTGCCGGAGTTGAATAAGCCAGTGTTGAGATAACCGGAGTTGTAAAAACCGGTGTTCGAGTTGCCGGAGTTGAACGAGCCGGTGTTGAGGTCGCCGCGGTTGAACCAGCCGGTATTGGTGTTGCCGGGGTTGAAGCTGCCGCCATTGGAGTTGCCGACGTTGAACGACCCGGTGTCGAGGCTGCCGACGTTGACGGACCCAGTGTTGACGTCGCCGACGTTGAAGTGTCCGGTGTTGAGGTCGCCGGAATTGCCGATGCCCGAATTGCCGTTGCCGGAGTTGAACCAGCCCTTGTTTCCGCTTCCGGAGTTGAACAACCCCTTGTTCCCAGTGCCGGAGTTGAAGCCACCGAAGCCGATCTGGTGGTCGCCGGTCAGGCCGATGCCGATGTTGCCGGTGCCGGTGTTGCCGAAACCGATGTTGCCGGAGCCGGTGTTACCGGCACCAAAGTTGCCGCTGCCGGTGTTGCCGAAGCCGAAGTTCCTGTCACCGAGGTTGCCGAAACCGAAGTTCCTGTCACCGAGGTTGCCGCTGCCGATGTTCCCGTCGCCCTGGTTGCCTAAGCCGACGTTGAGATTGCCGACGTTGCCGGCGCCAAGGTTGAACGTCTTGGCTGCCGAAGCCTTCGTGGGCGGAGTCGACACCGTCGCCACCGTCGCCTGAGAAGTGCTCTTGGTGATCGACAGATTTTTGGCAAACTCTGCCAGCGAAGGATTCGCTGAAGCCTGCGCCTTGGCCGACGCCTGCGCCGCGCTCGCCACGGGATTCGTCAAGGCTGGAACAGCGAGCCTCGCCGCCTTGGTGGTGACAGCCGGAGGGCTGGCGACTGTGGCAGCGGCCGCCCTCGAGGTCGTGCTCGACGACTTGGCGGAGGGGCCCGTTGACGATCCTGAACCGCCACGAACCGAATTCGCAACCCGGTCCGACGACGTCTGCGAACCCGAATCAGCATGCGCGGACGCGGGAGACGTAAGCGCCAATCCGATTGTGGCGGCGAACAATCCGGCAATCAGCCACATGTACAGGCCAAATAGCCGACGCTGCTCTACTCGGGCAACGCCAGCGGCTACCTCGGTGACGCGATCGCCACCATGGCGGCTGGCCATCCCGCAAAACTAACAGCAGACTTACAGTTTGAGCATGAATTGCTGATATTTGTAGGAATGCGGGCAGGCGACGCCGCATTGCTACCGCGGACGCTCTGACTACTCGGCCTTCATAATTTTTTGAGTCACCTTCAGCATCATCCGGCGCGGTGCGATCCGGTAGCCGTTGGCCAGCAGCGTGTTCCGTAATCCGGAGATCACCGTCGGCGTGGACTTGTCGATAGCCGCCATCGCCACGGCTACCACCTGCTCGGAGGTCTGCCGGCCGCTGGTCAGGAACTCCTCGCCGGTTCGAGCGAAGAACTCAGTCTCAGTCGCGCCCGGGCACAGCGCGAACACCCGCACGGCGGTGGACTTCGTCTCCTGCCAGATCGCTTCGGTGAACGACAGCACGAAGGCCTTGGTGGCTCCGTAGACGGCCATCCCGGGGGTCGGCTGGAATGCCGCGGTCGAGGCGACATTGATGACCATGCCGCGGCCAGCCCGCGTCATGGCAGGCAGGTAGAGCGCCGTGAGTTCGACCAAGGTCACGCAGTTCAACTGGATCTGCGCCGCGTTGGCCGCGCGGTCCTGCGAGACGAAATCCCCATGCAGCCCGACGCCGGCATTGTTGACCAGAATGTCTACCCGGCGGCCGAGGGCCTCGACCTTTACGGCCAGGTCGGCCGCCGAACCAGGAATAGACAGATCTGCGGTGACGACGTCGATCTTCAACGCCGGACTGCGTTCCAACAGTTCGGTGCGTAGTTGGTCCAGTTTGTCGGCCCGACGCGCGACGAGGATCAGATTGGCACCGCGCAGCGCTAACTGGCGCGCAAACTCTTCGCCGATCCCGCCGCTGGAACCGGTGATCAATGCCGTCTGATTCTCAAGTCTCATCGCAACTCCTGGGCGTTGGGAGGCGCAGGGTGCGCCCTGACGGCAATCATCCAGGACGGCGGTGTGCGAGTCGCACCTCACCGGCAATTGGCGGGTGAGGCCGACCCAACGGGACGTTTACGCGGGACTTTGTGCTGAATTGTCCCAGCGGGGGCCTGGGGAGCCTTCCCCGGAGTCGTAACCGCCTCAGCCCCGGAACAGGCCGGAGGTGCGTTTGATCCCAGGCGGGAGCCAAGTCCCTTCATACGCTGCCGGCTCCGGGGCGTAGATCCGCAGATAGACGCTGAACTCACCGGCAGGCACTTGCAGCCAGTTCGCCCCGGCATCCGCAGGGTTCTGCTGAGAGAGGATGACGTCGATGGAGCCGTCCGGGCGGGTCACCAACGGCCCGTTGCTGTAGACGTTCGGGGCCGCTGAGTTCACCAGTTGGCCGGCGCTGTTGTAGACAGTGAGCGACCAGAATCCGCCCGCGTCGGTAGGTGGCGCCTGACCGGGCGCAAAGTGCAGGACATAGGAGTGCTTACCGTTCAGCGGCAGATAGTTCGAGTCCCGCATTCCCGGGTAGTACAGGGCCTGGTCCGGGGTGTTGGCCACCAGGCCGACGTATGCGACGCCAGCGCGGTACAGGTAATTGGTGCCGAAATCCCCGATCTCGGGTTGGGTGACGGCCCATCCGCGATGCCGAATCGCCGATAGATTCTGGATCGCGTCGGTCAGCGGGGGAAGCAGGAGAGAGGTCAGCTGGACCGCGGCCGCCGCCGCCAGCTGCGACAGCGGGCCGAGTCGGTCGGCGACCTGGAGGGCTGTCGTCGGGTCGTTCGGGTCCGGGCCGACACCGATCCGCGCCAGCTTCGCCAGTTCCGCGGCATCCTGCTCAGGCGGATACGGCGGGTTTTGGGTGATCGCTGTGCTGATGGCGTTGAGGACAGCGATTGGAGACAGGTAGGCCGACGGGATAACGGCGTTGTTCACCGAGGTCGACCCGGTCGGAGTGAGTGTCCACTGAGTCATCAGATCGACCACCTGCTGCTGGTCGGCCGGTGTGGCCTCGACGCGTCCGAGCAACAACTCGCTGGGATAGTCGACGAGGACAGTTTCTGCCCCTGGGACAGCGATCTGATTGCCGATCCAGGTGATGGCGTAGCTGGCAGGGCCCTGGCCCCCGACCGGATTGGCTTCGGTGGGATTGGACGAGATGTAGTTATCGACATTGATGTATGGATCCGTCAGCTGGAAGCTGTAATAGCGCTCACCCATATCGGGGATGGTCAAGACGACGGGCCCGTCCCTCAGGTCGAGAGAGGCCAATGAGTAGAGCACGTTGACGTTCGGGTGCGTTCCGCCACCGATCGCTTTCCAGAACGGTTCGGCGTCGGGGTTGGCGAAGCTGGTGTTCAGGTTGAGCGTGTTCAACGGACCCAGCAGTGCCTGAACGCGTTGCACCGCCAGCAGCGGGTAACCGTATATGTAAGCCTGCGCGGCCATTACTGCCGCCCGCACCGGGCCTATCGGAAACGTGAAACCGCCGAGTCGGGCTGCTGCCGGTGCGGAGGACGTCGCTGCGAGGGCCGCCGGGGCGGCCGTCAAAGTCGCTACCGCGGTGTTGGGCAAGCCCATGTCATCGAGCGGAAGTTGCGCAGACGAATCGGAGCTTGCCGCGAGGACAGCCGAACGCGACGTGCCCCTGAAGCCGCGACTGCTCGCAGCTGCCGCGGTCCACATCAGCGGTTCCGCCGCCGAGCCGGCACCGCTGGCGGCCGCGGCCGCCTGCAACTTCGAGCCAGCGGCCGTCCCGCTCATGGAGTCGGCTGCCGCTGGCTGCCGTACTTTGGCCATAACGGGGGCGGCCATGTCCTGCGGTCGAGCTGCTGCCGGCTTGACGGCAACCGAAGCCGCCGACGCCGGGCGGCGACCGGAACCACGAACAACCGGCGACGCCGAAGAACCACGCGCGGAAGAAGCATTCGCGGACAGACCCGGAGGCGCGGAACTCTGGGGGTCGCGCCGCGATCCCGACACAGGCGGCGACCCCGTTGACGCCAGGCTGCCCCCCGCCGGACCCGCCGACCGGGTGGTGTCAGCAAACGCTACCGGCATCGCCGCGAGCACCGAACCTACTCCCAAAGCCGCCGCCAGAGCGCCCGCTCGACCCACACGGCGGGCTGAGCCACTGGTGGCAAATCGATGGTTCATCACGGATCACCATTCCTCTAAAACGGCCAAGCCCGCGGACTCGTTTTCCTGACCGAGTATGGCCGCGTGCGGTTGCAGTTCGGTCAGTTGCACCTGAAATGGCGAGGATCTCACAATGCTGTGATCGGGGGGACCGCCGCAGTTGAACATCCCCGCACCGACCGCGAGAGCAGTCGCACCGGCGGGCAGGCTGGCGGTGCGGTGTGCAGATCCACTGGACGCCTACCGAACCCCCAACTCCAGCAAGGCGACCGTCCGGGCCGCATACCCCCGCCGGCCCACCCGACCAGACAGCCCAACCGGCCGCCAACTGGCGCACCCGCCAAACCCGCACCCTGAATCACAGGTAGGGGTCGGCCCAGGCGTTGATGATGCGCGCTGCTCGCGCCGCTTGGTTCTTTCCGGTGAGTAGGTGGTCGGCACCTTCGAGGGACACGAAGCTGCGGGGATGACGGGCGGTGCGGAAGATGTCGCTGGCATTTTCGATGCCGACGGTGTTGTCGGTTGGTGAATGCATGATCAGCAGCGCCCGGTGCAGGGTTCGGATTCGTTCGCGAAGATCGGCGGCGCGAATATCCTCGATGAAGTGGCGCTTGAGTGTCAATGCTTTGCCCCCGGCGAGGAACGTGGCTTCGCCGTCCTCCTCGATGCGGTGGACCAGGGCGTCGTAGTTGTGCTCGACGTGAGCGGGTTCGAAGGGGGCGCCGATACTGGCCACCGCGGCCACGCTCGGGCAATGGTGTGCCGCGGCGATGACGGCCGAGCCGCCGAAGGAATGCCCGACCAGCAGTCGCACTTCCCGACCTGAGTTGTTCATGAACTCCACGGCGCGCACGGTGTCCTCGACCTTGTGTGAGAACGAGCCGTCACCCCAGTCGCCTTCGGAATCGCCCAGCCCGAGGTTGTCGAAGCGCAGCATGCCGATGCCGTCGCTGGCGAGTTGTTTGCAGATCCGGCTGGCGGCCGGGCAGTCTTTGCCGAGGGTGAATCCATGGGCGAACACTCCCCACCCACGAACTTCACCGAGGGGAATATCGACGAGGCCGGCCAGGACGGGTCCAGTCGAGCTCGCGAATCTGACGCGTTCAGCCATGCAGGTTCAGCTCCGGCCCGACTAGCCGCGCTTCAGGACCGGGCACCGAGTGAGCATCATCAGATCATCCCACAACCGGTCCGTGGTGAGTTGGCGCTGCAGTATGCCCAGCAATGCCCGGATAGCGGCGGTGCGGCCGGATTTCACATCGCGCGATCTACGCACTGAGCTAACGCGTGTCGAACAACTCAGCCGCTCCGTCGGCGGGCGTTCTTCGACGGGTCGGTTCAGGCGGTCATTGCCGCGGCGATGGCCTCCTGTTCTGTGGGTGTCGCGGTGACGGCTTCAAGCACGAGCCGCTGATGTGGATCAGCCTCAACCCCAGTGAGGCTGATCTGCGGGCGGCTGAGCGATGTCTTCTCCAGCGGTGTCGGTGATGTGGGCTGGTCTGTTCCGGGTGCGGATGTCGGCGATCCAGCACACCAGGGACCCGAGCGCGACGATTCCGGGCCAGGACAGCCAGAAGTTGAGCGCGGCGGCGCTCCCGCTGGCGCCCCAGTGGGCCATGGTGAGCACCCGCAGGGGCAGTATGACAAGGATTGCTGCCAGGGGCAGGCCGGCTTTCCACCAGCGCGGGTGCTGGCGGCGGGCGATGCCCCATGCCGCGGTGTAGGCGAGCGGTGTCGCGCAGATGAACACAAAAATCACGACCTGGGTGCCGGTGTCGTTGTCGATGCCGGCGATCACTAGCACGGCGACTTCGGTGAGGAAGGTCAGCGCGGCGACTAACAGCGCCCGCCAACGGCGACGGCGGGATCGCGCCACAAGCGCGAGGATGGCCAGGTAGTAGGGACCCGACGCCCAGAGCGCCCATGTCGAGGTATCGCCATGTCGTGCGACCGGGAGGTAGAAGGCCACGGTGGGCAGCAGCAGCACTGCGCTGGCTATGGCCTGGGTCGCGGCCGGGAGCCTGGTGAAGCGGCCGGGTTGCCGGGGCGGTTGGCCCATCGGCGCCAGTTGGGGTGCGGATTGGTCGGCAGTCGGGTCGAGGGTTTTCATGATGTATTTCTCGGCTCTGGGATAGGGGCGGTTGCGCTGGGCTGTTCTATCGACGATCAGGACTGATGGCTCGTACCAGATACCGAGCTCCAGGGCTGGAAGCCTCCGTCGTTGACGGCGCTCGCCCAGGGAATCCAGTTGGGTGCCGGGCTGGCGTAGGCGGTCGGTGTGGCGACGAAGGAGTAGCTGCCGGAATTGCTGGTGTAGCTGCCGGTGTTGTCGTCGCCGGAATCGGCGGCGGCATGGCCGGCCAGTCCCAGAGCGGCTGCGGCCAGTCCGCCGGCGAGGATTGCGGTGAACCCGAAGTTCTTGTTCATGATTTCTGCTCCCTGTGGTCGGTGTCTGTGTGGCGTTGCCGCTGTTGCGGTTCGGCCTCCTGCACCTCTCATCACAGCGGCATTCCACCTTCGCGTCCAACGAATGGTCGCGATGTATTCCTTCGCGAAACGCGATAACCTCCGGAATGGAGATCCGCCAACTCGCGCACTTGATGGAGGTGGCCACCGAGATGAACTTCTCCCGCACCGCACAACAAATTCACGTCGTGCAATCAGCGCTGTCCGTAGCTGTGAGCAAGTTGGAAAAGGAACTCGGCGTCGAATTATCTGCCGACCCGATCACCTTCTGGCCCAACACGATCAACTCGCCATCAGCGAACTCGCCGACGACGCAGGCGAGCACCAGAATCGCCCGGTCGACAGCACACAATGCCAGCGCTAGCCCAGGGCGGTTCAGAGCCCTCCTACATTTCCTACGGTGAGTGACCCTAATGTTTCACCGATCCAACCATCTGTTGCGTATGACGCAGCAGAGGCCATTTGCGAAGGACAGCATCATGCGAGACGCGAACGTCGGCCGGCAGACAAGTCGTCCCGCCCCCGCCGGGACACGGCTGGATGAGCTGTGGCGGATCCTGCCTGAAGAATCGGCCGCGAACGCCTCCGGTGTGCTCACCATCGGCGGCGTCGCGGTCGACGAACTCGCTGCCGAGTACGGGACCCCGTTGCATATTTATGACGAGGCCGGTTTGCGTCGCCAAGCCCGCCGTTTCGTCACTGGCCTGGTGCGACGCTGGCCCAACTCTCAAGTGCTCTTCGCCTCGAAATCACTCCCCGCGGTGGCGATGTACCGCCTGGCCGTCGAAGAGGGCCTGGCCATCGACGTTGCTGGCGGAGGCGAGTTCCGCCTGGCGCTGGCCGCGAACGTCGATCCGGCCATGGTGTACTTCCACGGCAACGCCAAGACCGATGCCGAGCTGACTCATGCTCTCGACGCGGGGGTGGGCACCATCATCGTCGACAACGAAGACGAGTTGGACCGCTTGGAACGATTACTGCGTCGGCCGCAAGCGGTGATGTTGCGGGTGATCCCCGGTATTGACGCCCGTACCCACCACTCTCAGGCCACCGGGGGCAATACGTCCAAGTTCGGGCTGCCGTTCGACCAGGCGGCCCAGGCCATCGCGCGCATCCAAGCGCACCCGCTCTTTCGGTTCGAGGGTGTGCACGTCCACGTCGGCTCCCAAATCCTCGATACCGAGTCGTTCGCCGACGCCATAGAAAGGCTCAGCAGCGTCGGAGATTTCGGAACCTATGACGTGGGCGGTGGCTTGGGCGTGTCCTACACCTACGCTGAGCACGCCCCCACCGTCGAGCAATACCTCGATGCCGTGACCGAAGCCGCCCGCGCTCACCTGCCTGCCGGTGCTCGATTGCTCATCGAGCCCGGGAGGTCGTTAGTGGCGCGCGCTGGTATCACCCTCTATACCGTCGTTGCGGTCAAGCACACCGGGCGGGCGTTCGTCGCGGTCGACGGCGGCCTGGCCGACCAGCTCGACATCGCCCTGACCGGACAGCGCTACGAGGCGGTGCTGGCCAACCGGCTCGGCGAGCCCTGGACCGAGACCGCCCAGGTGGTGGGTCGCCAGTGCGAATCGGGAGACCTGCTGGTCGACCAGGCCCCGCTTCCCCCGGCGCGGATGGGCGATCTGCTTGCCTTGGCCGTCACCGGCGCCTACTCCTACACCATGTCGAACAACTACAACGGTGCGCTCAAACCGGCGATCGTATTCGTCGCCGACGGTACCGCCCGCCTTGTGGTGCGCCGCGAGACCTACGACGACCTGCTGGCCACCCACGCGCCGGCGATCGAAGAGCAATGACAAAGCTCTCGAGTGCAACGGATCAGAAGGCGACCGCGCGGCTTCGACTACCGCTGCGTGTGCTGGCCGGAATTCTCAACGAGGAACCGGTTCGGGAGTGGGGTGTGTCTGACTTGATACCCGCGTTCCACAAGAAGGTGGATCAGAATTTGTGGCAAGCGTTGACAGCTCTGCCAATCGGACCACCCGAGGCGTTGAGGACGTCATCGCTGATGTCAGACAACTGATCTTTGCCCAGGGCCTGCTCCAGCGTATTGGCTTCCTGATCGCGCTGGCCTGGGGGAATGGCAAGGAGCACATCAAGGGCCGCGCGCACCTTTTGCTCTGTTTGTGGATCGCTACTAATCCTGCCCCAGATCAAGGGGGCGCTCTGCTGTAGCGACGACATGACCTGTTGTTGCGAGCACGTCGTGGTGTTGAGATTGTCGGCAGAGGCCGGTGCTGCTACCCCTATGGCAAGACAGGCCAGGCCAGCCGCCGTACCCAGGTGCCGACCAAACCCCTTATTAATGACACTCATGTCGGGCAACCTAGCAGGTGTTGGGATCGGTGGGGAGGACTGGGGCGGCAAAAGGAATTTTGATCTAGCTGCCTACAGTCGATGGCCGAACAGCAAGACCCAACGGATACCCACCAGGGACTACCAACGCCGCGGCGTCAAACCCGGCCCCAATCGCTATGCCGATGTCCTGACACATCACATTGCGGTGGCGGAGGGATTTGAACCCCCGGACGGTGTTAGCCGTCTCTCGCTTTCAAGGCGAGTGCATTAGGCCGCTCTGCCACGCCACCGCCAGAAAGCGTAGCGCGTGGCGAATCAGGCCAGACCGCGTAGGTTTGACCGCATGCTGGCCGTCGTCACAGCACCCACCGGGGGGCTGCACTGGGAGTCGGTGCCTGATGTACCCGCGCGCCCCGGCGAAGTCCTGATCGAGGTTTGTGCAGCCGGAGTGAACCGCGCAGATCTGCTTCAGGCCGCAGGCAAATATCCGCCGCCGCCCGGGGCCAGCGACATCCTCGGTCTCGAGGTTTCCGGCGTCATCGCCGCCGTCGGAGCTGGAGTGTCAGGCCTCCAGGTCGGCCAACCGGTGTGCGCCCTCCTAGCCGGCGGGGGCTATGCCCAGTACGTCGCCGTGCCGGCCGTCCAAGTGATGCCGGTGCCCGCCGGAATCCCTCTGCAGGATGCCGCAGCACTGCCCGAGGTGACCTGCACGGTGTGGTCCAACCTGGTCATGGCTGCAGACTTGAGCCCCGGCGAGTGGGTCCTCATCCACGGCGGAGCAAGCGGGATCGGAACACACGCCATCCAGGTGGCACGCGAACTCGGGGCCAAGGTGGCAGTGACGGCAGGATCGACGGCGAAGCTGCAACTGTGTCGCGAACTCGGGGCCGACGTCGCCATCTCCTACCGCGACAGCGACTTCGTCGAACAGGTTCGCCAGGCGACCGAGGGTTCGGGGGCCGACGTGATCCTCGACATCATGGGGGCCTCCTATCTGGAACGCAATCTGGCCACCCTCGCTCCCGACGGCCGACTGGTGATCATCGGCATGCAGGGTGGAGTGAAGGCCGAGATCAACATCGCAACGCTGATCGGCAAGCGGATAACGCTGATGGGAACCGCCCTGCGTAGCCGACCGGTCGACGGCCCACATGGCAAGGGTGTCATCACCGCCACGGTGGTCGAACGGGTGTGGCCCATGATCGCCGAGGGGACCGTGCGACCCGTGATCGGTGCACGGTTTCCGATCCAGCAGGCCGCCGAAGCGCATCGCCAACTAGCGGAGGGCCGCACCGCAGGCAAGGTGTTGCTGACGCTGTAGCGGCGGGCCTCAGCCCAGCGAGGCGAGCGTGCGAACCAGGTGATCGACCTCATTCGTCGTCGAATAGTGCGCCAGCCCGATCGTGACGGCACCGCCGATTTCGTTGACCCCGAGGGCATCCAGCACGCGAGAGGTGATGCTGGAGGTCACCAGCACGCCGTTTGCAGCCAATCGCTGCACCACCCGTTCGGCAGGCACACCATCGAACACCAGGCTTACAACCGGAATGGCGGCAGAAGGACTGCCGATGACCGTGGCCCTGGGCAGCGACCGCAGCGAGGACATCAGATAGTCGAACAGACCATCAAGGTAGTTGCGCGCAGCCTCCATGGAGCGTCTGAGCTTCGCGCGCCTGCCGCCGTCGGCGTCTTCGTCCAAGGCGGCCAGGTATTCAATACTGGCAACCACCCCGGCCAGCAGCGCATATTGGTGTCCGGCCAGTTCAAGCCGACCGGATCCGCTGGCATTGGGATTTATCGACACCGATCCGAACGTCTCGATCACCGCCGGATCCCGGAAGACGAGCGCACCGATCGGCGGGCCACCCCAGGAAGTGGCGTCCAGCGCCACCACGTCGGCCTCGACCTCCTGGACGTCCAGCAACCGATACGGTGCGGCGGCGGTGTGGTCCACCACCACCAGCCCACCGACGTTGTGCACCAGTTTGGCGACGGCGGCGACGTCGGTGACGGTTCCCAATGTCGAGGACGCCGACGGTATTGCCGCCAGCCGGGTGTCGGGAGTGAGTAGGTCGGACCACTGCCATTCGGGCAGCTCGCCGGTCTCGATGTCGACCTCGGCCCACTTCACCCGGGCGCCGTACCGGTCGGCGGCCCGCAGCCAGGGCACGATGTTGGCTTCGTCATCGAGACGTGTGACGACGACCTCTTTGCCCAGACCGGATCGAGCAGATGACGCATCGGCCAGCGAGG
The DNA here is from genome assembly GCA_020438845.1 of Mycobacterium sp. Taxonomy (GTDB): domain Bacteria; phylum Actinomycetota; class Actinomycetes; order Mycobacteriales; family Mycobacteriaceae; genus Mycobacterium. The sequence continues at coordinate 72,909 of JAGQTV010000102.1, read as the reverse complement.
TGAGCAGCACAGTCCGGTCGGGACCGAGAACAACCCCGGCAGGATCTGCATTGACGAGGTCGGCGACGGCTCGTCGGGCGGCGTCGAGGACGGCGACGCTGCGCTGCGCCGCGGGGTGCGGGCTGATACCGCTCGTTCCGACGTTGGCCATGGAGCCCCGGAAAGCCGTCGACACGGTAGAGGCGACCGACTCCGGAATGAGCATGCCGGCCTGGGCATCGAATCGCATCCAACCGTCACCGAGGGCGGGATGCAGGCCGCGCACGCGGGCGACGTCGTAAGCCATCCCCACCCACCTTCGGTCGTCCGCCATCAGCGCAGATCCGGCTGACACCGCAGTAACCCACCCGCCGGTATCCCGGAGCGCTTCACCATACTAAGCCAGTGAACTTCGGCACCGGAGTGCTTGCCGCGGTCGTGCTGATGATCGTGCCGGGCGCCGTCGTCGCGCGCGCCGGAGGCCTGCGCTGGCCACTCGCCACGGCCGTCGGCCCAGCCCTGACCTACGGGGTGGTGTCCCTCGCGATCGTGCCCTTCGGTGCTATCGGCGTCCGCTGGAACGCACTGACTGCTCTGATGGCGTGGGCAGCGATGACCGGCTTGGCTTTCGGCTTGCGCATCATGCTGGGTGGACCCCGCGAGGGGAGGTCCGACCGGCCGCCCCAGGACCGCGGACCTGAGTGGGCGGCGGCCGCCGGGGTACTGCTCGGAGCCCTCGCCATCGGCTACGCGGCTTGGCGGGGGATGCCACATTGGCAATCCATCCCCAGTACCTGGGACTCGGTCTGGCACGCCAACACCATCCGTTGGATCCTCGACACCGGCCAGGCTTCCCCGACTCATATGGGTGAGTTGCGGAACGTCGAAACCAAGGCGCCGCTGTACTACCCGTCGGCTTTCCATGCGCTGGGAGCCGTACTGGCCCAACTCACCGGCTCGGCTCCGACCACCGCCTACACGTTGAGCTCGCTGGCGGCCGCGGTCTGGCTGTTCCCACTCAGCGCGGGCTTGCTCACCTGGCAGCTCCTGAACGGTCGGACCACTCTCTGGCGCACCGCCGGCGCTTCGGCAACCGCGGCCGCGCTGTCGGCGTCGTTCACCGCAGTGCCCTACGTCGAGTTCGATACCGCCGCGATGCCCAACCTGGTGGCCTACGGCTTGGCGGTGCCCACGTTCGTACTGGTCACGTCGTCGCTGGCGCACCGTTGGCGTATCCCGTTGGCGGTGCTGGCAACCGTTGGGGTGTTCTCCGTTCATATCACCGGCGGTGTCGTGGTGGTGACGTTCGTGACTGCATGGTGGTTGTTGGACGCGCTGCGGAATCCCGTGGCCGGTCCCGGGAACAAAGGACGGCGCAAAGATTTCCTGACGCTCCTGGCCATCGGGGCTCCGACGCTGGCGGTACTGCTCCCGCAATTCCTCGGGGTCCTGCAGCAGGCCGAAATCATCACCGGACATACATTCGTCACGCACATGGGCAGGAAGCGGGCGTTATTCGACGCGATCGTCCAGCACACCCGCCACTTGAACGACTATCCGATCCAGAACATCATCATCGGACTAGCCGGCATCGGCTTCCTCATGCTGCTTGTCAAGCGCATCTGGTGGCCGGCTGCGGTCTGGCTACTGCTGATTGTCTCGATCGTGCACTCCTCGGCGCCATTCGGCGGTCCGATCGGTGCCCTGACCGGTAAGTACAGCGATCTGTTCTACAGCGATCCGCGCCGGTTGTCGGCCGTGGTGACGTTGCTGCTGGCGCCGATGGCCGGGCTGGCGCTGTTCTCCGGCGCCCGACTGGTGGTGGACTGGGTGCGAGGCCGGGCCGAGGCGCGCGGGATCGACAGGGGCCCCAGGTTCTGGATAGGCGCGACCGCCGGACTGCTGGTCCTGGTGTGCGTCGGTCTCGCTTGGCACTACTTGCCGCGGCACCGCTACCTGATAGGCGAAAAGTACGACCAGGTGATAATCGGCGACAAGGATTTGCAGGCCTTCGCATATCTGGCCCAATTGCCCGGAGCGCGCGACACTGTGATCGGCGACGCCAACGTTGACGGCACGGCCTGGATGTACGCGGTGGCAGACCTGCACCCGTTGTGGACCCACTATGACTACCCGGTGCAACAGGGCCCCGGTTACAACCGCTTCATCTTCTGGGCGTACGCCGACGACGCCGACCACGATCCGCGGGTGGCAGACGCAGTCCGGGCGTTGAACATCCGCTATGTGATCACCAGCAGTCCCGTGGTCCGCGGTTTCGTGATGCCGGACGGGCTAGTGTCATTGGACAAGTCTTCGTCGTGGGCGAAGATCTACGACAACGGGGGCGCCCGCATCTACGAGTGGCGCGGACCCGGTAGCACTGGATTGCAGTAGCACTGACTTGCAAGGGAATACTCAGCGCATGACAACCAACGCCGATGACGTCGGGGACGACCTCAGCGACAACATCGAGGTCATCGCCGGTCCAGGCACCGAGGCGGACCAGGACGGCAACGATCGCTCCGTAACTGACCTGGTGGAACAGCCGGCCAAGGTGATGCGTATCGGCACCATGATCAAGCAATTGCTCGACGAGGTGAAAGCCGCGCCGCTGGACGATGCCAGCCGCACCCGGCTGCGAGAGATTCACGCAACCAGCATCCAAGAACTCGAAGACGGTCTGGCCCCGGAACTCCGGGAAGAACTACACCGGCTGGCGCTGCCGTTTTCCGAGGAGTCCATCCCGTCGGATGCCGAGTTGCGGATAGCTCAGGCCCAGCTGGTCGGGTGGCTGGAGGGTTTGTTCCACGGCATTCAGACTGCACTGTTTGCACAGCAGATGGCTGCCCGGGCCCAGCTCGAACACATGCGCCAGGGCGCCCTGCCTCCCGGAATGGCCCAACCCGGCGCCCCGGGTGGTCACGGCACCGGTCAGTACCTCTAGGGCGGCACGTTCGCGGTGACCGTCGATCCCTATATCGAGACCCGTGATGCCTGGGTCGAGTTCCCCATCTTCGACGCCAAGACCCGCTCCCTGAAGAAGGCGTTCCTCGGCAAGGCAGGTGGGGCGATCGGACGCACCGGTGACAACGTCGTCGTCATCGAAGCGCTGCGCGAGATCACCATGACGCTGAAGATGGGCGATCGAGTCGGCCTCGTCGGGCACAACGGTGCGGGCAAGTCGACTCTGCTGCGACTGCTCTCCGGCATCTACGAGCCCACCCGTGGCCGAACCGTCGTACGGGGGCGCGTCGCGCCGGTTTTCGATCTCGGCGTCGGGATGGACCCGGAGATAACCGGCTACGAGAACATCATCATCCGCGGACTGTTCCTGGGACAGACCCGAAAGCAGATGCTGTCCAAGGTCGACGAGATCGCGGAGTTCACCGAACTCGGCGACTACCTGTCCATGCCACTGCGCACCTACTCCACCGGCATGCGGGTGCGGTTGGCCATGGGTGTGGTCACCAGCATCGACCCGGAGATCCTGCTGCTCGACGAGGGCATCGGCGCCGTCGACGCCGAATTCCTGAAGAAGGCCCAACACCGCTTGCAGGCATTGGTCGAACGATCCGGAATCCTGGTGTTCGCCAGCCATTCCAACGAGTTTCTGGCACGACTGTGCAAAACCGCCATGTGGATCGACCACGGCACCATTCGCTTGAGGGGCGGCATCGAAGAGGTCGTGCGCGCCTACGAAGGCGAGGATGCCGCGCGTCACGTGCGCGAGGTACTCATCGAGCACGCCGCCGATTGGTCGCCTGACGATGAGTGACATGGTGTGTGCTGTCGTCGTCACCCACCGCCGTCCCGATGAACTGGCCAAATCGCTGGACGTAGTGACCACCCAGAGTCGCATGATCGATCATCTGATCGTCGTCGACAACGATCACGACGAGCGGGTACGAGACCTGGTGACCGGACAAACCGTCCCCACCACCTACCTCGGGTCACACCGAAATCTGGGCGGTGCAGGCGGTTTCGCTCTCGGGATTCTGCACGCGCTGGCATTGGGTGCGGACTGGGTGTGGCTGGCCGACGATGACGGCCGTCCCCGCGACGCCGAGGTGCTGGCCACTCTGCTGGCGTGTGCCCGCAAGCACAACCTCGCCGAGGTGTCTCCGATGGTGTGCGCGCTTGACCACCCCGACCGGTTGGCGTTCCCGCTGCGGCGGGGACTGGTGTGGCGACGGCACGTCGGCGAATTACGGACGCAGGGCCCCGACCAAGATCTACTGCCCGGAATCGCGTCGCTGTTCAACGGTGCGCTTTTCCGAGCGGACGCCATTGCAGCCGTTGGGGTTCCGGACATCCGACTGTTCGTTCGCGGCGACGAAGTGGAATTGCATCGCCGTCTGGTGCGCAGCGGCCTACCCTTCGGCACTTGCCTGGACACCGTTTACCTCCACCCCTATGGCAGCGACGAGTTCAAACCGATCCTCGGCGGGCGGATGCACACCCAATACCCCGACGACCCGGTCAAGCGCTTCTACACCTATCGCAACCGTGGTTACGTGCTGTCCCAGCCTGGGCTTCGCAAACTGCTGCCGCAGGAATGGCTCCGCTTCGGGTGGTTTTTCCTGGTAACCCGTCGCGATCCGGCCGGGCTGCGTGAGTGGATACGGCTACGTCGCTTGGGTCGTCACGAGCAATTCAGGAGCAGTGCGGAGTGAGCCGGTGACAATCATCGAGGCAGCCAGTCAGTCCAAGACCTTCGCCCGCGCCTGGGGCGATCTGATCGACGGCTTTCACAAACGGGAATTGTGGCTGCATCTGGGCTGGCAGGACATCAAGCAGAAGTACCGCCGGTCCGTGCTCGGCCCGTTCTGGATCACCATCGCCACCGGAACCACGGCCGTGGCCATGGGCCTGCTTTACGCCAAGCTGTTCAAGCTTCCGATTGCCGAACACCTGCCCTACGTGACCCTGGGCCTGATCATCTGGAACATGATCAACGCCTCCATCCTGGAGGGCGCAGAGGTGTTCATGGCCAATGAGGGTCTGATCAAACAACTTCCGACGCCCCTGAGCGTGCACGTCTACCGACTGGTGTGGCGGCAGATGATTCTGTTCGCGCACAACATCGTGATCTTCGTGGTGATCGCGATCATCTACCCCAAGCCGTGGTCGTGGGCCGACCTGTCGGTGTTACCGGCGATTGCCTTGATCATGCTCAACTGCGTGTGGGTGTCGTTCTGTTTCGGAATCCTGGCCACCCGCTACCGCGACATCGCCCCGCTTCTTGGATCACTGGTGCAACTGCTGTTCTTCATGACGCCGATCATCTGGAACGCCGAAACCCTGGAGCGCCAAGGCGCCGGCCGGTGGACCAAGATCATCGAACTCAACCCACTGCTGCACTATCTCGACATCCTGCGCGCTCCACTACTGGGCGCGCATCAGGAAACCCGGCATTGGGTAGTCGTGATAGTGCTGACGGTCCTGGGCTGGTGCGCGGCGGCCGTGGCGTTGCGGCAGTTCCGGGCCCGCGTGCCCTACTGGGTCTAGCCCGGCGACGATGCGGCGCAGCGCAGCGAGCCGCTGAGGAGTCGGGCAGTCAGACTCCCCCCGGCGACGATGCGGCGCAGCGCAGCGAGCCGCTGAGGAGTCGGGCAGTCGGCACTAACCCGGAACAGCACCGTCTTGGGGTTCAGGACCGAAGCGGAAACTCCGCGCGCTGATCTCCGTAGCAGTCACCCGCACATAACGCGTCTTGACCGTCGGTACCCAGGGCATCAGCCCGGCCCGGTCGGCCTCTCGAATCTCCTCGGAAGTGGTCAGCACGCGGGCGGTGCCGCGCACGATCACACTCCAGCCTCCGGCGACTGTGTGGTCGTCGGCTTCGAAGAGCACGCGGTCGTTCATCACCGTCGTGAAGAGCTTCGTTCCCTCAGCGGTACGGATGAGAACGGTGCCGTGTTGGACGACGAAGTTGACCGGGAAGATCTCAAGCTGGCCGCCGAAGCTGGTCACCAGCCGCCCCAGCGAAACACTTTCCAGTAGCCGCCAGGCTTCGTTGTCGTCGAGTACCGAGATCGGGCCATGTTCGTCTGCCATGAGCCAGAATCGTCTACGCCAAACCGCCTCAGCGCAAGTGCTTAAAGGCCTTTACCGCCGAGTCATTTGCTCAGCTGGGCCATCTCCGCAAGCATGTTGTCCCTTGCGGCGGTCTCCCACCGCCGTCGCCCGGGTTCGGTGCGGAACACTCCGGGGCTCCCGAGGAGGGCCGCCAGCACCTGTAGCCGACCCTTGCGGAGCACGTCAACGGGGATGTGCCGATACTCCTCGAGAATCGCCGCGCTGTTGCTTTGGTAATGCTCAGGGGACACCGCCAACGCCGAGAGGTCGGCGTCGGAGAGCACCTCGCCGTTGCGGTCGCCGGGCGCCGGGTCGTGGTTGACGGTCAGGCGCACCAGCCGGGCCACCTCGTCCACCAGGGCCGGCGCCACGCCGAGTCCGGACAGCTCCTGTTCGGAGCGGCGGGCGCTGCGCTCTTCGTCGTCCGGAAGTCCCGCATACACCGAGTCGTGGTACCAGGCAGCCAACCGGACGGCGTCGGGATCCTCAGCCAGCGCGCTGAGCTCCTCGACCCGGGCGAGGATGTCCCGCAGGTGGCACACCGCGTGGTAGCGGCGGTGAGGTTCGCGCCAGGACGCCAGGAGGCGACGGCCGACGTCTTCCGCCTCGGGCGAGTCGGTGTGCCGGCCGATCAGAGCCGTCCACGCCTCCATCAGATCATCGACCACCTCTCAATGGTGCACGTAAGCTTCCCGCGATGGCCGAAATCGCGCTACCTCAGCACCTGAGTCTCAAGACCCAGGTGCTGCGGTTCGTGCTGACCGGCGGCTTTTCGGCGATCGTTGACTTCGGGCTCTACCTGCTGCTCTACAAGGGCGCGGGCCTTCAGGTCGACCTGGCCAAGGCCATCGGTTTCATCGCCGGCACACTCACCGCCTATCTGATCAACCGGCGCTGGACCTTCGGAGCCCCGCCCAGCCGGTCGCGGTTCGCCAAGGTGATGGTCCTCTATGCCCTGACCTTCATCGTCCAGGTCGGTCTCAACCACTTCACTTTGCACCTTCTGGATTACCGGGGCTTGGCGGTCCCAGTGGCGTTCGTCGTCGCTCAGGGAACCGCGACGGTGATCAATTTCGTCGTCCAACGGGTGTGGATTTTCCGGAGGCCGGGAGCGTGACGGTAACCTCCTCACGATGACCATCCCTAGGTCGACCACCCCTAGGTCCGGCACGACCATGATGAGACGGCTGAGCGGCTGGGGACGCACCTCGCCCAGCGTCGCCGAGGTGCTGTCCACCCCGGACCCCGAAGAGATCATCGCGGCCGTCAACCGGGCGGCCGACGAGGCAGCCGATGGCCGCCACCGCGGAATTCTCGCCCGCGGCCTGGGCCGGTCCTACGGGGACAACGCGCAAAACGGCGGCGGACTGGTCATCGACATGCCCGCGCTCAATCGGATCCACAGCATCGAGGCATCGACTCGGATGGTCGACGTCGACGGCGGCGTGAGTCTGGATCAGCTGATGAAGGCGGCACTGCCGTTCGGCCTCTGGGTTCCGGTGCTGCCGGGCACCCGTCAGGTGACGGTCGGTGGAGCTATCGGTTGCGACATCCACGGCAAGAATCACCACAGCGCCGGCAGTTTCGGCAACCACGTCCGATCGATGGACCTGCTCACCGCCGACGGCAAGGTTCGCACCATCAGACCCGACGGCGCCGAATCCGATCTGTTCTGGGCCACCGTGGGAGGCAACGGGCTGACCGGGATCATCCTGCGGGCCACGATCGAGATGACGCCCACCGAGACGGCGTACTTCATCGCAGACGGCGACGTTACCGCTAGCCTCGACGAGACCATCGCCTTCCACAGTGACGGCAGCGAGGCCAACTACACCTACTCCAGTGCGTGGTTCGACGCGATCAGCCCGCCACCCAAGCTGGGCCGTGCGGCGATCTCCCGGGGTTCCCTGGCCCGGTTGGACCAGCTACCCGAGAAGCTGCAACGCAATCCACTGAAATTCGATGCACCGCAACTGCTTACGTTCCCGGATATATTTCCCAATGGGTTGGCCAACAAGTACACCTTCGGGCCGATCGGCGAACTGTGGTATCGGAAGTCGGGAACCTATCGCGGCAAGGTCCAGAATCTGACGCAGTTCTACCACCCGCTGGACATGTTCGGCGAGTGGAACCGCGCCTACGGACCAGCCGGTTTCCTGCAGTACCAGTTCGTGGTCCCGATGGAGGCCGTCGAGGAGTTCAAAGCGATCATCATCGACATTCAGGCTTCCGGCCATTACTCATTCCTGAATGTGTTCAAGCTCTTCGGGCCCGGAAACCAGGCCCCTCTTAGCTTCCCGATTCCGGGGTGGAACGTCTGCGTGGACTTCCCGATCAAGGCCGGTCTGAATGAATTCGTCACCGACTTGGACCGCCGGGTCCTTCAGTTCGGTGGGCGGCTTTACACCGCAAAGGACTCACGCACCACCGCTGAGACCTTCCACGCCATGTATCCCCGCATCGACGAGTGGATCGCGGTGCGGCGCAGGGTGGATCCCAACCACGTCTTCGCATCCGACATGGCCCGACGTTTGGAGCTGCTGTAAATGGTGATTGATGCCGTAGGAAACCCCCAGACGATTCTGCTGCTCGGCGGAACCTCGGAGATCGGGCTGGCGATCTGTGAGCGTTATCTACGCGACGCCCCAGCCCGAATCATCCTGGCCGCCCTGCCCGACGATCCCGGGCGCGAAGCCGCCGTTGCGCAAATGAAGGCCGCCGGCGCCAAGTCGGTACGGCTGGTCGACTTCGACGCTGTCGCCACCGACAGCCATCCTTCGGTGATCGACGAGTGTTTCTCCGACGGAGATGTTGACGTTGCGATCGTCGCCTTCGGCTTGCTCGGCGACGCCGAAGAACTCTGGCAGGACCAGCGTAAGGCGGTTCAGATCGCCGAAATCAACTACACCGCAGCGGTTTCGGTGGGGGTGCTGGTGGGCGAGAAAATGCGCAACCAGGGGTACGGCCAGATCATCGCGATGAGTTCGGCTGCAGGTGAGCGGGTACGTCGTTCCAACTTCGTCTACGGCTCCACCAAGGCCGGACTCGACGGCTTCTATCTCGGTCTCGGCGAGGCGTTGCGCCCGTTCGGAGTTCATGTCCTGGTGATCCGGCCGGGGCAGGTGCGGACCCGGATGAGCGCGCACGTCAAAGAGGCTCCGCTGACGGTCGACAAGGAGTACGTGGCCGACCTCGCCGTCACTGCGTCGGCCAAGGGCAAGGATCTGGTCTGGGCACCGGGAGCATTCCGCTACGTGATGATGGTGTTGCGGCATATCCCGCGGCCCATCTTCCGCAAGCTGCCCATCTGACAAGAACCAATGCACAAGGCAGTCGACACCGCGGCCCAGATGCTTTTGGCAGCATTTGCCGCGGTCATCGTCTCGGTTATCGCGCTCGTGGCGATCGCTCGGGTGGACTGGCCGGCCTTCCCGTCGTCCAACCAGCTACACGCGTTGACCACCGCCGGCCAGGTCGGCGCTCTGGTCGCACTGGTCGGGGTGGGCTGGCTGTGGCGACGCGGCGGTCACCTGCTCGCCCGGCTCACCGCACCAGTGCTGTTGGCGGCGTTCGTGGTTGTCACCCTGGCCATGCCGCTGGGCGCCACCAAGCTCTACCTGTTCGGCGTGTCAGTGGACCAGCAGTTCCGAACCGAGTACCTCACCAGGCTGACCGACAGCCCCGCCCTGCACGACATGACCTATATCGGGCTACCGCCGTTCTATCCGCCCGGCTGGTTCTGGATCGGGGGGCGGGCAGCTGCCCTGACCGGCACGCCCGGCTGGGAGATGTTCAAGCCGTGGGCGATCACATCGATCGCCATCTCCGTCGCCGTCGCTTTCGTTCTGTGGTCGGAGCTGGTCCGTTCCGAGTACGCCCTCACCGTCACGGCCGCCACCGCCGCGATCGTATCGGCATACAGCTCGACCGAGCCCTACAGCGCGATCATCACGATGCTGATCCCTCCGGTGCTGGTTCTGGCCTGGTCCGGGTTGCGGGGCGGCCGAAGGACGCACTCCGGATGGGCCGCGGTCGTCGGGGTCGGGGTATTCCTCGGCGTCACCGCGACCTTCTACACGTTGTTGCTTGCCTACACCGCGTTCACGGTCACCGTGATGGCGACGGTCGCCGCCGCCACCCGGCGCAGCGTCGCGCCCTTGGTGAGGTTGGTGGTCATAGCGGTGCTTGCCGCCGCGATCGGCGCCGTCACCTGGCTGCCCTTCCTGCTTCGCGCCGCCCGAGGTCCACTCGCCGACACCGGTAGCGCCCAGCACTATCTGCCCGCCGACGGGGCGGTACTGAACTTCCCGATGCTGCAATTCTCACTGCTAGGTGCACTGTGCATGGTCGGCACTGTGTGGCTGGCGTGGCGGGGAATCAGATCGGTCCGTGCCGCGGCATTGGGCATCGGGGTGTTGTCCCTATACGGGTGGTCACTGTTGTCGATGCTGACCACACTCGGCGGGACCACCTTGCTCTCGTTCCGCCTACAGCCGACCTTGACGGTGCTGCTGGCAGCGGCAGGGGTGTTCGGCTTCTACGACCTGGCCCGGGCGGCGGCCGACCGATTTGGGTCAGCGGCCTTCGCGGTGGCGACGGCTGTCGGCCTCATCGGGGCGGTCGGCTTCAGCCAGGGCATTCCCGACGTGCTGCGGCCCGACCTCAGCGTGGCCTATACCGACACCGACGGTGACGGGCAACGCGGTGACCGCCGACCGCCGGGCGCCGAGAAGTTCTATCCACAGGTGGACTCCGCGATTCTGGAAGCCACCGGCAAGCGGCGCGACGAGACCGTTGTGATGACCGCCGACTACAGCTTCTTGTCCTACTACCCCTACTACGGTTTCCAGGGCCTGACTTCGCACTACGCCAATCCGCTGGCCCTGTTCGACCAGCGCGCGGCTGCCATCGAGTCGTGGGGCAAGCTCAAGACCGCCGACGAGTTCGCGCGGGCACTCGACGCGCTGCCCTGGAAGCCCCCGACGGTGTTCCTCCTGCGCCGCGGCGGCGCGGCCGGTTCGGCGAACACCTACACACTGCGTCTGGCCGAGGACGTCTACCCCAACCAGCCCAACGTGCGCCGCTATACCGTCGACCTCGACGCCAACCTGTTCGCCGAGCCTCACTTCACCGTGAAGTCGATAGGGCCCTTCATCCTGGCGGTCAGGCGCCAATGAATCCCCGGGAGTTCACCCGCCGTGTGTCCCGCGGCCGTGCCGTCGCAGCAATACCGGCTTTTCCTCGTTAAAGCGATCCGGCCAATTACGATCTAGCGCTGTGATGCAGACCCGGGCGAACTACCGAACCGCCCGTCTCGTCGCCATCGTCGCCGGAATCCTGGGCGCCGCCCTCGCGATCCTGACCCCACTGCTTCCGGTCCGGCAGACCACCGCGCAACTGAACTGGCCGCAGAACGACACGCTGAGTAGCGTCACCGCGCCGTTGATCGGTTATGTCGCCACCGATCTCACCATCACCGTGCCGTGCCGTGCCGCGGCCGGACTGACCGGTGGCGAAAAAACGGTGCTGCTGTCCACCGTGCCCAAGCAGGCACCCAAGGCCGTCGACCGCGGTCTGCTGATCCAGCGCGCGAACAGCGACCTCGTCGTGGTCGTCCGCAACACCCCGGTGGTGGTCGCGCCCATGAGCCAGGTTCTGAGTCCCGCCTGCCAGAAACTGGTGTTCACCGCCCATGCCGACAAGGTGACCGGCGAATTCGTCGGCCTAAAACAAGGCCCCGAGGACGAAAAGCCGGGTCAACCGTTGCGCGGTGAACGCGGGGGTTACGACTTCCGTCCACAGATCGTGGGCGTCTTCACCGACCTGTCCGGCCCGGCACCGCCGGGTCTGGAGTTCTCGGCGACCATCGACACCCGCTACAGCAGTGCCCCCACTGCGCTGAAGATGGCGGCAATGGTGCTCGGTGTGGCGCTCACCGTGATCGCTCTGATCGCACTACACATCCTCGACACCGCCGATGGAACCCGACACCGCCGACTGCTGCCTTCGCGTTGGTGGTCACTGAACGCGCTGGACGGCGTGGTCGTCGCTGTCCTGGTCTGGTGGCACTTCGTCGGTGCGAACACCTCCGACGACGGCTACATCCTGACCATGGCCAGGGTTTCGGAGAACGCCGGCTACATGGCGAACTACTACCGATGGTTCGGTACGCCGGAGGCGCCGTTCGGGTGGTACTACGACCTCTTGGCGTTATGGGCACACGTAAGCACCGCCAGCATCTGGATGCGGCTACCGACACTGGTAATGGCGCTGACCTGCTGGTGGGTGATCAGCCGGGAAGTGATCCCCCGGTTGGGCCACGCCGTCAAGCTCACCCCGGCGGCGGCATGGACGGCAGCCGCAATGTTCCTGGCCTTCTGGCTGCCGTTGAACAACGGCCTGCGCCCTGAACCGATCATCGCGCTGGGCATCCTGCTGACCTGGTGTTCGGTTGAGCGCGGCGTGGCCACCAGCCGACTGCTGCCGGTGGCGATCGCCTGCATCGTCGGCGCGCTGACGCTCTTCTCCGGACCGACCGGCATTGCCTCCATCGGCGCGCTGCTGGTGGCGATCGGACCACTGCGCACCATCCTGCACCGGCGTTCGCGGCAGTTCGGACTGTTGCCCCTGCTGGCCCCGATCCTGGCCGCTGCCACGGTGCCCATCATCCTGATGTTCCGCGACCAGACCCTCACCGGCGTAGCCCAGGCCAACGCGCTCAAGCGCGAGACAGGCCCAAGCCTGGCCTGGTTCGACGAGCACGTCCGCTACGACCGGCTGTTCCTCGCCACTCCCGACGGGTCGATTGCCCGGCGGTTCGCAGTGCTGGCGCTGCTGGTGGCGCTGGCGGTCACGGTGGCGATGATGCTGCGCCGCGGCCACATCCCCGGAACGGCAACTGGTCCGAGCCGCCGCATCGTCGGGATCACCATCGTCTCGTTCCTGGCAATGATGCTCACCCCGACCAAGTGGACGCACCATTTCGGCGTATTCGCCGGTCTGGCGGGTTCCGTGGGGGCCCTCGCCACGATCGCGGTGACGTCGCACGTCCTGCGGTCGCGTCGGAACCGAGCGGTATTCGCGGCGGTGGTGCTTTTCGTCACCGCCCTGTCGCTGGCCAGCGTCAACGGCTGGTGGTACGTCTCCAACTTCGGGGTGCCGTGGTCCAACGCGATGCCCGAATGGCGGATCGGATTCACCACGGTCTTCCTGGCGCTGACCATAGCGACATTGTTCTTCGCAACCTGGCTGCACTTCTCAGGTCGTGCCGACACCAAACCGCGCAGGCGGTGGTGGTCACGCGCCACCGTCTCACCGTTGGGTGTCGCAGCCTGGGCAATGGTGGTTTTCGAGGTGTTCTCGCTGACCGCCGGAATGATCAACCAGTGGCCGGCGTGGTCGGTGGGCCGCTCCAACCTTGAAGCGCTGACCGGCAAGACCTGCGGACTCGCCGATGACGTCATGGTTGAACTGGACCCCAACACCGGAATGCTGACCCCGGTGTCGTCCGCGATCGGCGAGGCATTGGGCGCCGTCACGCTGGAAGGGTTCACCCCTAACGGAATTCCGCCCGACGTCTCGGCCGAACCGGTGGACGAACCACCGGCCGCCGGTAACACCATCGACGCCGGGAGCGCTGACGCTCAAGCCGCCGCAACCGAAGCCGGCACCGAGTCCGGTACGACCGTCGGCGTCAACGGGTCACGCGCAAAACTGCCGTACGGCCTGAACCCGGCCAGCACCCCGGTACTGGGCAGTTGGCGGTCCGGAATCCAGCAACCGGCGCTGCTGCGCTCGGCGTGGTACCGACTGCCCCCACGCGATACGGTCGGCGGCGACTCAGCGCCACTGCTGGTCGTGTCGGCCGCGGGCCGGTTCGAGCAGGGCGAGGTCCAAATCCAGTGGGCCACCGATGCGGAGGCGGCCGCGGGCAAGGTTGGCGGGGCGCTGGGCTTCGCTGATATCGGCGCTGCGCCAGCCTGGCGAAACCTGCGCGCCCCACTGGCCGCCATCCCGCGCGAGGCCACCCTTGTCCGGGTCTACGCCAAAGACGACGATCTGGCGCCTCAACACTGGATCGCCGTCACCCCGCCGCGCATTCCCAGGCTGCGCACGTTGCAGCAGGTCGTCGGCTCGCAAGACCCGGTTCTCCTGGACTGGCTCGTGGGCCTGGCGTTCCCGTGCCAGCGGCCGTTCGGCCACGATAACGGGGTCACCGAGGTGCCGAAATGGAGGATTCTGCCCGACCGGTTCGGTGCGGAATCCAACTCTCCTGTGATGGACAACATCGGCGGCGGGCCGCTGGGCATCAGCCAGTTGTTGTTCCGCGCAACCACCGTGCCCACCTATCTCAAGAACGACTGGTACCGCGATTGGGGCTCGCTGCAGCGTCTGACGCTCTACTACCCTGACGCCACGCCAGCGCGGCTGAGTCTGGGCACCGCCACCCGCAGCGGGTTCTGGAGCCCCGCGCCGCTGCGTCCGACCTGATCCCTGGGCCCGACCTGATCCCTGGGACAGACCTGATTCCACCGGGCGGTCGTGCCGCGAGGTCCCCCGGGAAAGTGTTCGCCTACCATTCAGGGTCGTGCCCAGCGACAGTGTCGTTTCCGCCCGGGCCGATTCCGTCCGGGCCGATTCCGCCCGGATCGCCAGGCTCGTCGCGATCGTCGCGGGCCTCGCCGGCGTCGTTCTGTGCGCGTTGGCCCCGCTGCTGCCGGTCAGGCAGACCACAGCGACCATCCAATGGCCACAGGTCACGGCACCCGGCGGCCCGGCCGGTGAACTCACCGCTCCACTGGTGTCCGGCGCCCCGGAGGCCCTGGACGTGTCGATCCCCTGCGCTGCGATAGCCACCCTGCCACCCGCCGGCGGCATCGTCTTCGCCACCAACCCGGCCAACGGCATCGACGCCTCCCGGAACGGCCTGTTCATCCGGGCCACCACCGACTCGGTATTCGTGGCGTTCCGCGACACGGTCGCCGCGGTTGCCCCCCGGGCAGCTGTCGCCTCCGGGACGTGCACCACCGTGCACGCCTGGGCCAACCCCGCTGCGGTCGGTGCGGAGTTCATCGGCATCCCAGGTACGGCGGGATTCCTGGCACCGGACAAGAAGCCGCAAGTCACCGGCATCTTCACCGATCTGAAGGTGCCACCCCAACCGGGGCTGTCGGCACGTATCGACGTCGACACTCGCTTCATCACCAGGCCGACCTCACTCAAGCTGGCCGTCATGGTGGCGGGCATCGCCTGCGTGGTCGCGTCGATCACAGCCCTGGCACTGCTGGACCGCCGATGGGGCCGGCCGGCGGGCGGGGCCCGCCGCCATCCGCTGAGTCATTGGCCGGTCGATGCCGCCGTCATCGCTGCCCTGTTGCTGTGGCATGTGATCGGCGCGATCTCTTCCGATGACGGCTACAACCTCGCCATCGCCCGAATTTCCGGTGAAGCCGGGTACACCGCCAACTACTACCGCTTTTTCGGCGCCACCGAGGCGCCGTTCGATTGGTATCAGTCGCTGCTGGCCCAGATGGCGTCGGTGAGCACGGCCGGGGTGTGGATGCGGCTGCCCGAACTCCTTGCGGCAATCGGCAGTTGGCTGTTGCTGAGTCACGGAATTCTGCCAAGGCTCGGATCGGCCCGTCGCGGGCTGTCCCACAACCGGGTGGCGATGGCCACCGCCGGCGCGGTCTTCCTGGCCGCCTGGTTGCCGTTCAACAACGGCCTTCGGCCCGAGCCCCTGATCGCCTTCGGCGTGCTGGCCGTCTGGATGCTGGTCGAGATCACCGTCGCCAGCCGCCGACTGGCCCCGACCGCACTGGCGATCGTCGTCGCGGTGTTCAGTGTGACGCTGGCTCCGCAGGGACTCGTGGCGGTAGCGCCCCTCCTGGTCGGTTCACGGGCCGTGGCCCGCATCATCGGCCGCCGCCGGAGCAGCGATGGACTGCTCGCCCCGATCGCCGCATTGGCCGCGGCCCTGTCGGTGTTCTTTGTGGTGGTATTCCGCGACCAGACTCTGGCCACCGTCGCTGAATCGATCCGCATCAAATATGTCGTCGGACCGACGGTCTCGTGGTATCAGGACTTCCTGCGCTACTACTTCCTCACCGTCGAGGAGAACGTCGAGGCCTCGCTCGCCAGACGCTTCGCCGTGTTGGTGATGCTGCTGTGCCTGTTCGCCATGCTGGCCATGCTGCTGCGCAAGGGCCGTCTATCGGGACTCGCACGCGGCCCGCTGTGGCGGATTCTCGGTAGTACTGCGCTGGGTCTGGTGCTGTTGACCTTCACGCCCACCAAATGGGCGGTTCAGTTCGGCGCATTCGCCGGCATGGCCGCAGCCTTGGGCGGGGTCACCGCATTCGCGTTCGCCACCGTCGGCCTGCACAGTCGTCGCAATCTCGCGCTGTACGTGACGGCGTTGCTGTTCGTCGTTGCCTGGGCAACATCGGGGATCAACGGCTGGTTCTACGTCGGCAACTACGGGGTGCCCTGGTACGACCGCCAACCGGTGCTTCTGCACCAGCCGGTGACGTCGATGTTCCTGGCAATGGCGATCATCACCGCGCTGATCGCCGGCTGGCTGCACTTCCGGATCGACTACGCCGGCCACACCGAGGTTGCGAACACGCGACGCAATCGCCTGCTGGCCTCGACACCGCTGCTGGTGGTGTCGCTGATCATGGTGCTGGTGTCGGTCGGCTCGATGGCGAAGGGCTTTGCGCAGCGCTATCCCGGCTACACCAACGGCAAGGCGAACCTGGCCGCCCTGACTTCGGGGCTGTCGAAGACCAGTTGCGCCATGGCCGATGACGTCCTGGTCGAAGCGGATGCCAACGCCGGCATGTTGCAGCCCGCGCCGGGACAAACCTGGGGTCGATACGGGCCGCTGGGCGGGGAGAACCCGATCGGCTTCACCCCCAATGGCGTCAGCGAGATCCTCGACCCGGTAGCGCCCTTCGTCGCCAACCCCGGCACCGTCAATTCCGACGGCTCACCGAACAAACCCAATGTCGGCATCGGGTTCACCGGCGGAACCGGCGGTGGATACGGACCCGTCGGCGTCAACGGCTCAAAGGTGTTCCTGCCCTTCGGCCTGGATCCCAAAACCACCCCGGTGATGGGCAGCTACAAGGAGAACACCGTGGCCGCAAAGGCCACCTCGGCGTGGTACGAATTGCCACCCCGATCGCCGGACCGTCCACTGGTGACCGTCGCGGCCGTGGGGGCGATCTGGTACCACGACGCCGAGGGCGAGTTCCACTACGGGCAGTCGCTCAAACTGCAGTGGGGTGTCCGCAGGCCGGACGGCAGCTTTCAGGCACTGGACAAGATCGAACCCATCGACACCCTGGAGCAGGTGGCCTGGCGCAACCTGCGCTTCCCGCTGGCATCGGCACCGCAGGAGGCCAACGTGGCCCGAATCGTCGCCGACGACCCGAACCTGAGCACCGAGCAGTGGTTCGGCTTCACCCCGCCGCGGGTACCGAGCCTGCAGACGGCCCAGCAGTTCCTGGGTAGCCAGACGCCGGTCCTGATGGACATCGCGTCGGCCGCGCAGTTCCCCTGCCAGCGTCCGTTCTCCGAGCACCTCGGGGTGGCGGAGGTTCCGCAGTACCGCGTTCAGCCCAACCTGAAGCAGGTGGTGGTGTCGTCGAACATGTGGCAGTCGGCGCGGGCGGGTGGCCCGTTCCTGTTCATCCAGGCCCTACTGAGCACCGCGACGGTGCCCACCTATCTACGTGATGACTGGTACCGCGACTGGGGTGCGATCGAGCGTTACATCCGGGTGGTGCCGGCCGCTCAAGCGCCCAACGCCGTCATCGAAGAAGGCTCTAAGCGGGTGTTCGGTTGGAGCCGCAACGGACCGATCAGGGCACTGCCATGACGGGGGCGGGCATGACGGGGGCACTCGTCTTCCGCGACACCTCCGCCGAGGTCAAGATCACCCGCTGGGTCGCGACGCTCGCAGGCCTGCTGGGGTTCGTGCTGTCAGTGCTGACCCCACTGCTTCCGGTGGTCCAGACGACCGCGACCCTCAACTGGCCGCAAGGCGGGCAACTCAACAACGTCACCGCACCGTTGATCTCGCTGACCCCGGTGTCGATGACCGCCTCGGTGCCGTGCGAAGTGATCCGAGCCATGCCGCCGAAGGGCGGCATGGTTCTGGGCCTGGCGCCACAGAAAGGCAAAGACGCTGCACTGAATTCGCTTTTCGTGACCGTAAACACCGAGCGGGTGGACGTCACCGATCGCAACGTGGTGATCGCCAGCGTGCCGCGTTCGGACATGGGCGGCTGCCAACGCATCGAGATCAGTTCGTCAGAGGCCGGAACCTTCGCCAGCTTCATCGGATTACCGCCGAGTACCCAGGGCTCCGACCAAGACAAGGATTCGGCCCAGACCGGCTACGAGGACCTGCGCAGCGGCTTCAAAGACCCCAACCTGCGTCCGGGAATCGTTGGGGTGTTCACCGACCTCACCGGCCCGGCGCCGGCCGGTTTGAACGTCTCAGCCGTCATCGACACTCGGTTCACCACCCGGCCGACCACCCTCAAGCTGGCCGCCATGCTGCTGGCGATCGCCGCGACCGCGGTGGCCCTGGCCGCGCTGTGGCGGCTGGACCGCCTCGACGGCCGTCGCATGCACAAGCTCATCCCGCAGCGCTGGCGCACGTTCACCGCCGTCGACGCCACCGTGGTCACCAGCTTCGTGGTCTGGTACGTGTTGGGCGCCAACAGTTCCGACGACGGCTACATCCTGGGCATGGCCCGGGTGGCCGACCGGGCCGGCTACATGTCGAACTACTTCCGCTGGTTCGGCAGCCCGGAGGATCCCTTCGGCTGGTACTACAACCTGCTGGCGTTGATGACCCATGTAAGCGATGCCAGCCTGTGGATCCGGCTGCCCGACCTGGTGTGTTCGCTGATCTGCTGGCTGCTGCTGTCCCGGGAGGTGCTGCCTCGACTTGGTCCGGCGGTGTCCGGCAGCAGGGCGGCCCTGTGGGCGGCCGGACTGGTGCTGCTCGCGGCCTGGATGCCGTTCGACAACGGTCTTCGCCCGGAGGGTCAGATCACCACCGGCGCTCTGATTACCTACGTGCTGATTGAACGGGCGATCACCTCCGGGCGGCTGACTCCCGCGGCGCTGGCGATCATCACCGCAGCGTTCACACTCGGCATTCAGCCAACCGGTTTGATCGCGGTTGCCGCGCTGATCGCCGGCGGACGCCCCGTCATCCGGATTCTTGCCCGCCGGCGCGCGGCCGTAGGGACCTTGCCGCTCATCGCGCCGCTGTTGGCCGCCGGCACCATCGTGCTGACAGTGGTGTTCGCCGATCAAACCCTTGCCACCGTGCTGGAAGCGACCCGCATCCGAACCGACATCGGGCCGAGCCAAGCCTGGTACACCGAGAATCTGCGGTATTACTACCTGATCCTCCCGACGGTGGACGGGTCGCTGTCACGGCGGTTCGGTTTCCTGATCACTGCGCTGTCGTTGTTCATTTCGATGTTCATCATGTTGCGGCGCAAGCGAGTTCCCGGCGTGGCGCGCGGCCCGGCCTGGCGTCTGATGGGCGTGATCTTCTCGTCGATGTTCGTGCTGATGTTCACCCCCACGAAATGGGTTCACCATTTCGGGCTGTTCGCCGCATTCGGCGCGGCCATGGCGGCACTGGCCACCGTGCTGGTCTCGCGCGAGGTGCTGCGGTGGTCGCGAAACCGCATGACCGTCGTGACCGCCGTGCTGTTCTTACTCGCTCTCACCTTCGCAACAACCAACGGCTGGTGGTACGTATCCAGCTACGGTGTTCCGTTCAACAGCACGATGCCCCAAATCGCGGGAATCAGCATCAGCACGATCTTCCTCGCACTGTTCGCCGTCGCTGCGATCTACACCTTCTGGCTGCACTTCGCCTCCCGCTCCCACGGCGAGGGCCGACTCACCCGGGTCCTGACCGCTGCCCCGATCCCCGCCGCCGCCGCCCTGATGGTCGTGGTCAACTTCGCATCGATGATCATCGGGGTGGTCCGCCAGTACCCGACCTACTCCAACGGCTGGTCCAATGTTCAGGCCCTGGTGGGTGGGTGCGGGCTGGCCGACGACGTACTCGTCGAACCCGACGCCAACGCCGGTTTCCTGACCCCACTGCCCGGCGACTACGGGCCTCTGGGCCCCTTGGGTGGCAGCAAGCCGGTCGGGTTCACCGCCAATGGCGTAGCCGAAAAGATCGTGGCCGAGGCCATCCGGGTCAACAACCCGATGCCGGGCGTGGACCAGGATTGGGAAGGGCCGTTCAAGCTGGACAAGCCCGGTGTCAACGGTTCCACCGTGCCGCTGCCCTACAGACTCGACCCTGCCCGTGTGCCCATGGCCGGCAGCTACACAGACCGCGCCCAGCAGGAGAGCCTCCTGACGTCGGCCTGGTACGCCCTGCCGCCTAATGACGGCGCCCATCCGCTGGTGGTTGTCACCGCCGCCGGGACCATCGCCGGCAACAGCATTCTCAACGGGCACACCGACGGCCAGACCGTTGATCTGGAATACGGCAAGCCGGGGCCGGACGGGGCACCGGTGGCCGCAGGAAGGGTCGAGCCCTACGACATCGGACCGGCGCCGTCTTGGCGCAACCTGCGGTACCCCCGCTCGCAGATCCCGGCCGATGCCACCGCTGTTCGCATCGTGGCACAGGACAAATCGCTGTCGCTGGGCGACTGGGTGGCGGTCACCCCGCCGCGGGTCCCGGAACTGCGCACCGTCCAGGAGTATGTCGGCTCAGAAGCGCCGGTTTTGATGGACTGGGCGGTAGGCCTGGCCTTCCCCTGCCAGCAGCCGATGTTGCACTCCAACGGCGTCACCGAAGTGCCCAAGTTCCGGATCACTCCGGACTACACGGCCAAGAAGCAGGACACCGACACCTGGGAGGACGGCCGCAACGGCGGACTGCTCGGGATCAGCGACCTGCTCCTGCGCGCACACGTCATGGCGACGTACCTGTCGCACGACTGGGGCCGGGATTGGGGCTCGCTGCGCAAGTTCGACACCATTGCTGACGCCCGGCCCGCCCAGATCGAACTGGGCAGCGCGACCCACAGCGGCCTGTGGAAGCCGGGGAAGATCCGGATCAAAGCCTGAGGCGGCGCTACAGCCCCGCTTCGGCCGGGACCGGGGCCGGTGCGATCGCCAGAATCGAATCACCCACTGCCACTTGGCCGTCGGTGACTGGTTCGACACCGCCGAACTTCTTGGCGTTGAGGATGACGACCGGGGTGATCAGCGGGTAACCCGCCGCTTCGATGACTTTGCGGTCGAAGGTCACCAGCGGCGCACCCGCGATCACCCGATCGCCCTTGGCCACGTGCACGTCAAAGCCGTCACCCTTGAGTTTCACGGTGTCGAGGCCGACGTGGATCAGCACTTCCACTCCGCTGTCCAGAAGCATCCCAAAGGCATGGCCGGTCGGCTGAGCCGCCACGACGACGCCTGCCCCCGGTGCATAGGCCGTGTCTCCGGAGGGTTCGATCGCGATACCTGGACCCATGATGCCTTTGCCGAATACCGGATCGGGCACGTCGCTGAGCGCAACGACGGTGCCCGCCAACGGCGACATGATCTCGGTGACAAGACCGGCTTGGCCGGCTGCCTTGGTCTGCGCCGCAGCGACGAGGGTGTCCGGGCTGGCCTCCCCCACCGGGCCTTCCAGGTCGGCCACCGGAACACCGGCGGCAACGGCGGCAGCGGCCTGCTCGGGCGTGCGGTAGCCGGAGATGATCACCAGGATCATCGCGGTGAAGAACGCCGCCAGCACCGCGACCGCGTACAACCCCATGCTGCTGAAGGCCGGGATGGTCAGCAGCGAGGTGAACACGAAGGCTTTGGTGGTCACTCCGCCGCCGATTCCGATGATCAGACCGCCGACCAGGCAGCCCACCAGCATTCGCGGATAGATCCGTTTGAACCGCAGGTGAATGCCATAGAGGGACGGTTCGGAGATGCCGCCGAGCAGTCCCGCCGCGAGCGCCCCGACAGCCGTTTGGCGCATTTGCGCGTCACGTTCGCGCCAGGCCAGGTAAAGCACGCCGGCTGTCGCGCCGAAGCAGGCGAAATTCCAGGCGCCCATCGGACCTTGGATGAAGTCGTACCCCAGGGTCTGAATGTTGATCAGCATGATCGCGTTGATCGGCCAGTGCAGCCCCAGCGGAACCATGAACGGGTAGGCGAGCGGGATGAGGATGGCGAAGATGAACGGCGAGAAGTCGTTGATTTCCTTGAGGAAACCCCCTAGTGCGGCACCGGTGTAGACCCCGATCGGCCCGATCAGGAAGGCGGTGAGCGGAATCATGATGAGCATCGCAAGGAACGGCACGAAGATCAGTTGCACGTTCTCGGGGATGACGCGTTTGAGGAATTTGTACAGCGGACCCAGCGCGGCGGCCATCAGCAGCGGCGGGAAAACCTGGGAGCTGTAGTTGTGGATCGTCAGCGGCAGTCCGAAGACGTCCACCACGTTCACCTCGGATCCGAATACCGTCAGCGGGTGGCTGGGTCCGCCTTCGGCGCCGAACGCCGCGAATCCCGGCAGCATGACCACAGCCATGATCGCGAAGCCCACCCACGGGTCGGCATTGAGTTTCTTGGCCGCGTTGTAGGCGACCATCAGAGGCAGGAAGACGAAGACGCTCTGCCAGCACAGGTTGATGAACTGCCAGGACGGCGACAGTTCAGTCCGGGGATCCGCCCAGTTAGGAATGACTTTGAGTGTGCTCATCAACGCCATGAACGTGATGAACAGCGAAGCACCCAGCAGCGCACCGAGAATGGGGCGGAACGAGTCGGACAGGAACTCGAAGAAGGAGTCCAGCCAGGCGAACTTACCGCGCGGCCCCTTGGCACGGGCGGCGGCCTTGACCGCCGCGGCGTCCTCGGGAGCGGCGCCGCCGCCCATCCCGGGCAGCGCTTTGATGTCGTTGTAGACGCTCTGCACGGCACCGCCGATGACGACCTGGTAGCGGTTACCGGCTTGCGCGACTGCACCCATCACGCCGGGCACGGCCTCGATGTCCGACTGCTTGACGCCAATGGCATCACGGAGTTGAAATCGCAGTCGGGTTGCGCAGTGCGACAGGTCGACGATGTTCGCGGCTCCCCCGACGCTCTTGACGATCTCAGCAGCTGTGTTCGACGGCATGGCCGTGGCCCCTTCACACCTCGGCGCGCACGGCCCAGGTGAGCTGATGCTATCGACGCAGCCAGTCGGCCGGGATCAATTTCATGGTGAGAGCGTGCCCGGCCGTTCGCCTCAAGCTCAGTGCTTGCCATCGAAATAGACGTTCCAGTTCGTACGCTGGCGGTGTGAATCTGACCCAGCGGCGCGAGTGATAACAGGGGATCGTGACCTGCAATGTGGCGGGCCGCCACCCACGATCAACGCGTCACGTTTGATCCATGCCCGAGCCGTAGGCCAACAGGTAGCACCCATCGCTATTCCAGGTCAATCCGAATTTCGTTGTAAGCGCAAGGTTTTCGGGACGGGAGGCCAGACAGCTCAGCTGGCTGAGCAGGCGGACGGCTTTCCGTCGAAATAGACGATGTTTCCATTGGGGCAGCGGGTCGACTCCCAATACGCGCCGGTCAGAATCGCGCCGACGAGTTGCGCAAGGTAAAGGTCCGCATACTCCAGGACCGCGCGGGTGAGGTTCGCATTGCGCAAGTCAGCCAGAATCAGGTTCCCCCCGGTCAGGTTGGCGCCGCTCAGATTGGCTCCGGACAGGTTGGCGCCGGTGAGGTCCGTATCGCTGAGATTGGCATTGCTGAGCTTGGCCGCGGCCAGATCTTTGCCCGACAGGTCCACGCCGCTCAGGTTCTGCCCGGTGAGGGTCGCGCCGGCCAGCGTAGCCGACCGCAAGCCCACGAGGCCGGTCAGCACAGCGCCCTCCAGGTTGGCCCCGGTGAGGTCAGCGTTGGTGAGGTCCCCGTTGGTGAGATCCGCGCCAACGAGGGTGGCCTCGCGCAGACCCGCGCCACTCAGGTTGGAGCCGCTCAGGTTGGCCCCGGACAGGTTGGCGCCGGTGAGGTCCGTATCGCTGAGATTGGCATTGCTGAGCTTGGCCGCGGCCAGATCTTTGCCCGACAGGTCCAAGCCGCTCAGGTTCTGCCCCGTGAGGGTCGCACCGGCCAGCGTTGCCGACGGCAAGCCCACGAGGCCGGTCAGCACAGCGCCCTCCAGGTTGGCCCCGGTGAGGTCCGCGCCCGTGAGGTTCGCGTTGGTGAGGGTGGCCTTTCGTAGATCCGCGCCGCTCAGGTTGACGCCGGTGAGATCGCGCCCAGCCAGGTTCAGGCCGCCGAGGTTCTGGCCGCTCAGGTTGGCCCCGGCTACCGTTGGCGCCTCGGTGATGAAGCCCGGTCGACCCGAAGCGGGGAGGAACAGGATTGCCAGACCCGACGCGCCGACGAGGTCGGCGTCAGTCAGGTTTACGTCCTGCCACCAGACGGACTTCCAGCCATCCCAGTCTCGATCGGGCGGTAGCTGCGCGCCTTTGAGGTTGGCTCCGGTGAAGTTCGCCCCCCGGGAGCGCAGGCCGGTGAGGTCCGCACCGCTCAGATCGGCCCCGGAGAAGTCCGCCAGACCCGCCCAGGTGTCCCCGCCGCTACCCATGTTGACACCGTTGAGGTTCGCACCGACGAAGTTGACATTGTTCAATCGGCTGCCGACGAAGATCGCCGAATGCAAGTCCGCTCCGGTGAAGTTTGTGTCGTTCACCCACGCGCCGGTGAAGTTCGCACCGGCGAGATTGGAGTTCACGAAGTTGGTGTTGGTCAGTTGCGTCTCGCAGTTGCTGCCACGTCTGCAGTAGTCCGGTGGTCCCCAGGTCGCCCATGAGAAGTCGACACCCTGCAGGTCCGTTTCGCTAAGGTTGGCGCCGGTGAAGTCAGCCCCGCGCACCAGCTGCGGCAAGGTCGCGCCGCGCAGATCGGTGTTGGTGAATTTTGCTCCGGCGACCGTGGCGCCGGTCAAAATCGCACCCCGCATATCGGCGCCGGTGAAGTTGGTGCCGTTTGTGTCGTCCGTTGACCGCCAGCCATTTCCCAGCTGCGCGCTGGTGAAATTCGCCCCCGATAGTTTTGCTTCGCTCAGGTTCGCCTGCCTTAGCCTGGCGCCGGAGAAGTTGGTGTCCGACAAGTCGTAACCAGAGAAATTTCTACCGTCGAGATCTAGTTCGCTGAGATTGGCGCCGGCAAGGTTTGCTCCGTCCAGAAGTGTTACGTCGCCGATCCACGCTCCGGACAAGTTCGCATAACCCAGGTCTGCACCGGAGAAGTTCGCATAAAGCAGATAGGCACCGGTCAGGTTCGCGTCGACGAGATCAGCCCCGGAGAAGTTGGCTACCCGCAGCGAGGCTCCAGTGAGGTCGGCGCCGCGCAGGTTCGCCTCCGAAAGGTTCGCGTACCAAAGGGTTCCGGTGAGTTTCGCCCCGGACAGGTTGCTGTACCTAAGATCGGCCCCGGTCAGGTTGGCGCCGGTGAAGTCCACCCCGGAAAGATCCGTCAGCGACTCCGATGACTCGCCGCGGAGGTTCGCCCCGGCGAGATCCTTTCCAGCGCAGTTCTTATCTGCCACGCACGGCGCGCTGCCATCGGGGCTGATATCCGCCCCGGTC
This sequence comes from Mycobacterium sp., assembly GCA_020438845.1. Lineage (GTDB taxonomy): Bacteria > Actinomycetota > Actinomycetes > Mycobacteriales > Mycobacteriaceae > Mycobacterium. The sequence continues at coordinate 47,197 of JAGQTV010000102.1, read as the reverse complement.
GCCCCACCACTGCCGCAGCTACCACCGCCGCCGCTGGTGGCGGCGGCCGGGCAGACCACCGGCACCTCGGCGAGGTTGATGGTGGCGATAGAGGTCGGGCGTGCCGGTGTGGGCAGCCCCAATGCAGACAACAGCCTTCTTATCCCAGCAACCAACCCGGCCAATGGGGTGAAATGCGCCCACTTGTCGTAAGCGATGACAGTGAAGGTGTCTGTGTCGGCCCCGCAGCCGCAGTCAGGGTTCGGTGCGTAGGTCCAGGTGCCGTCATCGGCGATGACCACACTGCCCTCCGCCGGTGCGGTTGTCAGCCGGAAATTGATGGCGTCTCCATCGGCGTCGTAGGCGCCCAGGTTGCCGGTGATCAGGCTGGTGACTGGGTCGATGACAGGAGCAGAGGGATGGACAGTGGGGGCGGTGTTGAAGAGGTTGAAGTGCGCCTTGCGCGCCCCGACCCAAATGCCGGCCAGCAGATCGGGCAGCGGCGCGTCGTGAATCGGCAATTCGTCACCCAGGCCGCCCAGCCCGATCCACGACAGGCCCTCGGTGAGGATCGCACGCAAGGTCACCGGCGCGGTTACCGGGGCTGGATAATCCCTACCGCCGACCGCAGAAGCCCTGACCGTGCTCGCTACAGAGGATGTCAGCGCCACCGGTGTCACCGTGGCGGTGTAGGTGCCCGCCCCGGACATGGCCGCACTCACCGAGGTCGGCGCGGAGCCGACCGCGCCGGGCGAGATGGACGTCGCGCCGCCCGCGCTCGAAGAGGCCGGCGCAGGGACAGGCGCGCTCTGCCCGCCAGACGGGCGACCGGCCGCCGAGTGGGCCACCTTCGTGGAATTGGCCGCCCCCGCCACAGCCTGCAGGGGTGTACCGGAGGCAATCTCAGGGCCGGCAGCGCGGGCCGAGCGAGGCGACGAACCGATCTGACCCGAACCCGGCCTGGCCGCGATCCGACTCCCGCCCCGCCGAGGTGCTCCGACACCGCGACTTGACGACGGGGATGACGCCGCGCCCGCCGATGCCGAGTGCGACCCACCCGGTACGGAATCGGCGCCTGTGCCGGTGTCGGCCCCGGCGGCCGGAGAGGCGATCAGCGCCACCCCCAAACCGGCCGAGGCTGCACCGACATGCAGCCAACGCAACACCGGGAATTGCCGACCCGGACCAGAACCGCGTGAACCTTTGGCAGTAGCCATCGCCCACGACCTCCCCGGACGAACCCTGACTGTTTGCTTGCTGAAACAGTGTTAGCACTTCCCTAAGGCCCCCGTATCCATTCTGAGAGAAATTGACCACGATTCTCTTTCGCGCCGCCTTCGAACCAGCCCAGAACAGCGCATAAGCAGGCCTGCAGCCAATCACCGCAGGCGTCGCCACCCGCTAGACAACATATGTTCACTTATGCCCGAGTGGGTATATTCGGCGCCCGATTTCCACTAGGCCTATTTGGCCATTTGCAAATATCAAACGCTTTGCTGAAAACACAGTGGGGCAAAATCGGTCACTAACTAAGGGTCCAAGACCGCCGCCGAGTAAGCAGCCGACGCGGTCCAGCCGCCGAGGACACAGGGCGTCACGGGCAGCCGGACAGGGTGCACCACGCGCGGCCGAGACCGTTCGGGCCGCAACCGACCAGAACTCATAACTGCTCAGCGATCAGGAACGGTGCGCAGCCGGTCCGGCTGTGACGCCCACACCTGCGCACCGTTGTCGGCGTGGGCGCAATAGGCGGGGGCACCGGTCGCGTCGACCGCAGCGGCGCCGAGCACCGAGCAGTCGGCACCGACGACCACCACGGGCAGATCCATCCGCGCCGACACCGCAGGAGGGGGTCCGGGGCGCCTCGGCGCTGGTGGAGCCTTGTGCTGCTGGGACAGCAGCACCGCCGCCGCGACTCCGGCGCCGCCCAGCATCAGAGCCCCCAATCCCACGGCTGCCCAACGCCGCCGGGGCCTTGCAACCGGGCCCTCCAGCGCCTGCTTCAGCGCCGCTGCGAAATCACCACACTTCTTGAACCGGTCCTTGGGATCTTTGGCCAGGGCCCTGCCGAATACCGGCGCAAAGCGGATCAATTCCGGATGTCCGGCCATGACCGCCGGCGGTGGGGCGCTGAGATGCTGGCTGATGACGACCGTCGGGTTGGTGCTCACGAATGGGGCCGAACCGGTCATCAGGTGGTAGGCGGTGGCCGCGAGCGCGTACTGGTCGGCCTGGCCGTCGACGGCTTCACCTTTGAGTTGCTCGGGAGCGGCATAGGTGACGGTACCGACCGTCATGTCGGTGCCGGTCAGATCGCTCGTCTGGCCCAGCCACCGGGCAACGCCGAAATCGGCCAGCAGCACTCGGGGGTCACCGTGGCCCGGCGTGCCGAGAAGGATGTTGGCCGGTTTGATGTCCCGGTGCAGTAGGCCGCAACTGTGGGCGTAGTCGAGCGCTTCGGCCACGGCGGTGACGATCCGCACCACCTCGGCGGGCGGAATGCCGCGCGGGTATCGCTCCAGGAGCAACCGGCCGGCATCGGTGCCGTCGACGTACTCCATGGCGATCCACAGGCGACCGTCGCAGTCACCGCGGTCGTAGATCGTGACGATGTTCCGATGGCGCAGGCCGGCGACCATCTCTGCTTCCTGGTTGAAGCGCTGGCGGAATTCGTCATCGTGGCTTACTCCGGTGCCCAACACCTTCAGCGCATCCTGGCGCGGCAGCCTGGGATGTTGGGCCAGGTACACCTCGCCCATGCCGCCGACACCGAGGACGCCAACGATCGTGTACCCGGCGAAAGTCTGGCCATCTGCCAACGACATCATCGTCACACCCCGCACCGTCAGATCATGCCGCACGATCGCATCATCGCGTTACAGCGGCCTTCAGGGCTTCCAGCGCCCCGACACTCAACCGGGCGAGTTCGGCTATTTCGCTGGAATCCAATGCAGCTCCGAGTATTTCGGACATCCGTTGGTTGGTGGAATCTTCGACCAAGTCGTAGATTTTCTTCTTGTCCGCGCCGTCAGCGAACGGCTCCGGCCAGCCGAACATCCGGGCGTAGGCCTGTCCGGCACTGGGCCCCTTGTTGAGCATGTGCGCTTCAACCGGGGTGATGCCGGAATTCGTCAATACATTGAAATGCACTGCGGCCCGCAGTTCGCGAAGAACGAACATCACCTGCATCGCCCGCCCCGGGGCGTCGTCGACAAGAGACATGGTTCGCCAGCCCGCGTACAGGGGCAGTCCGGCCCCCGGGGTGGCCTCGATGACCTTCTCCGCCAGCTCGGCAAGTCGGTCCAGCCCCTCGGCTCCGGCCAGATACTTGCGGCCGAAGTCGGCGGTCTGGCTCCAGTAAAGATCGGCAGCCCCGACCGCGCCGCGGACCGCAATCCCCTCCGCCCACAAGGCCGTTACGAAATCGGGCTCGAAGACAGCGAAGACGGCCGCCACCGTGACTCCGGTGGCCTCACCCAAAACACCGCCACGGCCGGCGACGTAGGCGGCCAGCGGGTTGGCAAAACCGACCGCCATCCCGGCGGCGAAGGTGTCCGGATGCAGCATGAAGATGCCGATCGCTTCGCCCATCGAAGCCCCGATCTCGCGCACTGCCTGGGCGTTGTGGTTTGCCATAGCTACTCCCGGATATCAGTCGGCGACGGGCAGGGCTTGCCCGGCTCGAACGACGTAGCGAAGCCGCCGCGTCGGGTCGGTCAGCGTAGTGATGTCGTCGAGCGGGTTGCCGTCTAAGACGAGCAGGTCAGCGTGCGCTCCGGGGTTCAGCGTACCGATTTGACCAGCCATTCCGAGCAGCTTCGCAGCGGTGACGGTGGCAGCCCGGATGATGTCGATCGGCTCCTGCACCTGGGCTCGCAGGGTGAACTCGTCAAGCTGGGCACCGTGCAGCGGACCGAGCAGATCGCTGCCGTAGACGATGTTCACACCGGCTTTGTGCGCCTTCTCCAGGGCGACGAGTCCGCCGTCGCGGACATCGGCGACTTTGCGCCGCGATGCCTCCGGTAGTCCGGCCTGCTTGCCGAACCGGTACATCTGCTCGTAGGTGACCAGGGTGGGAACCAGAAAGGCGTCCTTCTCCACCAGCAGGGCGATGGTGTCGTCGCCGATGAGGTTGCCGTGTTCGACGCAGCGGGCACCGGCCTGCAGCGCCCGGTTGACCCCCCGGCCGTGATAGGCATGCACGGTCAGGTACCTGTTGTGGTTGTCGGCCTCCTGCACGGCCGCCCGCATCTCGTCGTCGCTGTACTGCACGGCCGACACCTCGTCCAGTGGCGATGCGACTCCCCCGGACAGCAGCATCTTGAGATGGTGTGCGCCCTTACGAAATTCGTCCCGGGCAGCGTGCCGGACGGCGTCGACCCCGTCGGCGATCCGAGCGAAGTTGGGTGCCGCCTGGCAGCAGGGCAGCGTCTCGTCGGAGGCCGGCCGCAGATCGCCGTGCCCGCCGGTCTGGGACAGCGCCTTGCCCCCGAATATCAGCCGGGGGCCCAAGGCAAGGCCTTCGTTGATGGCCCTGGCCATGCCGTAATCGGCGCCGCCGACGTCCCGAACGGTCGTGAATCCACGTCGCAGCATTCGCTCGGCCTCGGCCAGAGCCCGCACCGTCGCGTATCCCGGTGTCCAGGAAAGTGCTTCGTGCGGGTCCATGGTGGTCAGCAGGATGTGGACGTGAGCGTCGATCAATCCAGGCAGCACCGTCGCCCCCGCCGCGTCGATCACCGCCGTATCCCCGGCGACGGCAGGTGCCGGACCGGTGCCCGTATCGGCGATCCGTCCGTCGGCGACCTCAAGCCAGGACGAGTCCGACAGCTCCCCGGTCTCGGGTTCCAACAGGTGCGCGTTGGTGATCAGCAGCGCCGTCATCGTGATTCTCCTAGCCGCGGGTCTAGATGGGAATCAAGCCGTGCTTGCGCTGGATGCGCTGAATCTGCTTGTCCCGTAACAGTCTCATTGCCCGGCGCAACTGCAGCCGGGTCTGATGTGGCTCGATGACAGCGTCGATGAATCCGCGTTCGGCCGCGATGTAGGGAATCGCCATGTTGAGGTTGTAACCCTCGATGAAGTCGGCGCGGATCTTTTGGACCTCTGGCGCGGTCGGATCGGGGAAACGCTTGACCAGCAGCTGAGCGGCTCCCTCGGCGCCGATGACGGCGATCCGCGCGGTGGGCCAGGCGAAGTTCATGTCGGCGGTCAACTGCTTGGAGCCCATCACCGCGTATGCGCCGCCATAGGATTTGCGGATGGTCAGAGTCACCTTGGGCACGTCGGCCTCCACGACTGCGTAGAGGAATCGGCCGCCGCGCTTGATGATGCCGTTCTTCTCCTGCTCGACGCCAGGCAGAAACCCCGGTGTGTCGACCACGAAAACCAATGGCACATTGAAGGAGTCGCAAAACCGGACGAACCGGGCAGCCTTGTCGGAGGCTTCGTTGTCGATGGCCCCGGACATGTGCATCGGCTGGTTGGCGATCACGCCGACCGGCCTGCCGTCCACCCGTGCGTACCCGGTGATGATGGCCTGCCCGGCTTGGGCAGCGACGTCCAGGAAGTCACCGTCGTCGAAGATCCGGATCAGGATTTCGTGCATGTCGTAGGCCATGTTGTCGGCATCCGGCACGATGGTGTCCAACTCGAGGTCGTGCGGGGTGATCTCCGGTTCCAGGCCGGGGTTGATCACCGGTGCATCGTCAAAGGTGTTGGGCGGCAGGAAGCCCAGGAAGTCACGGACGTACTGGAAGGCGTCCTTTTCGGAGTCGACGACCTGATGGATGTTGCCGTAGCGGGCCTGGTAGTCCGCCCCGCCCAGCTCGTCGAGGGAGACGTCCTCACCGGTGACGTCCTTGATGACGTCGGGGCCGGTGACGAACATGTAGCCCTGGTCACGCACCGCGACCACCAGGTCGGTCTGGATCGGTGAGTACACCGCGCCGCCGGCGCACTTGCCGAGAATGATCGAGATCTGCGGCACCACGCCGGACAGCAGTTCGTGACGGCGGCCGAGTTCTGCGTACCAGGCCAACGATGTGACGGCGTCCTGGATTCGCGCACCACCGGAGTCGTTGATACCGACGATAGGGCAGCCGACCATGGCCACCCACTCCATGAGGCGCGCGACCTTGCGGCCGAACATCTCCCCCACTGATCCGCCGAAGACGGTCTGGTCATGGGAGAAGACGCCGACCGGGCGGCCGTTGATGGTTCCGTGCCCGGTGACGACGCCGTCGCCGTAGAGCGCATTCGGGTCACCCGGGGTGCGAGCCAGGGCGCCGATCTCCATGAAGCTGCCCGGGTCCAGCAACCCGTGGATGCGCGCGCGGGCGCTGGGGATGCCGCGTTTGTCGCGCTTGGCGGCGGCCTTCTCACCCCCGGGCTCCTTGGCCAGTTCCAGTTTTTCGCGCAGTTCGGCCAGCAGTTCGGCGGTGGTGCGGTTCGTCACTCGTTCTCCCGAGCCTCAATACGGCTGAGCGCCTCACTCATGTGAGCACCCACCTTGGCAATGTACGGCTCGTCGATGGCCTGGATGTGCTCACCCCCGATCGGCACCACCTCCAGGTCCGCAACGAACTCGCCCCAGCCGCCGTCGGGTTTGCGAGTGGCATAGCGCGGTTCGAACATGATGGCGTCGTCGTGGTAGCGATCGGCCATGTACAGGGTGACATGTCCGTCGTAGGGCTCGATCTTCGCGGTATCGATCGCTCGGTTGTCCAGGTAGGAGGTCCGCTGGTGTTCGATCACGCCGCCGGGGATGTCCACACCGCTCGCTTTGACCGCGTCGAGCACGAACCGCACCTGGCCCTCGTCGTCGAGCACCTCGAGTTCCTCGTAGGGAATCGCCGGGATCTCGACGTTGAAGGTCCGCTGGGCGAACAGCGCGTAGCGGTCCCAGCGCGCGCGGATCTCATCCTTGGTCTGCGGGATCTCCTCACCCGCCCGGACCGTGTCGATCAAGCCGACGAAGCGCACGTCCGCTCCGGCCTGCTTCAGCCCGATCGCGCAGGCGTAGGCCAATACCCCGCCCAGCGACCAGCCGACCAGGATGAACGGGCCCTTGCCCTGCATCTCGAGCAGCTTGGGCACGTATTCGGCGGCCCGTTCCTCGATGGAGCCCTCGACCCGCTCCAATCCGTACATCGGGGTGTCGGCCGGCAGGCGCTTGAGCAGGGGTTCGTAGACCACGGTCGAACCGCCGGCCGGGTGGAAGACGAACACCGGGATCTTGGTCGAGCCTTCCTTGGGTGCCCGGATGGTGCGGACGAACCCGTCGAGCTCACCGGACTCGAGGTGCTCCCGCACCGTCGTCGCCAGTTCTTCGATCGTTTTCGCCGACGTGACGTCCTCGACCGTGATGGTGCCCTCGCACCGTTCGGTGAGTCGGGCAGCGATCTTGGCCGCAGTCTCGTCGTCGACCTTGGGCAGGTCGTTGAAGATGCCGCCGGGGGACTTCCCGGTGACGATCGCCCACGTGGCGAAGGTGACCCGTTCAGCGGCTTCGCGCGGCGGCACGTCGGTTCCCAGCGCGTCGACGACAGCCTGCTGGGTGAGCACTTTCGCGGCGGCGCCCGGCCGGGGGGGGGGGGGGGGTTGGGGGCCGCGGCCGGGGGGGGGGGGGGGGGGGCCCCGGGGGGGGGGGCCAAAAAAGGGGTGTCGGGGGGGGGGGGGGGGGGGGGGCCCGGGTTGGGGGGGGGGGGGGGGCACGGGGTGGGCGGGTGGGGGCGGAACGGCTTGGGCCGCTTGGGCTTCCGGATGCTTGGCGGCGAGTTTCTCCGCCCATTCCTCGGGGATCTCGCCCGCGGCGATTTTGGCCTGTTCGGCGGCGATCTCCTCGGCCGTCATGTCCTTCTGGTGCTCGGCGAATTCGGTCACCTCGTCGCGATGCTCTACGGCGTAAATGATCAGCTGCTCGACGTTGTAGAGGCTGGCGTCGCGCACCGCGGTCAGCTGGATCGGCGGCAGGTCGAAGTCGTATTCGACGCGATTCTTGATCCGCACCGCCATCAGCGAGTCGAGGCCCAGTTCGATCAGCGGCACCTCCCAGGGCAGGTCCTCGGGCTCGTAGCCCATTGCACCACCCACGATGACCGCCAGCCGGTCGTGCACGGTCTCCCCGGAATCTGGCTTCCACTTGCCCAGGCTGGCACCCACACCCGCCCCGGCGGTGAGATTGTCGTGCAGGATGGCTGCGTCCTGGGCGGGCTCGGGTTCGCTCTGTGCCACAACGGTTTCCGGAGCGACGGCGATACCGGTGGCTACCGCTGCCGGCAGTGCGGACACAGCGCCCGAGCGGGTCACGATGGCGTCGTAGACCAGCGTGAACGACTCATCGATCCGGGCGTGCACCTGCACCGAGGCCCCGCCCGGATGGCGGGTCAAGGTGGTTACCAGACGGGCGCCCTCGCCGGGTACCGCGCGCTGTTCGGATGCAGTCAAGGTGGCATCCGGAAGTACCTGCACCGCAGCGGCTTTCACCAGAGCAGCCAGATCGGTGGTGCCTTCGGCGGCATATTCCCAGACGTGACGGCCGTCCGGGGTGGCGACGTGCGTGCCCGGGATCATCGAAGCGCCATCGGCGGAGAAGTGCGCGTTGAGCCAGTGTTCCTTGCGCTTGAACCGGGTGGGCGGGATGTCGGCGTAATCCCCCAGGCCGAAGAGGGTCCGGAAGTCGAGATCGTGGCCGAAGACGTAGAGCTGGGCCATGGCCGTCAACATCGAGTCGACCTCGTCCTGCTTGCGGGCCAGGGTCGCGATCAGCTGACCGTCATGCAGGCCTGCGGTGGCCGTGGTCAGCCCGACCTGCATGAGCGCCACCGGGTTCGGGGCCAGCTCCAGAAAGGTGGTGTGTCCGTTGTCGACCGCGTTGCGGATGCCCTGGGTGAAGTAGACGCTGTGCCGCAGCCCCTTCTTCCAGTAGTCGACATCGTGGATGACCTCGCCGGGGCGCACGTAGCTGCCCTCGTGAACGGTGGAGAAGTAGCCGATCTTCAACGGCTGCGGGGAGATGCCCTGCAGTTCGGCCGCGAGTTCGCCCAGCAGTGGGTCCATCTGTGTGGTGTGGCTGGCGCCCTTGGTCTGGAATTTGCGGGCGAACTTGCCCTCCTGCTCGCAGCGCTCGATGATCGCATCGACCTGGGCCGGCGGCCCGCCGATGACAGTCTGGGTCGGCGCGGCGTACACGCACACCTCGAGGTCGGGGAAGTCGGAGAACACCGTTTTGATCTCCTCGGCCGAGTATTCGACCAGGGCCATCAGCCGGATGTACTCGCCGAACAGCATCGCCTCGCCCTCGCCCATCAGATGGGAACGCGCGCAAATGGTCCGGGTGGCATCAGCCAGCGACAACCCCCCGGCGAAGTAGGCCGCCGCCGCTTCACCGAGCGATTGCCCAACCACCGCAGCGGGTTTTGCGCCGTGATGCTTGAGAAGTTCACCGAGGGCGATCTGGATCGCGAAGATGACCAACTGCACCACTTCGATGGGGTACTCGCAGGTGTCGTCGGTGTAGTCAACCGAGTCGTCGAGGATGAGTTCGAGGATCGAGTACCCGCGTTCGTCCTGAATGAGGCTGTCCACCTTGTTGATCCACTCGGCGAAGACCTCGTCGCGCAGGTACAGGCTCTTGCCCATCTTGCGGTGCTGGGCACCGAAGCCGGCCAGCACCCAGACCGGGCCACTGGTCACCGGGCCGTCAGCGGCAAAGACCAGGGGGTTCTGCTTGCCCTCGGCGAGCGCCCGCAGGCCTTTGACGGCCTCGTCGTGATCGTGGGCCATCACCACGGCACGGGAGCGGCCGTGATTACGCCGCGACAGTGCCCGGCCGATGGACTCCAGCGACGCGGCACGGCCTGCCGGGCTGTCGATCCAGTCCGCCAACTCAGCCGCGGCGGTACGTTTCCGGGAGGTCAGGAAGCCTGACACCGCCAGCGGCACAACCGGTGTGTGCGGTTCGGCCGCCTCGAGTTCCTCGCGCGCCACTTCGATCAGCCGCACGGCCTCATCGGTCAGGCCCGGAAGCTCTGGCTCGGAATCCTCACCATAGGAAGGGCTCTCGTCGTACTCGTCTTCGTCGTCATCGATGAATTCGCCGTATTCGTCCATCCGTACCCCGCCGACGTAGACGGCGTTGGCCTCTGCCGACGGCTTCTCCGGTTCCGCCTCGGGTTCCGGTTCGGGCTCGACGAGGTCCTCGGGCAGCAACTCGCGCAACACCAAGTGTGCGTTGGCGCCACCGAAGCCGAAGCCGGACACCCCGGCGACGGCATGCCCGCTGTACCGCGGCCATTCGGTAACGGTGTCGGCAACCTTCAGGTGAACACCGGCGAAATCGATGTAGGGATTCGGGCCCGCATAGTTGATCGACGGGGGAATCTTGTTGTTGCGTAAGGACAAAGCCACTTTGGCGAGGCTGGCCGCTCCGGCCGCCGACTCCAGATGGCCGACATTGGACTTCACCGCGCCCAGCAGCGCCGGTTGATCGACCGACCGGCCCCGGCCCACCACCCGTCCCAGCGCGTCGGCTTCGATCGGATCGCCCAGGATGGTGCCGGTGCCGTGCGCCTCGATGTAGTCCACGGTGCGCGGATTGATCCCGGCGTCTCGATAGGCCTTACGCAAGACCTCGGCCTGCGCATCGGGATTCGGCGCGAGCATGCCGTTGGAACGGCCGTCGTGGTTGATCGCACTGCCGGCGATCACCGCGATGATGTCGTCACCGTCGCGGCGAGCGTCGGCCAACCGCTTTAGCACCAGCATGCCCCCACCCTCGGAACGGGCGTAGCCGTCGGCGTCGGAACTGAACGACTTGATCCGGCCGTCCGCGGCCAAAACGCCCCCGACCTCGTCGAAACCGAGGGTCACTGCGGGGGTCACCAGCGCATTCACCCCGCCGGCCACCACAACGTCGGCCTCACCGGAGCGCAGCGCCTGCACCCCGGAGTGCACCGCCACCAGGGAGGATGAACAGGCTGTGTCAACGGCCACGGACGGACCGCGGAAGTCGTAGAAGTAGGACACCCGGTTGGCGATGATCGAACTGGCGGTTCCGGTGATGGCATAGGGATGCGCGGTGCGCGGGTCCATCATCGCCAGGTAGCTGTAGTCGTTGGTGGAACTGCCGACATAAACGCCGACGCTCTCACCGCGCAGCGCCGACGCCGGGATCCGGGCGTTCTCCAGTGCCTCCCAGGTCAGCTCGAGTGCCATCCGCTGCTGCGGATCCATGTTGTCGGCTTCCATCTTCGACAGGGCGAAGAATTCGGCGTCGAAGCCCTTGAGATCCTTGAGGTAGCCGCCGCGAGTGCGGGCCTTGGCGATCCGCTCTGCCAGCCTCGGCTCCTCCATGAACTCCGCCCAGCGGCCGTCCGGCAGGTCGGTGATGGCGTCCCGCCCCTCGAGCAGGGCCTCCCACATCTGGTCGGGGGTGTTCATGTCGCCGGGGAAGCGGGTGGCCAGGCCCACAATGGCGATGTTCGCGATTCCTTCGTCGAGCTCACCGGTGCGGCTCCAGTCCTCACCCTCCTCAACGGCCTCGAGTTCTGGCTCGCCCTCCACGATCACTGTTGCCAGCGCCTCGATGGTGGGATGGCGGAACGCCACCGTCGCCGTCAGGGTGACCCCGGTCAAGTCCTCGATGTCGCTTGCCATCGCGACCGCATCGCGCGAGGACAACCCGAGCTCGACCATCGGAACGGACTCGTCGATCGAACCGGGTGCCTGCCCGGTGGCGTTGGCCACCCAGTTGCGCAGCCACTCCCGCATTTCCGGCACGGACATCTCGGTGCGCGGCGCCGTCAGCTCCTTTTCGGGAGCGATCGTGATCGGGGCATCTGATTCAGACATGTGGCCTTCCAGGCGAAACTTCCAGGTCAGTCCGACGCGTCCGGGAAGGCGTTGGCCACCTTCCCGGACCGCAGGCTGCCGTCCAGGTATGCCGACCGGCAGGCACGCCGGCCGATCTTGCCGCTGGAGGTGCGCGGGATCGCACCGGCGGCGGTGAGCAGAACGTCGCGCACAGTCACACCGTGACGCACCGCGATGGCGGCGCGGATGTCGTCGACCACCGGGCCAAGTTCCAGCTTGTGCGAGCCCGCAGCCCGCTCCGCCACGATCACCAACTGCTCGGAAGAGTCGTCGGGATTGCGTTTGATGCCGGCATGGGCGTCGGCGAACACCTCGTCGGGAAGTTGGTTCGCCGGTACCGAGAACGCCGCCACGAACCCGGTACGAACCGCCTTGGTTGCCTCCTGCGCCGAGTACTCCAGATCCTGCGGATAGTGGTTGCGGCCGTCGATGATCACCAGGTCCTTGGTGCGGCCGGTGATGTACAACTCGCCGTCGTGGTAGGCGCCCAGATCTCCGGTACGAACCCAGGTGGCGTCGTCGGCCGCGCCCTCTGCGTGTGATGGGCTGGTGCGCGACTTGAGGATGTTCTGGAACGTCGCGACCGTCTCCTCGGGCTTGCCCCAGTAACCGGTGCCCATGTTCTGGCCGCTGATCCAGATCTCACCGATCTGGCCGTCGGGCAGTTCGCTGGCAGCCTCGTAGTCGACGATCACCGTCCACTCGCCGACACCGATCTTGCCTGCGCCGGCCTGCGCGACCGCGCCCGGCGAGTCATCGGGCACCGGGACGAAGCGGCCGGCGTTGAGTTCGTCGCGGTCCACCGAGATGATGGTCGGCTCCTCGGCGGACGGTGTGGTCGACACGAACAGGGTCGCCTCGGCCAGTCCGTAGGACGGCTTGATGGCCTTCGGCTGGAAGCCGAACGGGCCGAACGCCTCGTTGAACCGACGTACCGTGGCCGCCGAGATTGGCTCGCTGCCGTTGAGGATGGCTTTGACGTTGGAGAGGTCCAGCGGCTCTTCGCCGTCCTTGGGCACGCCTCGCGCGGCGGCGTGGTCGAAGGCGAAGTTCGGGGCCACCGAGATGGTGCCGCCGGTGTCTCCCGGCTTACGGGCTATCTCGCGGATCCAGCGGCCGGGCCGGCGGACGAAGGCGGCCGGCGTCATGAAGGTGAAATAGTGGCCGATCATCGGCGACAGCAACGCGGTGATCAGGCCCATGTCGTGGAAGAACGGCAGCCAGCTGACACCGCGGTCGCCCTCCTCGCCCTCGAGGGCCTCGATTACCTGGACGACGTTGGTTGCGAGATTCAGGTGGGTGATCTGAACGCCGGTCGGGATTCGAGTGGAACCTGAGGTGTACTGCAGGTAGGCGATCGTGTCTTCGTTGACGGTGTCGATGTGCTCCCAGGTGCTGCCCACTTCCACCGGCACCGCGTCGACTGCGATGACGCGAGGACGTTCCTTGGCGGGCCGGGTTCGGAAGAACTTCCGCACGCCCTCGGCTGCTTCGGTAGTGGTCAGAATCGCCGAGGGCTTGCAGTCGTCGAGCACCGCGTGCAGACGGCCCACATGGCCGGGCTCGGACGGGTCGAACAACGGCACCGCGATACGCCCGGAGTACAGCGTGCCGAAGAACGCCACCAGGTACTCCAAGTTCTGCGGGCACAGGATGGCAACCCGATCCCCGGGCTCGGTGACCTGCTGCAACCGGGCTCCGATCGCGCGGTTGCGGGCACCGAAGTCGGCCCAGTGCAGGTCACGAGCAACTCCGTCGCGCTCGGTGGAGAAGTCCAGGAAGCGGTAGGCGAGTTTGTCGCCACGGACCTTGGCCCATCGCTCGACGTGCTTGACCAGGCTGGCGCCTTCGGGGAAGGTGATGCGACCGTTCTTGATGAACGGGTTGTGGAACGGCATACCATTCTCCTGTCAGAACACGGTCTGTCGCGAGCCCGCGGCGCGGGCTGGTTCGCGGCACCACCGGTCCCCCTGGTCGTGGCACCAAACCCCACAGATGGTACCGATGCCAGTCGCCTGACCGGGTCGTCTCAGTCTTAATTTCTTCTTAATGTTATGCCCCGACCACCGGAGTGGCAAAATCGCCGGGCCAGCCGCCGAAACCGGTCAGCCGTGCGGTGGGTGAGGTGCGTTGTCGATGAGGCCACGAGCCCAATTCAGAGTCCAGGCTGTGGCGGTCTGGCCATCGACGTTCCAGAACTCCGGGGTGTTGTACATCGCGTGAACCGGTTGGCCGGCGCCGCTGGCCAGCACTTCCAGGGTCCGGGGCAAGTTGGCGATGTTGAACGCCGACTGTGGCGCCGAGCAGATCAAGTCGCCGGGCGCACAGATCTGATACGTGCGGTTGTTGAGCGCCCCGAAGCCACCGGCCCGTTCTCCGCTCATCGTCAGACCGAGGGTCGCCAACGTCGGGACCTCCTTCAGAGTGATCTCCGCACCCTGCCCCAGGGGATTGGGCCCTACCTCCTGGCCCACCCCCGGCTGACGGCGTCCGTCTGCGATCAAGGTGACGCCCAGCACGAGGTCCTCGTCGACTGGACCGCGTCCGTTGCCGATGTCGCTGGCCAGGTCACCGGCGATCACCGCACCCTGGGAGAAGCCGACGATCACGTAGCTGGTCAGCGGACAGCGCTCGTTCATTGCGGTCATCGCGCGCACCGCCGCCGCGGTTCCCTCGGCACGGCTGTCGTTGTAGGACATCTGCTTGTCCGCGGTCAGCGGATTGTGGAACTGGGCGGTGTAGGGGACGGTGTACACCTCGACCCGGTCCCGGCCGAATTCGTCCATCAGCGGCCTGGTTACGTTGAGCAGCAGGGCGATCGGGAACTGCGTCGGGTTCAGCGGATCGTCACTGGGGGACGACTCCCAGGTGCCGGGAATCGCGACGACGTCGACGTCCGGGCAGCTGGCGTCCTGATATGCCGGCCGTGGCTTCGTGCCGCCCGGCTGGGATGTAGGCGGCACGGCCGTGGGTGGGAACGCCCCCGGTTGGGGCGGCGCCGGACGACGCACGACGATGACGATGATCGCCACGACGAGCCCGACCACCACGGCGACCGTCGCGGCGGCGGCCAGGGCCAGGATGCGGTGGCGGCGGCGGCGCGTGGCTGTTTGGGTCTTGGGCTGACCACCAGAGCGGCTGGTGGTCCGGCCGTTGGTGCCTCTGGCCATGCTGTCAGCAGAGCCGTTCGGTCGCGATGCGGATGTAGTCGGCTATGGCCACGTCGGCCAGCGGGGTCGCGGCCGACTGCGGAGCCGCGGCATGGGCGTCGGCAACGTCGCTGCGCACCATGGGGGCGACGTAGTCCCAAACCGCATGACCGTTGCGGCCGGCGGCACGGGCCTGGCAGATGTACGAACCGATGCTCAACGCGCGCAACTCGCTGGACGGGTGGATGCCCGCAGCCGTCAGGGCATCGAGATATCCGCGCTGGGCCGGAGTCACCTGGAGCAGACCGGATTGGGCGGCGGGCGAGGTCGCCATTTCGGCGTCGACACCACCAACAATGCCGGCGGTTTGCTGGGAAGGCAGCGCAACACTGCTGAGCAGATCAGCCCCGGACCCACAGGCGGTCAACAGCCATGCAGTCGGCGCCATGAAACCAAGGACCAGCCAGCCTTGCGGCGGCCCGCCGGAGGACCGGCGGACAACACCTAATAGCCGTTTGCTGAGCCCACCGCGGTCGGACCGTTGCACATCTCCACAGTACCGCTTGACGGTCATAACTCCACTAGTCGGGAATTTGCTACCGGGCGACGGCCGCAATATCGCCGGACATCGCCCCCAGTTGAGCCGCCCAGGTACCCCAGTCGTGGCCGCCGCCCCCGGTGATATCGAAGTGGCCGTTGTGGCCTCCGTTCGACCGGTAGTGCGAGTAGAAGATGCGGTTGCTGCCCTGCGCGACGGCACAATCCCCGCCACCCATCGCGCCGGGATCACCGCAGCTGACGTTGAGCGGGCTGAACACCCACAGGCGAGTGTTGTTCTGGACGAGAAGATTGATGTGCACGTTGGGGTCGTGCCACTTCCACCGGCCCAACTGCGGCGCGCCCCACATCGCGTCGATGTTCGCACCGCCGCCGTTTATGGCGTTGGAGATGACGCCGTTGGTCTGCGTGTCGGACGGGTTCAGGAAGCCTGACATCGTACCGGCGTAGATGTAGCGATCCGGGTGGAAGGCCGCCATCGTCAGCGCGGCGGTTCCGCCTTGGGAGACGCCGACGATCGCATTCCGGCTGGGGGCGATCCCCCTGTTCGCAGCAAGCCAGTTGGGCAATTCGTCAGCCAGGAACGTCTCCCACTGCTTGCTGCCGTCGAGCTCCCAGTTGGTGTACATGCTGTAGGCCCCACCGGCTGGCGCAGCCACCGACATGCCTGATCCGGCGAGGGTGTTCATCGCGTTGCCCGCGGTCACCCAGTTGCTGACGTCCGGACCGGCGTTGAAGGCGTCCAGCAGCACGACCGCATGCGGACCGCCGCCCTGGAATGCGACCGGGATGTCGCGTCCCATCGCCGCCGACGGCACCATCAGGGTCTCGAAGCCGGCGGCTCTGGCAACCGGAGCCTTGTCGACCACGGTCGCGCCCCAGACGCCCAGTGCCAGGGTGGCAGCACCCACGACCCGGAACAGCTTCACCAGACTGCTCATACCCACCTCACGTCAACCCCAAGCCGGTTAGGAGGCCGCACCACACTTCGGGGTCGAAGTGAGGCCAGCCGCCAAGTAGTGAATCACACCGACTCCCCGGCGGGTCCGGTAATGGGCCGGAATGGGTTAGTTGGCGGGAGCCGCCGGGGGCTGCGGCGAGGCCTGCGGGGTGGCTCCCAGCACGCGCTGGATGTCCGGCTTCATCTGCTGAAGCTGCTGGCCCCAGTAACCCCAGCTGTGCGTGCCGTTGGCCGGGAAGTTGAACACGCCGTTGGTGCCGCCGGCCGCCAGGTAGTTGTCGCGGAACGTCTTGTTGGTCCGCAGCGTGAACCCTTCGAGGAACTTGGCGTTGAACAGGTTGCCCGCACTGGAACCGGCGTCGAGGTCAGATGGCTTGCCGTCACCGCAGTAGATCCAGATCCGGGTGTTGTTGGCGACCAGCTTCGGGATCTGCACCATCGGGTCGTTGCGCTTCCAGGTGGCGTTGCCGCCCTTGCCCCACATATCGTCCGGCTTGTAGCCACCGGCGTCGCCCATCGCCATGCCCACCAGCATCGGCCACCAGCCCTCGGAAAGGTTCAGGAAGCCCGATAGCGAAGCCGCGTACGGGAACTGCTGGGGGTGGTAGACGGCCAGCGTCAGTGCGGCCGACCCGGCCATCGACAGGCCCACGGCGGCACTACCGGTCGGCTTGACCTGCCGGTTGGCGGCGAGCCACGTGGGCAGTTCGCTGGTCAGGAACGTCTCCCACTTGTAGGTCTGGCAGCCGTTGTTACCGCACGCCGGCTTGTACCAGTCGCTGTAGAAGCTCGATTGACCGCCGACAGGCATGACCACCGACAACCCTGAGTCGAGATACCACTCGAAAGCCGGGGTGTTGATGTCCCACCCGCTGAAGTCGTCCTGGGCGCGCAGACCGTCGAGCAGATACACCACCGGGGAGTCGGGGCCGCCGCTCTGGAACTGAATGCGGATGTTGTGGCCCATTCCGGCCGACGGAACATCCAGATACTCGACCGGCAGACCCGGTTTGGAGAACGCTCCGGCGGTTGCCGAACCGCCGGCAAAACTAACCAGGCCCGGCAGGACGGCGGCAACTCCAGCGGCCGCCGCGGTCCGGCGCAGCCAGCCGCCGCGCAACTTCTCGACGAACTTCATGCGAACTACCCATCCAATCGTTTCAATGCAGCATCACGGAATGATCCGGGCCGCGATGCCCCGGTAGTCAACCACAATTCGGCCGCTACCTTCGAATCCATCTAGCGCCTCAGAGGGGCCGAAGCATTACCGTCACAGCGGGCTCCGGGAAACAAAACCGCAGCTGAATCAGGGTCCTGTGGCGGGGAGACCGGTGTACGGCGGAGTCTCGGCAACAGGCTCCGGGAGACCACAGCGAGCCAGCTCGAATTCGGGTACCCGGTCCATCCGGTAGCGGGTGAACTCCAGCGCGCGGTGCAGGTTGCCGATGAAGCGCGGACGGGTCATGGGGTCCCGGATCGACTTCAACATCTCCTCGGTCTCGGGGCAGTTCAGCGCCGCCTGCGCCTCCCGGATCCAGCCCTCGTCGAGATATTGCGGAATCCACGGACGCTCCTTGAGCCAAGGCCCCTCGGCGACCGCCCAGTCCGGAAACAGATTCTTGTCGTGGCCGATGCGGCCGTCCTCCAGCCGAGCCGTATGAGCGGCCAATGGGTTCGCGAGACCGATCTGGTCGATGACCCTGGTGTTGAGCCCGACGTTCATGCCGAGCATTCCGAGGTTGGTGAAGAAGACGGTGTGGGGCGCGACTTGACGACGCCAGTCGTCCATCGAGACCCCCGGCGGCGGCGGCGGAGGGGGCAGGGCCGGGACAACGTCCCAGACGTCATAGTTGCCCGAGGGCAGCAGCAACGCGCCGTCCGGTGTGTTGTTGATAGCGACCAAGACAGCCCGCATGCGCGGATAGTCGAGATAGTCCGCGGCAGTCAGCGGGTGTGCGTGTCCGGTGGCCTGGGAGTAGAAACGCCGTTCGTCGACGATGCCGCTGTAGGTGACACGGGTGGCGTCGCGGCCCATCCCCGGAGAGTTCGCCGCCCACAGCGCCCAGCCGGCCAAGGCCAGCCACAGCGCCGCGACCGCGCCGCCAAGTAGGTTGCCCTTCTCCCGGGTGAACCAACTGCCGGTCTTGTGCACGGCGGGGGCCACGGCGATCGGGATCACTGCGATTGGGGCCAGCAGGCAGAACACCGGGGCCAACAACACCCGCCCGTGCATGAAGTCGCCGCCCTGCCGAATCCAGTAGAGGGCTTGCACCACCCCACTGACCAGCATGAAGCCGACCACCGCGCCGGGGCTTTGCACCCGCCGGAAAAGCCGGCGGCCGTCGCGCACCGGAGGAGACAATCCCCGGGCTACCGACAGTACGGCGGCCAGGGCGATCAGCAATACCAGAGGCAGCCACAACGCGTAAGGGGCCGCGAAGTTCCCCAGGTAGGTCAGGCCCTGGTCCCACTTACTTCCGGTGGCGTCCTTCGCGATCGCGGTCTGGGGCACCAACAGGCCGTAATAGCCCATCCGAAAGATCTGGTAGCCGACCGGCAACAATCCCCCGGCGACCACGATGCTCACCCGCTCACGCCACCCTCGCGCCGCGATCAGCATCATCACCAACGCCAGCCCACCGATGAGCGCCAACTCCGGACGCACCAGCACGCTGAGACCCGCGACGAAGGCAAGGCCTGCGGTGAACCACGGTCCCCCACGGCCCCGATCCCCGGCGGGCGCTTGCGACCAGCAGACCATCATCCACCACAGCAGCCCCAACCAGGCCGTCACCAGCCCGTTCTCCAGCCCCGAGGTGGCGAAGTCACGAGCCGGCGGGATAGCGATGTAGACCAGCGCACCGGCCGGCACAAACACAGCGCGCCTGCCCGCCAGGCTCGGAGCCCACAACCGGGCGGCACCCAGCATCACCATCGCCACTCCGGCGACGCTCAACATCAGCGAGAGCGCCAGGGCCACGTATTCAAGCCGCACCGGGCCGCCAACGAGGCTCCCGAGGTAGACCAGGTAGGTCCACGCCGTCGAGGTATTGGACTCCACCCGCTCGCCGACGTTGAACACCGGACCGTTGCCGGCCAGCAGGTTACGAACGGTCCGCAGCACGATAAGGCCGTCATCGGCGATCCACCGCCGCTGCCAGGCGCCCCAGAACCACAAGCCCGAGATCAGCCCCACGCTCACCCACAGGCTGAGCCGCGTCAGGAGACTGTAAGGGAACTCCCGCGCAAGAACCCGGCGTGCGGAGAGCCGGTCAAGCGAGAACGATGGCCGCAACGAGAGTTCCGATCCAGGCCAGGGCCAGCAGCTGCAATACCCGGTCGCGCAACGCGATCTCTTCGGGTTCGCCGGCGAGCCCGCCGTCGACGTCCACCGCGTAGCGCAGGATCGCGACTGTGAACGGGATCATCGACACAACGAACCAGGAGCCGGCGGTGCCCTCCTGCTCGAAGGCCCACAGGCCGTAACAGAGCACTACGGACGTCGCCGACAGCGTCCAGACGAACCTCAAATAGGTGCTGGTGTAATTCTCCAGCGACTTGCGGATCTTGGCGCCTGTGCGCTCGGCAAGCTGGAGTTCGGCGTAGCGCTTGCCGGCCGCCATGAACAGCGATCCGAAGGCCATGACCAGCAGGAACCACTGCGACAGCGGGATGCCGCCGGCGACGCCGCCGGCGATCGCCCGGATCAGAAACCCGGACGACACGATGACGATGTCCAGCACCGCCTGATGTTTGAGGCCGAAGCAATAGCTGAGCTGAATCGCCAGGTAGATCGCCATCACCAGAGCAAGCTGGGGAGTGAGCCACCACGCCACGGCCAACGACCCCGCAGCCAGAGCGACGGCGATCGCGTAGGCCAGGGGAACCGGCAGCACCCCGGCGGCGATTGGGCGGAACCGCTTGGTGGGATGCTCCCGGTCGGCTTCCACGTCGCGCGCATCGTTGATCAGGTAGATCGACGAGGAGGCCATGCAGAACACCACGAAGGCGACCGACACCGACCCCAGCACGTCGCGATGGTCGAAGGTCATCCCGCCGCCCATAGCGGCCAACGGCGCGGCGAACACCAACAGGTTCTTCACCCATTGCTTCGGACGCATCGCCTTGATCACAGCGCTGGGCAGATTGCTCGGTGGACCGGTCGTCACCGACGTCTCAGTCACGACTCCAACTCCTTCCGGGCACCGAATTTGGCGGTGGCACCTGCCACCGTGGCGCCAATCGCCATGCCGGCAAGCACGTCGGTCGGATAGTGCACCCCGAGTACGAGCCTCGACAGGGCCATCAAGGGCACCACGACCAGCGGCAGCGGCGATCCGGTGGCCCGGCACAGCAGCATAGCCGCGGCGGTGCTCGACGTCGCGTGCGCGGAGGGGAAACTCAGCGAACTGGGCGTCCCGACATTGACAGTGACGTCCGGATGGTTCGGCCTGGCGCGACGCACCACTTGTTTGATCAACACCGCCGCCGCGTGAGCGCTCAGCGCACCCACGCCGACCAGCAGCCAGTCCCGGCGGCGCCGGGGTGCCAACAATGCGCCTACGGCCGAGAGCACCAGCCAGCCCGCGGCGTGCTCACCGAAATGCGACATGCCGCGGGCGACACGAACCACCGGCGGCGTGGCCAGCAAGGATTGCACCGCGACCAGGGCTGCAACCTCGCCGGCGGGCGGCTTGAGTTCCGGCTCGACGCCGATCGGCTCACTTTCAGACACTGGCGGTCTCCCCCTCCAACAACACCGTTTCCCACTTCTGCGTGCTGGACAATTCCGGCAATGCGTCCCGATACACCCGCCGCATGTGGTTGTACTTGCGGGCCAGCCGGATATGTTGACGCAGCGAGGATTTCAGCAACGCGAACATTTTGGCGCGATCGCGCTGACGGTAGACGACCCCGCGCCCGTCGGCGGTTGTGACGGTGACTCCGTCGACATTGCACAGAAGGAACCAGCGCGCGTCCTGAGTGGCCACGTTGAGCTGGGGCCGGTCGTGATGGGCGGGATCCTCCTTGCGGAGTTGGTGCAGCACTCCGCGGGCCAGCCGCAGGCCGATGACCGGCAGAGCCGCCGGCGGCTTGTGCACCTTCGTCCGTCCGCTCGGGGCCGGCAGCGTTGTCGCTCCGGGCAAAACGACTGCGTCGGGAAACTCCTTACGCATCGCACGCACCTCGGGCAACGCCGACTCGAGAATCGAGAAGATGTGGTCCGGACCGGCGAGGAAGTCCGCGATCGCCCTGTTCTGGATTGCCACCGTCGAATACTCAAGGCACAGAAGATGCTTCAGCGTGGCCTTGATGGAGCTCTTCAGCAGCCCGTTAACCGGGGCATCCCAGTGCAGAGCAGAGACCACCAGGCGGTTACGCAGGTGGAAGTAGGCCTGCCAGTCGATCGCGTCATCCTTGTCACTCCACGCCATGTGCCAGATCGCCGTGCCCGGCATGGTCACCGTGGGATAGCCGTGTTCACCGGCACGCAGGCCGTAGTCGGCGTCGTCCCATTTGATGAACAACGGGAGCGGTTGGCCGAGTTCCTCGGCGACCTGCCTCGGGATCAGGCACATCCACCAGCCGTTGTAATCGACGTCGATACGCCGATGAAGCAGCTTGCTGCGGCCTTCCCCGTCGTCCCTGGCATTCTCGGCATCGAGGGGGTATTTGGCGAAGTCATGGTCGTACTCGGTGAACGGGGCGTTGGTCCACATGAAGTTGGCGCGGTTCACCACCTCGCCCATCACGTGCAAGTGCGAGGGCTCCTGCAGGTTGAGCATCTGGCCACCGACGAGCATCGGCGACTTGGCGAACCGGCTCAGCGCCAGCGCCCGCAGAATTGAATCGGGTTCTATCCGGATGTCGTCGTCCATGAACAGGATCTGCTGGCAGTCGGTGTTCTTCAGCGCCTCGTACATGACACGGCTGTAGCCGCCTGAACCACCGAGATTCGGCTGGTTGTGGATGGACAGCCGCCCGGAGAGACCGGCCGCCGCAGCCGGGAAGTCCGGGTGGTCAACTGCTTTGTCGGCACCCTGATCGACGACGATCACCGCGCCGATCACCTTGTTCACCAACGGATCCGAAGTCAACGCCCGTAAGGCATTGACGCAGTCGGCGGGCCGGTTGAAAGTCGGTATGCCCACTGCCACATTGGCTCGCCCCGGCGCCGGCACCGGCGCATACCAGGCGGCGTCGTGAACCGTCGTTCTGCTGTCGGTGGTGATGTCGAACCAGATCCAGCCGCCATCCTCGAAGGGTTCCAGTTCGACCTCGAACTCCGCCGCAGCCGGAGCGGATCCCTCGCTGACGATCTCCGTCCCGCCCACGCTGATGCGCGCGCCGGTGGCTTTGGACCGGTAGACGTCCACCCGGGCACTGCCGGTCAATTCCACCCTGAGAACAACGGACGTCAGAGTCGACCAGCGCCGCCAGTAGCTGGCCGGAAAGGCGTTGAAGTAAGTGGCGAACGACACCTCGGACTCCTCGCCGATCTCCAATGTGGTGCGAGTGGCGGCGTGGGCCCGGCGGGCGTTGGTCTCAGACTCCTCGATATAGAGCTTGCGGACGTCGAGCGGCTCGCCCGGTCGAGGCAGGATCACGCGGGCGAGCAGACTCACTGCCCGGGTCTGTCCGGGCGGGACTGGGCCGGAGGGTATTTCACTCACGCTGTACTGCTTTCGTCGGCACTGGTCAAAGCCGCGCCGTCACGTAGGTGCGGCACCAGAATGTTGTCGTACATGGTCAGCGCACTGGCGATCGCCATGTGCATATCGAGATACTGATAGGTCCCCAGCCGTCCCCCGAAGAGAACGGCGGCCGCGGCGGTCTCAGCCCTGGCCCTGGCCCGGTAGGCCGCCAGCACCATCCGGTCGGACTCGGCGTTGATCGGGTAATAGGGCTCGTCATCCGGGTCGGCGAAACGCGAGTACTCGCGCATGATGACCGTCTTGTCGGTCGGATAGTCCCGCTCGGGGTGGAAGTGGCGGAACTCGTGAATTCGGGTGTACGGGACGTCGGCGTCGTTGTAGTTCATTACCGGGGTGCCTTGAAAGTCGCCCGTGGGCAATACTTCGACTTCGAAATCCAAAGTGCGCCAACCTAACCGACCCTCAGCGTAGGAGAAGTAGCGGTCCAACGGGCCTGTGTACACCACGGGAGCACCGGGGTTGGCCGCACGAAGTTCGTCGCGCACGTCGAACCAATCGGTGTTCAGCCGAACCTCGATCCGCTCGTCGGCAGCCATGTTCTCCAACCATGCCGTGTAGCCGCCGACGGGAAGGCCTTCGTAGGTGTCGTTGAAGTAGCGGTTGTCGAAGTTGTAGCGCACCGGCAGCCGATTGATCGTGGAGGCCGGCAACTCCCGGGGATCGGTCTGCCATTGCTTGGCGGTGTAACCCTTGACGAACGCCTCGTAAAGCGGCCGGCCAATGAGCGAGATCGCTTTCTCTTCGAGGTTCTGTGCATCGGCGGTGTCGATTTCGGCAGCCTGCTCGGCGATCAGCGCCCGCGCTTCGTCGGGGCTGTAATAACGACCGAAGAACTGCGACACCAGTCCGAGACCCATCGGGAACTGGTAGGCCTGCCCGCCGTAGAGGGCGAACACCCGGTGCTGATATCCGGTGAAATCGGTGAACTGACGAACGTATTCCCAGACCCGCTTGTTGGAGGTGTGAAATAGGTGAGCGCCGTATCGGTGGATCTCGATTCCGGTCTGCGGCTCGGGTTCGGAGTAGGCGTTTCCACCGAGGTGCGGACGGCGTTCCACGACAAGGACCCGCTTGTCGAGTTGAGTGGCCACCCGCTCGGCGACGGTCAGGCCGAAGAAGCCGGAGCCGACGACGAGCAGGTCGAAGTTCGCAGGTGAGGTCATCGGGCCCAACATTATCCGGCCCCACCCTGATCCGGCTCAATCGACTCCACCACCCGCCAAACCCGCGACTCGGCGAGGAGGCGTTGGGAATAACGGATGTCGCGGTTGGCTCACGATTCCGCATCGTCACTCCTTTCTCAATAACCCCAGTCGTACCATCGTTCTCATCAGCTTGGCGGGGCTGGAAAACCTAGTCCCCCCAGTGAGTTTGACTCAAGATTGACCCAGTGAGATTGAGGAGCTTCCGGTGCCGAACCAGCGTCGACGCAAGATTTCGACAACCATGAGCGCGCTGGCCGCCCTGGCCGTCGCCAGCCCGTTCGCCGCGATCGGCGTCATCGAGCTGACATCCCACAAGGCGCCCGAACACCGGGAGTTCACCCGGGCCGCCGTCGTCACCGACCTGCCCAACGAGATCATCTCCGCGTTGCAGGCCGGCCTGTCCCAGTTCGGTATCAACCTGCCGCCGCTGCCGACCGGGCTCAGCCCCGCGGGAGCCCAACCTGTGCAGACCGGGCCGGCGCTGACCACGCCCAGCCTCGGCTCGGGCCTCACCACGCCCGGTCTCACCACCCCGGGCCTCACCACGCCGAGCGCGACCGCGCCCGGCCTGACCACCCCCGGTCTCACCACCCCGGGCCTCACCACGCCGAGCGCGACCGCGCCCGGGCTGACGGTTCCGGGCCTCACTACGCCGGGCCTCACCACGCCGAGCGCGACCGCGCCCGGGCTGACGGTTCCGGGCCTGACCACGCCGGGCGCCTCGGCGCCAGCAGCGGCCACGCCTGCCCTGACCGATCCGGCACTCACCAACCCGTCTCTCACCAACCCGTCTCTCACCAACCCGTCTCTGACCAACCCGTCACTGACCAACCCGTCTCTGACCAACCCGTCTCTGACCAACCCGGGCCTGACATCTCCACAGGTCGGCACCGGAATAGGCCTGCCTACCGAGCAGCCGATCAGCGCCCCGCTGACTCCGCCACCGGGCACCTACCCGATCCTCGGAGACCCGACGATCGGCCTGGGGTCAATGCCGGAGGCGAGTAGCTCAGGCGGGCTGATCGGGGATCTGAGCAGCGCCGCCAACCAACTCGGCGTCGGCCAGGCGATTGACCTCCTCAAGGGAGTCGTCATGCCGGGCATCACCCAGGCCATCCAGAACGCCGGTTCGGCGGCTGTCGCAGCCCCGGTGGCAGCCGCACCGGCAGTGGAGGCCGCGGGCGAGGTTGCCTCCATCGGCTGACGCGATCCAAGCTCTGGGTTCACACGCCCGGACTGAACCCTGGGCGGCGCCTCCCGGCAATTCCGCGCCCAGGGTTCAGTCTCATGTACGGGTAGAAAACTCATTCTTCACAATTGACTCACCAGTCCGTGTCGCATCGTAAGTATCACGTGTCTCATACGTACCATCGCGATGTGTCGACCCGTCGTCCAGCGCCGACGATCCTGTTCACCGCTCTCGCGGCGACGATCGTCGTGCTGCCGTGGGCGATAAACGGTTCACCCGGATCCGGTCAGCATCGTGGCCCGCTGGCCGAAGAGACCATCCTGAGCCAGCAGTCACTGGCGGGGATCGGCGGCGGCGAAACCCTTCGCGAATTGCGGCAGGACGAACCATTCTCAATGGTTGCAGTGACTGGAACAGACCTCACCGGAACCTCGGCCCGGATTCGCGCCCAGCGCGCCGACGGGTCATGGGGTCCGTGGTACGAGGCGGAAAACCTCGAGTCGAACGCAGACGATTCCCAGACCGGCGGACCCCGCGGCACCGACCCCATCTACGTCGGGCCGACCACGGCAGTGCAGATCGCCGTGAAACGGCCTCACAGCGCTCCGGTGACCGCCGAAGCCCCACAGAATGGGCTCGACGCCGGCCGCGATCTCGGATACATACCCGCGACCGCCGAACAACCGTTGAATCAGACCATGTCGGCGATCTTGATAACCCCGCCGAAGGCCCCGGTCGACAGCCAGTGGAATCCACCGACAGCGACGCAGGGACCGGGCCAACCACCCCCCATCATCAGCCGGGCGCAGTGGGGCGCGGGCACTGGAATTCGTTGCGGCGGCCCTTCCTATGGCGAAGGGGTGCGGGCCGCGGTGGTACACCACACCGCTACCGGAAACGACTACGCACCCGAGGATTCCGCGGCGATCATCCGCTCGATCTACGCCTACCACACCATGACTCTGGGGTGGTGCGACATCGCCTACAACGCATTGGTTGACAAGTACGGCCAGGTCTTCGAGGGCCGGGCGGGCGGAATAACCAAAGACGTGATGGGCTCGCATACCGGTGGGTTCAATCGGGACGTGTGGGGCGTTTCGATGATCGGGAACTTCGAAGACGAGCCGCCGCCGGACGTCTTGGTCAGAGCGGTCGGCAAACTGATCGGCTGGCGGCTGAGCCTGGACCGCGTGAACCCGCTCGGTTCGGTCAGCCTGACGTCGGCAGGCGGTTCGTACACCGTGTATCCGGCCGGGGCCACACCGACCCTTCCGGAGATCTTCGCCCACCGCGACGTCGGCAATACCGAATGCCCGGGAAATCGGGGGTATGCCGCACTCGACGAAATCCGCAAGATAGCAGCCGGTTTCACCTTGCCCCCCGACACGGTGGAGGCGCTCCATGGCGGTGCGATTCTGGCCAGGTGGCAGTCCGACGGCGGCAAAGCCAGCCCGTTGGGCATGCCGACCTCACCGGAAGCCGCCGGTGAAGGCTCGACTCGCTATGCGACATTCGAGCGCGGGGCAATGTACTGGTCTCCGAACACCGGGGCCCAGCCGCTGACCGGCGCGATCTACCAGGCATGGGCATCGCTGGGCTACGAACGCGGCGCCCTGGGGATGCCTACCAGTGGCGAAATCGCCGAACCGGAGTGGATCGTGCAGAACTTCCAGCACGGCACGCTGAACTTCGACCGGCAAACCCACAATGTCCTGCGGGTGATCGACGGTGTCACCCTCGTATTGCCGCCGCCGCCGACGGACGGTCCGCCGGTGCAACTGGAGCGATTCACTCCGATCCGCTGATCCTGACCCGTGCGACGACCCGGAGCCCGCGTCCCGGGTCTAACATCGCTGGAAGATGAATTCCCACTCAGCATGGCAACCGCCGCCATCACCCCCGCTGTCGCTCGAACCCCCCGAGTCGCGGGGCGCCAGGTCGTGGTTGGAACGGCTGGTTGATCTTCAACCCGCTGATGAAATATCTGCCCTGCAAGACCAACCGTAATTCATCGCCCTTGCGGAAGTAGGTGGCGGAGAGACGTCACAGCCACCACCGCTCGAGAACGCGTGCCAAACCGTCGTCGCCGTTGGTGGCGGTGACCTCATTGGCCGCCGCGATCGTCTCGGGGTGTGCATTGCCCATCGCCACTCCGTGGCCCGCCCAAAGCAGCATCGGCACGTCGTTGGGCATGTCCCCGAACGCAACCACATCCTCTGCGGCGATCTCCAGCGGCCGGGCCACCTCGGCCACCCCGAGGGCCTTGCTGATGCCGATCTGGCTGATCTCGAGCAGACCGTCATTGGTCGAATACGTGATGTCACCCAGCACACCAATGTGTTTGGCCAACGCTGCCGCCAACTGCGAGCTCGGCATTCCAGGTTTTCGGACCAGTAACTTCACCACGGGCGAGCTCAGCAGGTCTTCGACCGACACTTCGGTGTTGTCCGGGTTAAGCCAGGCATGTTCGTAACCCGGCGCGCTGACGAACTGCGGGGTGGCGCTGTCGTGTGCGCTACGACCCACTCGTTCGGCCGCCAACCCGACGCCCGGGACCACCCGCGTGGCGATCTCGGCGAGTTCTGCCAGCACGTCCACCGACAAGGTGCGGGCCGACACGACGCGGTCAGATGCTGCGTCGTAGATCACGGCTCCGTTGGCGCACACAGCCATTGGTGCGTAGCCGAGTTCCTCGACAACCGGCGGTATCCACCGTGGAGGGCGACCCGTGGCCAGCACAAAATGGGCGCCGGAGGCGACCGCAGCCAGGACCGCGTCACGCGTGCGCGCCGTGATGCGCTCTGCGGGATCGAGCAGCGTGCCGTCAACATCGCTGGCAATCAGTGCGGGAAGCATCAGGTTTTCCCCGTTGCGCGACGGGCTCGTTCGGCCAGCTCCGCTTCCTCCCTTTGCTTGGCCTCCTCAACGGTGGGGGCGCCGCCACCCAGCCGATGTGGCACCCAGTACTCCCCGGGCGGATGAGGGTACTGTTCCTGCACCTCGTGCAGGATCTTCGTCATCTCCGCGCGAAGCCGAGCGTCGAGTTCCTCTACCGTACCCACCGGCTCCAGCGCCCTTCCCACTCGGACGGTGATGGGGATCTTGCTGCGGCGCAGGTTCTTAGGGTGATCCTTGGTCCACATCCGGTGCACGCCCCAGATGATCATCGGCAAGATCGGCACCGCCGCCTCCCGCGCCATCCGCACAGCCCCGGTCTTGAACTCCTTCAACTCGAAGCTGCGGCTGATGGTGGCTTCCGGGTACACCCCGACCAACTCCCCGGTACGCAACTTCTGCACCGCTTCGGCGTAGGCGGCTGCCCCGGCTGACCGGTCGACTGGTATGCACCGCGCCTTGGTTATCAGATAATTGGCAACGCTGACGTCCTGGACTTCCGCCTTGAGCATGTATCGGATCCGGCGGCGCCGCTGCCGGGCCGCCAGGCCTGCGGGCAGGAAATCGATGTAACTGGTGTGGTTGATCGCCACCACGGCCCCGCCGCGCCTGGGAATGTTCTCCAAGCCTTGGTAAGTGAGCGTGGTCCCCAGTGCGCGTGCCGCGACCGCGGCACTGATCTCGATCGCGCGGTAAACGGGTTCCATCCGCGGCTAACCTTGCGAATTCGACCCAGGCGGAAGTTGCCGCCGAGCGGCCCTGGCCATCATTTCGGCGGTCTCCAATTCGGCGGCTTGGGCCAAGGTCGGAGCGCCGCCGCCGAGGCGGTGCGGCACCCAGAACTCCCCTTCCGGATAGGGGCCGTAGGCGTCCTGAACTTGCTCGAGCAGATGGTGCATCCGGGACCGGAGCAGCGCGGTCAGTTCGGTGGGCGGAAGCGTCGGCTGGATCGGCTCGCCAACTGCGATGGAGATGGGAACCTTTGGCCGCCACATTTTCTTCGGGTGATCCTTGGTCCATATCCGCTGCGCACCCCAGACGATGTGCGGCACGATCGGCACGTCGGCAGCGATCGCCATCCGGGCCGCACCGGACTTGAATTCCTTGAGTTCGAAGCTTCGACTGATGGTTGCCTCGGGGTACACGCCCACCAACTCACCGTCCTTCAGCGCCTGGACAGCGGCATCGAAGGAGTCTCCGCCGTTGGCCCGGTCCACTGAAATGTGGCGCAGTTTGCGCATGAGAGGCCCGCCGACCTTGTGGTCGAAGATCTCCTTCTTGGCCATGAAGCGCACCTTGCGGCCCTGCCCCTGCAGCACAGCGGGCAGACCGGCGAAAGTGAAGTCGAGGTAGCCGGTGTGGTTGATCGCCACCACCGCGCCGCCGGTAGTTGGCAGGTTTTCGATGCCAGTAACCGTGAACTTCAGACCCTGGACGCGCCACATCAGCCGAGCAGCGGCGATGACCGTCCCGTATACCGGCTCCACACGGTCAGCCTAGTAGCCTCAGGCGCCGGTTAAACTCATCTTGGCTCTGTCAGCCGTTGGAAGGGGATTTGTGCAGGTCACCAGCATCGGCCATGCCGGATTCCGCCTCGATACCGAGGCGGGCAGCATTTTGTGCGATCCGTGGCTGAACCCGGCGTACTTCGGTTCGTGGTTCGTATTCCCCGACAACTCCGGTTTGGACTGGGCGGCGCTGGGCCAGTGCGATTACCTCTACATCTCGCACCTGCACCTGGACCACTTCGATGCAAAGCTGTTGGCAGACCACGTCAACAAAGATGCGGTGGTGCTGCTACCGGACTTCCCGGTGCCCGATCTGAAGCGAGAACTCGAGAACCTCGGCTTTCACCGGTTCTTCGAGACCGAGGATTCCGTCAAGCATCGGGTCAGCGGCCCCAAGGGCGACCTGGACGTGATGATCGTGGCGCTGCGCGCCCCAGCCGACGGACCGATCGGTGACTCCGGGATCGTCGTCTCCGACGGCACTACGACCGTTTTCAATATGAACGACTCCCGACCCCTCGCGCTGGACATGCTGGCACCGGCATTCGGCCACATTGACGTCCACATGCCGCAGTACTCCGGTGCCATCTGGTATCCGATGGTCTACGACATGCCAGACCGGGCCAAAGAGGCCTTCGCCATTCAGAAGCGCCAGCGCGGCATGGACCGCTGTCGGCAGTACATCTCCGACGTTGGCGCCACCTGGGTGATCCCATCGGCGGGGCCGCCCTGCTTCCTGGATCCGGAGTTGCGCTTCCTCAACGACGACGTGGGCGATCCGGCGAACATCTTCCCCGATCAGATGGTCTTCCTCGACCAACTGCGCCAGCACGGCCACAACGGCGGACTACTCATGATCCCCGGTTCAGTGGCGGATTTCTCTGGTTCACAACTGATTTCGTTGACACATCCCCTCCCCGACGACGAGGTGGAAAAGATCTTCACCACCGGAAAGGCCGATTACATCGCCGAGTACGCCGAACGGATGGCGCCAGTTCTGGCTGCGGAGAAGGCTCGTTGGGCGCCGGCCACCGGTGAGCCGCTGCTGGAACTGCTTCGGGCCCGGCTCGAACCGTTCATGCTGCAGAGCGACCAGATCTGCGACGGCATCGGCTACCCGGTCGAGTTGCAGATGGGATCGGAGACGGTTGTCGTCGACTTCCCGAAGCGGACTGTGCGCGAACCGGTTCCGGACGAGAAGTTCCGCTACGGCTTCGAGATCGCCCCCGAGTTGGTGCGAACGGTCTTGCGCGACAATGAACCGGACTGGGTCAACACGATCTTCTTGTCCACCCGATTCAAGGCACGGCGGGTGGGCGGCTACAACGAATACCTGTACACGTTCTTCAAATGCCTGACCGACGAACGGATCGCCTACGCGGACGGCTGGTTCGCCGAAGCACACGACGACTCCTCGACCATTACGTTAGATGGCTGGGAGGTTCAACGGCGTTGTCCACATTTGAAGGCCGATCTGTCGAAGTTCGGAGTGGTCGACGGAACAACCCTGACCTGCAACTTGCACGGCTGGGACTGGGACCTGAAAACGGGTAAGTGCCTGACTTCCAAGGGGCACCAACTGCGTTGCACGAAGCTGTGAGCTCACTCCGGTGACGCGGCCCCCGCGGCAGTACTACGACGACGGACAAGTCCAACTGGATCGGTTCGCGTTGACTCTGCGGCGGTACCACTTTCCCTCCGGTACGGCGAAAGTCATTCCGCTGCAGTCGATCAAGGGCTATCGAGTCGAACCTCTCGGATTGTTCGCACAGCGCTTTCGCATCTGGGGAAGCTCCGATCTCGATTTGCGCCGCTGGCTACCGTTGGATGTTCGCCGGCCGTGGAAGGACACGCTCATCACCCTCGATGTGCCGGGCACCTGGCCCAGCCCGGCGTTCACTCCGGCGAATCCGGACGAGTTCCGCGCGGCCTTCGACGACCTCCTCGCCGAGGATCGGTAGCCCACGCAAGAACGCGCCGTCGCTCAAGGCTCCCAGACCAGCTGACGCAATGCCGAGATATCCTCACCTGCAGTGTCATATACCCGCACGATGGCCTCGTCGCCCGGCCGAAGATAGGTCACCTGTCCGTAAGAGGTGTAGCGCGTCGCACCGATTCCGATCAACACGTTCGCCGGTCGGCCGCATGCGAGCATCAACGCCCCCACGTCTTCCAATGGGGTATTAGGCGCACCCTTCTGATTGGCCAGTCGCTCGACGATCCAGTCCAACAGCACCTCGCCGTAATAGGAGTAACCCAGCAACGGGCTGTCGACGCCGTACTCGTGATGAACCCCGTCGGCGGTCCGCAGGTGACACAACAGCCGCAAGGTTGCGGTGGGTCCGTCCGGGGTGAGGTCATGACCCTCGAAGAACTCCAGCGCAACACCTTTGGAAGCGGGGCCCCAGTTCTTTTTGTAGCTGATCTTCGGCGCGCCCGGCCTGCGGATCGAGCAGTCGTTGAATGCACCGAGGGCGAAGGGCCTCAGGGTGGCGACGACGTCGCGATTCCAGACCACCTCGCAGGCCAGCCCGACCTCGGGCTCGATCTGGAGGTTCAGTGGCCCCTCGATCTCCCCCGGCGGGGGGACGATGAGGGCGTCGTGGGACAGCGGGAACTCACCCAGAAAGCTGTCGGACCCGGGTGCGTACCAGGGGAAGATTCCCTTCGGCGCACCAGCGTGGCTGTCGACGGTGGTGAAATCGCCCGCCTCACCGGCTTGTTCGAGATGACCGGCGAAGTTGCCGGCGACACCGAAGCCGAACCAGCCGCGCAGTTCGTCGAGATCGATTTCGATCATGATGTGCCGAGTACCTCCGTTCCGACGAAGGGCACCAACGCCGCCGGAACCCGCACCCGACCGTCGGGCTGCTGGTGGTTCTCCAGCACGGCGACCAGCCAGCGGGTGGTGGCCAACGTACCGTTCAGGGTGGCCGCGGTCTGCGGCTTGCCGTTCTCATCGCGGTACCGGGTGGCCAGCCGCCGCGCCTGGAACGTGGTGCAGTTCGAGGTCGACGTCAGTTCCCGGTAAGTCTGCTGCGTAGGTACCCATGCCTCGCAATCGAATTTGCGGGCCGCCGAGGCTCCGAGGTCACCGGCCGCGACGTCGATTACCCGATAGGGCACTTCGATCAAGTCCAGCATCGCCCGCTGCCACCCCAGGAGCCGTTGATGCTCGGCTTCCGCTTCGCCGGGCCGGCAGTAGACGAACGCTTCGACCTTGTCGAACTGGTGCACCCGGATGATGCCGCGGGTGTCCTTGCCGTAGCTGCCGGCCTCCCGCCGGAAGCAGGATGACCAGCCTGCATATCGCCGAGGGCCTCCGGACAAATCGAGGATCTCGTCGGCGTGATACCCAGCCAGCGGAACTTCGGAGGTGCCCACCAGATAAAGGTCTTCGCCCTCGATGCGGTAGACCTCGTCGGCGTGGGCGCCCAGGAAGCCGGTACCGGACATCACCTCCGGTCGCACCAGGACGGGGGGAATCATCGGGGTGAAGCCATTGTCGAGGGCCAGTCTCACGGCCAACTGAAGCAGCCCGAGTTGCAGCAACGCACCGCGCCCGGTGAGGAAGTAGAAGCGGGAACCCGACACCTTGGCGCCGCGTTCCATGTCGATCAGGCCGAGGGCTTCGCCGAGTTCCAGGTGATCCTTGGGGTTCTCGATCGACGGCGGCTCGCCCACCACCTCCAGAACCGTGAAGTCATCCTCCCCGCCAGCCGGAACTCCCTCCATCACGATGTTGGGAATCGCCATGTGCGCGGCCGTGAAAGCGGCCTCCGCCTCGGCCTGCCGCACCTCGGCTTCCTTGACCTCCCCGGC
This sequence comes from Mycobacterium sp., assembly GCA_020438845.1. GTDB lineage: Bacteria > Actinomycetota > Actinomycetes > Mycobacteriales > Mycobacteriaceae > Mycobacterium. Next base: position 13,341 of record JAGQTV010000102.1, on the reverse strand, counting down.
CAATTCCTTGGCACGGGCAAGCAGCGCGGGACGGTCTCCCGGCGCCGCCGCACCTACTTTCTTACTGGCGCCCTTCTGCTCGGCGCGCAGCGTGTCGGCCGTCGCGATCGCGGCGCGCCGTGCCGAATCACAGGCCAGCAGCGTGTCCACCAGAGCGGGATCTTCACCCCGGCTCAGCTGCGATCGGCGCACCGCCTCGGGGTTCTCACGCAGCAACTTCAGGTCGATCACGATGTCAAACCCTACTTTCGTCCAGGGTCCGGCGAACCTCAGGGTCGGTCGCATGTGCGCCGAGCCGGTCCGCCCTGCCACAATGGGGACGATGTTGCAGCTATCCGACCATGACGAGGCCGCAGCCGAGCATCCCGAATCGGATTCGGGGAGCCGCGGCTGGCGGGCCGCGTTCCGCGCCACCTCCACTCGACGCGTCCTGCTGCTGACCGCACTGGGCGGGCTGTTGATCGCCGGTGTTGCCACCTTGATCCCGATCGGCACCAAGGGGCCGCTGAGCTCGGTGGTAGAGGTTTCCGGGGCCTCCGCCAACCAAGCTTTCGCCAACGCAAAGTCGGGCGACTGCCTCACCTGGCCCGACAACGCCCCCGATGCCGCGACAATCGTCGATTGCAAGGACGACCATCGCTTCGAGGTAGCCGAGTCGGTCGACACCAAGGCGTACCCGGGTAGCGAGTACGGCCCCGACGCCGCCCCGCCCACGCCCGAGCGGATTCAGCAGATCAGTCTCGAGCAGTGCGAGCCGGCAGTCGAGAGCTACCTCCGGGATAAGTACGACCCAAACAGCCGCTTCACCGTCAGCCTGCTATGGGCGGGCGACAAAGCATGGAAGCACTCCGGCGAGCGCCGGATGCTGTGCGGACTGCAGCTTCCCGGACCTGGGGGCCAGCAGTTGGTGTTCAAGGGCAAGGTCGCCGACCTGGATCAGTCGAAGGTCTGGGTGCCGGGCACCTGCCTGGGGATCGACCCGTCGAACAACCAGCCCAATGACATCCCGTTGGACTGCGCAGCACCACATGCCATGGAGGTCACCGGCATCGTCAACCTTGCCGAGACCTACCCCGACGGCTTGCCGCCGGAGCAGGAACAAGATGCCTTCGTCAAAGACACGTGCAACAAGATGACCGATGCCTATCTGGCTCCTGTTCAGCTTCGGAACACCACCTTGACGCTGATCTACAGCACTGTCTCGCTGCCGAGTTGGGTCGCCGGCAGCCGACAGGTCACCTGCAGTATCGGGGCCACACTCGGCAATGGCGGCTGGGCAACGCTGATCAACAGCGCCAAGGGGCCCCTGCTCATCAACGGACAACCGCCGGTTCCTCCGCCGAGTATCCCCGAGGAGCGGTTGAACCTTCCACTCCCGCCGGGCTAATGGCAGTCCGGATGGCCGCTGAACGTTTCGAAGAACTCGTCGGCGACGCTCTCGACCTCATTCCGCCCGCACTGGCTCAGGCGATCGACAACGTGGTGATCCTGGTCGCCGATCGCAATCCCGACGAGCCCGACCTACTGGGCCTCTACGAAGGCATCGCCCTGACAGATCGAGACACGACGTATGCCGGCGCCCTGCCGGACGCCATCACGATCTACCGGGACAGTTTGTTGGAGATTTGCGACACCGAGGCAGACGTCATCGAGGAGGTGGCCGTCACGGTGATCCACGAAATCGCGCACCACTTCGGTATCGATGAAGATCGCCTGCATGAACTCGGCTGGGGCTGAAACATCACAGGGGCTCGCCACCCATCAGCGCGGCGGAAACGATCGGAATAAGGGCCTGTTCGTCAGCCGCCGGTGATGACGTTACCCGGCAGCGCCGTCGGGGCCGGCCGTGCCTTGACCGTCGGCGAGAACGAGTTGCCCCCACGGGTCACGTTCTTCTCCGTTGGCTGCGGGGCATTGGCGGGAGCGCTGGAACTCGGCGAAGGCGACTTGGTCTCGGCCGGCTTCTCCTTCGAGGAGCATGCTGTCAGCGATCCCATGGTAACGAGAGCGGCCGCGCCGGTCGCAAGCGCAAACTGCCGAGTCAAACGTTTCGACCACATGATCGCTGGTTTCCTTACTTTCGATGCCTGGAATCTCCCCACAACTATACCGGCCCGCTGAACTGACTGCCGGTTTGTTCGTCGAGCACCGGCGGGACATCCCGGCGTTGGCGACGAGATGCGCGCGACGACGCGCGAGCCGCCACCCCGCAGGCCGGGCAGAAGGGCATGTCGGGCACAACGCGTTCGCAGTGCACGCACAACAGGGGTTGCCCGGTGCAGGGGTCAGGCTGCTCGTGCATCAGCGCCAACTGCATGCCGACCCGAAGCGCGATCAATGCGAGCACAGTCATCAGGATGTGCAGCACTAGTTGCGGTAACTCCGGAAGACGAGTCGCGTCGATCAACCAGATTCCGGTGTAGATCAACACCACTTGCCCCGTGAAGAACACCAGGAAGGCCCGCACTCGTCCTCGATGCCCGCCGGCCCGTTCGCCGGGCCGAAACCACAAGACGATGCCGATCAGTCCTCCGGCGGCCGCGGCGGTCAATGGGCTGGCCACCCCGTAAAGGACCGCTTCGACCAACACCCGCACCGGACGCATTTCATTCATCAGGCCGGTAACGAACTGGGGAGCAAGCCGCGTGGTCGTGGCGGCACCGGTGAACGACAACGCTCCCAGTGCCCCGATCACGAAGCCGTCAAGGGACTCCGTCAGCGCAGGCCTCATCAGCCGGACGACCACAGCGGGGACAACCATCAAGAACGCCCCGGAAACCGAGATGACCAGTCCGACGTCCAGCACACGTTCCAGGCCGAATCCAACGGCCATCGGCAGGCCGTAGGAGCGGGCGATCATGCCTCCGGTCGACAGGGTCCAGCCCGCCCCCAGCACAGCGCCGAGCACTGCCGCGACCGCCAGCACCCGCCGGGGCAGATCCAGGTAGATCCCGGTCTGCCACAGGTAGAGCACGAACAGCAGCGGCACACCGAGTGCGGACAGAGTCACCACCGGCCCCAGAATTCGCAGCAGCGAAAGTCCAACCAAGGCGGTCAGCATGATGAACATGGCCAGCCGGAACGGATTCCGATTCGGCTGGGCCAGGTGCGGAAACAACGAACTGGTGATCATCGGAAGGAACACCGACTCGCGCGGTGCAACGGCGTACTCCCGGGGCCGCAGCCAAGGCAGCCGGTCATTGGCGTCCAGATGCGCACCGCAGGCCCCGCAGAAACGACCGCTGGGGACCGTCGCGCCGCACCAGAGGCACAACTGACTGGCCACATCGTCGAACCCGGGTGTCATGTGCTCTCCTTGCCGGGCTCTCTGGGCCCAGCGCTCTTCCTTCCCGGCCGGATGCCGTGTCGGCTCCCGGAGTCTCGTTCACCCGGTGCTATGAAAAGTCTATGAGCAAAGAATGCCGCGAGTGCCTGGCGTCCCAACCGCACTGTCACGGCACCCTGATCCGCCACCCCGGGCACCGTTGGCAGTGCACCGAGCCGGACTGCGAGCATCCTGAAGTGCTGATACACCGGCTCGCGGTCGACTGCGACGCGATCGGTTGCGAGGAGCCCGGTTGCGAGGAGCCCGGCTGCGAGGAACGCTGTGGGGACCGCCGAGGAGAGCACCTAGGAGAACAACGACTCGCCATCTAGGAGCCCTCACCCCATTGGATCGGCTGCCTCCAGCGCGTCTTCGACCGGGTGCACGTTTGGCTCGGGGTAGAACGGCGGCGTCAGCGAACCCCACTGCACACAACTCCATCGGCCGTCCGTAATCGGTGCCAGTACAACAGATTCGGCATTGGCCAAATGGTGGTCGAGAACGAAGCTTCCGTCGACACCGGCCAACGTCGCCGCAGTCAATCTGATCGCCGCACCGTGGCTGACGACGACGATGTCTTGCGTCCATTCGCGAGCATCGAGATACCGCAACCGCAGGTCGTGGATCACCGGTAAGTAGCGGTCGAGCACGTCGCACCCGCTCTCGCCGCCGGGCATCGCGGTGCCGAGCTGTCCTTGATGCCAACGCTGGTAGACGGAGTTGAACTCCGCAATCGCCTCGTCGTCGTCACGGCCCTCGAGATCACCGGCTTGAACCTCGTGGATTCCCTCAACTTCGGTTTCGGCAAGCGAGAATTCGGCGGCGATCTCAGCTGCGGTCTGCGCCGCACGACGAGCGATGGAGTGCACCAGCAGGCCTGGGGCGCGGGTGCGGTTCCGCGCGAAGGCTCGAGCCTGCTCGCGGCCGAGGTCGGTGAGATCGGCACCGGGCGGACGGGTGTCCAGTCGACGCTCGACGTTTCCGTGCGACTGGCCGTGCCGCATCAGTATCAATCGGCCGCTCACGGAATTTCACCAGCAGGAGTTTCACCAGCACGCAGCCGAGCCAGCCACCGGTCGGCTTCGTCGAGTTGTGGCGGCACGGCCCCGGCTGCGGCGCCGGTCGGCCAGGAGCCGAGGTAACGCACGTCGGCACACCGCCGGTGCAGTGCTTTCAACGCCTCGGCGACCGCGTTGTCGTCGATGTGGCCCACGCAGTCGAGAAAGAAGATGTACGTCCCCAGCTCTGTTCGGGTGGGTCGCGACTCGATGCGGGTTAGGTCGATGTCGCGGATGCCGAATTCGGTCATGGCGTCAACCAGAGCCCCCGGGGCGCTTTCGATCCGCAGGACGACTGAGGTCCGGTCCGCACCGGTGCGCGGTGGGGGCGGGCCTGGCTTGCCCACCAGCACGAAGCGGGTACGGGCGTTGGGTTCGTCAACGACACCCTCGGCAAGGGTGGCCAGACCGTACCGCTGGGCGGCCAGTGCGGTGCTGACACCCGCATCGCAGCGACTACCGGCAACGTCGCGAGCCGCTGCGGCGTTCGAGTTGGCCGGCACCACATCGACGTCCGGGAGATGACGTGCCAGCCAGTTGCGTACCTGCGCCGCTGCGATCGGGAAGGCGGCAAGCGTACGGACCTGTTCCGCGGTGAATCCCGGCCGGGTGACGATGCTGAAGGCCACCGGAAGGGTCAGTTCGGCATAGATCTGCAATGGAGACCCGGTGGCCAGGCTGTCAAGCGTCGGCAGGACGCTGCCCTCGATCGAATTCTCTATCGGTACACAGGCAAAGTCGGCGACACCGGAGCGAACGGCCTTCAGCGCAGCCGGGGTGCTGTCGGTCGGTTGAGGTTCGATGGCGGTTCCATTCGGATCCCCGCCCGGGGCAACCATCGACACAGCACCGGCGGACACCAACTGCAGGAGTGCCGCCTCGGTGAAAGTCCCCTCCGGTCCGAGGTAAGCGATCCGGGCCACCGCACAACCCTATCGGGCCACCGGTACGACGCGCCGATCCAGCTAGCGTGACTTCGGTGAGCATTACGCAGGGCGATTCGACCGACGCCGGTCGGCGCCCTCTCCGCATCGAGATTTTTGTGATGCTGGCGGTGACGTTCGGGGTCAGCGCCGTCGCGGCAGTGCTCCAATTGGCCGACGCGGTGCTCTCCGGGCTGCCCGGGTACCGGGTTCGCCTCAATCCCAATCAGTCGCACTACGACCTGATCAATCTGGGGCTCAACCTGGTTTCGATAGGCCAACTGGTGGCCTGGGGATTGTTGGGCCTGTACCTGCTGTGGCGCAGCGGGATCGGGCCGGCTGAGATCGGACTTGGGCGGCTGCGCTGGCGATCGGACGTGTTTACCGGGATGGGCTTGGCGGCGCTGATCGGCATTCCCGGGCTGGTGTTCTACCTGGTTGCGCGTGCCATGAGTTTGAACGCGCAGGTCGAACCATCGGCACTGCACAACTCCTGGTGGCGAATCCCGGTTCTGGTCCTGGCGGCATTCGCCAACGGATTTGCCGAGGAAGTGATCGTGGTGGGCTACCTCATCACCCGGTTGCGGCAACTGGGCTGGACCGAGCGGAACGCCGTACTGACTTCGGGGTTGCTGCGCTGCGTCTACCACCTGTACCAGGGTTTCGGCGCCGGACTGGGCAATCTGGTGATGGGCGTGATCTTCGGGTACGCGTGGTGCCGCACCGGGCGTTTGTGGCCCCTGGTGATCGCCCACGGCCTGATCGACACGGTGGCGTTCGTGGGTTACGTCGCACTCGCCGGCCGCGTGGACTGGCTGCGGTGACATGGCGGCGGCCAGTTGGTGGCGGTGAATCAGCGGCGGTGCCCAGTAAATTGACCTGGTGAGCGCGTATCGGCCTCCCTCCTCGGAGCCACCGACCGAGCCGATTCCCCGCGTCCGCGAAGCCCCGCCCACCCTTCCTGAGCCGTCTCAGGCGATTCGCCGCCCTCCAGCCATCGGACCGCTGCCCCGGCGCAGCCCGGCGCATGCCCGACCTCCTGTGCCGCCTCCTCACCGCAGCCCGTTACCGCCGCTTCCGCCCCGGTCCGGGCCGCCGACAGCCCCGCCACGTCCGCGTTTCCCAGCGCCACCACCTTCCCCATGGCCGGTGCCGGCGAATCGACCTGCCTCACCTCCGCGACCACCCCAGCCCGGTCCAGCGCCGTCGCCACGGCATCACCGTCAACCGGGCCGCCCACCCGAACCGTGGCTGCACCCCGCGGGCCCACCGCAGCCCGAACCGCCGCGTCGGCCACCGGCGCCCGAACCACCGCGTCGGCCACCGCCGCCCGAACCACCGCGTCGGCAACCGCGGAAACCGCCGCCGAAACCGCCGGCGGCGCCGAAAGCCAAACGCGCCCCGCGCGTCAGCAAAAAGCGGAAGACCAATTGGCGCAAGCGGATAGCTGCGCTGTTCAGCAGCGTGATACTGGTCTGCGGCGCCGTGACACTCGGAGCCGCGTACTGGATCGAGTCGAGCCTGCACCGCATCGAGGTGTTCAGCGACTACGACGGGCGTCCGGCAGCGGGCTCAGGAACCAACTGGTTGTTGGTCGGATCCGATAGTCGGGCCGATCTCAGCGCGGAGCAGCAGAATGAGCTGTCCACCGGTGGCGACCTGGGCAGCGGCCGAACCGACACCATCCTGTTGGTGCATATCCCTGCCCTGGGATCCGGGCAGCCGGCGGCCATGGTGTCAGTTCCCCGTGACTCCTACCTCAGCATCCCTGGCTTGGGCATGGACAAGGTCAATGCCGCCTTTGCCTACGGCGGTCCCCCGCTCTTGTCCGAGACCATCGAACGGGCAAGTGGGCTGCGCATCGACCACTACGCCGAAGTCGGCTTCGCAGGCTTCGGAGCGATCGTCGACGCCCTCGGCGGGGTCCAGATGTGTCCAGCGGAGCCGATCAACGATCCGTTGGCGGGCATCGACCTGCCCGCCGGGTGTCAGACGCTCGACGGACCACAGGCGCTGGGTTACGTCCGCAGTCGGGCTACAGCAAGGGCAGATCTGGACCGCATGCTCAACCAGCGGGCGTTCATGACGGCCATGCTGCAGCGTGCGGCCAGCCCCCTGGTGTGGCTGAGCCCGTGGCGGTGGTACGCCGTCCCACACGCGGTGGTAGGCGCCCTGTCGGTCGACAAGGGAGCCCATGTATGGGATCTGGCCAGACTGGCCGTCGCACTGCTCGGATCCGAGAGCACACTGACCGTTCCCGTCGGCGAGATGACCTATAACGAGGCGGGTTCGGTAGTCATGTGGGATTCATCAGCCGCCGAGGCCCTGTTCGAGGCGCTCCGCAGCGACGGCCCAATTCCGCAGCAGGTGTTCGACACTCAACCATGACCGCAGCAGCGCCGCGGGCTGCGGCTACCGTGATGAGGTGGCCGGCAACGAAGTGATGGACTTCGACGGTGAGGCCGAGCCTGCTTCACGCTCCCCGCGCGGGGTCTACGACGTGGGCCACGAGCCTGACCCGCTCTATACCCTGGCCAACGAACGCACCTATCTGTCGTGGCTGCGCCTCGCGGTGACTCTGCTCGCGGGCGCCGTCGCCATCGACCGCCTCTTTCTCGAGCACCCCTGGTTCGGGAGCGAGATCATGGCCCTGGGGCTCGTGGCCATCGCCTTCGCCAGCTGCGGCATCGGCGTACGGCGCTGGTGGGTGACCGAGCGGGCACTGCGCTGCCGGCGGCCGCTGCCTGGCTTCGGAGCACCCCTGCTGAGCACCGTGGCCATCCTGCTGACCGCGCTCGGGGTGATCATCCTGGTCCTCACACCGCGGAGCTGAGCCGCCATGAGCACGGAGCCTGAGAGGCTGTGGGGAGTCCAGTACCCGTTCGAACGCAATCACTTGCAGCGTGCCATGGCGCTGACCGGGCTCGGCGGCGTCTTCGCCGTCACTGTCATTCTCCTCGTGCACGCCAATATCAAAGCCACCTTCGGCATCTCGCTGATCTACGCGGGCGTCATGTCCGCGCTCGCAGCGCTGTCCCGGCAGCGCTACGTTGCGGAAACCCGCATCGGGTTCGCCATCCTCAAGACCCGCGGGGGATTATTCGTCCTCGGCTCCGCAGTCGCGTTCGTGCCTATCGCCGTACTCGTTTGCGTGCTCATCCTGCTTGAATAAGCAGCAGAAACCCTCAGCCTTCGTCGGGTCGATCGCTCGGAACGGCGATGACGACGTCGGTGACGAGTCCCCACTGGTGCACCTGGGAGTGGTGCTGAATCTGCCATGCAGAACCCAGAAGGGCCCCAACAGCGACGGGGCGACACCCTCCAACCAGCTGCGGCGCAACGTTCCACAGCCCGTTCCACGCTTGAGATACGGCCCTTTCCAGCCACCCGTCACCATGCGTGAGGCTAGCCAGGCAGAGCCGGCCACCGGGGGTCAGAATCCGCCGCAGATCGTCCAAAACGGCCCGCGCGTAGTCGGCATCCAGCAGGTCGAACACAAAGGTGGAGAGCACACAATCTGCGAACCCGTCGTTGGCGGGCAGCGGTAGCGAGCCGTCGACCAGAACCACCTCGGCGCGCTCCACCCACGGGCTGAGCCTATTCGCGGCCAAATTGATCATCACCGGGCTGAGATCGACGCCGAGATAGTGAACGCTCTCCGGCAACTCCCCCAGAAGACGCGCAGCCAACCGGCCTGTTCCGCATCCGAATTCAAAAATCGTCTGGTCTGCAGCCAAATCTGCAAGGTCGAGGAGGCGGTCGGTGGTCGCGTCCTCGTAAAAGGCCTGCCAGTCCTGGAATCGGCCGATCCGGTTGTAGACCGAACGGGCCTGCTTCAGCGTGAGCGCCATGGGAGGATCCTCGATTCCGTCGGCTGGTGGGCTCCGGTGGTTCTACAGCTACCTCTACAGCCCGTTGCGATTCAGGGCAGTGGTGACGATCTGTCTGAGCTGTGCGACGTCGTGGGCGGCGTTGATTTCGTCGGACGTGAGGAGTTGGGTGAGCTCTCCGTCGGGGGTTTCGAGGAAGGCGGCGGGACAGTCGGCGGCGACGTTGGGGTGAGTCGCGCGAAATGTCGATCTGAATTGGAAATCAACGTCCAGGCCGAGGTTGGCAACGAAGCGCCGCCAACTCTTGTCCTTGATGAGTCCCGAATACGTGATATCGCAGAGATGGCAGTCGGTAGTCCCCGTCGTGATCGCCGCGTAGACATCTCGCAACATCGCCACCGGGGTGGCGTCGACGTTGTAGACGAACACCAGCCGGGTTCCCGTCGGTTCCGAGTGGGTCATGGTTGTCGCCTCTTGTCATTAGTCATCGGGGGCATTCCGTGGCTTTCCTGAACTCATCGGTCACACGACCCATGAGCACGTCGACCGCCGAGGGAAAACAGGTCAAACACTTCGAGTTGAGCCGCCACAAGCTTGAGGTCCCCCGCTGATCCACCAGAACGAAACGCGCGTCGGCCAACTTGGCGAGGTGATGAGAAATTGTCGACTGCCCCACGTCGAGGCGAGCCGTGAGTTCGCCAACGGTCATCGGCCCCTCTGCATTGGCGAGTTGGTGAAGGATCAGCACGCGCGTTGGATCACCAAGAGCACGGAACCAGGACGCCCACTCTTCTGCGGTCTTCCGTTCCATGGACACGTTCATCGATAATCGACGATAATCGATTAACTTTCGTCCCGTCAAGATCAACCACGCAGTGAAAGGGTCTACCCCGCGCTTGCCGCCGAGGGTCCTGGTGGGCTTGACTGGCAGCCGATGTTGGGTGCGGCCAGAACGACCGTTATCGCAATCGCCCGCCGGGTATGCGCGATCGCGGTGCTGATCGCGACACTGGCGGCCTGCGGCGCCGGCGTACCTGACCGGCGCGGCGACGCTGACACGGTCACCGCGGAGATCGGCCGTATGGCCGGCGTGATCTCAGCGACCAACGACTTTGCCGACGATCCAGCACAGGGCGTGGTCCACTTCTGGCTGCACGCGGAGGTCTCCGCAAACTCCACCGAAGAGCAACTCGCCGCCGTAACCGACCACTATCTCTCTGCGGCTGACGACGGTCTCTTCGCCGGCTACCGACTCGAACTGGAGGTTAACCGGGGAAGGAACGTCTTCCGGGTGGACAGCGGCAATTTGCCGATAGCCAACCGGGATCAGGTCATCCGGCAGGCTCGCTCCTGGGTTGCACTTCAACGCGACTTCCCGGGTTCCACCATCAGATTGCGCGCCACGATCGTCCACCCTCAAGGGGAACAACCGATTCAGGATCTGGGGCATTCGAACGCCGCGATCCTCGACCTACCCGACTGGGCGAACTACCAGGCCGTCAGTAGCGCCGCACAACAGCTTGCCGTTCAGTTCCCAGACCTGGCCGGACTCAACTGGAACATCAACGCCGGAAAACAACACCCAGCCGAACTCAGCACGTCGCTGCGACTGCCGGACCCAGCCGAGATCGGTGTCTGGAACCGACTCAACGCCGACCAGTCGATCGCCCACATCGACAGGCTGGTGATCAATGGTCCGGCCACACCACCGGTGTGGTTCTCGGAGAAAACCACCCACAGTCATGACGTTGCGGTGGCCGTGAAACTCGCTCGGCGACATCTCCCGGTCGTCGCCGAGTTGCCCGCCCCGGTTCTCTACAGCGCGAGCGACCAACTATCCGGCCATGTCGGAGCCCGGGGCACCGCCCGCGGGCCAATTTCGGTCACTGTTGGGGGATGCACCCACCATGATCCCGCCGTCTACACACCGATCGACGAGGAGCAGGAACTCATCGAAACCTACGAGACCTGCCCGCAGTAGGCCTTGGGCGGCGTCTGCTCATTCCGGGTCCTTTCCGCTGAGACCGTTCTGCAGCCAGGACTTGGTCCGCCCGGGATGGTTGGTGGCGATCCAGCCCACCCCGATTTCACGGCAGAACTTCACGTCCTCGTAGTGGTCGACCGTCCAGCAGTACATCGCTCTTCCCTGAGCAGCTGCCCGGTCGACCAGTTCCGGGTGTTCGCGCAAGGTCGCGATGGACGGACCGACGGCGGTGGCCCCGACGGTGGTGGCCGCTCCTCCGCCCAGGAACCGTGAGGTCTCCCCGAGGAGAACAGTGGGCAACATCGGAGCCGCCCGGCGAATCCGCCACATCGCCGCGGCCGAAAACGACATCACCACCGCGCGGGACAGATCCGCCGACGGCGGCGAGGCAATCCCGTAACGATGCAGCAATCCCAGGACTTTCGTCTCCACCAGAGCGCCGTATCGGACCGGGTGTTTGGTCTCGATGAAGACCTTCACCGGACGGTTCCAGTCCAGCACCAGACGCAGCAGATCCTCAAGTGTGAGCAGTCCCGTGTCGCCGAGTTCGGCAATCGCACTCCAGCTGCCGTGCCAAGCACCCCAATCGAGTTCCTTGAGCTCCGCCAACGTCAGGTCGCTCACCAGTCCGCTGCCGTTCGAGGTGCGGTCGACTCGCCTGTCATGCACGCAGACCAGATGACCGTCTCGAGTGAGCCGCACGTCGCACTCGACGCCGTCGGCACCCTCTTGCAGGGCCAACTCGTAGGCGGCCAAGGTGTGCTCGGGGCGCTCCGCCGACGCTCCGCGATGGGCGACCACGAACGGGTGCGCCGCAGCGACTTCATCGGCCGTCGACATGACGTCTATGCTGCCGGTTCCCGGTCCCGGGACTCAACCTTCCGGCCTGATTCACTCTGCCGCTCTGGGCCCTTTTCCCCTGGGCCCTCTTCTTGGGGGGCCCGGTGTCCGGCAGCCTGGCCGGCGGGCGATTCCCCGACCGGGTTCTCCGAGTCGGCCGTATGTTCGGCCACGACCACCCAGCGGTGCTGGGGGCGCTGGACCTGCTTGCCCACGAAACCGTCAAACATCCGCCACAACAGCAGTAGCGTCCCAGTCCCGGCAAGGTAGGCGACGACCATTGTCACGGTGTTGTCGGCGACCGCCTGCGGTTCGGTCGCCCACCGTGTCCAGATCGCCCACACTGCCGTCAATGTCGAGAAAGCCCAGGCGACCCACCACGCGGTGATGGTCTTGCGCTGCCGGTCCTCGGCCCCTTGGACATGAGCTAGTTCGATCAGGAAGACCGGCGCCCAGAAGAGGCTGATCAGCGGAATCAAGCACCCCGCCCACAACATCCAGGCCGGCCGCGGATCATCTCGGCCGTACTCGCCGTAGGCCGCAGCGCGGCTTCCGATGAGCCAGGAGGTCATCACGACCGTGACGATGACAACCGTGACACCCGCCGCCAGGCTAGCCAGCACCCCCATCAGCACGCCCGGCACAGCTACCCATGGGGGCAACAACATGGTTCTGTTGACCAGCAGCAACACATACCGCAGCATGTGCGCGACGGCGGCCACCGCGAAGATCGCCGTCGCGGCCATCAAAACCGCTCGTACGGCCGAGGCGGAGACGGCGGTCTTGAGCGCCGGTGCGTCGTCGCCCAGGGCGGGCGATGAAATCTGGTCGACCAAACCCCAGCGCGGAATAGTGCGGTATCGGGGCGTGGGGCCCAGCGGACGGCCACGACGACGGGGCGGCGGTGGCGGACCTGGACGCACCGCGATCCAACGAAAGCCCGCCGGCAACCGACCTGGCCCGACCTGCCCTCCGGGTTGGCGAACCGGCGCCGCAGCGACTGGCGGCACCGCGACCGGCAGCACCGATGGCGCCAGGAGCCGGCCACGGCACCGCGGGCACCATGCCCGCTGGAGCTCGCGCACGTTCCATCGTGTTCCGCACTGCGAACACACCTGAATCACGCCGACCAGCCTAATGGGACTACGTGGGCCCCGACGCCCGCAAGAACGCCTGTCGGCGCACTATCCACAATTTCCACAGAGTTATCCACAATGCCGTAGGCCAACCTATTGTTGTAAATGCGCAGGTCGACGGGACTTGCCCCCATGTGTTGGACACGCTCAATCCCGGGATGTTCCTGGGGGAAGCGAGATGATCCAACGCGATGGCAAGGAAAAACTATCCAGACGAGTTCAAGCGTGACGCGGTCGCGCTGTAC
>JAGQTV010000101.1 GCA_020438845.1 Mycobacterium sp. | reverse complement strand
TGTACTCGATCGCCCGCCATCATGCGATGCGCCGTCTTCGGCACCGCTACCGCGAGGAGGTCTCTGATGAATTGCCTGACATGGTCTCTCACGAAGCAAGCCCGGAAACGCTTGCCGGACAAAGCGAATTAGCTCGTCTGGTCGCCGACGCTGCCGGCGGACTATCAGACCGCGACCGCGAACTGCTGGATCTGTCCTACCGGCACGGGCTGGACGGCCCGGAACTAGCGGAAACTCTTGGCGTAACGCTGACCAGCGCGAACACCATGATGTTCCGGCTGCGCCAGACCGTCGAACGCTGTCTGGGCGCCCTGCTGGTGGCGCGCACCGTGCAAGCCAATCCAGACGCATGCGCTGAGCTGGCCGCGATGCTCAAGGGTTGGGACGGACAGTTCACCGTTCTCATGCGTAAACGCATGGCCCGCCATATCGACTCCTGCGACACCTGCGAACAGGATCAGCGCCGGCAGGTCAACCCGGTCGCGCTGCTCGGGGGCGCACCGGTATTCATCCCGGCGCCGACGTGGCTGCGTCGTCAGACATTGGACCGCGTGCAACTGACTTGCGCGAGTTCAAGCATGACCGCGACGATGTCTGCCACTTCCGCGAACTCCAGCTCGACCGAGACGTCCGACCGTTTCACCGGGTCGCGGCAGAGCGAGAAGCGCCGGCTGACGCTCATCATTGGTATCCCGCTGTTGTTCCTGGGTTTGTCGATCTCCTGGTTCGCGCGCCATGAGGACCCCGCTTCCCGAGTGGTCGACACCGGCGCCGAGTCGAGCGAAGGACCGCTCCCGGTGATACCCGCGGCCATTAAGAAGACCAATTCGAAATCCACAAACTCCACTTCCAAATAGCCTCCGATCAGTCAAGGATGCGGCCCTTGGAGTATGGTTTTTAATGAATTCTCCTGCAGTCCAGCATTGTTCAGCGCGCTATCCGCTATCAGGACGACGGTGATGTCTTCAGGCCGGGCGAGGTCAACCGTTTCTCCATGCGCACCCACCGGGAGATCACCGCGGGCCGCATCGTCGTCCGGCTGGAGTCGGATTGCCCAACTCCTCCTCGGGCCGTGGGCGGCCCGCATCGTCGTCCGGCTGGAGTCGGATTGCCCAACTCCTCCTCGGGCCGTGGGCGGCCCGCATCGTCCTACCCGGCTAAAGCCAGTGGTTGCGGCGAAACGTGATGTACAGAAAAGTGCACACGCAGAACATGAACCCCAGCACCGCCGGGTAGCCGAAGTGCCAGTCGAGCTCGGGCATGTCATGGAAGTTCATCCCGTAGATCCCGGCGATCATGGTCGGCACGGCCGCGATGGCCGCCCAAGCCGAAATCTTGCGCATGTCGAGGTTCTCCTGCATGCCCACCTTGGCCAGCGCCGCCTGCACCAGAGAAGACAGCAGTTCGTCGTAGCTGGCGATGCGATCGGCTGCCAGGCTCTGATGGTCCAGGACGTCGTTCATCTGCCGGCGGAGTTCCTTCGACACCAGGTCGCGGTATTCGCCGGTGATTCGCGCCAGTGCGTCGGTGAGCGGCCACACTGCCCGGCGTAGCTCCACCACTTCCCGCTTGAGTAGGTAGATAGGTTCGATGTCGATCCGGCGCCGCGGCGAGAACGTGGCCTCCTCGATCGCGTCGATGTCGGCTTCCATCGACTCGGCGACCCAGCGGTAGGAGTCGACGATATGGTCGGCGATCGCATGCATCACGGCGTACGGTCCCCGAACGAGTTGTTCGGGAGCCTCTTCCAACTTCCTGCGCACCACCGCGAGGCCGGTGTGGTCACCATGGCGGACCGTGATGACGAAGTCCGCTCCGACGAACACCATGATCTCGCCGGTCTCCACTATCTCGCGGGCGAGTTCGACCGACTCGTGCGGTACGTAATTGACCGTCTTGAGCACCATGAACAGCGAGTCGTCATAGCGGTCCACCTTGGGCCTTTGGTGGGCGTGGACGGCGTCCTCCACTGCCAGGGGATGCAGGCCGAACACCTTGGCAATCGAATACATCTGCCCCTCGTCGGGCTCGTGCAATCCGATCCAGACGAAAGCTTGCTCGCCGCGGGCCTGCAGTTCGCGGACCTTGGCCAGCGATTCAGCATGGTTGAGTGTTCCGGGGACCCGGGTGCCACCGCAGTAAACCGCGCAGTCGACGACGGCTGTGGTCGCCGCCACCGCTGTCGTGGCGGTGACGGGCTTGGGGACCGAACGGGGTCGGCCGATCCCGAGCAGGGTTGGGGGTCGGGGTTTGAAAGACGGCATGGTCCGACCTCCTCCCGCCCGAATGAGCCTTCGCAGATGCTACGCGGGTGGCGGTGACGGCGGGCCCAACCTCGCGGTCGAGTACCCTGACGGCCGTGGAAAAGGTGCCAGCTCCCAAACTTGTCCTCGACGATGAGGAGATTTTCGCTGCCCACCAGGGCGGCAAGCTTTCGGTCGAGTTGAAGGCACCGCTCGACACGCAGCGTGCGCTGTCCATCGCCTACACCCCCGGGGTTGCCCAGGTGAGCCGTGCCATCGCTGCCGACCACACGCTGGCGGCACGCTACACCTGGGCCCACCGCTTGGTGGCGGTGGTCAGTGACGGCAGTGCGGTGCTCGGTCTCGGTGATATCGGACCGTTGGCCTCGCTGCCGGTGATGGAGGGCAAGGCTGCGCTGTTCAAGACCTTCGGCGGCCTTGACTCGATCCCGATCGTCCTGGACACCAAGGACCCCGACGAGATCGTCGAGACCCTGATCCGGCTGCGTCCGACCTTCGGCGCGGTCAACCTCGAAGACATCTCCGCACCGCGCTGCTTCGAGATCGAACGCCGAGTGATCGAGGCGCTTGACTGTCCGGTGATGCACGACGACCAGCACGGCACCGCGATCGTGGTACTGGCTGCACTGTTAGGTGCTACCGCCGTGCTCGACCGAAAGATCAGTTCGCTGAAGATGGTCATCTCGGGTGCCGGAGCGGCCGGGGTGGCGTGTGCCAACATTCTGTTGGAGGCGGGGCTCACCGATATCACCGTGGTCGACTCGAAGGGAATCGTGCATTCCGGCCGGGGCGACCTGAATGCGGTCAAGGCCGAGTTGGCCACGCGCACCAATCCGGACGGACGTACCGGCGGGGTGGCCGAGGCACTGGCCGGCGCCGACGTGTTCCTCGGGGTATCGGCAGGCAAGGTGCCCGAGGAAGTCATCGCGGGGATGGCGCCGAACGGCATCGTGTTCGCCTGCTCCAACCCGGACCCGGAAATCCACCCGGATGTAGCCAGCCGTCATGCCGCCATCGTCGCCACCGGCCGTAGCGATTTCCCCAACCAGATCAACAATGTGCTCGCCTTCCCCGGTGTGTTCCGCGGGGCCTTGGACGCCGGTGCCCGGCGCATCACCGAGAAGATGAAAGTTGCTGCCGCCGAAGCGATTTTCTCGGTCGTTGGCGACGACTTGGCTCCCGACTGCATTGTGCCCAGCCCGCTCGACCCGCGGGTCGGTCCCGCGGTGGCGGCTGCGGTGGCCGCTGCCTCCAAGGAGTGACGCAACTGCGCCGGTTGGTGATCGCGCTGGCGATCCTGTTGGCGCTGCCCGTGGCCGGCTGCGGCGCGCCGCACCCCGGTCCCTCGCTGACCGTGGGGACATCGGGGGATACCGAGACCACGCTGCTGGCGAACATCTATTCCGCCGCACTGCGCTATTACGGAACCGATGCTCGCGTCAGCACGTCACCAGACCCGTTGGTAGCGCTGGACGCCGGTGAGGTAACCGTCGTGCCGGGTTTCACCGGTCGGCTGTTAGAGCGGTTCTCGCCCGGGTCGGCAGCACGTTCGGCCGAACAGGTATACCGGGCCATGGTGGGTGCATTGCCGGAGGGCGTGGCCGCGGGAGACTATGCGGTGGCTGCGGAGGACAAATCGGCACTGGCCGTCACCGCCGCGACGGCGGATTCATGGGGCAGCCGTGAGCTCTCCGCATTGGTCGATCACTGCGGGGCGGTGACCGTCGGTTCGGTCACCGGCGGTGCCGCGCCAGCGACGGTGGGGTCGTGCGCACTACCTTCGGTTCGTCAATATGGTTCTGCTGCAGCGATGTTCGATGCGCTGCAAGCTGGGTTCATCACTGCGGCGTGGACGTCCACCGCGAACACGTCGGTGCCCACCGGGGCAGTGGTGCTCGTCGACCGCAAACCCACTCTGCTGCAGGCGCAGAACGTCGTTGCGCTCTATTCGCGTAACGAGATCGACACCATGCAATTGCGTGCGATCAACGAACTCGCCGGAGTGCTCGACACCGCCTCGTTGGTGGACATGCTGCATCAGGTCGAGACCGGCGCCGACGCGCATGCCGTTGCCGAGAACTGGTTGGCTGCCAACCCTTTAGGCCGCTGAGTCAGCGGGTGTGCAGCTTGGACCGGCGGGTCAGGTTGACCAGAATCCGGTAGTAGCCGGGACCGGTCAGGCGCACGATCGCATCGAGGATTTTTGCGTCGGCGCCCACCAGTACCCGGGCCTTGTTCTTGGCCACTCCGGCAAGGATGACCTGCGCCGCTGTTTCCGGCGAGGTCCGGGCCAGCTTGTCGAATGCGTCGGCCAGTGAAGCCTGGTCCAACCCCTCGGCCGTGGTGGCGTTGCGCGCGATGGCCGTCTTGATGCCGCCGGGGTGGACCGTGGTGACCTTTACCGGCTGCTTGGCGATCGTCATCTCCATGCGCAGGGCTTCGGTGAACCCGCGGACGGCGAACTTCGCCGAGTTGTAGGCCGCCTGTCCCGGCACGGCGAACAGTCCGAACACGCTCGAGATGTTGATCACGTGGCCGTCACCCGAGGCGATCAGATGGGGCAGGAAGGCCTTCGTGCCGTTGACCACACCCCAGTAGTCGACGTCCATCACTCGCTCGATGTCCTTGAAAGGGGTGACTTCGACATCACCGGTGAAGGCGATACCGGCGTTGTTGTAGATCTGGTTGACCTTGCCGAAGTGATCTTTGACCTCGTCGGCATAGAGCAGAAAGCGCTCCCGCTCGGTGACGTCGAGCCTGTCGGTCTTGACCTTGCCGCCGATTGCCCTGATCCGCTCCTCGGTGACCGCCAGGCCCTCGGTGTCGACGTCGCTGATCGCCACCGACGCCCCCGAGCGGGCCAGTTCGACGGCCAGGGCCTGGCCGATTCCCGAGCCTGCTCCAGTCACCACTGCCACTTTGCCGGCGAATCCCTGCATGAACGCTCCTGTTGACGGGTGTCCAGTTTGGTTCAGGGTAGCAGCGTGGCGTAACGGCGGTCTGCGCCCTTACGATGGTTGGATCATGATCCTGAGTCGTACCGCCGGGGCCGTGTTGGTCGCCGGGCTTTCGCTATTGGTGCTGCCTGCGGTCCCGGCCACCGCCGACACCGCTGGCAACGTCGAGAACTTCCTGACCACGTTGGACGGTCTGGGTATCACCGGAATGGATCCGGGTGAGGCGGTCGCCGTCGGGCAGTCGTTGTGCCCACTGCTGGCTGAACGTGGCCAGAACACCGCCAACATCGCCGGCACGGTGTCGGACGTCATCGGTCGTCCGTTGGGGCCGTCCACAGCGTTCACTGGCGCGGCCATCTCGTTCCTGTGCCCCAAGGCGCTGGAGAACGTCACCGACAAACTGGGTAATGGCGCGCCCCTGCTCCCGCTGTTCGGCTAGTACTGGGGGTGGCCTCAGGCTGGGGCGTGCAGCGCCAGCAATTGCCCGCCCTCGATCAGACCCCCGCCAAGCGGGTAATGCGCCATCACAGTGAGAAGGAACCAGCCGGGAC
Source organism: Mycobacterium sp. (assembly GCA_020438845.1). GTDB lineage: Bacteria > Actinomycetota > Actinomycetes > Mycobacteriales > Mycobacteriaceae > Mycobacterium. Next base: position 34,052 of record JAGQTV010000101.1, on the reverse strand, counting down.
CGAGGACGTCTCGGGCGTCGATGATGCCGGAGGATTCCTCGTCGATGGTGAACGGGGCGGTGGCTGCGACCCCGACGTCGCCGAAGCGCGCCGGGTCGTGCTGAGCGATCAGCGTCAACGTGTCCGTGGCGATGTCGTACTGCCAGACCTTGGCATTGTGGGCGGCTCCACCGGTGTCCTCCTGCAGGAGAACGCGCCCAGCTGAGTCGACGGTGATGTTGTCGAGCATGTTGACTTTGTTACGTCCGACCGTGTCGCCGTCGATCAGCAGGTCGATGGTGCCGCCCAGGTCGGGGTTCGTGATGTCGGCGAAGGTGAGCCGCCAGAGGCGGCTGTTGCCGACCTGGCCGCCGGCGCCGTCGGCGACCTGGTCGAGTCGGTCCGTCGTGACGAAGTAGTACTCGTTTGGGTTCAGCGGATTCCAGGCCCCGTCCTCGGGCCTGGAGAACGCCGTCGACGCCACCCCGCTGAGGGTGAACGTGGTGCCGCTGGTGATGTTGGTGGCCCGGGTCGTCGAGTTGACGATCTCCGCCGGATTACCGGTCACGGTGACGAACTTGAGGACGCCGTTGGTCAGCCCCGCCTTGTCGGCCTCGGTTCCGGCGTTCTGCTTGGTGCCGACGTAGACGGCCAACGCCCCGGCCATGACTCCTGAGCCGCCGTCGTTGTTGCCGATCACGACGGTCTTCTCCTGCGCGAGTGGATTGGCCAGGATGTTCTCCCAGCTGCCCACGCCGACGATCTCGGAGCCGTTCGCCGCCGGATCGAACGTGCCCAGGATGTAGCTGTTTCCGGCCTCGGGGCCGGTGACGATCGTTGCCACGGCGCGGCCCTGGCCGCCCTCCTCGCCGGTGAGGAAGATCCGTGCGGAGCTGCCCAGCCCGTTGTAGAGATACGCCGACGAGGCGGCCAGGTCACCCGAGCAGAACCGGTTGAAGGCCACGACGCTGGGCGCGGGATCCGAGCTTCCGGTGACCGCATTCCAACCGAACACCTGCTGAATGAGGTCGCTGCCGCCGAGTACTTCCATCGTGCTCTTGTCGATGACATACCGGGAGATGAACGACCCGGTCGCGCCGTGCGCCCGTATTGCTCCGGATCCGCTGGCGAGTTCGTGGTTCATCACCAGGGTGAACGTGCCGTCATTGTTGTCGTATACGCCCAGGCCATCGGGAGCACCAACCATGGGGTAGGTTCCACTGGCCGGCGAATCACCCACCGTATGAACGGTTTTCACCGCGACCCCGGGTGCCAGCGGCAGGATGTAGGCGGTCGGGTCGATTGTTGGGCTGATGTTGACGGTGATCGTGCGGGTGGTGCTGTGCCCCGCCGTGCCGATCAGGCCGAAGGTCAGCAGGTTGACCAGACCCAGCAGGCCGTGCAGGTGGAATCCGCTGCCGGCATCGCTGGCGGTGACGGTGAAGGTGTCGGTCAGCTGTCCCGGGATGACCGGGGTGTAGGTGAAGGCGCCGTCGCCTTCGACGACCACTTGGCCGTGTTCGGGAGGGCGGACCACCGTGTAGGTGAGGGCGTCTCCGTCGGCGTCGGCGGCGTTGAGCGCACCGTGCACGACCGAGTCCGCACCGGCGGCGCTCTGGGTCGGATTCAGCGTCGGCGCGTGGTTGCGAAACACTCTGCCGATCGGGTTCGCTCTGTTTGCTTTCGCTGCCGGCAACCGGGCCGTCGGCGCAGCGGTCCGCCGTGGCTTTGTGCTTGAGGTCGGCCGCGCCGGATTGGTGCGCGGCGTTGGCTGCCTCGATCGTGTCTGGTGGTTGGTGGACCTGGCTACCGAAACCGATGGCGTGCCGTCGTCTGCTGGTGCCGCGGATGCAACCACCGCAGATGGACCTGCCCCCAAGACAGCGATCGCAGCGAGGGCAGCACTACTGCCGCGAGCGGCACGCACGCTCGCGGACATTTGGAACCTGTCAGGTAAAGGCCTCATCGATGATCTCTTGCTGCTCGACGGCATGTACCTTCGACGAGCCCGACGACGGCGCCGACATCGCGCGGCGCGAGATCCGCTTGATCCCGGTCAGCTTGTCGGGCAGCAACTCCGGCAGGCTCAGGCCGAAGGTCGGCCAGGCGCCCTGGTTGGCCGGCTCCTCCTGAACCCAGAAGAACTCTCGGGCGTTCGGGTACTCGTCGAGGGTGTTGGCCAGTCGCCGCTTGGGCAGCGGTGCCAGCTGTTCGATCCGGACGATCGCCACGTCGTCGCGGCCGTCCTTCTGCTTACGAGCCTCGAGCTCGTAGTAGATCTTGCCGCTGGTCAGCAGGATCCGGGTGACCTTGGAGCGGTCGCCCACGCCGTCGGTGTAGGTCGGCTCCTCCATGATCGACCGGAACTTCTGCTCGGTGAAGTCGCGGATGTCGCTGACTGCCGCCTTGTTCCGCAGCATCGACTTCGGCGTGAACACGATCAGCGGCCGGTGCAGCTCGTCGAGGCCGTGCCTGCGCAACAGATGGAAGTAGTTCGCCGGGGTCGACGGCATGGCAATCGTCATCGAGCCCTCGGCCCACAGGTTCAGGAAGCGCTCGATACGACCCGAGGTGTGGTCTGGGCCCTGACCCTCGTGGCCATGAGGCAGGAGCAGCACGACGTCGGAGAGTTGGCCCCACTTGGCCTCCCCGGAACTGATGAACTCGTCGATGATCGATTGCGCACCGTTGACGAAGTCGCCGAACTGGGCTTCCCACAACACGATCGCATTGGGATTGCCCACCGAGTAGCCGTACTCGAACCCGACGGCGGCGTACTCCGACAGGGGCGAGTCGTAGATCAGGAATCGGCCGCCGTTCGACGTCCCGTCCGGGTTGAGCGTGAGCAGCTCCAGTGGGGTGAATTCGGCCCCGGTGTGCGGATCGATGACCACGGCGTGGCGCTGGGTGAAGGTTCCGCGCCGGGTGTCCTGGCCGGTGAACCGGATCAGCTTGCCCTGGGCCAGGAACGTGCCCAGCGCCAGCAACTCGCCGAACGCCCAGTCGACCTTGCCTTCGTAGGCCATCTCACGACGCTTTGCCATTACGGGCTTGACCCGGGGGTGCACGGTGAAGCCTTCCGGAACAGCCAAATGCGCGTCGCCGATGCGGGCCAGCAGCGACTTATCCACCGCGGTCGTCATTCCACGCGGCAGCATCTGTGCGGACTCGACCGACTCGCTGGGTTCGGCAGCGTGCTTTTCCAGTTCCCGGACCTCGTTGAATACTTGCTCGAGTTGACCCTGGAAGTCGCGCAGCGCGTCTTCGGCTTCTTTCATCGAGATGTCGCCGCGGCCGATCAGTGCCTCGGTGTAGGCCTTGCGGGCACCGCGCTTGGTGTCGATCACCTCGTACATGGCCGGGTTGGTCATCGACGGGTCGTCGCCCTCATTGTGGCCTCGGCGGCGGTAGCACAGCATGTCGATGACGACGTCCTTGTGGAACCGCTGTCGGAAGTCCACCGCCAGGCGGGCCACCCACACGCACGCCTCCGGGTCGTCGCCGTTGACGTGGAAGATCGGTGCCCCAATCATTTTGGCGACGTCGGTGCAGTACTCCGCCGACCTGGAAAACTCTGGTGCGGTGGTGAAGCCGATCTGGTTGTTGACCACGATATGGATGGTGCCGCCGGTGCGATACCCCTCAAGCAGGGCCAGGTTCAGCGTCTCGGCCACCACGCCCTGACCGGCGAACGCCGCATCGCCGTGCAGCATCAACGGCACCACCGTGAAGGTAGGTGGGGAGCCCTCTCCGTCGATCAGGTCCTGCTTGGCGCGAACCAAACCCTCCAGCACGGGGTCGACGGCTTCCAGATGTGACGGGTTGGCCACCAGCGATACTTCGATGTCGTTCTCGCCGAACATCTGAAAATAGGTGCCCCTGGCGCCGAGGTGATACTTGACGTCACCGGAGCCTTGGGCTTGTGCGGGGTTCAGGTTGCCCTCGAATTCGCTGAAGATCTGCGAGTAGGGCTTACCGACGATGTTGGCCAGGACGTTGAGCCGACCGCGATGCGGCATGCCGATGACCACCTCGCTGAGGCCGTGCTCGGCACTCTGGTCGATCACCGCGTCCATCATCGGAATGACCGTCTCTGCTCCCTCGAGCGAGAATCGTTTTTGTCCAACGTATTTCGTCTGCAGGAAGGTCTCGAACGCCTCGGCGGCATTGAGTTTGGACAGGATGTACTTCTGCTCGGCGACGGTCGGCTTCTCATGGCGTACTTCGAGTCGCTCCTGCAGCCACTTCTGCTGTTCGGGTTCGAGGATGTGGGTGTACTCCACGCCGATGTGGCGGCAGTAGGCGTCCCGCAGTACTGACAGCACGTCGCGCAACTTCTTGTACTGCGCGCCCGCGAAGCCGTTTACCTTGAACTCGCGGTCGAGGTCCCACAGGGTAAGTCCGTGCGTGTTGACGTCGAGATCGGGGTGCATTCGGAAGCGGTTCTTGTCCAGCCGCAGCGGGTCGATGTCCGCCATCAGGTGGCCACGGTTTCGGTAGGCCGCAATGAGTTCGATGACGCGGGCGTTCTTGTCGAAGATGGAGTCCGGGTTGTCCGTACGCCAGCGCACCGGCTCGTACGGGATGGACAACCCGAAGAAGATCTCGTCCCAGAAGTCGTCGTCGAGCAACAGGTGGTGGACGGTACGCAGGAAGTCGCCGGACTCCGCGCCCTGGATGATGCGGTGGTCGTAGGTCGACGTCAGTGTGATCAGCTTGCCGACGCCGAGTTCGGCGATGCGCTCTTCGCTGGCGCCCTGGAACTCCGCCGGGAACTCCATCGCACCGGCGCCGATGATCGCTCCCTGTCCGGCCATCAGCCGGGGTACGGAGTGCACGGTGCCGATGGTGCCCGGATTGGTCAGCGAGATCGTCACACCGGCGAAATCTTCGGCGGTGAGCTTGCCGTCGCGGGCTCTGCGGACGATGTCCTCGTAGGCGGCCACGAATTCAGCGAAGCCCATGGTCTCGCAGCCCTTGATGGCCGCGACCACCAGCGATCGCTTGCCGTCCTTGCCCGGCAGGTCGATCGCCAGGCCGAGATTGGTGTGGGCCGGCGTCACCACGTTGGGCTTGCCGTCGATCTCGGCGAAGAACCGGTTCATGTTCGGGAACTTCTTGACCGCCTGCACCAGCGCGTAGCCCAGCAGATGGGTGAAGCTGATCTTTCCGCCGCGGGTGCGCTTGAGATGGTTGTTGATGACGATCCGGTTGTCGATCATCAGCGTCGCGGGTATGGCTCGCACGCTGGTGGCGGTGGGAATCGCCAGCGAGGCGTTCATGTTCTTGACGACGGCTGCCGAGGCTCCCCGGAGCACCTGCGACTGCTCGCTGGGGGCCTCGGCGGCTGCCTGCGGGGCCGCAGGTTTCTGGACGGCGGGCGCCGGGGCTGCCGGTTTCTGGGCGGCAGGCGCAGCCGAAGCCGCAGGGGGTGGGGGAGCGGCGGGGGCCGGCGCTGCGGGTGCGACGGCGGCCGGAGCCGGAGGCGCGGCAGCAGGCTGGCCGTTTCCGGCATTGCCGACGGCGGCGGTTCCCCCGGGCGTGGCCTCGGCGTGGTAGTCGGCGAGGAACTCGTGCCAGCTCGAATCCACCGACGAGGGATCCTCCCGGAACTTCCGGTACATCTCCTCGACGAGCCACTCGTTTTGGCCGAAGGGTGAACTGGTACTCACGGAATGGCTCGCCTCGATTCTGTGCCCTACTTGATGCCCTACTTGATGCCGTACCTGATGCCGTACTCGATGCCCTACCGACGACCTCTCAAGGCTATCTCGTCTGGGGTGTCGCGCCGAGCGTTACGCGAGAGCGATGAAACTGGGATCGGTTCCCGCGCGACGGACGAGACAGCCGGTTCAGCCCTCTTCGGCGGCAGGCAGCATGGGTGGCTCGACGTCGGTTCCGGACACCAGGTGCAGCATCACCGGCCAACGGCTGGGAGCCGGTCCGAACGCCTGTCGCGCGTTACCGACGATCTTCTTGCCCATCATGCGGTTCCCGCCCCCGCCGACCGCGGCACCGATGCCGACCGGCAGCAGCTTGCCGAACGCCATGGCTGTGCGCTTGATCGTGTACTTCTTCACGAAGTAGTGCATGAGCCTGGAGTTGAGTTGCGAGACCACCGGGAGCGGCAGAAGTTCGGCTTCGACCAGCCAGGCGCCGCTGGTGCGGTGCGGTCCGATGAGTTCTTTGATCGCACCCTTGCTCGCGTGGCCGACGAGAACGCCGAGCACCAGCGCCCGGCGACGTTCGCGCTGGTCGATGGGAATGCCGTGCACCTCGGCGTTGGCCAGAACGAACAACACCGTCGCTTCCAGAAACACCAGGGTCTCCCCGGCGACTGCCGACAGCGCGGTCAGCGTGCCGATGCCGGGGAACGCTGCCGCCGAGCCGACGGCCGCGCCGCTGGCCATCACGGCGGCCAGGTAGCGCTTCTCCAGTTTGGTGACGATCTCAGCGGGCGTGTCGTCCGGGTTGTCGCGGCGCAACTTGGCGACGTAGGCCTTGACGGCCGGAGCCTGCGCTCGGCCGCCGGCTTCCAGCGCGTGCGAGAGTGCGCGCGCGGCCAGCCCGGCATCCTCCGTCCCGGCCCGCTCGGCCGCTGGCTTCTTTCGGCGGAGCCTCATGGGCGCCCCTTCCTGTGGGCCCGAACTCGGGCATAATGCCAGGCTAACGAATCGCGGCCGGCGAAGGTGCCGGAAGGTGGTGTGTGGCCGAAACCCCCGCGGAGCCCCGTGAAATCCCGGGGACCCCGGTGAACCTCAGTGTTGACCCATGTCCGGGTAGCGCAGCACCGCGCCGATGCCCTCGGCTGGGCTGATCCGCTCGTCGGTACGCACCAAGGCCGCTCCGGTCGCCACGGCCAGCAGCGGAAGTGCCTCGTCGGCGCGCAAGACTCGATCCGGGGATCCGCCCAGAGCCGAGACGGTGTCGGTGTCCGTTCCGATCAGAGCTAGTTCGTCGTGGTCGGCCACCACGGTGGCCTCTCCGACGTCGCCGATGATCAGGGTCTCCACTGCTCCGTTACGCAGGGCCGCCGTTACCTCGGCCAGGCCGTCGACCGCCAGTCCGGCACCGCGACCGGCGTTGAACCGTTGGGCGGCGTCCTCGATGACGGCTAGGCGCCGCTTGAGGAATTCCTGGCCGATCTCGTGGTGAACCTCGATCTCGTCGACGCCGGCGGTGCGTCCGCCGCCCTGCAACTGCACGACCTTGGCCGTGACCCGCTCAGGCAGTTCGGCCGCCAGCTCGGAGCGGGAGCCCACTTCGCCGGTGACGAAAACGATATCGGCGCCGGTTTCGTCGACCAGGTGGGTGAGACGATCGCCGACCTCGCGCATGTTCTTCCGGACGGCTTCTGCCACCCGCCCCTGCGGACCCCCGTAGCCGGCGGTTTCGGCTTTGTGGGCCTTGTGCACCGGATAGCCGCTGCCCTCGACGTCTTCGGTTCGTGTCCGGCCCGGACCGTGCAGTGCGATGTCGGCACCGGTGTGGTCGACGGCCACCAGCAGGTAGGTGTCGTGCAGCAACCCGTGTTCGATGACCGGGACCAGGTAGGGCAACTCGGAAACCCGCAGTTCGGTGCTGACGGGCGGGCGAATGAGGTGCTCGTCGAGCACGATCCTGCTTCCGGCTGCGATCACCTGACGGCCGCTGCGCCCCACCGGCGGGTGCTTGGCCCGCACCGCCGCATCGATCGCGTCGATGACCTCGGTGCCTACCGACTGCTCCTCGAGATGCTTGCGGATGTCGCGCAGTCGGGCGTCGAGTTGGGCGGCCGAGTCCGCCGTGTCATGCGAGTCGTCGAAGTAGATCGACACGAAGGGCCCGGTCGCGTTGACCAATCGGTGGAAACGTTCGGCATGCATGTCTCAAAGCTAACCAACTCGGCGTGTTCGCCCCACCGCACCCCACCGATACGGTCCTGGCATGTGCTGGCAGCATCGGTGCGCGTGAGTCGGGACGCGCCAGAGTCGTCCGAGAACCCGTGGAACGCTTTGTGGGCCATGCTGGTCGGCTTCTTCATGATCCTGGTCGACTCGACCATCGTGGCTGTGGCCAACCCCAGCATCATGGTTGCGCTGAACATCACCGACTACGACAACATCATCTGGGTCACCAGCGCCTATCTCCTGGCTTACGCCGTACCGCTGCTGCTGGCGGGTCGGCTGGGAGATCGCTTCGGCCCGAAGAACCTCTACATCGCCGGCCTGGTGGTGTTCACCGCGGCGTCGCTGTGGTGCGGCCTGTCCGCTTCGATCGGGATGTTGATCGCTGCCCGGGTGGTGCAAGGAATCGGAGCCGCGCTGTTGACTCCACAGACTCTGTCGACCATCACCCGAATCTTCCCCGCCGACGGTCGCGGGGTAGCCCTGAGCATGTGGGGAGCCACGGCCGGGTTGGCCACCCTGGCCGGGCCGGTGGCCGGCGGCGTGCTCGTCGACCACCTGGGCTGGTCATGGATCTTTTTCATCAATGTTCCGATCGGAGTGATCGGCCTGGTGATGGCCGTTCGGCTCATTCCGGTGCTCCCGACCCACCCGCACCGCTTCGACATCGTCGGCGTGCTCCTCTCCGGAATCGGCCTGTTCCTGATCGTCTTCGGCCTGCAGGAGGGGCAGACCCAGGACTGGCAGGCATGGGTCTGGGTTCTGGTGGCGGCGGGGGCCGGGTTCATGACCGCGTTCGTCTATTGGCAGTCGGTGAATCGGGGCGAACCACTGATCCCGCTGGCGATCTTCGGCGACCGCGATTTCAGCCTGGCCAACGTCGGCATTGCGGTCATTGGGTTCGCCTCGACTGCGATGATCCTGCCGCTGATGTTCTACGCACAGTCGGTGTGCGGGCTGACCCCGACCCGGTCGGCTCTGCTCACCGCGCCGATGGCGATCGCGAGTGGGGTGTTGGCACCATTCGTCGGCCGGATCGTCGACCAGTCGCACCCCCGGCACATCATCGGATTCGGCTTCTCCGCGCTGGCTGTCGCGCTGCTATGGCTGTCGGTCGAGATGAGCCCGAGCACACCGGTCTGGCGGCTGCTGATCCCGTTGACCGGCGTGGGTGCGGGGCTGGCGTTCATCTTCGCCCCGCTGAGCGCGACGGCGACCCGTAATCTCCCACCGCGACTGGCCGGGGCCGGTTCGGGGGTCTACAACACCACCCGGCAAGTAGGTTCGGTGCTCGGTAGCGCCAGCATGGCCGCATTCATGTCCTCGCGAATCCAGGCCGAACTGCCCTCCGCGCCATCGGCTGCCGGCCGGCGTGCGGAAGCCGATGTCACCCACCTGCCGACATTCCTGCACGAGCCGTTCGCTGCCGCGATGTCGCAGTCGATGCTGCTACCGGCCTTCGTTTCGCTGGCCGGTGTGGTGGCAGCGATCTTCTTCGTCGGCGCTGCGGTGCAGCGCATCGCGGTGTCGGGCCCGGCTCGGGCGCCGATCAGTCGAACAGGACCGCTGGGTTGAGATAGCCGGTTGGGTCGAATGCCGCCTTCACCGCTCGCATGGCGACGATGTCGGCCTCCTGCCGAGACATCTTCAGGTAGGCGCGTTTGCGGCTGCCCACGCCATGCTCGGAGCTGACGTTGCCGCCGTGGGCTGCAACGAGCTCCATCATCGCGGTGTAGATCACGGCCTCTTGTTCGCTGTCGCAGCGCAGCACGTTCAGATGCAGGTTGCCTTCGCCCACGTGGCCGAAAAGCACCGGAACGGCCTCCGGGGCATGCCGGGCGACGAGCGCAGCCGAGTCGGAGGCGAACGCGGCTATAGCCGAAAGCGGTAACGAGACATCGAATTTCAGTGGTGGCCCGAACATCGCGACCACCTCGGCGACGGATTCTCGTACTTCCCACAGCCTGTGGCGGGTGGCAGCGTCCACCCCGACGGCCGGTTCCGGGTTCAGGCCGTCCAGTAAATCGGCCAACCGCGCGGTCTGCTCGGTGCCGGCGGCGAGTTCGACCAGCAATACCCAGTCGCCATGCACGGGGGCGTCGGCGCCCAGCCGTTCGGCTGCCAGAGCGATGGCCCGACCGTCCACAACCTCCAGTGCGGCAATGCTCTCGACATCGCGGAGCACCCGGGCGGTCGCGATCAGGCGGTTCAGCTCGGTGAATGCGCACAGCGCCGTCACCCGGTGTGGGGGAATCGGATGCAGCCGCAAGTCCAGACTGGTGATGACGCCCAGAGTGCCTTCGGCGCCGACGAACAGCGCAGTCAGGTCGTATCCGGATTTGTCCCGACAGACCAGTGAATGGCGTTGCAGGACAGAACCGTCGGGCAAGGCCACCTCCAGGCCGAGCACCTGTTGGCCCATGTTGCCGTAGCGCACGGTCCGCAGCCCGCCGGCGTTGGTGGCGGCCATCCCGCCCACGGTCGCCGAATCGCGGGAGGCCAGGTCAACCCCGAACAGCATTCCGGCCCCCGCCGCCGCCCGTTGCAGTGCAGACAGCGTCACTCCCGCCCCGACCCGGATCCGCTTCTCGGACGGCTCGATCGCGCCCAGTTCGGTCAGCCGTTCGGTCGACAACAGCACGTCGTCGTGTTCGGGAACCGTGCCGGCCACCAGTGAGGTCCGTCCGCCCTGCACCGTGACGAAGGCGCCGGCGTCGCGGCAGGTGCGCATAACCGCCGCGACTTCACCGGTGCTGGCCGGCCGGACCAGCGCGCTGCCCGTCCCGCGATAGCGGCCGGTCCAGTCAACAGCGTGCGCTGCCACCACATCGGGGTCGGTGCTGACATGGCCTGGCCCGACAATGGCGGCCAATTGCCGGGCCAGCGCGACGCTCATTGCGCCGGTCTATCACAGGACACAGTCGACACCGGGGCCGAGATCGACAAAAAGGTGGGTTCTTCTCGGCTTTCTGCGCCCGAATGACGGTTTGGGCCCAACTGGCGGGCGGAGCGTCGTCAGCCGGTGTTGCCGATCACCTCTACGCCGTTGCCGTTCCAGCGGAACTTCACCACGCTCTGCAGCCCCAGTCCGTCCTTGAACGTCAGTGCCACGGTGTCGCCGGTGCTCTGTGCCGGGTCGATCCCGTTGAACCCGTAGGTGTCGGGCACCCCGGTCGGAATGAACTTGCCCAGGTGGAACAGGACCGCCCTGGTGTTGGGGCTCTGGGCGTCGGTGTCGGCCTTGATGATCACCGCCGAAAGCTGGGCGCACTCGTTGTAGTTGCCGGCGATCGGCTCGGGGTTCCAGGCCTTGTCGCTGGCGGGATCGCGCGGCAATTCCGAGACCGTCTTGGCGATCGCGGGGGCAGCCAGGTTCACCGCGCACGGATCCGGGGGCGGTGGTTCCGGCGGTGGCGGTGGTGCAGCCTGGCTGGGCGGCGCCGACGTGGGCGCTGCGCTGGTCGAGGGCAGCGGCGTCTTGGACACCGTTGAATCCCCCGAACTGCATCCGGTCAGTCCCGCAGCGACAGCCAAGGCTGCCGCCGCCATCGCTAGCCGATCCCGCACATCGCAGCACGGTACCGGCGGATGGCGCGGCCTTCCGGTTTCGACGCGCGAAGTGGCCAAACCTCAACCGTGACGAACCGGGCCGTGAGCGAACTGATCCTGGCCTGCGACGATTGAGCCATGACCGCGACGCTGGTGGCGAAGAACCTGGCAGGTGGGTTCGCTCACCGAGCGCTCTTCCAGGGCCTGGATTTGACCGTGGCGCCGGGTGACGTCATCGGAGTGGTCGGTGCCAACGGTGCGGGCAAGAGCACGTTGCTGCGGATTCTCGCCGGTGACCTGGAGCCGCTCGATGGCACCGTCAGCGTCGCTCCGGCTGATGCATTCGTCGGTTGGCTGCCGCAGGAGCACCAACGGGTTCCCGGTGAAACTGTGGCCGCCTACGTGGCGCGACGTACCGGTTGCACGGCAGCGACCCAGGCCATGGAACAGGCAGCTGAGGCCCTGGCCGACCCCGTTCCCGGCCCGGCGGGCATCGACCCGGGGGAGGTCTACGCCGCTGCGTTGGATCACTGGCTGGCCACCGGCGCAGCGGACCTGAGCGAGCGACTGCCTGCTGTGTTGGCCGACTTGGGGCTGGCCGACGTGGGGCGCGACCTGTCACCGGAGTCGATGCCGATGACTGCGCTGTCCGGAGGGCAGGCGGCGCGTGTCGGACTGGCTGCACTGATGCTGTCGCGGTTCGACGTCGTCCTGCTGGACGAGCCGACCAACGATCTCGACCTCGACGGGCTGGCTCGGTTGGAGGACTTCGTCCGGGACCTTCGCGGTGGCGTCGTACTGGTGAGCCACGACCGAGAGTTCCTCGCCCGCAGCGTGACCCGCGTCCTGGAACTGGACCTCGCCCAGAACACCACCACCGTCTTCGGCGGCGGGTATGAGAGCTATCTGGACGAGCGCGAGATAAACCGCAGGCACAAGCGCGAACAGTACGAGGAGTTCGCCGAAAAGAAGGCCGATCTCGTGGCGCGTGCCCGCAAACAACGGGAGTGGTCGAGCCAGGGAGTCCGCAACGCCATCCGCAAGTCACCGGACAACGACAAGATTCGCCGGGCGGCGGCCACTGAGTCCAGCGAGAAACAGGCACAGAAGGTGCGGCAGATGGAGAGCCGGATCGCCCGTCTGGAAGAGGTCGCCGAGCCCCGCAAGGAGTGGACCCTCCAGTTCACCATTGGGGACGCGCCGCGGTCGAGCTCGGTGGTCGCCACGCTCGACAATGCCGTTGTACGACAGGGCGATTTCACCTTGGGCCCGGTCTCGCTGCAAATCGATGCCTGCGAGCGGATCGGCATCACCGGTCCCAACGGGGCGGGAAAGTCGACGCTGTTGCGGCTCCTGCTCGGGCACCGACAGCCCGATGAGGGACGCGCGAGTTTGGGTGCGAATATCGCCATCGGCGAGATCGACCAGGCACGCGCCGACTTCACCGGACCGGGTCGACTCGTGGATCGGTTCGAGCGACGGGTGCCGTCCTGGTCAACAGCCGACGTACGGACCCTGCTCGCGAAATTCGGGCTGCGCGCCGACCACGTGGAGCGCGAGCTTGACGAACTGTCCCCAGGCGAGCGAACCCGCGCAGGGCTGGCGCTGTTGCAGGCATGTGGTACGAACGTACTGGTTCTCGACGAGCCGACGAATCATCTCGACCTGCCCGCCATCGAGCAACTCGAGCAGGCACTGGAGTCCTACGACGGCGCACTGCTGCTGGTCACGCACGACCGCCGGATGCTGCAGAACGTCAGGCTGGATCGTTCGTGGGTCGTTGACCGCGGGCGGGTAACCCAGTTGTAGACCGGCTCAGTTTTCGCCCGCGGCGACCAGCGACCGCAACCGAACGCCGGGGTTGTCCTCGCAGAACCCTTGCAGGCGCCACTTCGTGGTGAACAGTGCCAGCATCACCCCGTCGGTGCGGGTGAGCACTTCCATCGACACCTGCTTCTCCAACAATGCGGCGTCCTCGGGATCGACGGCCCGTGCGACGGTGTAGGGCAGGGATTCCAGCGAAATCGGTGAGTTGAACTCCGTTGCCATCCGATGGCTGGCGACCTCGAACTGCATCGGGCCGACAGCGGCGAGTACTGGCGCCTGATCACCGCGTCGATCCGAACGCAGCACCTGGACCACACCTTCCTGCTCCAGTTGCTCGATACCGCGCCGAAACTGCTTGTGCTTACTGGGGTCGGTGCCCCTGGCGACGGAGAAATACTCGGGGGAGAAGCTGGGAATCGGCGGGAAGTGCACCGGAACGTCGCGGAACAGGGTGTCGCCCGGGCGCAGTGCGGCGGCGTTGGCCAGGCCGATCACATCCCCGGGCCACGCGTTGTCCAACGTCGACCGTTGTTGCCCGAACACCGACTGCGCGTACTTGGTGACGAACGGCTTACCGGTGGCGGCGTGGGTGAGGACGTCCCCACGCTCGAAGGTGCCCGAGCAGACCCGCGCGAAGGCGATGCGATCGCGATGGGCGGAGTCCATTCCGGCCTGGACCTTGAAGACGAACGCGCTGAAGGCCGAGTCGACCGGCCGCAGGTTGCCCTCGACGTCGCTCTGCCCACCGGGTGACGGCGCAAGCCGAACCAGGTTGTCCAGGAGTTGGTTCACCCCGAAGTTGAGCGCGGCCGAGGTGAACAGGACCGGCGTCGTCTCACCGGCGAGGAAGGCTTCCTGGTCGTGATCCCCGTCGTCGGCGGAGAGCAGTTCGCATTCTTCGAACGCGTTGACCCAGTCGACGCCGGCAGCGTCCTCGGCGCGCTCCGGAGCGATGTGCTCCTCAGGGGCTGCCGTGGCGCCGCCGGCCGTGCGGGTGAACCGGATGAAGTTGCCGGTGCGGCGATCAAGGACACCCTTGAAGTCACCGGCTATACCGACCGGCCAGGTCAACGGGGTGGGTTTCAGGCCGATGCGGTCGTGGATCTCGTCGAGGAGTTCCAGGGCGTGACGGCCCGGACGGTCCCACTTGTTGATCACGGTGAGGATCGGGATGCGGCGATGGCGGCACACCTGGAAGAGCTTGAGAGTCTGCGGCTCAAGGCCCTTCGCGGCATCGATGAGCATGACGGCGCAGTCGACGGCACTGAGCACGCGGTAGGTGTCTTCGGAGAAGTCGGCGTGCCCCGGTGTGTCGAGCAGGTTGATGACGCAGTCCTGGCCGTCGGCCGCGTGATAAGGAAACTGCAGGGCCGTGGAGGTGATCGAGATGCCCCTGGCCTGTTCCATCTCCATCCAGTCCGACACGGTGGCGCGACGGCCGGCCTTGCCGTGGATTGCGCCTGCCTCGGTGATCGCCCGGGCGTGCAGGACCAGCGCCTCGGTGAGGGTCGACTTGCCTGCGTCGGGATGGCTGATCACCGCGAAGGTCCTTCGGCGGAGGGCTTCGGCCGAGACCCGGTTGGCAGCCGCCCCGTTCGGGGGCGCGGATGCCGGGCGTTCTTGCAGTTCGTTGTTCGTCATCTCGGCCCCGATGCTATTTGCAATGGCCGCTACCAGCCAATTTCCGCTGGTGGCCGCTATCGGGTTCGGCGGCCGCCAGCCGTCTGCGGGATGACCAACGTCACATATGCCACCAACGCAAGGCCGGCGATCCCCGCAGCGAGAGGGGGGAGGTGCGACAGCCCTACACCGGCGTGCAGTGCGACTCCCGCCAAGGCGCTTCCCAGTGTGCTGCCCAGATAGATCGCCGACCCGTTGACCGCGACGGCAACCGCTCCGCGGTCGGGAGCACGTTCGAGCAGCAGATGCTGCTGGGGCGGCGGTGAGGCGAACCCTGCCGCACCCCAGCAGCCCAAAGCCACCGCCAGCAGCACCGGCGCAGAGCCGGCCGGGGTGATGGCAGCCGCTGCGAGGATGAACAAACTCAGGACGAACGGCATGACCCGGGTGGCGCTGGCGGCCCTGTCGACCAGCGCGCCGATCGTGACGGCCCCGACGATGCCCCCGACGCCCCAGACCCAGAGGAACATCGTGGGGCGGGTGATCCCAGCCGTGGCCTGCAGGATCGGCGCGATGTAGGTGTAAAGACCGAGGCTGGCGATGTTGAACAACAGCGTGACGAGGATGATGGGTGTGACCCGCCGGTCGGTGAGGGTGGCCAGTCGAGCCGCGACGCCCGGTGGGGCCGGGATGTGCAGTCGCGGAACGAAGATGGCGATGGCGGCGGTTGCGAGGACGCCGATCGCGGATACCCACCAGAACGCGGATCGCCAGCCCAGTTGTGCGGCCAGCATGAGCCCGACGGGCACGCCGATCACGGTGCCGACACTCATCCCGGCCAGAATCACCGACAGCGCCCGTCCGCGTTTCTCCGGCGGCGCCAGGTGTGCCGCACTGGCGGCCGCCGTCGGTGAGTACAGGCCGGCCCCGACTCCGGCCACAACCCGCGACACGAGCAACTCGGCGAACGAATCCGCTGTTGCGCTGGCGACGTTTCCGACCGTGAACACGAGCATCGATGCCAGCAGCAGAGTCTTGGCGTCGGCCTTGAGCAGTGATGACAGCAACGGTCCGGAGACGGCGTAGCTCAGGGTGAACACGGTAACCATCTGGCCGACATCGGCTTCGGTGACACCGGTCTGGGCGGAGATGTCGGGAATCAGACCCGCGACGATGAATGCATCCAGGCCCAGCGCGAAGGTGCCCAGCGCAAGCAGCAGAACCTTGCGCATCAGTTCAGCTGGGGCTCAATAGTCGAGCCCGCCAAGAAGCGATCCGGCGGCCTCGGTCGCCCAGTAGGTCACGATGATTGCCGCGCCGGCCCGGCGGATCGACAGCAGGCATTCACGGATGGCTGCCGAGCGGTCCAGTCCGCCCTGCGCTGCGGCGGCCTCCACCATGATGTACTCGCCGGAGACCTGATAGGCGGCCACCGGAAGGTGCGTAACGTCCGTCACGCGGGTGATGACGTCCAGGTAGGGCAGCGCAGGCTTGACCATCACGATGTCGGCGCCCTGGTCGACATCCAGTAGGACCTCCCGTACGGCTTCCCGGCTGTTTCCCGGAAATTGTTGGTAGGTCTTGCGATTGCCGACGAGCGACGACTCGACCGCATCGCGGAAGGGTCCGTAGAAACTGGAGGCGAATTTGGTGGCGTAGGCCATGATCGCCACCGACTGGTGTCCCGCAGCGTCCAGTGCGTCGCGCATTCTCCCGACCTGACCATCCATCATGCCGCTGGGCGCCACCACCTGTGCGCCGGCATCAGCCTGTGCGACAGCGACTTCGGCGAACCGCGCGATGCTACGGTCATTGTCGACGTCGCCGTCGGCCCCGAGGACACCGCTGTGTCCGTGGGTAGTGTATTCGTCGAGGTTCACATCGCCGATGACCACGATATCGTCGCCGACTTCGCCGACGACAGCGCGCAGGGCACGTTGCATGATCCCGTCTGGATCGGAGGCCTCCGCGCCTGCTTCGTCCTTGCTCGACGGGATCCCGAACAACATGACACCGCCAACACCTGCCGAAGCCGCCTCGGCGGCGGCCCGTACCGCCGAAGCCACCGAGTGCTGGTATTGACCTGGCATCGAGGGGATCTCGCGCCGGTGGTCGATTCCGTCGCGGACGAAGATCGGCTGCACCAGCCCGTACGGCACGACCGTAACCTCGGCGGTCAACCGGCGCAGCGCGGCGGTGCGGCGTAACCGCCGCGGACGGTGGCGGGGCGGTTTCATACCTCGGTTCCCGGTTCGATGTCGTTACCGGCGAAGACGGACTCGATATGGGAGGTGATCGCGGCATCCGGTCGGGCGTACCAGAATCCTGTTGTCGGCCTCGCGGTGCATCCCAGCGTCCGCAGTCGGACCTCGGTCTCGGCGGCCTTCAACAACAGGCCCAGCGGATCGAGCACCGGCAGTCCTGCAATCGTGTGAATGTCGTAGTGCCAGAGAATCTCGGTGGGCAATCCTTCAGCGGGGATGATCACCTGGGCGCCGGCGTCCGCGGCCTTCGCGGCGGCCGCCGCGAAGTCGTGCAGGAATCGGTCGGGGTCACCTGCAATGGCGGCGACCACTGCGTCCTTGCCCCCGGGGATCACCGAGTAGCCGGTCAACAGGTGTTCGGCGCGGTAGCGGCGAACGTTGTCGACGATGGGCTCACGCAGCCCGGCAGCGAATCCGATTATCCCGAAACGGATTTCATCGCGGGCACAGTGATGGAACACCGTATTGCCGTAGCCGAGGGCGGGGATTCCGGTCAGGGCACGTGCGGCGGGGAGGCCGGGATCCTGGCCCGCGGCGATCACCCACGCGTCGTACCCGTCGCGTTCGGCCTGCACCGCGGTCTGAGCGAAATAGTGGTTGAAGTGCACGGCGACGGCGCCGTAACTCACGTATTGATAGGGGACGTCGGTCTCGTAGGTGCGGCGGGGCAGAGTGTGGATGACCACCTCAGTGTCGGGGTCGACAACGGTTGCGATGTGCGCGCGATACCACTGGTCGAGTTCCGGCATACGGTCCTCGATGACGTGCTTCTGCAGCCAGATCCTCATGCGAGTTCTCTCTTCATTGGGCCTTCCTCAATTGGGCTCCAGCCGGGGTCAGTGGCATGTCCAGTAGCGAGGCCTCGATCAGGAATCGTCGCCCTGCGTCCGGGTCGGCGGCGAGGTGGTCGATGTCGTCCAGGTGTTCCTTCAGCGCGGCGCTGTCGAGTTCCTGCAAGCCCTTCACGCGCCGTTCGCTGCGGGGGATCACCTGGTGTTCAAGATATTCGCGTCTCAGTGCGGCGACTTCCGCAATGGATTCAAGCGCGGTTTCGCCATGCAGCCAGTCGGCGACAACGGGCATCAGGGCGAAGGCGTCCTGAAGGCCGGCGTTCATGTTGAGGCCGCCTGCCGTGGAGGTCACGTGGGCAGCGTCTCCGAGAATGAGCACTGGGCCCAAGCGGGCGAGATAGCAGTCCGCCACCCCACGGTTCAAGCGGTAATTGTCGATTCGATCGATGGAGAAGTCGTCGATCGACCAGGGGGTTGCGTTGGCCACCGCCTCGCTGAGACGTCGAAAGTCATCGTCGTGGTGTGTGGTTCGCACGATCAACCGGGTGCTGCGGGCCATCCGCAAGGTACTGACACCGTCACCTTTGCCTCGGAAGTAACACAGACCCGACAACGACTGTTCGCCGCGGTTGGGCGGCATCAGTTCGGCTAGGTCCTCCGTCATGTGGGCTCGTATCGCGCCGGTCGGGTATTCAGATGAGGGGAAGCCGATTCCGGCCGCCGCACGGACTGCGGAACGGGAGCCGTCGCATCCGATGATCACGCCGGCCGTGAGGGTGTGGTCGCGGCCGCCTTCGGACGACACCGTGACACTGGGTCCGGTCGGGTCGACGTTGGTCGCGGTGAGGCCGGGACGGAAGGAAATCCGGTGTTCGGCGGCGAGCAGGATGGCGAGGCGGTCGAGCAGTGCCTGCTGCTCGAGGTGAATCCGGAACGGGTGCCGGGTTATTCCGTCAAGCAGTCGATAGTCCACCTCTGCCCGGATCTGGCCCCGATTGTCGCGCCACTGGATGGATTTCACCCGGACGGCGTCGGGGTGGTTTGTCAGTTCGATGCCCTCTGCCGCGAGAAGGTCGAGCGTCGAGGGGTGAAACGTCGAAGCGTGGGACTCGGTGGTCAGGGTTGCATGTGCTTCGATGAGCTCCACCGATACCCCCCGCCGAGCCAGCAGCAACGCCGACAATGCGCCCACTGGCCCAGCGCCGACGATCACCGCCTCCGGGGTCATAGGACGCAAGTTAGCTGATCAGCGCCCCGGGCGAGTATGTTCCGGTGGCGGATTCAACCGGACGCCGGGATAGGCGGTGCTGGAGGAGGGTGGTCGCGATGGATTCGGGGACTGATGGGACCGGCAGGGCTGGTCTCGGGGAGTACGCCGAGTTGGCTTGGCTTGCCGATCATTGTTTGCGGGTCGGGGTCGTGGTGCCTCCGTCCAACCCCGTTGTCGAGCCCGAGGTCGATGCTCTGGTCGGTGACGACGTTCTGATCTACGGTTCTCGGCTACCCCGATTCACCGGGCTCACCCTGGAGCAGCGAAACCACCGCTACGTCCCGGCCTACGCCGATGCTCTCGACGGACTCTGTGGACTCGATCTGGAGTGCGCTCTGATCGCAATGACCGGCCCGAACTACCAATTCGGGATCGACGGTGACCGGGATCTGTGCTCCGACCTGACGGTGCAATTGGGGGCACCGGTTCGTACCGCGAGTTTGGCCATCCACGACGCCCTGGCGGCCATGGGAATCGATCGCATCCACCTGATGTCGCCCTACCCGGACTGGCTCACCGAAGAGACCGTGCGGTACTGGTCGGGCGCCGGGTTCAATGTCATCGCAGTCGAACATCTCCTTGGTGAGGGCGAGCAGTTCAGGGCTTACGAGACGCGACCCGACGAGGTGACCGCGCACTTGCGATCCCTGGAACCGGAGCCGGACTCGGCCGTCCTGCTCTCAGGGACTGGACTGGTCAGCATTGCCAGCATCTACCGGGCCGGCCACCTCGGCCGAGTTCCCATCTTGTCGTCGAATCTCTGTGGGGCGTGGTGGATTCTGCAGCAGTGTCGCAAGCCCGGCAGCGCGCTCTACCGCGCGGTTGCGCCGGGTAACCTGCCTGGACTCTGATCGTCAGTCCGGCGGTGGTGTCGGCAAGGGCGGTCGCGATTCCGCCGAAGCGTCGAGAAGCTCCAGCAGCTCCTCTTCGGTCACCGGCGGGGAGAAATAAAAACCCTGGTAGGAATCGCAGCCCAAGGAGCGCAGCCGATGGACCTCTTCGGCGGTTTCGGCGCCTTCAGCGACCACCTTCAGACCGAGACTTCGAGCCAGAACCAGAATCGTGTTCACGATCTCCAGGCTCTCCATGTGGGTCTCCATGCGGGCGATGAATGACCGATCGATCTTGAGCACCTGAAGCGGGAACCGGTGCAGGTAGCTGAGGCAGGAGAAGCCCGTTCCGAAATCGTCGATGCTGATCCGAACTCCGAGATCGCGAAGCTGGTGCAACACTTCGGCGGCGTGGTCGGCGTCACCCATCGTCATCGACTCAGTGAGCTCCAGCGTGAGTAGCTCCGGCCTGATACCGGTTTCGGCGATGGTGCTGCGGACCTGGTCTACCAAGTCCGGTTGGGCGAATTGGCGCGGTGACACGTTGACGGCGACTGTCACGGGATGCTTCTCGCCGCGGCTCGCGGACCAGCGGTTCGCGGCGCGGCACGCCTCCCGGAGCACCCATGCACCGAGCGGAACGATGAGCCCCGTCTCCTCGGCTGCGAAGATGAATTCGTCCGGGTAGCGCAACGTGGTTGGCGATGTCCGCCAACGCACCAAGGCCTCGACTCCGAGGATTTCGCCGTCGGCCAAGGAGACCACCGGTTGATAGTGCAGTTCGAATGCCTCGTTGTTGACGGCGGCACGGAGTTCGTTGTGCAACGTCATACGGCGCGTCGCGAAGTCTTGCAGCGAGCCCTCGTAGACCTCGGACCGTGCTGCGCCCCGCGCCTTGGCCGCGTGCATCGCCAGGTCGGCGTGGCGCACCATTTCGTCAGCCGAGCGATTGTCCGACGAGCTCATCGCGATACCGATACTCGCGTTGATCACCACCTCGTGGCCTTCAACGCGGAACGGATTGCACAGCAAGCCCTGGATCCGATCGGCGATTGCCAGGGCCTCATCCGCCTGCCCGACCTCGGGCAGTAACATCGCGAATTCGTCACTGCCCAACCGCGCCATCAGCTGAGGCAGGCTGTCTTCACTCACCGTTGCGGCGAGCTCTCCTTCCTCGAGTGATGCCTTCAGCCGGGCTCCTACCTGCCTGAGTAGAACATCGCCCGCCGCATGGCCCAGGCTGTCATTCACCAACTTGAACCGGTCCAAGTTGATGAAAAGGACGCAGAACCTTCTCCCGTGGTCGATCGTGTATTCGCGCAGAGCCTGTTCGACATTCCGCAGGAAAAACCGGCGGCTGGGCAAGCCGGTGAGGGCATCGTGCATGGGATCCAGCAGTCGGGCGTTGGCCTGATCCCGCTCGATCACGCGGCCCAGTTGTGTGCCTGCTTTGCCCAGCATGTCCAGCAGCGCGGGATCTTCCGGAGTCGGGTTGGGGCCGAAGAACTCCAGGGCGGCAGCCACTTCGGATCCGATCAGGAGCGGAACGGCGAAGGCGCAACGCAGACCGGTGGCCAGGGCGCTTTCGCTGCGGGGGAAATTCGGGCGGTCCTTGAGGTCGTCAAGCCAGACGGCGCTGGCCGAATCCCAGACCTGGCCCGGCAAGCCTTCACCTTTGGTGAAAACGTACTCCGCCGTGGCGGTTTGCAGCGGAGCGACGTCGAGTGCCGGGTCGGCGTACCAGATGTTCGACGGCCACATTCGCCGTGCCAGGCGTTCGCCGCCGACGATGTGGGCGTGTGCCGCCGGCCATTCGATGAAGCGGCAGATGTATTCGAGTGCTGACGCCAGCACTTCCCGGGCGGAACCCGCCTGGTTGGCCATTTTTGTTATCTGGGAGAGGAATTCGAGTTCCCGCTGTTTGTGATAGAGGTCGCGTAGGCCCTGTTCGGCGATCTCCTCCGCCTTGCGGCGGATTCGCGTCTCCCGTTCCAGTCGGCGGCGCAGGAGCTTGTTCTCCTCCGCCAGTTCAGGTACCGATTCCTCGGCCGGAGCCGGCTCTTGCGTATCGGGTGGGTATCCATGATCTGCCGCCATGTCAGCCCTACGCCGCCGTGACGGCGATCAGGCAGCGGTCAGCCCCCTCGTGCATGCATTTCAGGTGTTCCACTGTGAGTGTCTCGCCGTAGTGGTCACCGGCGCCGAGGATGAAGCCGTGCGCAAGGCCGCAGAGCTTGCGGGGGCTGCGATAGCCCATCAGCAGCGATCCGTCGGGCGGGGAGGTGAAGTCGAAGTGCGGGCAATAGGCTCCCGCATAGAGTTTGCGCACCTCGGGGTGGATGACGCTGTTGAGGGTGAGCAGAAACGGCAAAGTCGACTGGTGCGCGGCGAAAAAGGCCGGCCAGCGCTCTACCATCTCGGGTATCGCCTGACGCCCGAACCAGCGCAGTACATCGTCGTCGGACATGGACAAGGCCGACCCGGCCTTTGCCACCAGGTCCATCAACTCCGCGTCGTCGTAGCTGCCCAGCGAGGTGTAGACGCCGTCGAGGTCAGCCTGCTCCAGCAACTCGTCCCACGTTCGATCCCCGTAGGTGTTGGTCACCACGTCTTCCAGCAGGTTGAAGATGACGCCCTTCATTGTCCTCCATATTCAGTCAGGTCAGCCTACGTCAGTTCGACGTCATCGCCCCCATGTCTGTCGCAAATACCCACTACACTCGCAGCGCAATGACATTCCCTGACGATCGCCCGGAAGACTCGCCGGTTTCCCCCACCGGGAGCTTCGCTGACCTGCAGATTCACCCCGAGGTGCTGCGGGCCGTCACCGACGTTGGATACGAATCGCCCTCGGCGATCCAGGCGGCGACGATCCCCGCGCTACTTGCCGGTTCCGACGTGGTCGGACTGGCTCAGACCGGCACCGGGAAAACCGCCGCCTTCGCCATTCCGATCCTGTCTCGGATCGACACCACCAGTTCCCGGACCCAGGCACTGGTGTTGGCGCCCACCCGGGAACTGGCGATTCAGGTAGCCGAAGCCTTCAGCCGCTATGCCGCTCACCTGCCCAGGATCACTGTGCTCCCGATCTACGGTGGGCAGTCCTACACCGTGCAGTTGGCCGGCTTGCGGCGTGGCGCGCAGGTTGTGGTCGGTACGCCCGGTCGCGTAATCGACCACCTTGAGCGCGGCACTCTGGATCTGTCCCATCTGGACTACCTGGTGCTCGACGAGGCCGACGAGATGCTGCAGATGGGCTTTGCGGAGGATGTCGAAAGGATTCTGGCCGACACGCCGGAATACAAGCAGGTGGCTCTGTTTTCGGCCACCATGCCTCCCGCCATCCGCAAGATCACCAAGAAGTACCTGCACGATCCGGTCGAGGTCGCTGTCGAGGCCAAGACCGTCACGGCGGAGAACATCACCCAGCGCTACATCCAGGTTGCCGGTCCCCGAAAGATGGACGCGCTGACCAGGGTGTTGGAGGTCGAGCCCTTCGAGGCGATGATCATCTTCGTCAGGACTAAGCAGGCAACCGAGGAAGTGGCCGAAAAGCTACGGGCGCGGGGGTTTTCCGCCGCCGCAATCAACGGCGATATCGCCCAGGCCCAGCGTGAACGGACTATCGCTGCGCTCAAAGACGGCAGTATCGACATTCTGGTGGCCACCGACGTCGCCGCTCGAGGCCTCGACGTGGAACGTATTTCGCACGTGCTGAACTACGACATCCCGCACGACCCGGAGTCCTACGTGCACCGGATCGGCCGCACCGGCCGTGCTGGGCGATCGGGGACTGCCCTGCTGTTCGTATCGCCTCGGGAGCGCCACTTGCTCAAGGCGATTGAGAAGGTCACTCGCCAGCCGGTCGAGGAGATCGCCCTACCCACCGTCGAAGACGTCAACGCCCAACGGGTGGCCAAGTTCCGGGACTCGATCACCGAGGCTCTCGGCGCCCCGGGCTTCGACATGTTCCGACGGCTGATCGAGGATTACGAACGCGAGAACGACGTCCCGATGGCCGACATCGCGGCGGCGCTGGCATTGCAGTCCCGCGACGGCGCGGAGTTCCTGATGACCGAGCCTCCCCCCGACAGGCGTCGTGATCGCCCGGATCGCCCAGAGCGGGAACGGCCGGAGCGGAAGATCCGCGATGACCTTGCCACCTACCGGATCTCGGTCGGCAAGAAGCACAAGGTCGGTCCGGGTTCCATCGTCGGTGCTATCGCCAACGAAGGCCGTCTGCACCGCAGCGACTTCGGGCACATCACGATAAAGAGTGACTTCTCGCTGGTCGAGCTTCCGGCGAAGCTACCCAGAGCGACGTTGAAAGCTCTTGAGAATACTCGTATTTCGGGTGTGTTGATCGACCTGCGGCCCGACCGCGGACGGCCCTCCCATGACTCGCGGCCGCCGGCCAGGAAGCCGCGGCGCGACAAGCAATGACCGCCCCCCGTGAGGTCGACCAAGGTGGCCTGGAAGCCGTCTCGACCGTCGATAGGGTGCCCTCTCTCACCGGGGTTCGCGCTGTGGCCGCACTGCTGGTCGTCGCTACTCACGCCGCCTACACCACAGGCAAGTACACCCACGGATATGCGGGGTTGCTTTTCTCCCGGATGGAGATGGGCGTGCCGATCTTCTTCGTGCTGTCCGGGTACCTGCTGTTCGGCCCGTGGGTGAAGGCCGTGGCCGCCGGGGCACCGTGGCCGTCAGTGCGCCGCTATGCCTGGCATCGGGTGCGGCGCATCATGCCGGCCTACGTCATCACGGTGCTGGTGGCCTACCTGATCTATCACTTCCGCGAGGCCGGCCCCAATCCCGGACACGGTTGGTACGGGCTGTTTCGCAACCTCACGCTCACCCAGATCTACACCGACGCCTACATGTTCTCCTACCTCCATCAGGGTCTGACCCAGATGTGGAGCCTGGCGGTGGAGGTGGCGTTCTACGTGGCCCTGCCGATCATGGCCTACCTGCTGCTGGTGGTGGTGTGCCGAAGACGTTGGCGACCGGTGCCGTTGCTTGCCGGCCTCGTCGGGCTCACGCTGATCAGCCCGGCGTGGATGGTGTACGTGCACACGGCAACCCACCTGCCCGACGGTGCACGGCTTTGGCTGCCGGGCTACCTGGCCTGGTTCACCGGCGGGATGATCCTCACCGTGCTGGCCGCCATGGGGGTGCGCTGCTACTGGTTCATCGCGGCGCCACTGGCGGTGGTTTGCTACTTCATTGCCTCCACGCCGGTAGCCGGCGAGCCGACGACATCACCGAGCGGATTGGCCCAGGCGGTGGTCAAGACGCTTTTCTACATGGCGATCGCGACGCTGGTGGTGGCCCCGCCGGCGTTGGGCGACCAAGGCTGGTACGAAAGGTTTCTGGCCAGCCGGCCGATGGTGTGGCTGGGGGAGATCTCCTACGAAATCTTTCTGGTGCACCTGGTGCTGATGGAGATCGCCATGGTCGAGGTGTTGCATTGGCGGGTCTACACCGGTTCGATGCCGGTGCTATTCGTCGTGACCCTGGCGCTGTCCATCCCGGCGGCCTGGCTGCTGCATCGGCTCACCAGGGTGCGGTCCTGACAGGTAGCGCTCTCCGAACCGATTGCCGCGGGAGTCGTTTCGCATTCCTTCGACGAGCGGCTCCAGCGCAGCCGGACCTCCGTGCTCCCACAGCCTGACCTCGTCGGGCTCCAGCATGAGCGACCGCTCGTAGAGGCCGACCGATCCGCACAGCACGGTCAGCAGGAGACCCTCGGGAATCCGCTCGAGAGTCCACGACCAGGATTCGTCGTGCAGTGTCACCCGGTCCACGTTGCCAGCGTAACGATCAGATGAGGGCTCCCGGGTTGAGGATACCGTCGGGGTCCAGCGCGGCTTTGATGCGCCGGTTGAGTTCCATCGCCTCCGGTCCGAGTTGGCCGGCCAGCCAGGGCTTCTTGAGTCGCCCCACCCCGTGCTCACCTGTGATTGTGCCCCCCAGCGACACGGCAAGGTCCATGATGTCGCCGAACGCTTTCTCGGCCCGGGCCGTCATCGCCGGGTCAGCGGGGTCGTACACGATCAGCGGGTGGGTGTTGCCGTCGCCGGCATGAGCGATCACCGAGATCATCAGGTCGGCCTCGGCGGCGATCGTCGCTACGCCGCCGACCAGGTCGGCCAGAGCCGGGAGCGGTACGCCGACGTCTTCGAGGAGTAGTGACCCTTTGGCCTCCACCGCCGGGATCGCAAAGCGGCGAGCCGCCACGAAAGCCTCGCCCTCAGCTGGGTCAGCGGTCGAAAAGCATTCCGTTGCACCGGCTTCGGTGAAGACTTGAGCCATGAAATCGGCGTCCTGAGCGCCGGCCTCCCCGCGGTCGTCGGAGGCGGCGACCATCATCGCCGCAGCGCGCCGGTCCAACCCCATACGCAACTTGTCCTCCACGGCATTGATGGCCACGGCATCCATGAACTCCAGCATCGACGGGCGGATTCGGCCGGTGATGGTGACCACCGAGGCCGCTGCGGCTTCCACCGAGTCGAATGTGGCGACGACGGTCGCCGACGTCGCTTGCGGCGGCAGCAGGCGCAGTGTCGCTTCGGTGATCACCCCGAGTGTTCCTTCGCTGCCGACGAAGAGTTTCACCAGGCTTAGTCCGGCTACGTCCTTCAGGCGGGGCCCGCCAAGTCGCACTGCCGTCCCGTCGGCCAGTACCACCTGCAGCCCGAGCACGTAATCGGTTGTCACACCGTACTTTACGCAGCACAGGCCGCCTGCGTTGGTGGCGATGTTGCCGCCGATGCTGCAGATTTCGAATGACGACGGGTCCGGTGGGTACCAGAGACCGTGTTCGGCGACCGCCTGCTTCACCTCGGCATTGAGCAGACCCGGTTGTGCGACAGCGGTTCGAGTCACCGGGTCGACGGTGATATGCCGCATCCTTTCCGTGGTCAGCACGATGCCGCTGTCAACAGCGGTGGCGCCGCCAGACAGCCCGGTGCCCGCACCGCGCGGTACCACCGGAACCCGGTGGGCGGTGGCCCACCGCAGCACGGCTTGAACTTCCCCGGTAGTGGTGGGTCTCGCAACCGCCATCGGGGTGCCGGCTGCGGGATCCATTGCACGGTCCTGCCGGTAGGAGGCCACGATGTCGGGATCGGTCACCAGGGCGCCGTCGCCGAGTTCGGCGGCCAGACTCGCCAGATCAGCCATGAACGCCATCCTATGAGGGGGTCGTCGGCTCGTGGTCGAGGTCACGCAGCGCCGGGATCCACGGGCACAGCAGAGCGATCGCCAGGATCGGTATCGCCAATCCCAGGAACGCGGCCCGCAGACCGAACGAATCGACGAGCGGCCCGGCCAGCATGAAACCCACCGGGCCGGCGGTGTAGGCCATCGATGTCATTACCCCGACAACTCGGCCGCGGAGGTTCTCCGGCGTCCGGGTCTGCATCACCGAGTTGTAGATGGGTCCGATCGGCCCGTATACCAGGCCGATCAGGGCGGCCAGCACCAGGATCACCGGCAGCGGTGGCAACCGGGCGATTACCACCGAGGCGGCCCCGAACGTCAGGACCGCCGTCAGCACCGTCGCGCGCTTGGTGAAATGCCGTGACAGCACCGACCAACTCAGCGCTCCGACCAGTCCACCGATGGACAACGCCATGAGTACCCAGCCCAGTTCGGCTGGTTCGTTGCGGTCGGTGAAGTATTTCGGGAACAGGACGCTCTCCATCGGCAGGTACAGGCCGGTGACCGCCAGGTCGATCAGGCCGAGCGTTCGCAGCACCTGGTTGTGCCAGACGAATTTCAAGCCTTCGACGACACCGGAAATCACGTTATCGGGCCTGCTGTCGGGGTTCGGCTTGTGTGCACCGGGCAGCTGCAGGACCGCCATCGCCGCAATCGAGCAGACGAACGTCGCCGCGGTCACCCACATGGTGTTGACCCCGCCGATGGTGGCGATCAACAGGCCGCCGATCCCGGGCCCGGTGATGTAGGCGAGGTTGAACGCCGCCTCATACATGCTGTTGGTGTGGTCGAACGTCCACCCGGCCCGCGTCGCCGCCTCCGGCAGCATCGATTGACGAGCCGTCATCCCACCGGGGTCGAAGAACGAGCCGGCGGCGGCCAATGCGGCCAGTACGACGGTGGTGAGAGCGCGGTCCCCGAAAGACAGCACCAGCGCGGGGATGGCCGCCACCGAGAGAGCCGACATGGTGTCGGAGAGCATCGCCACCGGGCGCCGCCCCAGGAAGTCCACCGCGGTGCCGGCCACCAGCGTGGCGAACAGCAGGGGCAATGTGGCTGCGGCCGCCACGATCGAGGCGTCGGTGGCGCTACCGGTTCGCTGCAACACCAGCCAGGGGAAGGCAACCATCGAGATACCGTTGGCCGCTGCCGCCAGAAAGGCCGACGACAGAATCAGCAGCACGGGACCGCGCGTGGTGGTCCCTCGCGCGGTGCTCACCACGGCAGCATAGATTCGTGACCCACTGGCCTCACCCCAGAACCGCTGTCGGATTCCCCTCCCCGGTGCCGCCCGGCGCTGGGTGGCCCGGCGACCCGGCGCTGCCCGAGACCCCGGTTGCGCGGGATGCCCGGCAGGTTGTCGAACTGGCGGAGGCAGCCGGGGACATCCATGCGCTGGACGCGGCGGTCAGTGTCTGCCGGGCCTGCCCGCGCCTGGTGGCCTGGCGGGAGGAAGTGGCTGTCGTCAAGCGCAGGGCATTTGCGGAGCAGCCGTACTGGGGCCGTCCGGTGACCGGGTGGGGTTCGGGTCGGCCGCGGATACTTGTGCTCGGGTTGGCCCCGGCCGCACACGGCGGTAACCGCACCGGCCGGGTGTTCACCGGTGACCGTTCCGGGGACCAGTTGTTCGCCTCCCTGCACCGGGTCGGGCTGGTCAACTCCCCGATCAGCGTGGATTCCGCTGATGGGTTGAGCACCAAGCACATTCGGGTGGTCGCGGCGGTCCGCTGCGCTCCGCCCGAGAATGCGCCGACCCCGGATGAGCGGTCGGCATGTGAGCCGTGGCTGAACGCCGAGTGGCGAATGGTCGGTGCCGGGGTGCACGTCGTCGTGGCGCTGGGAGGCTTCGCGTGGCGTGCCGCCTTGCGGCTGTTGGGTGAGTCGGGTCGCCAATCATCTACCCTGAGGCCGAAGTTCGGCCACGGGGTCGTCGCCGAGATGTCAGGCCGCACGCTGCTCGGTTGCTACCACCCGAGTCAGCAGAACATGTTCACCGGGCGGTTGACGCCGGAGATGCTCGACGAGGTGTTCACCGATGCTGCGAGACGAGCCGGACTACCGGTATAGGCCTGCGGGTCTTGGCCTGGTATGCGGTATAGCGGTTCCCGTTGTTGGAGTTCACGATTCGCCACAGCCGGTCATAGTCCGGGTCGTTCGGCAGGACCGGCACCGCGGTGACGGCCAGTCTGCGCCGTCCGACGTTGATGTCGACATGCGGGTTGGCCTTCAGGTTGTGGTACCAACCGGGTGCGCGGGGGTCGCCGCCGTTGGAGGCCACCACCAAATAGTCGGCGTCCTTGTCGGAGCCGTCGCGAGCATAGGAAAGGCTGCTGGTCCGCGGAAGGGCGGTCTTTGCGCCGACGGTGTGCAGCAGCAAGCTGTTGGGCGCGCAGGGAATCCGGTGTCCGATCCAGCCGCGGCTTCCCTGATAGATGCGGTCGTGGACGCGAACGAATGCGGTTACTGCGAGGTCGTTCAGGGATCGGTGCCCGCTCATGGCAGCGCCGCCAGGGCTTCGCGCAATATCTGGCCAGTGGCCTCCCGATCGGGGTCGCGTCGTACCAGCATGCCTTTGACAAAGGACACCTTGTCGCCGTCGCGGCGCGGAATTACGTGCAGGTGGATGTGGAACACGGTCTGGAAGGCGGCTTTGCCGTCATTGATGGCGATGTTGGTACCAGTGGCGCCAAGCCCCGACGCTCGGGCCGCATGGGCGATCCGCTGGCCGATGGTGAGCAGGCCGGCCAGCTTGGGTGCAGGTGTATCGGTGAGGTCGACGGTGTGCTCCTTGGGAATCACCAGAGTGTGGCCGCGGGTGAACGGGCGGATGTCCAGAAGGCCGAGGTAGTCGTCATCCTCGTAGACACGCACCGCCGGGGCTGCCCCGGCGACGATCTCGCAGAAGACACATGCCATTGGTTCACCGTAGCGGGTTGGCGCAGCGGGTTTGGCGGTTACGCTGCGCTGAGTGGACGCTACAGACATCGCCTTCGCAGGGGCCGCCGAACAGGCCCGAATGCTCGCGGCCGGGGCTATCACGGCTCCTGCGCTGCTCGAGTTATATCTGGATCGCATCGCGCGGGTCGACCGGGAACTGCGCGCCTACCGGGTCGTGCTCACGAACAGCGCGCGGCGCGAGGCGGCCGCCGCACAGCAGTTGCTTGACTCCGGAGAGCGTTTGCCCCTGCTCGGAGTCCCGGTGGCGATTAAGGACGACTCCGACGTCGCAGGCGAGTTCACCTGCTATGGCAGTACCGCTTATGACCTGGAAGCCACCGCCGATTCCGAGGTGGTGAGCAGGCTGCGCGCGGCCGGTGCGGTGATCCTCGGCAAGACCGCGGTTCCGGAGATGATGCTGTGGCCGTTTACCGAAACGGTGTCGTTCGGCGCCACGCACAACCCATGGGACCTGGCCTACACGCCGGGAGGCAGCAGCGGCGGGAGCGGCGCCGCGGTGGCCGCAGGCCTGGCGCCAATCGCACTGGGCTCCGACGGCGCCGGGTCGATTCGTATCCCGTCGACATGGTGCGGGCTTTACGGACTCAAGCCGCAACGCGATCGCGTTCCCATCAGTCCGGTTGAGGACCCGTGGTGCGGTTTGAGCGTCAACGGGCCGATGGCCCGCACGGTCGAGGACGCCGCACTGTTCCTGGACGTGACCGCCACTCACCAGCCGCCCCGTGGCGGTTTCGTCCGTGCTGCCGGGCGTAATCCGGGTCGGCTGCGGATTGCGTTGAGCGCCAAGCTTCCCCCCACGATGGTCGGCAGGGTCGGACGCGCCCAGCAGCGTGCACTGGACGGAGTCGAGAAGGTGCTGCGGGACTTGGGCCACGAGGTGTTCTGGCGGGATCCCGACTACCCGGCCTGGGCGATGTACGGCCACGTCCTGCCGCGGATGTGGCACGGCGTCTACCAGCAGGTGCAGACCTTGCATTACCCGGATCGGCTGGAGCCGCGTACCCGCACGATCGCCCGCATCGGGGGACTGATCTCGCCGCGTCAGATCGAAAAGGTCCGTGCCGCCGAACCGGCATTGGCCGCCAGGGTGCAGTCGATTTTCGATCACGTCGACGTGCTGATCACCCCGGGAACCGCGACCGGCCCGTCACGGATCGGGCAGTATCAGCACCGTGGGGGAGTGAGTACCCTCGCGTTGGTCTCCTCCCGGGTGCCGTTCAACGTGATCTTCAATGCGACCGGTCAGCCCGCCGCCGTTGTGCCCTGGTTCCTCGACGGTGAATCGCTTCCAGTATCAGTGCAACTCGTGGGGCGACCCTCCGATGAGGCGACGCTGCTGGCGTTGAGCAGCCAGATCGAGGCCGCTCGCCCCTGGGCGCGGGTACGCCCCCCGGTGTCGTAGTGCGATGACGTCCTAGTGCGATGACAGGGATGTCCATGGATGACATCGAAGCCAGCGGTCTGCTGAACGGGTTGACCGGATCGGCCCGGGCCGAACGGGCCGAGTTGATTCCTTACCTGCTGGAACAGGGCATCACGGTCGAGGAGATTCGCGGGTCGTTCTCCCCGTGGACGCTTCCGGCTCAACGCAGCATGGGCCATGACGGCGTTTTCGAGTCGGCTAGGCAGATCAGCGAACGTTCCGGGCTGGACGTCGACCTGGTCGTCCGTTTCATGCGGGCGGCGGGGCTGCCTACCGCTGCGGACGTCGACGCAACGTCCTACATGCGCTCCGACGGTGACCTTGCTCTGCATGTGATGCGGTTCATCGATGCCGGGATTGATGTCGACCAGCTTCTCCGTGTGGTCCGGGTACTGGCCGACGGACTGTCCGGTGCGGCGGGAGCGATGCGTGGGACTGCGTTTTCCATGGCCGTCAAACGTCCAGGTATGGCCGAAATAGAGCTTGCCCAGGAGAACCAGGCGTTTGCATCCGCGGTCGCGCCCTTGGTGGGCCCGATGGTCGAGCACCTGTTGAAGCTCGAGCTTCGGCACGGTATCGAGACCGAGGCGGTAACCGCAGCTGAGCTAGCCAGCGGGCAACCGATGCCAGGAGCCCGTCAGATCGCCGTGGCGTTCGCGGATCTGGTGGGCTTCACGCCGTTGGGCGAACTGGTTTCACCGGAGGAACTCGAGCAATTGGCCAACCGCCTGTCGGAGTACGCCCATGACGTCGCTGAGCCGCCGGTCCGGTTCATCAAATCGATCGGCGACGCGGTGATGCTGGTGTCCACCGATACCTCGGCGCTGCTCGATGCAGTCATAGCGTTGGTGGACACCGCCGAAACCGACGCTCTGCTGCCGCAATTGCGGGCGGGGGTGGCCTACGGCGCGGCTGTGAGCCGCTCCGGGGACTGGTTCGGAAGCCCGGTTAACCTGGCCAGCCGGATAACCTCGGTAGCATTACCCGGCTCGGTGGTGGCTGCCGAGTCCGTGCGCGAAATAGTCGGGGGCAGCGGTCATTTCGTGTGGTCTACGATCGGCGGCCGGCGGCTGAAAGGGATCAAAGAGCAGGTCGGGTTGCTCCGGGTCCGAGTCGCGCCGGAGCCCTCAACGCTTGGAGAGGACAGCCCGGCCGGCGATTATCGCTGCGGCGATCAACAGGATGATCGCCCACCCCGCTCCGACGAAGTACCAGACCGCCGCCGTCGCGATAAGCACCGGTGACGCTACGAAGAGCACCATCCCGGGATGCTGCCGGACGACATCGCGGGCGGCGCGTGCTCGCTGAGGATCAAGCTCCTTACCGGGCATTTTCTGTGGCGGCTCAGAAGTAGCCGGGGAAGCCGTAGAAACCGCCGTAATCGTCGCCGGGGATGAACTCCGGAGTCGCATCGATCTGGATGTTGCCGGGGCTGGCGCAGTCGGTGGTCTGTCCACCCAGGACTGAGCTACCGCCGGTTTCCTCACAGGAAGGCAGCTGCGGATCCTGCGGCTGGGCAGCCGCCAACGGCGCTGCGCCGAGAGCGGCAGCAACTCCCGCTCCGGCGACGAGGAGAACCAGAGAATTTCGTTTCCGTTGCATTAGCGCGTGTCCTTTTACATTCGGGTGGTACAGCGTTCCAGTGGCACAAGCTTCCGGTAACACAGGTTCCAGACGGACAGAGCGTACCCAGTTGCGTGCGATCCGTCGTGTCCTAAGCTATCTGAAAGAGCTAACTACAAATCTACCGGTAATACCGTCGAGAGCAGGGAGCCCCATGTTTTCCGTACTACGTTTTAGCGCGGCCGCGGCCGTCCTCGGTGCCGGAGCCTCGATTTTCGGCTTTGCAGCGACGGCGGCTGCCGACGTTCCTCCGGGATGCAGCGCCGCCGACGTCGCCAGCGTCGAGACCGGTGTCGCCGGATCGATGGCGGGTTATCTGTTCACCCATCCAGATGTCAACAACTTCTTCACCGGCATCCAGGGACTGCCGAAGCAGGAGGCGTTTAACCAAACTGGCAATTACCTGGCAGCGAATCCGGTAATTAAAGGCGAAATCGACGCAATCCGTCAGCCTGCCGTTGATTTGCGAAATCGCTGCAATATTCCGCTTAATGCACTTATCCGGAGTGTGATCTAGGCGGCCCTGAGCTAGGCGGCGCTGCTTCCCCTGGCGTCACCTTCGCCGAAGCCCTCGAGTAGTCGTTCGGGGTGGTGGTAGGTGTTGGTGCCGCCATGAAGGGGGCTGTGTGGTGGGGGGAGCCATTCGGTGGTGCCGTTGTTGTGTTTGCGGGTTCGCCAGCTGCCGGGTTTGAGGAGTTTGTGGTGTTGGCCGCAGGCGAAGGTGAGGGTGTCGATGTTGGTGTGGCCGCCGTCGGCCCATTCTTCGACGTGGTGGACTTCGCAGAGGTAGCCCGGTGCGGTGCAGCCG